>CAZDNG010000032.1:0-93879 GCA_964506835.1 uncultured Polyangiaceae bacterium
GTGTTTGTCATGGTTCGGGGGACCTTGTCCCCCGCGGCTCGCTGCGCGACCGCTCCCCCTGCCGCCCTTCGGGCGTGCTCGCTTCGCGAGCGGGACCTTGTCCCCCGCGGCTCGCTGCGCGACCGCTCCCCCTGCCGCTTCGCGGGCTCGCTTCGCGAGCGCCGGCGTCACACGCCGCGCCGGCCGTCCCAGCGCTCCACGTGGAGCCGTGGTGACACGCCGACACCGAACGTCGCGGCGAGGTGTTGCACGAGCGGCATTTTCTCCGCGAGCGCACTTCGGGTCGCGGCTTCCGGCATGAGCAGCACGCGCGATCGCGGCCACTCGGTCGATTCGAGGAGCGCCGCGATCTCGGCCGTCTCTTCGCCGCTCCTCACGACCAGCTTGAGCCACGCCGCTCCTGTCTCGAGCAGAGCCGTGAGTGCTTCCGGACGAAGACGGCGATGTTCGAGCTCGCCCGAATTGGCGAGCTTCGGCGAGACGTTCCACTGGTTCACTCGCTCCGCGAGCCCCGCCGACGGCGCGAGGGTGCCGTTGGTTTCGACCTCGACGTAGAGCGTCTCGGGCAGGAGCCGCAAGAGCGACTCGAGAGCGCGCGTTTGAAGCAAGGGCTCACCCCCGGTGATGACGAGATGCCGATCGGCACTCGAGAGGATCCGGGGTGCAAGCTCCGTCACCTCCGTCTCGCGCACCTCGTCATCGTAACGGTACGCGGCCCAATCCCACGTGTACTTCGTATCGCACCAGGCGCACCGAAGGTTACAGGTCGCCAAGCGGAGAAATAGGCTCGGCGTCCCGGCGCTCGCGCCCTCGCCTTGCACGCTTTCGAAGATCTCCGATACCCGGAGGATCTGGTTCCTGTCCATTCGCTTCGGGGCGACCTTGGCATACGTCGCGGGCCCGCGCACGTTCGGCTAGGCTTTGCCTCGATGGAACATCGCAAGCGAAGCGGTCGAGATCCGCGCCTGATCCGTCCGGTCGAAGTCGTCACCGGGTTTCACCGGCTCGCCGAGGGCAGCGTGCTGTATCGCGCCGGAGGCACGGCCGTGCTCGTGACCGCGTCGGTCGACGAAAGCGTGCCCGACTTCATGAAGGGGCAAGGTCGCGGCTGGATCACCGCGGAGTATCAAATGCATCCGCGCGCCAACCCGCGCCGCCGTGAACATCGCGACGGCCGCGACAAGCCGCTCTCCGGCAGGACGCGCGAGATCCAGCGACTCATCGGGCGAGCCCTCCGCTCGGCCATCGATCTCGAACGGCTCGGCGAGCGTAGTATCGTCGTCGACTGCGACGTGCTCGAGGCCGACGGCGGGACGCGTACGGCGTCGGTGACCGGCGGATTCATCGCGCTCGCGCTCGCCCTTGCCGCGATTCGGAAGACGGGAAAGCTCACTCGACCCGCACTCCGCGATCAGGTCGCCGCGGTGAGCATCGGTCATGTCGACGGCGCGCTCGCGCTCGATCTTTGTTACGCCGAAGACAGCACCGCGCGCGTCGACCTGAACCTGGTCGCGACGGCGAAGGGCGCCATCGTCGAGATCCAGGGCACCGCGGAAGGCGAAGCCGTTCCGCGAAGCGACATCGACGCGATGGTGGACCTCGGGCTCGAAGGCGTCGCCGAGCTCGTGGGCGTCCAGAACGCCGCGCTTACCGCTGCCGGCGTCGATCTGCGAGCGCTCCTCATCTCGTAGCGGCGAGCCGGAGCGCCTCGGCGCGCGCTCGCGCGCTCTTCACGCCGACCAGAGTGGCGCCGTCCGAAGAAAGGACCGGTCCGAGGCTCACCGAAGCGACGAGGGCCGAGCATTCCCACGCCATCCATTCGATCGCCGCCGCTTCGGGAACGACGACGAAGATCCACGCGCAGCGAGCGGCGAGGCCGGCCAAGCCGGCGGTGTGCATTCGCACTTCGGCGTCGCGCGCGCGTGAGACGTCCTCGGTCGTGGTCGCGCGCTTCGTGATCGCGAAGACGGACCGCGCACCGAACGACGAAAACGCGACGAGGACGTCGCCGACGGGAGGTGGCGTCTGAATCACCTCGCACCGCAGTACGGTTGCGCTCGCGGGCCGCCCCGGATGGGCCGACGACTCCATGGGGGTGAGGAGCGATTCGACGGTCGCGTCGAAAAATCGCGTCGCATGACGGCCGAGCTCGAGGAGGGGGACGCCATCGGCCGGGTGCTGTGAAAACACCAGAAATGTCACCACGTGGAACTCGACCACGGCGGCGTCGTCGTCGCAACGCGCGGCGGCCTCGCGAATGTAGGGTGTCGCCGCGTCCCGTCGCCCGTTGCGCCCGCTTTCGCGCCGATCGGCGTTTCGACGTGATCGTCGCCGTGGAGTACGCTCGCGGCGTGGAGCTCACACACGGCGGGCGCATCACCTTGCGGCTTGCAAATACGTCGGAACAGGCCGTCGACTACGTCGGTGATATCGAAACGACGGACGGAATCTTCGTCGTGCGCGCACGGATCGCGATCCAGGACGGCGCGGTCGATATCGCGTGCGAGCCGAGCGCCGCCCCGGATTGGCTCGAGCAACTGTGTCACGCGATGCTACGCGGCGCGTGGCGCGCGAGCGGCGGCACCCGATTTCCACGCCGCATCTCGCGCTGGCGAGATCGCGCCGGAGACGACGACGCTCCATGAATCCACTGATCGCGCTCCTCACCGATTTCGGGACGCGCGATCCGTTCGTCGGTGTGATGAAGGGCGTCATCTTGGCGAGATGTCCCGGAGCAGCCGTCGTGGATCTGACGCACGAGATCCCGCCGCAGCGCATCGAGGAAGCGGCGTTTTGGCTCGAGAGATGTTTCAGGGGGTTCCCCGAAGAGACGGTCTTCGTCGCGGTGGTCGATCCGGGCGTCGGATCGTCGCGTGCCGCGCTCGTCGCGCGCGCGCACCGCAGATGGTTCGTCGGACCGGATAACGGAGTCCTCGCGAGCGCGCTCGAGCTCGACCCCGCGCGACAAGTGCGGCGCATCGACCCTGCTCGACTCGGTCTTCCCACGCCGAGCCGGACGTTTCACGGACGGGACGTCTTTTCGCCGGTCGCAGCGGAGCTTGCCAGCGGACGGCTCACGCTCGACGCGTTCGACGTCTCAGAGACGAGGTCGGTTCCGTTCGTCGCGCTTCCGAAGGGAGCTCCGGTGGTTCGGGTCGATCGAATCGAAGGAAGGGTCGTCACCGTCGACCGATTCGGCAACCTGTTCACGAACATCGCAGCAGGGCTCCTCCTCGATCGCGGGGCCTTCGCCGGCGCGGTCGTCGAAGTCGGCGGCGCGTTTGCCCCGCTTCGCGAAACGTATTCAGACGTGGAATCCGGTGCGCTCGTCGCGCTCGTGAACGCCTTCGACGTCCTCGAAGTAGCAGAGCGCGACGGCGATGCGGCGACGTCGCTCGGCGTCGGGCGCGAGGCCACCGTGCTCGTGCGTGCGCGACCGCGGGATCGCGCGTGACTTCGCGGGACGCTGGCACCGGACGCCGACATCGCGCATCCTGAGGGGGATGCGAGCGAGGTTTCGGTCCGTTCTCCTCGGGCTGATCGTATTCGCGTGCGCCGGACGAACCGCTTCGACGGGGCACCCTCGCGAGGGGACGCCGCGCTCCACCGACGTCGCGACCGAGGATTCGTCTCCGGGGACGGCGCTCGCGCGCGGGTGGACCGCGTACAAGACGAGTCGTTACGCCGCCGCGGAAACCGCGTTTCGCTCGGCGCTCACGGTGGATGCGCCGAAGGCGCGCGAAGGCTTGGCAACGACGCTCCTCGAGACCGGTCGCTACGCCGACGCCGCGGCGGTCGCCGCCGACGCCGCCGGTGCGCCCGAGGGAGTGGCACTCGCGCTCGTGCGTCTCCGCGGTGAAGCGCTTCGCCGACAGGGCAAGCTCGACGAAGCGGAACGCGTGCTCGCGAGCGCCGCCGGCGCTCCGGAAGCACGCGAGGTTCGACTGCTCCTCGGTCAGGTCTTGCTCGAACAAGGCCGCCGCGACGAGGCCGAGCCCGTCTTGATGACGCTCATCGAACAATACAACCACGACGCGATCGACGCGCATGCGCTCCCGCTCGTCGGGCGCGCCGCCTATTTGCTCCGGAGTCCCGCCGACGCGAACGACGCGTTCAACGAGGCGGAGCGCGCGGGTCCGGCGTCCGCGGAGACGCTTCTCTGGCGCGCCGAAGTGTTCCTCGAAAACTACGACCCGGGTCACGCCGAAGAGGTGGTCGCCGAGGTCCTCGGTACGGCGCCGCACGATCCCGAGGCGCTCGCGTGGATGGCGGAGGTGAAGCTCGCGTCGAACCTCGACTTCGAGGCGGCCGAAAAGCTCGCCCGCGAAGCGCTCGCTCAAAATCCGAACCTCGCGCACGCCCATTTCGTCCTCGGCGGCATCTCGCTTCGCGACATGGACCTCGACGGCGCCGAGCGACACATCGCCGACGGCCTGCGCGTCAATCCGCGCGACCTAGACTTACTGAGCCTGCACGCCGCCGTGCGGTTTCTCGCCGACGACAAGCCCGGCTTCGAAAGTGCGAAGAACGACGTGCTCTCGAAAAACTCGCGCTATTCACGCCTCTATCAGATCATCGGCGAATACGCCGAATGGGAGCACCGGTATCGCGATCTGGTGGTGATGATGCGCGAGGCGCTCCTCGCCGACCCCGAAGACGCCAAGGTTCGCGCGCAGCTCGGGTTCAACCTGATCCGGGCCGGTGAAGAAGCGGATGGCGTCGCGGCGCTCCAGCGAGCGTTCGCCGCCGATCCGTTCAACGTGCGCGTGTACAACACGCTGAACTTGTACGAAAAAGAGATCCCCGCGCATTACGTCACCGTCCCCCACGGCCGTTTCACGGTGCGCTATCACGACGACGAGCGCGCGATCCTCGACCGCTACGTGCCTGCGCTCCTCGAGCAAGCGTGGGCCAAGATGGTGAAGGAATACGACTTCACCCCGACGACGCCGGTCGGCATCGAGCTCTACCCCAATCGGGAACACTTCGCGGTTCGGACCAGCGGTCTCCCGCAGACGTTCATTCAGGGCGTGTGCTTCGGGCAGACCCTCGCGGCGATGAGCCCGAAGGTCGAACACTTCAACATCGGCATGACGCTCTGGCACGAGCTCGCTCACATCTTCCACATCCAGCTCTCGAAGAACCGCGTCCCTCGGTGGTTCACCGAGGGCCTCGCCGAGTACGAGACGCTGATCGAGCGACCCGAGTGGCGCCGAGAATACGACGCTGCCCTCTTCGCCGCGCTCGCGGCCGGGAAGATCGAGCCGCTCGCCGAGATGAATCGGGAATTCTCTCACGCCGAAGACATGGACGACATGGCGACGGCCTATTATGCGTCCACACAAGTGGTCGCATTCATCGCCGACAACTACGGCATGCCGAAGGTGCGGCGCATGCTCGAGCTTTGGGGCCAAGGAAAGCGCACTCCCGAGGTGATTCGCGAGGCTCTCGGCGTCGAGCCCGACGACGTCGATCGGAAGTTCCGCGCCTCCCTCGACGCGCGGCTTTCGCGCTATAGGGGCCAGTTCGTCCCGCCGACGCGTCCCGTCGACCTCGACCAGCAAAAAGAAAAGGTCCGACTCGCGCCGGGCGATCCCGAGGAGCTGTCGCGACTCGCGCTCGCGTACATGGGGGTCGGCGACGAGAAGGGCACGACCGACGCCCTCGCGCGCGCGCTCGCGATCGATCCGAAACACGCCCTCGCGCTCTGGCTCAGGGCTCAATTCAAGAAGACGCGGAACGACCGCCCCGGCGCTTACGAGGCACTGAAGGCTCTCCTCGCCGCCGGCCACGACGGTTACGGCGTCCGGATGGCCGTGGCCGATGTCGCTCCCGGCGCGGCCGAAAGAATCGCGGCGCTCGACGCCGCGCGGAAGCTCGACCCGACCGAGAGCTCGCCGCTCCGCGCGCTCATCGAAATTTACGGCGAGCTCAAGGACGAAGATCGGCAAATCGAGCTCCTCCGGAGCCTGGTGCTCCTCGAGGAGAACGACGGCGACGCCTACGACCGACTCCTCGAGCTTCTGATCGCGCGAAAAGGTTTCGACGAAGCGAAGCGCGTCGGACAAGCCGCGGTCTACGTCGACATCGAGAACGCGAAGACACACCGGCTCTACGCGGAGGCGCTCGGCGGCGCGGGGGACGCGAAGGGCGCGCGGTTCGAGCTCGAGACTGCGGTGCTTTGCGCGGGCGATCCCGGCGAGCTCGCGCTCGCACAACGCGAGCTCGCCGACGTGCTCGAGAAAGCAGGCGACCGCGCCGGCGCGTCGGCTCACCGAAAAGCGGCCATCGATCTCGCGAGCCAGCCCAAGGACTCGCCCGGCTCGAATTGAGTGCGGCCCTCGAGGCGCGGAGCAGGTCCCGACCGGTCGTCGCGCCGTCGATTCGAGCTTCGCGACTTACTCGTCGTCGGTGCGCTCGGCGCGAAGCCCGAGTGCGCGCGCTTTCTTGTAGAGGTGGCTGCGCTCGAGCTCGAGCGCGCGCGCCGTCGCTGCCATCTGGCCGCTGTGCGCCGCGAGCGCCTCTTGCAAGATGGTCCGCTCCGCTTCTTCCGCGAGCACGCGGAACGGCACGCCGGGCCGGTAAAGCCCCGCAGATCCCGGGGACGCGTCCATGCCGAGCGCATGCCCGACCTCTTCGTCGCTCACGCGGTCGTCGGGCGAGAGGATGACGAGCCGTTCGACCAAGTTCCGAAGCTCGCGAACGTTGCCGGGGAAGCTGTGGTGAACGAGCGCCGCGAGCGCGCCGTCGGTCAGTGTCACGCCGGGTCGATTGTTCGACTGCGCGGCGACCGCGAGAAAACGCCGAGCGAGTTCCGGGACGTCTTCGCGTCGCGCTCGGAGCGGCGGCAGCGATAGCGGGAGCACGTTCAGCCGGTCGAAGAGATCGGCGCGGAAGGCGCCTGTCTTGCAGGCCTCCGGGAGATCTTTGTTGGTCGCGGCGACGACGCGAACGTCGACGCGGATCGTCTCGTTGCCGCCCACGCGCTCCACTTCCGACTCCTGCAATACGCGGAGCAGCTTCGCCTGCATCGCCGCCGGCATGTCGCCGACCTCGTCGAGGAACAGCGTCCCGCCGGAGGCCCGCTCGAACTTTCCACGGCGGAGCTTCGTCGCTCCGGTGAATGCACCCGGTTCGTGCCCGAACAGCTCGCTCTCGATGAGCTCGGCGGGGACAGCGGCGCAGTTCAACTTCTCGAGCGGTCCCTTGCTTCGCGGTGACGCGCGGTGCACGGCGCGCGCGACCAGCTCCTTGCCGGTGCCGCGCTCGCCGGTGACGAGCACGGTCGCCGAGGACCGTGCGGCGCGCAGCACTTGCTCGCGCAGCTTCTTCATCGCCGAGCTCTCGCCGATCAGCTCGTCGAAATGGCCCGCCTCCGCCTTCAACGCCGCGGCTTCGGCTTCGGCGCGGAGCAGCCGGAGCGCGTTGTCGACGACGAGGAGCAGCCGATCGGTCGACAGCGGTTTCTCGAGAAAGTCGAGCGCGCCGAGCCGCGTGGCGCGAACCGCGGCTTCGATCGACCCGTGTCCGCTCATCACGATGGCGGAGACCTCGTTGCCCGACGCGCGCACCCGCTCGAGGAGCTCCACGCCGTCGCCGTCGGGAAGTGCGACGTCGAGAAGGATGACATCGTAGTTCCCCTTCTGGATCTTCTCCTCGGCGATGCCTACACCACCCGCCACGTCGACCGTGTACCCCTCCAGACTGAGCGCCTTCTTCAGCGTGCTCAGAATGGCCGCTTCGTCGTCGACGACGAGAAGATGACCACGCGCCATGGGACAGAGACCGTACCATCGGTCGGGTCGTCTGCTACTCTGGAAGCACCATGGCCGCGCAACAGGCCGTAGCCACCGGCACTCTCGGGGGCACGCCGATCGCCAATCTTCTGATCTACGTGCTCGATCGGCGCCTGACCGGCACGCTCGTCATCGAAGATCATCGGTTTCTGAAGAGCGCGGTTTCGTTTCGTTTGGGCGTACCGTTCAAGGTCAAGATCGCCGAAGAAGGGCTTTACCTCTCCGAGGTGCTCGTCGATCTCCGCCTCATCGACTCGGACGTCGCGGCGAGCTCTTTCGAGTCGGCGCGCGCGCTCGGCCGCCTTCACGGGCAATCACTGCTCGACGAGGGCTTGGTCGAACAGGACGCGCTCGGCGAGGCGCTCGGCGAACAGGTGCTTCGCAAGATCGAATGGCTCTGCAAGCTCCGTCCAGAGAGCATGTACGGCTATTACGAGGGCGACGACTTGCTTCGAACCTTCGGCGGTGCCGACGGCGCGACGATCGAGGGGCTCGCCGCGGTGTGGCGTGCGATTCGCGCGCAACCCGAGGTGGCCGTCATGGACGCGACGCTCGACCGACTCGGCTCGAACGAGATCCGTCTCCACCCGCACTCGCGTGTCGCCCGGTTCGGCTTCGACGCGCACGAGCGGGGATTTCTGGATGTCCTTCGCGCCAAGCCACAGCCTTTGCAGAGTCTCCTCGCCACGGGCCTGCTCGCCGAAGAAAAACTGAAGCGCGTCGTGTTCGCGCTGGTCGCCACGCGACACGTCGACCTCGGCGCCGGGTTGTCTCCGATCGGCGTCAGTCCATCGTCGATGACGTTTGCCGCGCCGCGCGAAACGCGGCCGTCGAGCCGCGACTCGAAGCCGTCGATCGCGCCGCGCAGCGCTCGGCCGCCCGCGGCGAGGCAAACCCAGCCGGGCGCCAAGACCGATGCGTCGCGCCGTTCCGACGAGGAGTCCGCGGCCTTCCGGCGTGAAGTGCTGGAGCGCAAGGAGACGATCGGCTCGGAGAACTACTACCAGATCCTCGGAATCGAGCGCGACGCACCGACGTCCGCGGTGCAGGCGGCGTTCTTTCACCTCGCCAAACGCTGGCACGCCGATCGTGTCGGGCCGGAGCTCGCCGACGTGCGCGACGTAGCCATGCGGATCTTCGCGAAGATGTCGGAGGCGCATCAGGTACTCACGAACGAAGACCGCCGCCGCGAGTACGAGCGCCTGATGAACGAGGGCGGCGCCTCGGACGACGAGCAGGAAGAAGTGCAGCGCGTGCTTCGCGCCGCGACGGCATTTCAGAAGGCCGAGGTGTTGGCCCGTCGCGGCAACCTCGACGAGGCCGAGAAGCAGGCACAGCTCGCCGTCGAAAACGATCCCGAGCAGCCGGAATACGTGGCGCTCTACGCGGACCTTCTGTCTCAGAGGCCCGAACGTGCGGAGACCAACTCGTACGCCGACGTTCTCAAGATGGTGAACGAGGCGCGCAGGCTCCAGCCGGACAACGTGAAGGTTCGCCTCTACCGCGCGCGCGTCTTGAGGCGATCAGGCGACGGCGAGGGCGCTTACAAGGAATTTCGCAACATCACCGAGCAAGATGCGTCGAACGTCGAAGCGGCGCGCGAGGTCCGTCTCTACGAAATGCGGCGCGGAAACCGACCCCCCGAGGCCAAAAAGGGCGCCCCCAACAAGAAGGTCGACCCCAAGGGCGCGCCCCCGCCGGCCGACAAGGGGAAGCCCGCGGCCAACAAGGATCTCTTGAACCAGGACATCGGACAGCTGTTCGGAAAGCTGTTCAAGCGGTGAGCCGGCTGCCTTAGGGGGTTGAACGGCGCGCTACCGCGTGCCGATCGATCGACGCACGGTGACGGAGCGCACGTCGACGGTTTCGCCGGTGCCGACGATGGACACCGAGACGCGCCCGGCGTCGCCAACGCAAACCCGCGTCTTATTCGCGACCGTGAGACGAACCTCGGCGCCGATCCGGTCGAGCTCGGCGGTGAACGGAGGATCCGGCGTCGCGGGCCATGGACACGAAGCGTCGCCGTAGTTGCGATCGGCAAGCGCGATGGTCGGAGGCGGTCCGGCGCGAACGTCGACCGCGACGCTGACGTCGGCGTACGTCGTATCGGTGACGACCAACGTCGCGCCTGAGGCGGTGAGCAGGACGTCGCCGTCGTTCGGGTCGCGGGCCACGTCCGCGCCGAGCGGACGATCGAGCGACAAGCCGTCGGTGCTTCCGAGAAGGAGCGGCGCGACGGCGTCGGTAAACGGACCGCGCGTGCCGTGCCGATAGGCCGTGAGCGAGGGCAGATCGCCGGCGTTTCCACCGCCGAGCCAGACGAGGAGGCCGGCGTCGGTCGCGACGCCGCGCGTGTTCGGATCCTGCGGAACCGTCACCGGCGTGTCGGCGGGCACGAAGGTTCCTTCCCAGGGGTTGAATCGACGGAGCACGCGGCTGCCGTCGGGGCCGTCGGCGAGGAGCCAGGGGCGTCCTTCTTCGCCGGCGACCAGTAGCGGCGTGGCCGCCGTGACGTCGAGCGCGTCGGGCAAAACCGTGGGAGTGCCGTCGCGCGTGAGCCAGAGCACTTCGTCGGACGCGCAGCCGGCGCCGCCGTTGCAGGTCGCGTCGCATGGTGGGTCGCCCGCCCCGAGGAGTCGACACCCGCCGACGACGAGCACGCTTCCGCCGGGCATCGCGGCGAAGGCTCGTCCGATCGTCGCGGCTTCGTCCGCCGTCGCGAGCGCCGATGATTCCTGATCGACGCGGGCGCCGTCGGCAGTGAGCCACTCGAGGAGCTCGACGGGATCGTCCGACCCGTCCACGCCGGCCGCGACGAGCACACGGTCATCCGACAATCGAATGGCCGTTGGATTTTTTCTGGCAACCTCCAAGTCGGTGAGCCCGCTGATGCGATATTGCCGGGTCAACGGCGAGATCGCTTCGAGGGTCCGCACCGGAATTCCGTCGGTGCCGACGCCGCCGACGAGCAACGTCTCACCCGACGCGAGCACGACGGCCGCGTGATCGGCGCGCGGGCTCTCGAGCTCGACGCGGCTGTCTTGAAACGAGAGCGACGTCGGGTCGAACACGTCGGCGGAACCGAGAGGCTCCGACGTTTCCGGATCGCGGCCGCCGGCGACCAGCAGATCCGCGCCGAACTCGGTGGTCGTCGCGGCTTGTCTCCGCGTGCGCGGCCCTTCGTCCGACGGAATGACGGTGGTCACTCCGGTGTCGACGTCGAACGCGAGCGCGGACGTCGCGTCCGAAGTGGCGCCGCCGGAGACGAGCACGAATCCGGAATCGGGGGCGACGCCGAAGGACTGACCCGACGCCTGAGTCGGGTAGCTCGGGCTCCGGGCGAGCGTGCAGGTCGCGCCCGCGGGCCACAATGACACGCCGACGTCGCCGACGTCGCCGGTGTCGCTGACGTCGCCGACGCCGGTCCATTCGCCGAACCCGTTCGTCGCATCGGCGACGACGGCGCGAGTTGCGACGGGAATGGTGAGCGGCGCGGTAGCCCCGGATTCGTCGAGCACGGCATGGGTCGTGAGCGACGGATCGAAGTCACCGAGCGCGTCCAAGTTGATTTGCGTCAACGGGGCGTCCGCGGCCGGCGCGCAGCCCCGGACCCAATGCGCCCGGATATCTCGCAGGTCTTGCCGCGGCGACGCCGTGCATCCGGCGACGAGCCAGACGCCCGCGATAGCAGTACGATGGGAACGGCGCTTGTTTCCCCAGATCTTCGGAAAATACGTTTTGGAGCGCGAGCTCGCTTCCGGAGGCATGGCGATCGTCTATCTAGCGACGCTCCGCGGAGCCGGCGGGTTCGAGAAGCGCCTCGTCGTGAAGCAGATCCGCGCCGAGCTCGCCTCCGACGCGGCGTTCGTCGACAGATTCGTCGCCGAGGCGAAGACGACGGTCGAGCTCAGCCATCCCAACATCGTGCCGGTGTACGAGCTGGGCGTCGAGCAAGGCGTCTACTTCATCGCGATGGAGCTCGCTTTGGGCGTCACCCTCGCCGAGCTGCTCCGGGAGTCGGGGCGGCTCTCGCCGGAAGAGGGCGCGTACCTCGGCGTGGAGATTTGCCGCGCGCTCGACTACGCGCACCGGAAGATGGGCATCGTCCACCGGGACGCGACCCCGCGGAACGTGCTCATCGACGAAGAGGGCGCGGTCCGGCTCATCGACTTCGGCATTGCGGCGCCGGTGTCGACCGACGGCTCCGCGCGCGAGCGGGTCTTCGGTTCTCCGGGGCACATGCCGAAGGAGCAGCTTCGCGGGGGGCGCCTCACCCCGGCGACGGACGTGTTCGCCGCAGGGGCGCTGCTCTACGAATCCTGGACGTCGGTCGCGCCATTTCGCCGGGCGAGCCGCGCCGAGAGCGACGCGGCGCTCGAAGCCGTGCCGCCGAAGCTCTCCGACGTCGATGCGCGGCTCGCTCCGCTCGACGACGTCATTCTTCGCGCCGTGGCCGTCGAGGCCGGAGATCGGCCGCAAACCGCCGACGATCTCGCGCGCCCCCTTCGCGAATTTCTCCGGACGGCCGACCTCGGCGACATCGCCCGGCGTCTCGGCGAACGCGTGCAGGTCGCGCGCGAACGCGGCAAAGCCCCGCAGGCCGAGCCCATCACCGCGGACGAGCGGAGGACCGGGGCGCGCCCGAGCGTCCCTCCGACGCCGGTCACGCCAGCGACCCGCGCGCCGAAAGACTTCGTCACCGAGACGTTCGCGACGCGCGAAATCGTCGATCCGCGCACGTCGCGACCGCCCCCGCCGGACGGTCCGACGCCGTCGTCGCTCCCGCTCACGGGCGACGCGGGGGCGCTCGGAGCGCTCGAAACCCGCGGAATACGCCTCGATGCCGCGTCCGACTCGCCGGGAACACGCGACGCCACGGAGCGCGTTCGCAGCGGCAAGTCGCCCAACGGAGCGCCGCGCCGCCGCGCGTTGGTATTTCTGTCCCTCCTGGCCGTCGTCGCGACCACTGGGGTGGTCGTTTCCACAATCCGTGACCGTCCTTCGGTGCGCTCGGCGACACTTCCCGCGACGTCCGTCGCGACGCTCGGTGCCGAGCCGCGAACCGATCCGCGCGCCGGGGAAGGCGCGCCGACAGCGGTCGTGCCCGTCGCTCCCACGACCGCTCTCACCGAGGCCTCGGGCGCCCCCGTGGCGTCGCCCTCCGGGGCTCCCGTCGCGATTCCGCGGCCGGGACCGGCCGTGCCCTCCGCCTCCGCACGCCTCGCAGGGTCCAATGAAGCGAACGGCTCTCCGGAGACGTCCGAATCGTCGGAGACGTCGCCGCGCTCGCCAGCGGCGGTGTTCAGTCTGACCTCGGATCTGCCGGCACGCGTCGTCGTGGACGGAGCCTCGGCGGGAACCACGCCAATTCGCAGCTTGAAACGCCCTCCGGGCGCGCACGTCATCGTGTTTTCGAGTGTCGAGCTCGGGGAACGACTCACGGCGAGCGTCGACGCGAAGCCTGGGCAGACCGTCGGCGTGCACGCCGAGTTCACGCGCCCGACGCCGATGCTGCGGATCCGGTGAGACGGACGGCTCGGGACAACTACTCCCGAGCTTCGTCGACGAAGCTCGGCGCGAGCGCGCCGACCCGGCGCAGCGCTTCGTAGAGTGCAATGGCCACCGAATTTGCCAGATTGAGAGACCGCACGGCGCCGAGAGTAGGAATGCCGACCACGTCGTCGGAGTAGCGCCCGAGGAGGTCGTCGGGGAGACCGACGCTCTCTTTTCCGAAGACCAGCGCGTCGCCTTCGGCGAACGGGACGTCGAGATAACTCCGGCGCGCCTTTCCACTGAAGAGCCAGAGGCGGCCCGGGCGCTCCGGAGCGGCGAGGGCCGCTTCGAGCCCGGCGAACGAATCGTGGGTGTGGAGCTCGACGAGCGGCCAGTAGTCGAGGCCGGCACGGCGCACGGCGTGGGCGTCGATCGAGAACCCGAGCTTTCCGACCAGATGCAAGGGCGAGCAGGTGGCGGCGCACAGCCGGGCGACGTTGCCGGTGTTGGGTGGAATCTCGGGTTCCACCAAGACGACGTGGAAAGGGCGCTCTCGGGCGGTCGCGCGGAGCCGATGTGTGTGCGTGGGCTCGGCGACGAACGGCATTCGAAGGGCTCTTTCGAGCGGACCTTCGCACGATAACTCGCTTCGCGCTCGCCGAGGGCGACGCGCGCGACGCGACGCTGGCCGAACGCCGCCTGGTCGCCTTACTTTTCGCGTGCTTGACGGCGCTCCCGCCGCGAAAGTAGCCTCGTCCTGGCGGAGTGAACCGTGGTTAAGCGCTTTCACCTGTTCGGTCTCGGTGCTGCGGGGAGCCTCCTACTCCTCTCGCCAGCGGCATCCGCGAGCGACTCGATGAATCCCGCGCTGAGTCGGCTGGTGCTCGACCACCGCTGTAACGCGACCAACGTCGGTGACGGGTCGTACCAAGCTTATGTCGCCAACCTTGGCAAGCCGGACAACATCGGACAATTCAACGATGGACCCGACCGCGCGCTCTATTTCAATTCGACGGGACGCGACTCGTGCGTGCCGGACAACGTCGCGTTCAAGAGGCTCATGAACCAGTGGGGGTTCGCCCTCGCGCCGACCGCGATGCACCCCGCGCGCACGACGGGCTACGGCGGCTTTCATTTCTCGATCGAGGCGACGTACACCAGCATCAACAACGGCGCGGACTATTGGAAGCTCGGCACCGAGGGACCGCGGGATCAGTCTTCGAACAAGGCCTCGGAGATCAACGCGAACCCTCCGGGCGTCATTTCGACGTACTCCGCGCGCGTCCGAAAGAGCTTCGGCTTCGGTCTCGAGGTCGGCGGCCAGGTCGGCTTCATGCCGAGCACCACGATCCTCACGGGTGGCGCGGACGTACGCATGGCGATCCTCGAAGGCTTTCGCACGGGCGCGCTCGGGTACTTCCCGGACATCGCCGTTGGCGCCGGCGTGCGCACGATCACCGGCACGCCCGAGTTCCAACTGACGACCGTCGGCCTCGACGTGCAGCTCTCGAAGCCGTTCACGATCGCGAGCCAATCGGTGCTGACGCCGTGGGTCGGCTACCAATACCTGTGGATCTTCGGCGACTCGGGCCTAGTGGACACGACGCCGGCGACCGACGCGGTCGGCTATTGCCGCTACGCCGGCACGAACTCGCCGGGCAACGCCGACCCCACGAAAAAATCCGGCTCGAATCAGATCTACGACGGCCAACCCGTCTGCGCCGGAGGCTCGCCGCTCGACTTCAACAACAACGTCGTGTTCGACAATGCGCGCCTCGAACGGCAACGGATCATGTTCGGGCTGTCGTATCGTTACGAGATCGTGGAGTTCGGAGCGGAGTTCATCACCGATCTCGTGAGCCCCTCGGACGCTCAGGTGGGCGGCGACAGCACTCAGGTTCCGACCGGGCCGGGCACCTCGAAGACGGTCACCGACAAGCAAGCGCTCGCGGGCGAGCCCCGTCAGTGGACGCTCGTGCTCAATCTCGGCGCCGCGTTCTAGAGCCGATCTCGTTTAGGAGATGGGTGCTCTTCGTCGTCTTCGAAGGCTCTGCCCCTCGCCCCGACCGAGTGAATCGGATCGGGGCTCCACTCCCCGGTTTGGGGCCCACCGCAAACGGATGCTTGGGGCGCGATCACGCGGCTTGGATGCCGCGCATCTTCGGGTGCCAGGAGACGACGCGGTTTCGCCCGGTGCGCTTCGCGGCGTAGAGCGCTTCGTCAGTCGACTTGAAGAGGGCGTCCCAGTCGGCGCCGCCGCGCGGATACGTGGCGACGCCGATGGAGCAGGTGACGCGCAGCGAGACACCTTTGGCGTGAAACGTCGTCGCGGCGAGCTCGGCGCGGATGCGCTCGGCGAGGAGCTCGGCGCCCTTGGCGTCGGTCTCTTCGCATACGACCGCGAATTCTTCGCCGCCGAACCGTCCCACCGCATCGGTGTCGCGCTTGGTCCGGCGAAGGACGTCGGCGAATCCCTTGATCACGAGGTCGCCGACGTCGTGGCCGTGGGTGTCATTCACCTTCTTGAAGAAGTCGATGTCGCAGACGAGCGCGCTGAGCGGTTTCTCGAATCGCTCGGCGGATTTGATCTTCTGTTTGGCGAGCTCGCTCAAAGTCCGCTTGTTGAAGAGCCCGGTGAGTCCGTCGGTCGTCGCGAGGTCTTCGAGTCGCTTCACCATGCGCGCGTTGGCGAGCGAGACCGCGATGTGTCGTGAAAGGACCTCGAGGGTCGGGCGAACCGAGTCGCCGAATGCGCCCTTTTGGTTCGAGCCGAGCACTAAGGTGCCGAGCGTGTTGTCGTGGACGACCAGCGGTAAGACGACCAGCGCCGGCATGTCCGGGGGTCGGATCTTCCGCGTGAAGACGACCTGACGCGCCGGATCGTAGTCGCCGCGATACGGGAGCGGATGTCGATTCGCGACGACCATCGAGACGAGGCCGCCGTTGTGCCGAAACGTTTGCCCAACGAGCTCGGCCGCGCCCTCGCCGCTCGCCGCACAGATCTCGTGCTCGCCTTCCTTGTTCTGGCGGTCGAACAAGGTGACCACCGCGAAGTCGAATGCCGCGAATTCGCGGGCCGAGCTGACGCCGGCCTCGATGACCTGCGCTTCCGTCGTCGCCTCGGCGAGCAGATCGACGGCGCGGTACAGCTTGCCTTGCTCGACCTTCGCGCGCTCGAGCTGCACGAACACGCGCTCGTTCTCGATGGTACGAAGGACGAAATCGGTGACGCCGGAGAGCAACGTCAAATCCGACGCGGAGAACCCTTCGGCGTGCTCGCGGTCCACGACGAGGAGGCCGCGCGAGTGCCCGTGTTCGCGCACCGGCACGACGCACACCGATTCGATCGCGGGCGCGACGGCATAGAACGGCACCTGGCGGCGCACGCGAGAGCCGAGGAGCGTCACCGATTCGCCGCTGCGGAGCGCCGCGCCGAAGAGTCCCTCTGCCGCGTGGAAGGGGCCGCGCACGATCTCGGAGTCGTCGGTCGAGATCTCGCGGAGGAGCAGCGCCGACTCTTGTTCGGTGCTCCACAAGAGCGCGGCGCTTCGCGCCCCGACGGCCTTGCGAACCAGCGCCAGGGCGAACTCGAGCGTCTGATGGATCTGGTCGATGCTCGAGCGGAGTAAGCGGTCGGCGTCTCCGCGCGGCACCGATGCCCGCGGGCTCGACGCGGGCGGGGCCGCCGTCGCGGGGGCACCGATGAGTCGATACGACCGTGCGTCGTCCCGCATCTTCTGGAGCTCGCCGTCGACGTGGGCGCGCGATAGGCGCCGCACGCGCGCGATCTCGGCGCGAAAGACGAAGAGGTTCAACGTCGCGAACGCGGCGATCAAGGCGGCGTGAGGGACGAGCGACCCGAGCGAACGATCCGGCAACGTGACGTCGAGCGCCGTCTCGAGCGCGATCGCGGAGACGATGGTGACGATCGCCGCGGGCGGCTTGGTGAACCCTGCCGCGAGCATGACGAGCACGTAGACCGCGGGGTAGTACGGCCCATCCATCGACCCGGGCGCGCGGAGCACGACCGCGTACGTCAAGACGACGAGGTGCGTGAACAGCTCGAGATCGTATTGAAGCGTGTCGGTCGACCCCAGCCGGCGCAGTCGGCGTCGAGTGCGAACGAGGAGCGACAGCGCGAACGCCGCTTCCAGAATGGTCGCCCAAGGGGGCGGCAGCGGCTCACCCGCGAAGCGCACCAAGCAGACGGCGAACGCGAGCGCGATGGCCGTCCCGAGGCCGCGAGCCACGGCCTTCTCGGCAGTGAACGCAGCGCGCACGACCGGATCCATCCGCACGGCCCGTAACAGACCGAATCCACTGCGGCCCACTTTCCGGAACGGCGCCGATGTGGGACACCTGTGGGACGTGCGGCTCGGCCTCCGGCTACAGATTTTGCTGCTGCTCGGCGGCCTTCTTCTCGCTGCTTTTTTGCCGCTCTTCTACGCCGTCTCGACCTACACGAGATACACGCTTCGCGAAGTGCGGCAAACGACCGCACGCGCCCTCGGACGCGCCGTTGCCGCGCACGTCTCCGAAGCGCGCGCGCATCGTCCCGCGGCGGACCTCGAGCCGCTCCTGGCGGCCGAAGTCGGGAGCGGCGGTGTCGAGGCCATCACGCTCCTCGACCCTTTCGGCAAGGTGGTGGCGCGAGCCGGCGATCTCGCCGACGCCGCGCAAGTCGCCGGCATCGATCCGAAAAAAGAGGCGGCGTTCCACTTATCGACGTCGCGGGGTCGTGTGATCGTCGTCGTCGTTCCCGGTCCGGAGGGCGCCGTCGTCGCGCTGCTCCGCGCCGACGAAGAATCGGCGAAGGTCGAGCCGCTCGTGCGCCTTTCGGGGCTCTACATGGGGCTCGTGGCGCTCGCTCTCCTCGTCGTTTCGTACTTCGCGCTGACCCGCTCGATCGTCCTTCCCCTCGACGAACTGTCGCGTGCGGCAGAACGCGTCGCCGGCGGTGCGCGACGGCTCGACGTGCCGCGTTCGGGGGCGCGCGAGCTGGTGGAGCTCGGCACGAGCCTCAAGCGGATGACCGAGCGACTCCTGAGCGAAGAAGAGGCGCTCAGGAAAAAGATCGACGAGGTCGAGCGCACGACAGCGAGTCTTCGCGAGGCGCAAGATCGACTCGTCCGTTCCGAGCGGCTCGCTTCCGTCGGTCGTCTCGCCGCGGGCCTCGCCCACGAAATCGGAAACCCGATCGCGGCGATCATGGGGATGCAGGATCTGCTCGTTCAAGGCGGCCTCGAATCGGAGCAAGAGCGCGATTTTCTCGTGCGCATGCGGAGCGAAACCGAGCGCATCAACGACATTTTGCGCGACCTCCTCGATTTCGCGCGTCCCCCTGCGAGCGGGCTCCTCCGCGAACCCGGCAACGTCGAGGAGGCGATCGACGACACCGTCGCTCTCGTGACTCCCCAGAAATCGATGCGCGACATCGAGGTCGTCGTGGCGGTCACCCCGCGTCTCCCGCTCGTCACGTTGTCGCGCGAGCGTCAGGTCCAAGTCCTCCTCAACCTGCTCATGAACGCCGCCGACGCGTGTGGTCCGCGCGGGCACGTCACGATTCGCGCCGAGGGATCTCCTGTGGGCGTGCGCGTCGTGGTCGAAGACGACGGTCCCGGCGTGACGGCGGCGATCCGCGAGCGCCTGTTCGAGCCCTTCTCGACGACCAAGGAAATCGGCAAAGGCACCGGTCTCGGACTCGCCGTCTGTCGCGGCTTGGTCGAAGCCGCCGGCGGCACGATCACGCTCGACGCCGATTACACCCGAGGCGCGCGCTTCATCGTCGACCTGCCGCGCGCGCCCGAAAACCCTGCTGACCGCAGCTGAGGTACTTTTCGAAGCAGGCGCAGAATTTGAACCGCCCAGACGAAAAGACGCCGAAGGAAAGTCCCGGAAAATTGCGGAGCCGCCGCGCCGTCGCGTCCGTCCTCGTTGCCGCGCTCGCGGTTGCGTCATGTGCGCAGCGGCGATCGGCGTCGGCGCCTTCGAGCGACGCGGAGCCGCCCGCGAGAACGCAGCGGGAACGGGCTTCGCCTGTTGTTGGTCCGGATTTGAAGACGCGCGGTTCGGAACGCCGTGATGCGACGGGGTCCGACGCGAACGGCCTCGTGACGCTGCCGGTACCCGGCTTCGAAGCGGCGTTCGTGTCGTTTCCGGCGACGCCGCGGTTTTCGGCGCCGGTACTCGTCGCGGCGCACGGCGCGGGCGACACGCCGGAAGCACTCTGCGAAACCTTTCGACGCCTGCTCGGCGATCGAGGCGTCGTCTTGTGTCCTTCGGGGCCGCGCATGTTCGCGCACTCCGAAGGACGGTACTTCCCGAATCACCCCGCGCTCGAGCGCATCGTGCTCGCGTCACTCGACGCGCTCGCTGCCGCCTATCCGCGAGGCATCGACGTCACGAACGTCGCTTACGCCGGGTACTCCCAAGGCGCGACGATGGGCGCGCTCATGCTCGTCGCGCACGGCGATCGTTTTCCGCGGCTTCTCCTGATCGAAGGCGGCGGCAAAGATTGGACGCTCGCCCGGGCGCGCCAGTTTCGAACGGGGGGTGGTCGCCAAGTGCTCTTCGTCTGTGGCACGACGAGTTGTCGCACGCATGCGAAAGGCTCCGCGTCGCTGCTCGACGCCGCGGGCGTCGCCACGAGCGTCGTTTCGGACATCCGCGCCGGACACACGTACGAAGGGCCGGTTCTCGCTCTCCTCGAGAACAATCTGAACGCGTTCTTGAGCGACGATCCGCGTTGGTCATCGCCCGACCGATAGCGGCGAGTCACTCGTCGGCGAAGAGGTCGTCGAGCGGGCTCACGCGGAGGCCGCGCCGCTGGATGCTTTCGAGAATGCGGGGCAGCGCGTCGATCGACGCCGGGAAGCGATCGTCGTGCTCCGAGGCGTCGTGCAAGAGCACGACCGCGCCGGGCTTGAGCCCGCGTTCGATGCGCTCCGCGACGCGTTCGGGGACGGCGCTCGCGAGACCGTCGAGGCCGCGCACCGACCACGCGACGGTCTCGAGGCCGGCGCGCTTCACGCCGGCAGCGGTGCGGGGGCTCAGCTGGCCGACCGGCGGTCGAAACCAATGCGGACGAGCGCCCGTCGCGCGCTCGATGACGTCGCACGTCTTCCGGATGTCGTCGGCGACGGCCGCGGGCGGCTTCAATGCGTACAGTCGATCGTGACGGTAACCGTGCGCGCCGATCGCGTGGCCGGCGCGCACGATGTCGCGAACGACGTCGGGGTGACGCTCCACCTTCTCGCCGATGACGAAGAACGTCGCTTTCACGCCGGCGCGCGCGAGGTGTTCCAGGACTCGGCGCGTCGTCACCGGGTGCGGACCATCGTCGAAGGTCAGTGCAATCTCCGGCCGCGACGAGTCCCCTCGATACAAGACGTCGCCGAACATCTCGAGCTGCGGCACGAGCACGCCGGCGATGACGAGCGCGAAATAGACGGCGAACGCGACGTACGCGACCTCGAGCGGAACCGGACCGATGAGGAGCGACCGCGCGCACAGCGCGAGCCCACCGAGGCTCGCCACCCAGAGCGCGATGCGTCCCGCGGGCATGGACTACCGTTCGCGGGGAGAACGACGGCGGAGCTCGGCCTCTTCCTGATCGTCTTCGAATTCGCCTTCGGCCCGCTCGAGCGGCGCGGCGAGACCGCGGTCGTCTTCGACGCGGTGACGGCGTTCGGGGACCGTCTCCGGGCCGACGGCGTCGTCGATTTCGAACACCAACCCGAGCGCTGCGCCGAGCAACGGCAATGCGGCGACCGGGACCGCACCGATCGGGCCCGCGCCGAACGCGCCGAGGTCGACATGCAGCCCGCCGACCCATTTACGGAGACCGAACAGCGCGACGCTCGCGACGAACGCGCCGACCAGCGACTTGAGAAGCCCCTCGAGTCGTGCGGCCTTCGCCCAGATCGGCCGTCCGGCGACGAGCCCCGTGACGGCCCCGACGACGACGGCGCCCAAGTAAATACCGAGTGCAGCGTTCACTGCGGGCCCGATCCTGGCGACGAGAACCGCGATGACCGCGCCGATGACGAGTCCCTCGCCGAGCCCGAGCCCGAAACGCTTCAGCATGCTGTCCCGCCGAGGCTCACACGGCCCTTCGCGGGTGGGAAGAGCCGGTCTTTCGGTATACTCGTCGCCCCGCGTCCGTCGCCGAGCGCCACGTGCTCTTCAACACCCTCGCGTACGCCAAGTTTTTTGCCGTCGTCTTCGTCGTCTCGTGGCTTTTGGCGCGGGCGCGGCGACTCCGCGTCGTGTTCTTGCTCGTCGCGAGCTACTTCTTTTACGCGGAGTGGAATTGGCGATTTCTCCCGCTCTTGTTCGCTTCGTCGACCGCGGATTTTCTGCTCGGCAATGCCATAGCGCGCGCGGAGGGGGATCGCCAACGGAGGCGGTGGCTCGTCGCGACCGTGGTGATGAACCTCGGTGTTCTCGCGGTCTTCAAGTACCTCGATTTCGGCGTCGAATCGGCGCGCGCGCTGCTGGTCGCGCTCGGCTTCGAGCCGCCGCTGCTCGCGCTCCGCATCGCGCTTCCCATCGGCGTCAGCTTCTTCACGTTCGAATCGATGAGCTACGTCATCGACGTGTACCGGCGCGACATCGAACCACACCCGAGCTACGTCGAGTACCTCGCCTTCGTCGCGTTCTTCCCGCACCTCGTCGCGGGCCCGATCGTGAGACCGCGCGATCTCCTTCCGCAGATCGCGTCGCCCGCCCGCTGGGACGAACGCGGCGCGAGCGAGGCATTGTTCATGATCGCGACGGGGCTTTTGAAGAAGGTCGCCATCGGCGACTACTTGGCCGTCAATCTGGTCGATCGCGTGTTCGACGCGCCCGCGCAATTTTCGGCGCTCGAGTGCTACGCGGCCGTCGTCGGCTACGCCGTTCAAATTTACTGCGACTTCTCCGGTTACACCGACATCGCGATCGGGTGCGCGAAGCTCCTCGGGATCCGGCTTCCGCAAAATTTCGACAGCCCTTATCAGGCCGTCGACGTGCAGGACTTCTGGCGACGCTGGCACATCTCGCTCTCGACGTGGCTCCGCGACTATCTCTACATCTCGCTCGGTGGGAATCGGAAGGGGACGGTGCGCACGTACGTGAACCTGATGCTGACGATGCTGCTCGGCGGTCTGTGGCACGGCGCGAACTGGACGTTCGTGGTCTGGGGCGGCCTCCACGGCGCGGCGCTCTGCGTGAATCGTGTGACGGCGCAAGCGCGGGCGCGGCGCGGTGCGGCGTCGTCGCGCTTGCCGAACGTCGTGCGCGTCCTCGTGACGTTCCACTTCGTGTGCGTCGCCTGGGTGTTCTTTCGCGCGCCGACGTTCACCGCGGCGCGACGGATGTTCGCCGAGCTCGCGACGCTCAGCACGTTTCATCCGAATCTCCCGGCGTCCGTTCTTGCGGTGCTCGCCGTCGGACTCGCCTCGCACTGGGCTCCCCATCGAGTCGTGACGTGGGTGAAGGACGGCTTCGTGCGGCTCCCCGGTCCAGTGCAAGGGGTCGCCTTGTTTGCGGCGGCGGTCGCGCTCCGGCAGATGGGTGAAGCCCGAGCCGTGCCGTTCGTGTACTTTCAGTTTTGATGAGCGACGAGCCAGGCGACCCCCCTCTCGAGACGACCGATGCGTCGCGCTCGGGTGGCGGCGACGTTCCCGAGATGAGACCCGAGGAGAAGCCCGCGCTTCGCCCCGACGGCATGGAGCGACCTCGGTTCGTGCTCGATTTCCCGGACGATCCTTCGCTCGCGGCGCTCTCGCGGGCGTTCGAGGAAGGCAACTACGCCGTCGTTCGACGTGACGCCGAAGCCGTCGCGCGCGCGGCGACGGACCCCGCTGTCCGCGACGCGGCGCTCGAGCTCCGGCGCAGGATCGAACCGGACCCGATGGTCAAATATCTCCTCGGGCTCGCGTTCGCGCTGCTCGTCTTTCTGACGATCTGGGCCTATCGACAGTGACGGCGAGTGCGTGCTTGTGGCGAGTGCGCATCGTCCACTATTGAGGGGCATGGGCAGTGAAGGCGCCTCCGTGTTGCGCGTGAAATGGCACGCGCCGAGCCTCCTCGCGTCGGCGATGTCGCTCTCGGCCGCGTGCACGCCGCATTCGCAGGGCGCGGCGGGGCCGACCGAAGTCACCACTCCCCTCAGCGACGGTGTGGTCGAGCGCCTCATGCCGCTCGAGGACCGCACCGTGTACACGTACGACACGCACTCCGAAAACAGCGCCGAGCACGGCGTGCTCATCGTTCAAATTTCGCGACCGCGTCCGGATCGCGCCGATCTCCGGATGGGCTCGCATACCGAGCGGCTCCAGCTCGAACCGGGCGCGATCACGTTCGTCGAGGGCGGCTATCTTTTGAAATCGCCGATCGTGAAGGGCAGCCGATGGCGGAGCAAGTTCGGCATCGTCGACGTCGTCGACGCGGACGAACAGATCGACGTCCCGGCGGGTCGATTCGTCGGCTGCGTGCGCACGGTCGAGCGCGAAGACGGCACCGGCGGCTCGAAGCAAGTGACGTCGGTGTACTGCCCGCACGTCGGGCTCGTCCTGCTCGACGCCGAGGCCGTCGGTGATCAGGGGTTGAATCGCGAAACGGCGGTCTTGAAGTCGTTCGGCGCGCGCGTCGATCTCACCAATCACGAAGTGACGACGACCACCGAAGACGACAAATAGAACGAACGTCGATCGCGGCGCGCGTTGCGTCTCAATTTCCCGTTCCGGCCTCGGGTCGCTCGAGCACTTCACGGACGTCGGTGGTTTCGACGCCGCATCCGTCCCCGAGGAGCTGGCCCAAGAGGTCGTCTTCCAGCGGAGCGTAACCTTGCCCCGTCACGTCGATCGTTGCGTTTCCGCCGGTCCAGAGCTGGCAAAGGATCGCGACGGGCGGGCCCCCGTCTCCGGCGTCATCGTCGGTCTTCGGCGTACCGCAATTCACGGCGGGCAACGGCCCCTGGTCGATGACGCTCGTCGCCGTGCGACAGCAGACGTCCACGTTGCCCGCTCCCCTGTGAACCAGATCGAACGACTCTCCCGTGCTCCCGTTGTAAGTCACGACGAGACTCGTGTCGCTCGGGAGCGCGCCGTCGACGGCGGTCAGCTCGACGCGAAATGGCGGTTCCGGACGCGGACACGGCGTCTCTCGCGTGTGCGTACATCCACTCGAGGCGGCCACCGCGACGACGACCGCAAACCGACCAAGAGAGCGCCTCGGCAATGGCCGTTACCCTTCGCGACTTTGCACTCTAGCTAGAGTTATCCGTCGCTGCGAAAAATGAAAGAGCCGACTTCGGTTGGACGAAGCCGGCCACTGAATGAAGAAGCCGACCCCGCTTGGACGAGGTCGGCTCCTGGTTGCCCTACGCGCGCGAGGCGCGTCGGACTCGCGACTTAGAACTCGGGGTGGCCGTGTCCGCCGCCGCCGCCAGCTCCGTGCGATTCCTTCTCCTTCGGCTTCTCGGCGACGAGCGCCTCGGTCGTGAGGAGGAGGCCCGCGACGCTCGCGGCATTCTGCAGCGCCGAACGCACGACCTTCGCCGGGTCGATCACGCCGTCGGCGATGAGGTCCGTGTACTTGTTCGTCTGCGCGTTGTAGCCGAACGCGCCCTTACCCTCGCGCACCTTCTGGAGGATGATCGAACCCTCTTCGCCCGCGTTCGCAGAGATCTGACGAAGGGGCTCTTCGAGCGCGCGCCGGATGATGGCGACGCCGAACTTCTGCTCTTCCGGCACCTCGAGCTTCTCGAGGGACTTCTGAACGCGAAGGAGTGCGACGCCGCCGCCGGGGACGATGCCCTCTTCCACCGCCGCGCGGGTCGCGTGGAGCGCGTCTTCGACGCGGGCCTTTTTCTCCTTCATCTCGGTCTCGGTGGCAGCGCCCACCTTGATGACCGCGACGCCGCCGACGAGCTTCGCGAGACGCTCCTGGAGCTTCTCCCGATCGTAGTCGCTCGTGGTGTTGTCGATCTGGGTGCGGATCTCCTGCTGGCGCGCCTTGATCTTGTCCTTCTTGCCGGCGCCGTCGACGATCGTCGTGTTGTCCTTGTCGATCTTCACGGTCTTCGCTCGGCCGAGGTCGGTGATCGTGACGTTCTCGAGCTTGAGCCCGAGTTCTTCCGCGATGACCTGACCGCCGCTCAGCACGGCGATGTCCTTGAGCATCTCCTTGCGGCGATCGCCGAAGCCCGGCGCCTTCACGGCGGCGCACTGCAGCGTTCCACGGAGCTTGTTCACGACCAACGTCGCGAGCGCTTCGCCCTCGATGTCCTCGGCGATGATCAGGAGCGGCTTCTGCTGCCGCGCGATCGCCTCGAGCACCGGGAGAAGGTCCTTCATGTTGCTGATCTTCTTCTCGTTGAGAAGGATGTAGCAATCCTCGAGCGTCGCCTCCATGCGCTCGGGGTCGGTCACGAAGTACGGCGAGAGGTAGCCGCGGTCGAACTGCATGCCTTCGACGACGTCCAAGGTCGTCTCGGCGCTCTTCGCCTCTTCGACCGTGATCACGCCTTCCTTGCCGACCTTCTCCATCGCCTCGGAGAGAAGCTTGCCGATCGTCTCGTCGCCGTTGGCGCTGACGGTGCCGATCTGCGCGATCTCCGTCGGATCCTTGGTAGGCTTCGCGAGCTTCGCGAGCGCTTCGACGCAGGCTTCGACGGCCTTGTCGATGCCGCGCTTGATCTCCATCGGGTTGTGCCCCGCAGCGACGAGCTTCGAGCCCTCGCGGAAGATGGCTTGCGCGAGCACGGTCGCGGTGGTGGTGCCGTCGCCGGCGACGTCGCTCGTCTTCGACGCGACTTCCTTCACCATCTGCGCGCCCATGTTCTCGAACTTGTTCTCGAGCTCGATCTCCTTGGCGACGGTCACGCCGTCCTTGGTGATCGTGGGGGAACCGAAGCTCTTCTCGAGCACGACGTTGCGGCCCTTCGGGCCGAGCGTCACTTTGACTGCGTCCGCGAGTGCGTTGACGCCTGCGAGGATGAGGTTACGAGCCTGCTCTTGATAAACGATTTCCTTGGCGGCCATCTTACGATTCCCTTCTCACTTCTCGATGACGCCGAGGATGTCTTCCTCGCGCAAAATCAGGTGTTCCACGTTCTCGATTTTGACCTCGGTGCCGGCGTACTTGCCGAACAGAACGCGATCGCCCTTCTTGATGTCGAGCGGACGAACCTTGCCGTCCTCTTGAACCTTGCCGTTGCCCACGGCGATCACCTCGCCCTCGATCGGCTTCTCTTTTGCCGAATCGGGGATGATGATGCCGCCCTTGGTTTTCTGCTCTTCTTCCACGCGCTTCACGATCACGCGGTCTTGCAGCGGTCGAATTTTCATGGTCGAACTCTCCTTATCTTGTCGGAGGCCGAAGCCTCCATTTCCGTGCGCCCTCTCGACGCCCGCGGACACCGAAGCCGCCGCTTGAGTCACCCCCGACGACGGCTAAGTACCCGTAATTTCAGTTTTTCGTGGTTAGCACTCGAGAGGGGCAAGTGCTAACGGCCGTGCCGAACTTACGCGTGCACCTGCGGGTGTCAAGGGACTCAAATGCTGGAAGTGCCTTCGAGAATCGGGGCTGAACGCCCGTGAGGGCGCCGCGCGGAAACGTTCGTGATTGGGGCTTCTCGTGTTTCCGAGCACGACACGGTGCGTAACTCATTGGAAATATTGGCAGTCACTCGCGCCGAGTGCTGACAATGCGCGGCCCCGGGCTTCTGGACGGGCGACGGCCGCCGTACGTTTGTGTTGTGGATGCGCTGATCGATGACACCACGAACATCGCCTCGTTCTTTCGCGACGCAGTGAGAGGAGCCGCCGTCGGCCGGGGTTACGATCCCGGCGCACCGAGCGCCCTCTATGTCGCTTCGCTCCTCGCCGATTACGCGATGCCTGGGTCGCGCACGCCGGAGCCGCTCGACCGTCCGTTGACGGTGCTGCTCGTCGAAGCGCTGGGCACGGTCGGACCGGAGCGCTTCGAGCGGCTGCGCTGCTTGGGCGACCAGGCTCTTTATCTGAGCGGGTTCTTCTCCGACCACCTCGAACGACGCGGCGTCGAACGACGGTACGTGTACGACGTCGGCGCGACGGCCTACGACGCCGCGGGCGCCATCCTTCGTCGCGGCGGCGGGCAACAGCGCGGACCCGACGTGTTCGACGAGCTCGCGACGAACTTCACGGAGCTCGTCGCGCTGCTTCGCGATGTCGCCGACGTCGCGTACGCCGCGAGCGCCCACGATGCGCGCGGCATCGTCGATTTGTACGAGCGATGGACGCGCCGCGAATCACCGGCGCTCACCGCCGCGCTCGTGCGGTCGGGGGTCGTGCCTTCTCGCGGCGGCGGAGCCCTCCATTGAACGACCCGTCTCGCGACGCGGGCTCATCGTCGAGCGCTGCCGTCTCGAGCCAACCAGGGGTCAGCGACGCCCGCTCGAGTCGGAGCGGCGCGCGCGAATCGAAGGGCGACGGCGTAGTCGATGCTCGCGAACCCGTCAGCGACGAGCTACGGCGCGACGCGCGGAGCGTGCAGCAGCGACTCGAACGGTTTTATTCGCTCGAGCCCGGGCCAGACGTTTCGGATTTTCTGCATCGAGGACGCGACGACAGCCGCGAAGCGCTGTTCGTGCGGCATGGTGACGACGGCGTCGAAGTGGGGTTGATGCTGCCGAACGCCGTCGGCGATCCGGGCGGGAGCGACGATGAACGCCTTCAGTTGCTCGAAGGGGTCAGTCACTTCGTGTATCTCGCCGAGCGGGCGCGCGTCGATTTGCCGATGACGGAGCTCGAGCTCGAGCTGCAAGCCGAGGTCGACAAATTCGTGCTCCTCGCGTTCGACGGAGCCAGGCTGGCGACCGAGCGAGCGCGACGGGTGCGCGCCACGTTGTTCGAAAGCGTGCGGTACCTCCACGACGCCGCATCGGAAAAAGGCGCGCGCTACCGCCTGGCGAACGATCTGGCCGCCCGCGTGTCGCATCGACTCCTCGAACGACGCCGTACCGGCGAAGCGCACGACTTCTTGCGCCGCTTCTACCGCGCCGGCCAAGCCGAAAAAATCCGCCTAGCGTCCGCCGCTTGAACGCTTCCAGGTGTGGGCTCTCGTCCTCTCGTCTGCTCTCAAACGCTGCAAGCGGCGCGCCTGGAAAGCTCGAGTCAGATGCGCCGTCACATCCCCATGAGCTTGGCGATGTAATAACTCAGCGTTTCGCTCGTGCCCCCACCGAGACGGAAGAGCCGTGTATCGCGCCAAGCCCTCGCGATTCGATACTCCTCGATGTAGCCCCAGCCGCCGTGAAATTGGAGGCAGGTGTCCATCACGGCGCTGACGATGTCGCCGACCGCGACCTTTGCCATGCTGATGAGCTTCACCGTCTCCATGGAGAGCGGGCCTTCCTTCACGTAGCGCTAGCTGTTGTAGGCGTCGACGACCTTGTAGACGAAGGCTTTCGCCATCTCGACCTTGGTGTACATGTCGACGAACTTGTGCTGCCAGAGCTCGCGCTTGATGATCGGTTTGCCGAATGCGATGCGACCTTCGCCGTAAGCGCGCGACATGTCGATGGCGAGCTCGGCGCCGGCGAGCGCGCTCACGCACGCGATGAGCCGCTCGGTCTGGAAATTCTGCATGAGATACATGAACCCCATGTTCTCGTCGCCGAGCCGATAGCGTTCCGGGATGCGTACGTCTTCCAGGAATAGCTCCGCGGTATCGGACGAGTGATTGCCGATTTTCTTGAGCTTCCTGCTGACTGCGAACCCTTTCGTCTTGGTGGGGACGAGGAAGAAGGTGCACCCGTGCGCGCCCGCGTCGGGCTGGGTCTTCGCGAGTAACGTGACGAAGTCGGCGCGCGCGCCGTTCGTGATGAACGTCTTTTGTCCGTTCAAGACGTAGTCGCCGCCGTCGCGACGCGCGACGGTGCGAATGCCGGCGACGTCGCTTCCTGCGCCGGGTTCGGAGACGCCGAGCGCGACGATTTTTTCTCCGCTGAGCGCGGGCTTCAAAAATTCGTCGATTTGTTCGGGCGTGCCGAGATCGCCGATGACCGGCGTGGCCATGTCGCTTTGCACGAGGAGCGCCATGGTGACGCCGGCGTTTCCGCCGTGCGCGAGCGCTTCACCTTTCGCGACGCTGAACCAGTAATCGCCGCCGGCTCCGCCCTGCGATTCCTTGTAGTGCGCGCCGAGAATGCCGAGCTCGCCCGCCCGCTTGAAGACGTGGTTCGGAAAATCGCACGCCGCTTCCCACTCGTCAGTGAACGGCGCGATTTCTTCTTCTGCGAAGCGACGGACGGTCTTTCGGAATTGCTCGTGTTCGTCGGTGAACGGCTGCCACATGGTCGACCTCGCTGGTTCGACGCGCTGAGGCGCGCGTCGAGCGGCATTGGGCTCGGAGATTATTTCCGTCAGAGAATATTCGTACACGAACTAATCGCGCGCGCAACCGCCGGACGGCTCAAATCGAACAGGGCCGCGGGCCGGCGACGACGATTCGCGACGCGGCGCACGGCCGGCGAACCCGTGCGGATCAGATGCGGACGCGTTCGAGCAATTCCGCGGGGGCAATCGCGGCGCCGGGCGCAAGCCCGTCGATGAGCGCGTCGGCGGGACAGCGGCCGGCGAAAGTGAGCGGCTTCAACGCGGCGAGGTGAATGGTTTCGTCGTGGCCGTCGGCGTTGCGGCGCGCGCGACGTCGGAGGCCGCCCTCGGCGATCTCGAAGACTTGCTCGGCGAGCCGTCGCGCCGAGATGTCACCGACGTTAGCGGCGAGTCCGTCGCGCACGAGCGCGGGGCGCGCCGCCATCACCGTCGCGTAGTCGAGACGAAGGGCGAGATCCGTCGCGAGGTCGAGGCTGGTCCTGTCGTAAACGAGCCCGGTGCTCAGCGCGGGCACCGCGCCGGTCAATCGCTCGGGGAGCATGTCGCACGCGCGCACCTCGATGGTGCGCTTCAGTCGCGCTTCCGGAAAAAGCGTGTTCAGGTGAAGGAGCCAGTCGTCGTACGTCGCGTGATGGCCTTGATAGCCGTCCTGCATGAAGCTGCGAAATGTCTGCCCGGTGTTGTGCACGAAGCCGTCGCCCCGGCGGAACAGGAACATGCCGGCGTCGAGCGCCCACTCGGCATAGTCGCGATACGTCGGTTTCGGCTTCGTCCAGAGCGGCTCGATCAAGCCGGAGCGCGACGGATCCATGTGAAGCCATACGTTGCCGCGCTCGCTTTTGCGCGGTCCGCGCCGCCCTTCGACGAACGGCGCGTTGGCCGTCATCGCGTGCAGGATCGGCGCCAAGCGAAGGAGCACCACGAGCTTTCGCATCGCGTCTTCCTCGCTCGAATAGTCGAAGTTCGCCTGCACGGTCGCCGTCCGGCGCATCATGTCGAGCGCGCCCTCGCCACGTGTCGGCAGGTACTCGCGCATGATGCCGTAGCGATGCTTCGGCACCCACGGCAGATCGGCTTGCGTCGCGAAGGGGTGGAATCCGACGCCGAGCCACACCAGATCCATCTTTTTCGAGATGCCGGCGAGCTCCGTCAAATGCTGATGCATCTCGGTGACGGCGTGATGCACGTCGTCGTACGGCGCGCCCGATAGCTCGAACTGCGCTCCGGGTTCGAGGGTGATGGAGGCGTCGCCGCGCGTGAGGGCGATCGGCGGTCCGTCGTCGGTCTCGGTGACCGGGGACCACCCGTGCTCCGTCGTGAGCGAGTCGAACAGTCGCCGGACGCCGAAAGCGCCGTCGTATTGGAGTGGCGCGCCGGTGCCGCGCTGCACGCCGAATTTCTCGGCCTCGGCGCCGATGCGAAAAGCACTCTCGGGCTTTTCCGCTTCGACGAAGATTCGTTCGAGGTCGTCACGGTGAACGGGGCGATCGTCGTGCTTGGAGGCGGTCAGCATGGTTCAGAGTGGGCTCGGGGCGCGCGCCGAGCGTTCATAGGACACCCGAGGTCGATCGGCGACACCCTCCTGCAACGAAGACGACCATTTTCGCATCGGTGTAGGAGATCTCCGGACTTGCGAGCGCTTCGCGACGCGACGCGACGGGTGCGTGCGTCACGCCGCGCGGCGTCGCGGCTTCGAGACGAACTTGCGATCGAAGAGGCGGACCCTGCGAACCAGGAGATCCAGCAAGAAGAGGACGATGGCCGCCAAGAGCACGCGACCGAACAGCGGCGCGCGATAGACGATCTTTTCGTCACCAGGGTCGAAAACCGCGCGGGCCGTCGGATCGACGGTGCCGCCCGTCGACGCGGCGAGCCGCGTCAATCGCTCGACGTCGGGTTCGAGGTTTGCGTATTCGCGCGGGTACGGATTCGAGACTTCGGCGTAGCTCGACCCGACGGCGCGGACTTCGCCGTCGTCGTTCGTCTTCGAGTGCTCTCCCTCGAGCAGGAACGCGCCGTAGTCGTCGAGGGGGAAGTTCGCCTCGTACCTGCCCGGCGCGACCTGTCGCATCGGGACTTCGCGCTTCTTGCCCTTCGGCTCCGGCCCGGACACCGTCAAGCGACTGGAGATGCCGTTGTCGAACCGTTCGTCGGGCGTGAACGCATCGACCGTCGCGCGCACGCGGCCGTCGAGCACTTCCGCTTTCATGTCGAGCTCGCGACGATGCTTGTGGCGCATGTGCTCGCGGACGAGTTGCCCCCAGAATTTCGAGAAGCCCGACCAGCGGAGCCAATCGGACGCCCAGCCGTTCTTCACGTCGCTGGTCCACGCGAGCGTCCAGCCGAGGCCGACGCGCATCCGCGCGAGGATCGGCTCGTCTTTGTCGCTCGCGAGGATCTGCTGCGCGGGCGGCTCTTTCATCTCGGTCGCGACGTAGCCGTGCAAGAACGGCGCGGAGCGAATCGGAACCCCGTTCAAGAAGTCGGCGCTCGACGTCTCGGTCACGGGGAACCACTCGTCGACCGCGGCTTGTCGTGAGACGAGCTCGGTTTCCCGCGTGAAGATGCGCGGCAAGCTGTTCGGATCGGGGACTGCGTGATAGCGGCCTCCTCCCGCGTCGGCGATCGTTCGCAAGAGATCTGCATCGGCGCCGTCCCCGAGCCCGACCGTCGTCACCGTCATCGATTCGGAGACCATGGCCTGGACGAGATCGCGGAGGCCCTGAGAATCCGCGCGGCCGTCGGTGAGCAAGATCACGTGCTTTCGCCGCGCCTGCACGACGGACATGTCCTGGTACGCCATGTCGAGCGCCGAAAAAATCTCGGTGCCGCCGCCGGGTTGGATGCGCGCAATGTCGTTTTCGATACGGCTCCGATAACGCGCGGATTCCATCTTCACGTAGCGGATCGGCGTCGAGTCGAACGCGATGACCTCGACCAAGTCGTCGCCTTCGAGCGTGTCCACGGTGGCGCGACACGCCGCCTTCGCCATCTCGAGCGGAAGCCCGGTCATCGACCCCGAGCGATCGATCACCAAGGTCATCGCGACGCTCGGCATGTCCTTCCGACGCTCGGCGTCCATGCGCACCGGCAAGATCCGTTCGATCGTCGAGTGCTGCCATCCGCCGAGCCCGAACCCGGAAGGTCCGCCCGCGAACAGGAAGCCGCCGCCGAGGTCCCGCACGTAGCGCTCGACGAGCGCTTGCGACGATAAGCTCACGGCCTCCGCCGGAACGTCGGAGAGGATGAAAAAGTCGTAGCGCTCGAGCTCCTCGAGCGAGCCGGGGAAGGCCGTCGCGGCGCGGACGTCGACGTCGAATTCTTCGGCGCCGAGGGCGCTCGCGAGATAGCTCGCCCGCGCCGGTTGGCCCTCGATATAGAGGACCGACGGCCTAGCCGGCACGTCGACCGACGCCACCACTCGATTGTTCGCCGAAAACGTGTCCTGGCCGATGTGATCGAGCTCGAGCGCGTACGTCACTTTTCCGCCGACGCGCACGACCGACGAAAAACGGACGTCGTTCACGCCCGGCGACAGGTCGAGCTCGCGAACGCCCCCGAGGCCGTTCAACACTTCGCCCTGGTAGAGCCGGGCGCGCGCGTGCGTCGCGCGGCTCGCGTAAATTTCGGCGGTGACGTCGAAGGGCTCGCCGATTTGCGCCTTCGCGGGCGCGTGCAGCGAACGCACCGCGACCTCCGGAGGAGGCGGCTGCCGCAAGGGCACGGTGAACACGCGCACGCCGAAGTCGCGGGCTCGCGGCGCCTCCGCGAGGACGTTGCCCGTCGTCTCTTCGCCGTCGGTGACGAGCACGGCGCGCTTCAAATAACCAGCCGGGAACAGTCCGTACGAGAGATCGAGCGCCGCTTGAATGTCGGTCGCGGCGCCCGCGCGATCGGCACCGCCCTGGGACGCGGGCGTCTTGTCGTGGCGGAGCGACTTCGCAGGCGGCGCTTCGCGCGCGTCGCCGAGCTCGACGAGGCGCGGGTGATCCGCGAACGTGACGACTTTGACGAGATCGTCGGTGGGCTTTTTCGCGAGTGCGTCCCCGACGACCTTGCGCGCGTCCTCGAGCGCCTCGTCGGAGACGGAGTCGCTCACGTCGAGGAGATAGACGGTGCACACCTTCCGCGTCTCGGCGGTGCGCACCGGTCGTGCTAAGGCGAGGCCGAGTAAGCCGAGGAGCGCCGTGCGTGCTCCGAGCGACAAGAGTCGCTGTGCGAGCGGAAGATCGGTGAGAGACCGGAAGAGGGCGAGGCCGAGGATCGGCACGACCGCGAGGACGACCAGCGCGCGCGGTTCGCCGAGCGAGAATCGGTCCTGACCGTGACCCCACGAGAACACGCGGCCGCGGGCCCACGTGAGGTACAGCGCGCCGAGCGCGAGCGACAGCGCGACGGAAGCCGCGGCGAGCACGATCGCGCGCGTGCGCCGGCTCATACCGTGATTCTCCGGTGGTAGCCGAGCCACTCGAGGACGGAGAGGAGCAGCACGACGGCGACGAGGTACACCCAGACGTCGCGGCGAATCCCGATGTGAAAACCGGCGACCGGCGCGGCGTGCTCGCCGCCGATCTGAAGGTCTTTCATCGGCGTGATCTGGCTCTCGTCGGGGTCGACGAGGTTCGCGGCGAAGAGCGTCGCGGCGGCTTTGCCGGAGCCTTCGAGCTCGTAGAATCCGGCGTGTTCGCCGAAGAACGTCGCGCGTCCTTCCTTGACGGCGACCTCGTGGCGCGCGCCGGCGGGATCCTTGATCCACACCACGGCGTCGTCGCTCGGCGCGGGGATTTGCCAGACCTCGCCGGTGCGAAACGCCGACAGGTACGTCGCGTCTTCCTCGACGAACGAATGAATGACGTTGAGGACGAAGAGCGGCCACGCGACGCGGAGCACGAGGTCGCTGTCGCGCGGATCGAAGCCGGTCACGACGTAGGGATGGCCGTCGCGTCGACCCGCGACGACGATGGGTCCCTGCTCGCTCGCGCCGACCACGTGATCGTCCTTGTCGGGGATGAGCGCGTGGCCGTGCGAGATCTGAATATTGTCGACCGCCATGAAGCGGAGGAGCGGGCTGTGCTTGTCCCAGCTATCGAATCCGAAATCCGAGAGCACGCGGCCGAGCTTCACGGGCGAACCCGATTCGGGCGGGTTCAAATAAAGGGCTCCGCCGTGCTCGGGCGCTTGCGGCGCGACGCCGTCGAAGATCGTGAGATCGAAGGCGCCGGCACTGTCGTAGGCCGCAGGCGCGACGGTCGCGACGTCGAGGTACTCGTCGAGCAAGAGCGCAGCGTCGAGGTACGTGTTCCCGTGTGTTACCACTTGCACGCGTGCTCGTCGTCGCTCCGGCATGAGCGCGTAAGCGCGATCGTCCGCGCCGAGGTCGTCTTTCGTGCCGTCGGCGAGACGGATCCGCGCTTCGAGCTTTTGACTCGCGCCGCCGAGGTCCGTGTAAAACCGCGGCAGGCGCTCCTTCGGTTTCAACGACAGGCGCGACACGTCGACCACGTTGCCATCGCCGAGCAGGGTGAGCTCGATGTTCTCCGGCGCGGCGTCGGTGTTCGTCACCTCGAGCATCACCTCGTAGCGCGACGCATCGAGCGGATAGCGACGGACCGAAAACCCGGTGATCGCGACGTTGCGTCCGCGTTTGCCGATCGGGATGAACCGGACCGGAACGTTGCCGAGGTCCTTGCCCGCGCCGTCGGTGTCGAGCGCGCCGTCGCTCACGACGACGATCTGCGGATTTTCCGCGCCGTGCAGCACGTCGGCGGAAAACGCGAGCGCGCGCCGGAGATCGACGCGGGTGTCGGTCGCGACGAGCCGATCGACGCCGTCATTCAACTCGGCGGCTTCGCCGGTCATCGTGGTGACGGGCACCGTCGAGGCGTCCATCTTCGCGACGAGCATGCGGTCCGAGCCGCCGAGTCCGGAGGCGAGCTCGTGGACTTTCGCTTTCGCTTGCGCGAGTCGCGACGGCAGGACGTCGGCGGCTTGCATCGACGCGCTGGTGTCGACGAGCACCACCGTGGTCTCGCCCTTCTTTGCGAGCGCCGTCGGACGCGGATCGCCGAGCGCGAGGACCAAGAGCGTCAAGAGGGCGAGCTGCAAGAGGAGCGACAGCAGATTCTTGAGACGCGAATAGAGCTGCGACGCGTCCTTGTCCTTGAGCACGCGTTGCCAGATCGGCGAGAACGGCACGGCAACCGGGCGGCGACGGAGCTTCAGAATGTAGAGCCCGATCGTGGCGGCAAACGCCGCCCCGCCGACGCCGAGGAGCACCGATGGCGGAAAGCCGAAAAACGACATCAGCGCAGAAAGCCTCCGCGCCGGAACACCCGGAGGACGAGCTCGTCGAACGGGACGTCGACGCCGGCGGGGAAATACGGGACCTGGTTTTTCGCGCAGAACCGCTCGACGTCGGCGAGGTAGTCGCGATACGCGGCTTCCATCCGATCGAGGAGCGAATCGGTCACCGTCACTTCGCGTTCATCGCCGGTCTCGCAGTCGTATACGTGGACGTCGCCGCGCAAATCCGGACGCGCGTCGGCTGGATCGACGACGTGCACCACGTACGGCTCGAACTTGTTGTACCGAAGGACGTTGATGCCGCGCTCGAAGCCGGCGGGGTCGTACAGATCCGAGAGGAGCACCGCGAGGCCGCGCCGCTTGTGTTGCGCGACGACGGTGCCGAGCGCGTCCCCGAGGTTCGTCGTGCCGTTCGCTTCGAGCTTCTCGAGGAACTGGAACAACGTGAAGATGCGCGCTTTGCCGCGCGTGCTCGGAATCTGCGCGACGACCTCGTCGTTCACGCCGATGACGGCGACGCGATCGAGATTCGCGAGACCGACGTAGGCGAGCGCGGCGGCCAAGCGGCGCGCCTGGTCGAACTTTCGCCCGGAGCCGAAGCCCATCGACGCCGAACAATCGACGATGAAATAGATCCCGAGGTCTTCCTCTTCCTCGTAGAGGCGGACGAGCAACCTGCCGAAGCGCTGATAGACGTTCCAATCGACGAAACGGAAATCGTCGCCCGCGACGTAGTCGCGGTGATCGGCGAACTCGACGCCGCTGCCTTTCTTCTTGCTGCGCCGTTCGGCACGCATGCGTCCGGCGAACACGCGACGGCTGACGATCGCGAGCGTTTCGAGCTTCTTCTGAAAATCGTCGTCGAAGAGGGCCGTCGTCGTCCGCGGGGCGCGCGGCGGCGTGCTCGGACGTGATTTTCGCAAAAAATCCAGCATATCGTCGCTCGGAACTCCGGCGCGCGCTATGTCGCGCTAGGCCTTGCTCTCGGGGAGCTTCGCGAGGATCTCGGAAAGCACCGCGTCGGCCTTCACGCCTTCGGCTTCGCCCTCGAAGTTGAGGAGCACGCGATGACGGAGCGCGGGCAGCACCGACGCTTTGACGTCGTCGATCGACGCGGCGAAGCGGCCGTCGAAGAGCGCCCGGATCTTGGCGGCGAGGAGCATCGCTTGCCCGCCGCGCGGCGAGGCGCCGGTTCGGACGAAGCGCTTCACGAGGTCCGGTGCGTCCGCTTGTTCGGGATGCGTCGCGAGAAGAAGGCGAACCACGAAGTCTTGCACGTGCTTCGCGACGGGCACCGCTCGCGCGAGGGCCTGCATCGACAGCACGTCGGCGTTCTTCACCACGGGGCGAACGCCGGCCGAGTAGTCCGTCGTCGTGCGGTCGAGGATCGCGTTCAGCTCGCTCCGGTTCGGGAAGCCGACGTGGAGCTTGAAGAAAAAGCGATCGAGCTGCGCCTCGGGGAGCGGGTACGTCCCTTCCATCTCGAGCGGGTTCTGCGTCGCGAGGACGAAGTACGGCTGATCGATCTGATACGTCTTTCGGCCGACCGTGACCCGGCCTTCTTGCATCGCTTCGAGGAGCGCGCTCTGCGTCTTCGGCGTCGCGCGGTTCACCTCGTCGGCGAGGACGATGTTCGCGAAGATCGGCCCTTTCCGGAATTCGAAGCCGCGCGTCCCGCCCTGCGTTTCGTCGATGACCGTCGTGCCGAGAATGTCCGCAGGCATGAGGTCCGGCGTGAACTGGATGCGCGAAAACTCGAGGTCCATCGCTTCGGCGAGCGTGCGGACGAGCATCGTCTTGCCGAGCCCCGGGACGCCTTCGAGGAGCGCGTGCGAGCCCGCGATCATCACGGTGAGCACGCCGTCGACGATCTCGCGTTGCCCGACGATCACTCGGCCCACTTCTTCGCGGAGGAGCCCCAGCTTCTTTTGGAATTCGAGCACGTCGGCTCGCGCGCGGTCGCTGTCGTTGTCGCTCATGCTCGTCTCTCGTTTCCGGTTCGACAAAGTCGAACCGTCAATCCCTAGGTCGAATCAACTGGAAGTAGCGCCGGATGTAGAACCGATACCCGGAGGGGATCTCGTCGTGCCCGAGCGACTCTTCGGCGACCGTCTGGTAGTCGGTGTACACCTTCTTGTAACCCTTACCGACGAAGCCACGCTGCGCGGCGCCGTAGATCACCTGGCTCGCCGCTGTGCCCTGACCGGTGTCCGCGCCGGTTTCGCTCGAGTCCTCGGTGTGACCTTTCAAGGCGGTCGCCTTGCCGGCGAGGTTCGGATCGTGACCGGTGCCCCACTCGGAGTCCGCGCTCGCCGACCCGCTCCCGGACTTCGAGGGATCGGGTTCACCTTGCGACGGCTGCGATCCGCCGGGCATCAGCGACATGCCCGCGCCGGACCCGGGTGAGCCATTGCCGAGCACGAGCTGAGAGCCGCCTTTGCCGTCCTTCCCCTGACCACCCTCTTGGCCGGAGCCGGGTTTGGGTTGGGAGCCCTTGTCGCCGCCCTTGCCTTCGCCCTGGTTTCCCTGGCCACGAGCCGCTTGCCCGAACTGGAGCATGCGCTTCAGCCGCTCTTTGCCGGCCTGCCCTTCTTGGCGAAGGATCTGGCGCATCTCCTCGATCTTGCGGAGGAGCTCCTTCTTTTGCTCCTCGCCCATCTGCTGGTTGCCGGCGCGGTTCAGGTCCTTGGCGCCTTGCTGGAGATCTTGCGACCCCTGCCCGAGGTCCTTCATCAGATCCTCGGCGGCTTTGGCGAGATCCTTGTCGAGCCCCGAAAGGCTTTTCTGGCCCGCTTCGTTTTGCGCCTTCTCGCGCTCTAGCCGTTCGAGCTGCCGCTCGGTGCGTTCGAGCTCCTGTTGTTCGGCCTTGTTGAGCCCCTGCTTGTTCTTCTTTTCGAGCAGGCGTTTCCGCGTCTCTTCGAGCTCACGTTTGGCCGTCTCGGTGTCGCCGGCCCGTTTTTTGACGGTTTCCGCTGCTTTTTCCAGCGACTTGCGGAGCGATTCGAGGCGGGCCTTATCGACGTCCTTCTTCGCGTCGGCGACCTTTTTCGCCAGATCCTTCATCGCCTGTTCGGCGTCGGCGAGCTTCCTTTCCGACAGTGCGTCGGCGACGGGCTTCGACAGTCCCGATTTGGCGAGCTCCTTGGCGATGCCGTCGAAGGCTTCGTCCCGCGCGCTCGGGTCGACGCCGAGGGGATCCTTCATGCTGCGCTCGAGCTCGTCGAGCCGCCGAAAGATCTCGCTCCGGTCGAGGCGATGCGCGGCGAGGTCTTCCACGACCTGGTTGAACCGGCGAACGCCCGCCGCTGCGCTCGGGTCGGTGGTCGCGAGGGACAGGTCGCTCCCCATTTTCCGAAACAGCTCGGCGTCGTCGGGGGCCACGACCAGCGCATCGACGTGGGGCGGCGCGGGGGGAATGACGCGGCGCACCGGCACCTCGAGGAGCGCGACGCCCAGGGCGCCTGCTAGGAGGAGCGCGAGGGCGACGAAATCGCGGGGGATGCGGAACGGTGCGGCCCGGGCAGGAGATACGTCGGTTGCGACCGCGAGCGCATCCTCGATGGCCGCGTGCATGAGCGGCGTGAGCTCGGCTGCCGGACGATCGGCGAAGGCCAGCGCATTGGTGATGCGGTCGTGGAGGTCGTGGGCGCGGTCGAGCGCGAGGGCGCCCGCGAACGGCGGCGCTGATTTGAACGCGGCAGCCAGTATTCCGCCGACGAACAGAGCCCCCGGCACCGCGAAGCCCCACCCGAGGACGTGCACGGTGCCTGCCGCCGGATGTAACACCTTGATGAACGTGAGTGCGGCGATGCCGTAGCCCACCGGCAAGAGCCCCCAGGTGCAGACTCGTTCCGCGACCGCGTTCAGTCGGACTCGGGTCGCGGTCCGGCGGGCCTTTCGGAGGAGCGGCAGCGTGTCGCGCGTTCGATCGGGCAAGGGATGTCTCGGGAGCTCGGGGTCAACGTTTGAACCGGGGCTCGCCTTCCGCTTGGATGGTAGCGCTCAAAGTCGAGCCCGACGAATTCCTGAGGGGGTCGCGGAGGGTCGCGAAGGGGCCGGTCCGTGCTTGACCCCTCTCCGCGGGTGTTTCCTAATGGAAGCGCCTGAGGAAGAACCCATGACAGAGCGTGAAGAAAAGGTCGTCATACTCGTTGCGGACGATGAGCCGAGCACGCTCGCGCTCGTTTCGTCCCACGTCCGGTCGCTCGGTTACAAGGTGCTCGAAGCGTCCGACGGCGATCAAGCGTGGCAACTCGCGCACGAGAATCTGCCCGATCTCGTCGTGCTCGACGTGATGATGCCCGGCATGAGCGGCTGGGAAGTGTGCCGCAAGATCCGCGAGGCGGTGTCGCTCGCGCACACCGGCGTGATCATGCTCACGGGCATCGGCGAGAACTTGAACGAGATGACGTCGCCGCTCTACGGCGCCGATCAGTACATCGACAAGCCGTTCGAGTTCGCCGATCTCGACGAGAAGATCCGCACGACGCTCGAAGAGCGAAAGAACGGCGCGATGGGGCGACCGCATCCGGAGTCCGACGTCCCGTCGAGCGAGCTCGAATCGACCGCGCACGTCTCGACCGGCAACGGCCTCGTCAAGGTGCCGCGCACGCGCGCGAAGAAGAAGGAGCCGGCAGGCGAGGTCGCGCCCGAAGTCGAAACGGCGTCGCCGAAGCCACGCGCGAAGGCGAAGCCGTTCAAACGCGCGAAGGCGCCGGAAGCCAAGGCCGCGGCAGCGACGACGAAGTCCGCCGCGAAGAAGGCGTCGAAGGCGAAGGCCGCACCGGTCGAGAAGTCGAAGGCGACGAAGAAGGTCGCTGCCAAGGCCGCGTCCGTCGAGAAGGCGAAAGCGACGAAGAAGGTCGCCGCCAAGGCCGCGCCGGTCGCGAAGGCGAAGGCGAAAGCGACGAAGAAGGTCGCCGCCAAGGCCGCACCCGTCGCGTCCGTCGCGCAGGCAAAGGCGACGAAGAAAGCCCCCACCGCGAAGGCCGCGCCGAAAAAGGCGCCCAAAAAAGCAGCGGCGAAGAAGGCCGTTGCCGCGAAAGCCGCGCCCGCGAAGGCCGCGTCGAAAAAGCCGCCCAAGAAAGCGGCAAAGGCCGTTGCCGCGAAAGCCGCGCCCGTGAAGGCCGCGTCGAAAAAGGCTTCCGCGAAGAAGGTCGTACCGCCCGCGAAGAGCGCGGCGAAGGCCGCCCCGGCACCGAAGCCTAAAGCCAAAGCGACGGAGAAGAGCGAAGCCCCGCCGCGTGCACGTCGAGGCGCGACGCCGGCGACGTTGAACTGAGTCGAGGAGGCCGACCGAAGCAGCGGGGGGCGCAGTAGGTTTATGAGGTAGCTTTTAAGGCGCGGGCCGCGGCGCGCCGATGCCGCTGCGGCGCTGGCGATGGGCGAAGAGCGGCAGCGGTCCGGGGTCACCGAGGAAGCTTTTTTCGACCCAATCTTCCGGTGGGAGGCGCTCGACCCGAAACGCGATCTGTCGGGTGTGCGGGTGCTCGTCCATCGAGAAATAGCCCTCGTCGACGAGCGAGCAGAGCATGCCGAACGAGTGGCTCGGCGTGGAAATCGGGTGCGCGCCGGCGCTCGGAATGAAGGGGTTCAGATCGCGCGCGTAGAACGGTTCGTTGCGCCGCTTCGGGTCGCCCAGAAAATCGTCCAGGAGCGCGCGGTAGATCCCTTTGAAATACCCCTCGGCGAATCGAACCCACTCGAGCGGTTCGGTGACGGCGAATTTTCCGTGCGGCGGCAAGACCGCGCGCACGAGGTACGTCTCGAAGAACCGGCGGAGCACGCGGATCGTCTGCACGTAGCGTTCGTACGCCATTGAGTAGTTCTGGCCGGCGACGGTGAAGATCGGAATGACGTAGCCGTGCGTCTCCGGCTTTTCGACGAGACCGGTACAGATGATCGTGTCGCCGGGAATCGCCACGCCGAGCTCCTCGTCGTAATAAAGGACGCAATCGTTCGAGTGACCCGGCGTGAAGAGGGCCATGATTCCATCGGGAATTTGGGCTTGATCGACGAACCTGAGCGCCGTCTTCGGCGTGCGCGCGAAGTAACCCGCGAACTGCTTGCGAAGCTGGTGATCGATCATCTCCTTGCTCGAGAGCGCGTCGAACGAGAGGAGTCCCCAGTGCGCGCGAGTGAGAAACAGCTCGTACGTCTCGTTCAAGAAGGCCGCCTCGGGATGGGTGAGAAAGCGGTAATTCGCAGAATGAAGAAAAATGGGCGCACGCTCGCCGTCCGCATAGCCGCGCGCGGCGACGATACCGGCGCTGCCGGCGTGGTCGCCGTGACAGTGCGTGACGAGCAAGCCGTCGAGCCGCGACACGCCGTGGGCGTCGAGATGCGCGAACGTCTCGGCCACGACGTCGTCGCGCGCCGCGCTCGCCTCGAACAGGTACGATTTCCCGCCGTACTTGCGCAAGACCAGGTTCACGAGCTTGGGGCTCGGGTATCCGCTTTGTACCGGGCAGATGAAGAGGTTCTCGCGGAGACCTAGATTCGTGAGCGCCGTCTCGAAGGGGATCATGACTTCGCCTGCAACGTAGCGCTCGCGCCGAAGAACGTCCGCACCTCTTCGAGGTCGTGCGTGCGTTTCGCGGGCGGAAGGGCCGCGAGGATTTCCTTTCCGTAGCCGCGCCGGTGCACGCGGTCGTCGAAGAGCGCAACGACGCCTCGGTCGTCGCGCGTGCGGATCAGGCGCCCGAACCCCTGTTTCAAGGCCATCTTCGCCATCGGAAGGTGCAGAGCCGAGAAGGGGTTTTTGCCTTCTGCTTCGAGCGCCGACGCGCGAGCGGCGATGACCGGCTCGCTCGGAACGGGAAACGGGATTTTTTCGAGCACGACGAGCCGGAGCGCGTCACCCGGGACGTCGACTCCTTGCCAGAAGCTCGTCGTCGCGACGAGCACCGCGTCGGAGGCCGCGCGGAAAATGCCGAGGAGCGAGTTCTTCGGAGCTTCGCCCTGAACGAGGACGCGCCGACCGTTCGCGCGCGCTTTCAGGCGGCGATGCAATTCGCGCATCGAGCGCAGCGACGTCGTGAGGACGAACGCGCCACCACCGGTGATGTCGATGAGCTCCCCGGCGCGCTCGGCGGCCATCTCGAGAAACGCCGGATCGTTCGGCGCGGGAAGATCCTTCGGCAGGTAGAGAATGGAATTCGTCTCGTAGTCGAACGGCGAGGGCACGAGCAGCTCCTCGACGCGATGCGGATCTTCTTCGAGCCCGAGGCGCGACCGGATGAACGCGAACGCTTTCGGTCCGCTCTCCTGGTCTCGGCCGCTCGACAGCGTCGCGCTCGTGAGTACGATCGACGGAATCGTCTCGAAGAGGCGCGCCTTGAACAGATCGGCGACGTCGACCGGGGCCGAGCTCAGCGCCGGGGAGCGTCCGGTGGCGTCGAAGAAGGTTACGCGGCCCTTCGCGCCCTCGGTGATCGTCGCGAGATCTGCCCGGAGCTCCTCGGCGCGGCGGCCCGCGAGCTCGAGCGCGTCGGCGACGCCGACGGCTTCGCGCCGATTCGGAACGAGGGCGGCGTCCCTCGGGAGCGCGAGCTGTCCCCGGACCGATTCGGCGAGGGCGCGCAGGCCGTCGAGCGCGTCGTCGAGTCGGTGCCAGAGCTCTTGCCGCGGGCCGGTCCAGAAATCGCGTTCGAGGGTGACCCTGCCCTCCGTCGCGCGCGATTCCGCGGAGAGGCGCGCGAAGAACGAATCGGCCGCGGTGCGCGCGTCGCGCGCGACGCTCGACCCGAAGAGCGCGCCACCCTGACCGAGGCGTTCGAGCGCGCGCTCCACGTCGGCGACGAGGCGTGCGATGCGCGCGCCCGAGACGCGCACGCCGAAGAACGTCGTCGCGACGTCTTCGAGCTGATGCGCTTCATCGAAGATGACCGCGTCGTAGTCGGGAAGAACGCGACCGGGGTGCGGACCCCGGAGCGCGAGATCCGCGAAGAAGAGATGGTGATTCACGACGACCAGCTGCGCGGCCTCGGCGTCGCGCTTCATCCGGGTCACGAAGCACTCGGAGTGGAATCGGCACGAGGCGCCGAGGCGCGTGTCGCTCGACGACGTCACGTGGCCGAGCACCGGATCGTCTTCGTCGAGCGCACCGAGGGTCCCGACATCGCCCGATTCCGTGTCTTCGACGAACTGTTCGATCGCCCGCAATGCGCGCGCATTTTCGGGCCGGAGTGACGCCTCACTCGCGCGAAATTCGGCGTATCTTCGCCGGCAAATGTAATTCGCGAGCCCCTTCATGAGCGCGACCTGCACCGGTCGCCCGAGCGCGCGCTCGATGAGCGGAAGGTCCTTCGTGAAAATCTGATCCTGCAGCGCCCGCGTCGCGGTCGACACGACCACTTTGCGTCCGCTCTCGAGCGCGGGGACGAGATAGGCGAGCGTCTTGCCGGTGCCGGTGCCTGCTTCGCACAAGAGCACGCGATCGGTCGCCAGCGTCCGTTCGACGGCGTCGGCCATCGCGAGCTGGCCTTGCCGCGGCTCGTAGCCGGCGAGCACGCTTGCCAGGGCGCCGTCCGGCCCGAGCCACTCTACGGCTGCCACGGCGTGCGCGGGCTACTTCCCGGTCTTCTTGTCATCGCCGTTCAACGAGGGCGGTGGAACGGAGCCGTCGGTGTCGAGGTACTGAACGCCGACGATCTGGCCGTCGGCTTCGTCCTGCACCCAGACGATGCGCGCTTCCCGTGCGTCGAACTGCTCGCCGACCTGCACCTGGTAGAGAGCCCCGAGCTCGACGGGTTCTTCGAGGACGAGGCGGGCGCCGCCGCGGCTCAGGTTCAAGGTCCAGCCCGTCGTCGAAAAAGCGTCTCGGCGGAGCTGAACGCGTTCGGTGGCTTCTCGTCGGGATCCGCCGACGCGGCGAGTGGCGTGGACGGCCCCCGGTGGAAGCGGCGTCGAGGGATTCGAGCTCCGGCGAGTCAACTCCATAAGCTTACTCGGGCGGGCGCGCCGGACCAACGCCGCGCCACGCCAGCCGCCGTCGTCCGGCAAAAAACGACCGCCGGAGTCGCACGCCCGAGAAATATTCCGGCCGTCCTTGACGGTGATCTAACGCTTTGAGAAGGTCGGTGTGCCAAGGTCGCCCCGGCGAACCCCATGTCGAGCCCCACCCCCACCGAGCTCTCCAAGCAGCTCACCGCGGCCGGGCTCGAGGTTTTCCGTGTGCAAGCCGGCCGAGTCCACCTCGCGGACCGTGTACGGGAGAACCTGATCATGGACTCCGGGGTTTCGGTGATCACGGCCGATCCATTCGTGGTTCGCTTCGTGGTCCGCGCGCAGGCGAGCCATTTCTCGGGCGAATCCGCCGATGCGCTCTTTGCGCGCGCGCGTCGCGTCGCGGAATCGAGCGCGGCCCGGGGCTACCGCGAAGCGGAGAGCGCAGTCGTCCCGATCAAGGACCCCGGGGGCGGCCCGGGTCTCCTCGACACCTGGTACGAGGTCGCGTTCGAGCGCGCCGTCGAGGCCGGAGCCCTCGTCGAAGAGCTGAAGTACGCCCTGGGGGTGGAAAAGAGCGCCGGCACGGGCTAGTGCTACCCGCGCTTTCATGATGCGGGCGCTCCGATCCGGCGGAACCGGCCAAGTTCTCATGGCCGGGCTGGTCTTCGCGATCATCACGGTCTTCATCGTCGAGTTTCGTTCGACCTCACGCCAACACTCGGGCTCGATCCGGCGGCAGTGCGCTGCCACCATCGAGGGCGAGTGCGTCACTCCGAAGGACTACTACGCGGAGTTCGGTCTCATCGTGCCGCGAGGCCTCTCGCAGAAGCAGGTGAAGACGTACTCGCTCCGGCGGCACGTTCTCGACGGCATCATCGAGCGGGAGCTGCTCGTCGGAGAGGCGCATCGGCTGGGCATCGGGGTCGACGAAGAAGAAGCGAAGGCCGAGCTCCGCCTCGGTCGTGCCCACGTCTCGCTTCCCGCGTCCGAAGCCCTTCGACTCGGTTTCATGCTCGATCTGGTCGGAGCCGACGAGACCGGGATCACCAAGTACCTCGTGCGCGATTTGCCCGTGCTCGACGCGAAGACGGGCGAGGTCGACGACGACCTCTACGCGCGCGTCGTCCGGAGCATGTCGAATCGGAGCCCGAAAGAGTTCCTGAAGATGCAGGAGCGGGAGCTCCTCGCGGCGACGATGCGCGATCTCGTGTCGGCGTCGGTGCGCGTCTCGGACACCGAGGCGTTCGACGCGTTCCAACGCGAGCGGTCCAAGGCCGTCGTTCGCACCGCGAAACTCGAGCCCGAGTGGTTCGCGCGCTACGCCGCCGATCTGTCGGACGCGAGCGTCGATCGCTGGGCTTTCGACCACAAAGCGCAGATCGACGAAGCCTGGAAGGCCGATTCGGCGAAATGGAAAGCCGATTGCCAGCTCGCCAGCGAAGTGGTCGCGACGTTCACCGCCGACGCGGCCGAGGCCGACAAATCGCTCGCCAAGGACAAGCTCGATCGCGCCTTATCGGAGACGAGCTCGGGCGAGCCGTTTGCGCTCGTCGCGAAGGAGCTTTCGGAAGGGCCGTCCGCGGCGAGCGGCGGCGACGTCGGATGCGTCTCGGCCGGCACGTACCCTGACGGCGGCGACGTACTCGAGGCGGCGCTGTCCAAGATGCACCCTGGCGAGGTGTCGGCGATCGTCGAGACCAAGGGCGGCTATCACCTGCTCAAGTCCGACGGGCGTCTCGCTGCGGCCGACGTCGAGAGCACTGGACGCCGCGCCGTTGCCCGCCGTCTCGCGGCGCGCTCGCTCGGTGAAGACCTGGCCAAGGATTTCGGCAAGAAGCTGATCGACGCAGCCAAATCGGGGTCGCGACTCGACGACGCGACGCGCACGCTCGTCGCCGATTTCGCGAAGCCGAGCTTGTCCGAATCGAAGGGAAAGAACGCCGCTCACGGCGACGCGACGCCGACCGCCGAAGACCCGCCTCCGCTCCGCGATCTCCGCGCGCCGAAGGTCGAGGTATCCGCCCCCTTCGCGATCGACGGCGATCCGATTCCGGGGTCGTTCGGCGGGCCGCCGCTCGGACGTCTCGCGTTCGCGCTCGACAAGCCCGATGACGTGCACCCGGAGCCCATTCCGACCAGCTCCGGCATCATCGTGCTTCAACTCAAAGAAAAGACGCTCGCGACGCGCGACGACTACAAGACCGCGAAAGACGAGACCGTGAAGAAGCTGCTCATCGCGAAGCGAAGCGACGCTCTGACGGCCTACGTGGCGCGCCTCCGGACTCAAAAGCAGGAAAAGATCGAGGTCAGCGAGCAGATCCTCGACGAGCCGAAGACCACCGACGACGATTGATGTCCACGCGAGCGACCCTCGAATCCCCCGCGCGGCTCGACACCCTCGCCCAATCGTACGCCGAGCTGTCGAACGGGCTCCGAGTGGTTGCGGTGCAGCTCCCCGCCGCGCATCGGACCGCGATCGTCGCGCACCTCCGCGCGGGCTCGCGCTACGAGACGACGGAAGACAACGGCATTTCGCATTTGTTGGAGCACATGCTCTACCGCGGGATCCCGGGGTATCCGACCGCGCACGAGCAGGCGCTCGCGTTCGAAACCCTGGGCGGCACGCTCGGCGCGGCGACCGGCTCGGACAGCGGTTCGCTCGCCGTCTCGTGCCCGACCGAGAACTTCGTGTCGACCCTCGAGTTGTTCGCGCGCGTGTTCGCCGAACCGCTCCTCGACGGAATCGACGTCGAGCGGCGCATCGTGCGCGAAGAGATGCTCGAAGACGTCGACGAGGACGGCACTCTCATCGACGACTACGATTTGCTCCGGGCCGCGGCGTTCGAGGGCCACCCGCTCGGGCTGCCGGTGGTCGGAACGGTCGCGCACGTCGATCGATTCGAGGTCGCGCAGCTCCGCCGCCACCACGAGCGTCACTACGTCGGCGCGGGCACGGTCGTCGCCGTCGTGGGCCCGCTCGATCCGGAGCGGATGATTCAGAAAGTGGACGGCTGTTTCGCGCCGGTCCCGCGCGGTGCGGTCCTTGCGACGTCCCCGCCCGAGCCGCAGCTCGCGCCTCGGCTCCGGTTCGTGAAAAATTCGTCGAGCCAGACGTCGCTCCGCGTCGGATTTCGCGGCGGCGGGATCCACGCCGAAGACGAGCCGGCAGTCGAGCTGGTGCTCAGGCTCCTCGACGACGGCAATTCGACGCGGCTCTACACGAGGATCTGCGACGAACGCGGGCTCGCCTACGACGTCTCGGCCGGGTACGAGGCCGCCGCCGACGTCGGGCTCTGCGACATCGCGTCGGAAATGGCGCACGCCGAAGCGGGTACGGTGTTCGGCGAGATGCTCGACGTCGTGCGCTCGCTCCGCGACGACGGCCCGACCGCGCCCGAGCTCGACAAGGCAAAGGCACGTCACCGCTGGGGGCTCGAAGCGATGCTCGACGATCCGTCCGAGCTCGCGGAGTTTCTCGCCGACGCGGAGCTCAGGGGCTACGCGCAGAACGTCGCCGCGCGTCGCGATCGCATCGAAGCCGTCTCCAGCGACGCCGTGCGCGCCGCGGCCGAGCGGCTCTTCCGTCCACAGAACTTGTCGGCCGTGGTCGTCGGGCTCCAGCCCCGCCGGGCCCGCGTCGCTCTGTCACGCCTCGTCGAAGTCTTCAAATAGCGACGCACCACGAAGTCTCGTCCTACTATGGCGACGGCGGCGTGAAGCGATCCTCGACTTTCAATCGCTTGGCTTCGCCGAAGACGCGCTCGGTGACGAACGCGAGCCGCGCGGCGAGAGCACGCTCTCCGTCCGGGCCGCTCACGCGTGTCGTGAACACCAAGACGACGCAGTCCCGGATGCGGGCGCCGAACGCCGCCGCCACGCCGGAGAGTCCGCCTGCCGCCGGTACGACGCCGAAGCCGACCTCGGTGTCGAAGCCTTCGGGCGCGTCGAGCTTGCGGCGCGCGGTGAGCGCGGCGTCGCTCGGGCCGAGTAGGTCGGCTCGCCACGAACGCGCCTCGGCTTCGCAGGTCTGGTGCGCGACGACGGACCCTTCGCGCCACGCGCGGACGTAGAGCGCCGACTCCGACGCGGCGTGGGTGGCCACGAGCCATCGATTCGAACGATCGTCGATACTCCAGGTCCCAAAGTCGGGAAGCGGAAGCTCGATGAAGAATCGCGCCGAGCGCAAGCTTCCGAAGCCGCCGTCCGGAAGCGCGCGATCGGGGAAGTGCGCCGGAGGACCCGGATTTTGGGTTGGGGCGCGCGGTTCGGGCGCGCCGCACGCGGTGAGGGCGAGGACGCCGACCACGACCGCGAACGTTCGATTCAAACCTGGGTGAGCCACTCGGGATGCGAATCGTCCTTGCCGCGGACGATGTCGAAATAGCGTTCTTGCAGTATTTTCGTGATCTCGCCCGGGTTTCCGCCTCCGATTGTTCGATCGTCGATCTCACGCACCGGCATCACTTCGATCGCCGTACCCGTGAGAAAGACCTCGTCCGCGAGATAGAAGGCGTCTCGAGTGAGGGGCTCTTCGCGCACGATGAGGCCCTCTTCGCGCGCGAGCTCGAGCACCGTGTCGCGCGTGATGCCCGCGAGGATCGCCGACGAGAGCGGCGGCGTCGAGAGCCGGTCGTTCTTCACGAGGAACACGTTGGCGCCGGAGCCTTCGCTCACGTGCCCCTGCACGTCGAGGAGAAGCGCTTCGTCGTAGCCGGCGAGCTTCGCCTCTTCCAGAGCGAGAGTGGACGTCACGTAGTGGCCAGTGATCTTGCCGCGCACGAGCGCCGTCCCGACCGGGCCTCGCGCGAACGAAGAGACTTTGCAGCGAAGCCCGTCTCGAAGGAGGCGCTCTCGATCTCCCGCGTCGAAGGACCATCCCATGACGTAGGTCTCGACGGCCGACGTCTGTGGCACGAGCCCCATCTCGCCTTCCCCGCGCATCATGAGCGGGCGAAGATAGGCGTCGCTCATCTCATTTTCACGAACGACCGCGAGGCAGCCGCGCTCGACGTCCTCCCGGGTGACGCGAGGCGAGAGGCGGAGGAGGCGCGCCGAGTCGAAGAGCCGCGCCACGTGCTCATGCAATCGAAACACGATTGTTTCGCCGCGAGCCCGCCGGTACGAACGAATCCCCTCGAAGACGCCGGACCCGTAGTGAAGCGTGTGCGACAAGACCGAGACCGTCCCGGCTCGGTCCCGATCGGCAATCTCGCCGTCCTTCCAGAGTTTTTTCCCGTGCGTAGCCATGTGCGCTCTCGTCCGAGCTCTTCCTTCCCCCGGGCGTTGGCCGTCGAGTATCCGTCGGGCCGCGCCCGATTGCGACGGAGGCGACGGAGGCGCGCGATCTTTTTTGAGTGGAGCGAGGGCCTCCATGGTATGCGAGAGCGCGGTCGGAACCGACTGCCGAAGCTCGCTCCTGTGCGATGACGTCCACGGGGCTGAGCCGGCGAAGGTCGAGGCGGGACGCCGCACCGCTCAGCGGGAGCCAAAATATGGACGGACAGCGTCACAAATCCTCGTTCGGCAGAAGCCGTAGGCGAAAATCGCGAAGTGCCGCGCAGGCGCCGGCCATCGAGCTGGTTCGCATCGCGGCGCGGCGTCCGAATTCGCCGCTCCTCGGAAAAGCGCCACCTCGTACGATCGCCGCCTCCGCGGTGCCGCGTCACCACGGCGACGCACGTGCGTTACCGGACGTCGAAGTCGAAGAACAGTCATCGGTGAAGGCGTCGCCCGAGCCGCACCGACGAGCGGCGCGCATCGTTCAAGCCGGTGGCGGCGCGTCCGACGACCGCGAACGCGAGCGGCAAAAGCTGCTCCGGCGTCTGATGGAGTGCGAGGGGCGCGGCTCCATCACGCGGGCCGCGGACGAGTTCCTGAGTCATGGGTTCGAGTTGCCCGACCAACAAGAAGTGCACCTGCAGCTCCTCGAGCATTTCGACGAGTCGCGGGCCAGAGACAGCCTCATGGCGATGACGAGACTGCTGGACGACGAATCGCCGCTGAAAAAGCCGGTGCTGGACCAACGACTCCGCCGCTTGGAAGAGCACGCCGACGAGCCGGCGACACGCGAATTGGCCGCCGACCTTCGCCGTACGCTCCGCGCGTGAACCGGCTCGTGCCACCCGCTCCGGGTGTGCTCGGGGCCCGAGAGTTCGAGGCTCGATACCAGGAGCTCGAGGGGAAGCTCGCCGAGCGTCGCGACAACGAGCGGTGCGTCGAGTGCGACGGTTGCTTCGGGTGCCAAGCATCGACGTTCTGTCGCGACTCGGATCGCCTTTGCCGCTGCCACTATTGCATTCGCTGCGTGCTCTGCACCGATTCGTCCCATTGCCGCGACTCGCGGACTCTGGTCGCCTGCAATCACTGCATTCAATGCGAGGGCTCGGTCCGGTGTTCCTACGTCGTTCGTTCCGTCGCGTTGTCGGATTGCACGTATTGTTTCGGATGCGTGGGCATCAGCGGAAAAGACTTCTACGTCCTGAACGAACCGTATGATCGCTCGACGTACTTCGACGTAACCCGCCGTCTCTTGCAAGAGCTCGGCATCGTGGAGCGATGAGCGACCCGGCGCTCGAAGGTCACTGGAAAAAGGTCCTCGACGACTTTACCGACGAGACGCGCCACGGCGCATTTCTCGAATATTGTCGAGCGACGAATCAGCTCCTCGAAGCGGCCGTTCGATATCGCGGCATGGCCGGCGATCGCGATCGCGGAGCGAGGGCGCGACAAGGGCTCACCGCAGTGTCCTTGCTCGCGGTGGCTGCGCTCGACCAGCATCGAACCCTGCCCGCGAGACGATCGGCGGGGCGATGGATCATCGTCGCGTTCTTCGTGGTCGGGTCCTTCGCACTGATTTGGCTCTTCGGCCGCTGGTGACCGATCGACCGGGGTGTGGCGAAACTGCAGGAATTGACTCGGCGTTTACGTCGTTTTTCTGCCTCGAAACCGCTTCTGTCGCCCTTCGCTCAGCATTTGTCGGGCAGCGGGTCGGAAACCTTTCGACCTGGCACCGAGGTTTACGCTATGACGCATCGCGAGGGCGGCCGAGGCTTAGAACCTCGGTGAATGGAGCCTCGGAGGTGTGTGGAATGTCGATTCTCAAAGGTGCAGCGCTTCTCGTCGTCCTCGGCAGTTTCACGGCGTGCGGATCGGATCCGAAACCCCCGCCCGCGGCGCCGACCGGACCGACCGAGACGCCGACCGTCGCGCCGACGCCGACGCCGTCACCCGAGAAGCCGGACGACGACGCGACCCGCGGTCAGATCAATATTTCCGATGAGATCCGGAAAGCCTGCGGGATCAGCGACGCGGACGCCTACTTCGATTTCGACTCCGCCAACGTCCAGTCCGAGGCGCGCAACGTGCTGAACAAGCTCGCCAAGTGCTTCATCGATGGGCCGCTGAAGGGTCGCAAGATGAACCTCGTAGGCCATGCCGACCCGCGCGGCGAGGAAGAATACAACATGGTGCTCGGCGGTCGACGCGCCGACAACGTGCAGCACTTCCTGGTGTCCGCGGGGCTCCCCACGGGTCAGGCGATGACGACGTCGCGCGGCGAAATGGACGCGACGGGGACCGACGAAGCCGGGTGGGCGAAGGATCGCCGAGTGGACGTGGTCCTCGCGAACTGACCCTTGGAAGCGCTCTGGAGTAACACGCGCCGATGAACGCAGGAGCCGCCGGGACCCCCGAGGCGCACCAGATCGATCCGCTAGGCCTGATGCTGGCGTCGTCCGGCGTCGTGCGCGTCGTGCTCCTTCTCTTGATGCTCGCGTCGTTCGCGGTCTGGCTGATCTGGCTCTTGAAGACGCTGCAGATCGGGCGGCTCCGCTCGCTCAATCGGCGATTCGAGGAAGAGACGGAAGCCATCGTCAATTCGTCGGATCTGATCTCGGTCGCGCTCGGCAACGAGTCGGCGCCCGGGGCGCGCGTCGTGATCGAACTCGCGAAGCGCCATCATCAACACAACCTCAGCGCCCAGCTGCTCCAGGCCGTCGCGCGCCGCGCGATCGTCGACGAAGAGCAGCGCGCATCACGGCTGATGCCGACCATGGCCAGCATCGCGAGCGCGTCGCCGTTCGTCGGCTTGTTCGGAACGGTGTGGGGCATCATGGACGCGTTCTTGAAGATCGGCATCGAGAAGAGCGCGTCGCTTCCGGTCGTCGCGCCGGCGATCGGCGAAGCGCTCATCGCGACGGCGTTCGGTCTGGTCGCGGCCATTCCGGCGACCATCGGGTACAACTACGTCGACAAACGGATCGGCGACTTTCTCGGCGAGCTGACCTCGTCGAGCGAGGCGTGGGTCGAGACGATGGCCGCCGATCCGGGGTCGCCATCCGCGGCGATGCCCCTGGTGCGCCAATCGGATCGGCCGACCTCGGCGGGGTATTGAGCGATGGCCGGCGAGCTCCGCGGTCGAGGCCGAGGTGGGTTCGCGAGCATCAACATCACGCCGCTCGTCGACGTCATGTTGGTCTTGGTCATCGTGTTCATGGTGACGGCGCCGCTCCTCACGACGGGGCTCCGCATCGATTTGCCCGAAGTGAAGGCGGCGAGCACGCCGGTAAAAGACGCCCGGCTCCTCATCACCGTGACCAAGGACGAGCACATCCTCTTCGGTGAGCGCGACGTCACCGCGACCATCGAGGAAGAGCTCCGCACGAACGAGCGCGTGCAAACCGAGAGCGAGCTCTACATTCGCGCCGACAAGGACGCGCGCTACGGGGTCGTCGCCAAGGTCGTCGCCGCCGCGCGGTCGGCGAACGTGAAATCGCTCAACCTGCTCGTTCAGCCGGAGCTCGAGGACGTCCCCGACGACGCGACCAAGCCGGGCGTGCCGCCGAAGACCAAGTAGATGAACACGCTGCGGAGCTTCCAGCCCCATGAACTCGCGCTCGCGGCGGGCTTCGCGGTGATCATCGAATGCGGTCTCTCTATCTTGCTCGCGACGGCGTCGAACCAGGCCCACATCAAGGCCATCGACGAAGCCCCGCCCGAGCCGGTTCCCATCGAGGTGAAGCCGATCCTCGACGACGTTCCGATGTTGAAGCTCGGCGGCAAACGTCAGCGCGCGAAGCTGCCGGACATGTGGGTGAAGAAGCCGCCCGTCGTGAAGCGCTACGAAGCGACGAGCGCCCCGACGCCGAAGGCCCCCGAGAAAGTCGACAAGCTTCCCGACACGCCGCTCACCAAGCTGAACAAAGAGCCGCCGCCGCCCGACGCGTCGATCGCGAAGAAGGTCGAAGAGACGCCGAAGCCCGACGAAAAGCCCACCGAGGAACCGAACGTCGATCAGCCGGGCGCGGCCGACGGCGTCAAGGAAGGCACCGAGACGGACCCGCTGAAGGCGTTCGCGGTGAGCCAGTACCGAATCAAGATTTCGTCGTGGTTCAACTCGCGGTTCAAGCGTCCGAGCGACGAGATCCCTTGCGCCGAATTGAAAAAACTCCGCGCGTCGGTGACGGCCAGCATCAGCGGTGAGCGCACCGTGTCGAGCTATTCGATCACCAAGCCGAGCGGGAACGCGATCTTCGACGGGCGCGTGAAGTCCACGCTCGATGCCATCGTGAGCGGCGGCTCCGAGCTCCCGCCTCCGCCTCCCGATTACGCCGACGTCCTCGGTAGCTCCATCTCCGTCGCGTTTTTCGTGCCCTCATGCGAATAGCTCCCATTCTTTCCGTCGTCGCCGCGGTTCTTCTTCCGGAGATCTGCCGAGCACAGGCGCCCGCGACGCCGCCTCCGGACGAAACGGTGCTCGGCGAAATTCCGGTGACCGGCTCGACCGCCGAGCATTTCGTGAAGCTCGCGATCTTGCCGTCGCTCTCTCCGGATCTCGAAGACGTGGTCGTGCGCGGCGTCGTGCGGCGAGACTTCGAGATCAGCGGCATGTTCGACCTCATCCCGGACGGCAAGGCGCCGTCGGGCCTGTACGGCTTCGACGACCCGGTCGACGTGCCGGCCTGGAGCAATCTCGGCGCGGAAGTCGTGGTCAAGGTCGCGGCGCGCAAGCACGACACGAAGAGCATCGAGGTGTTCGGGGTCGCCTATCTCCTCGCGCACGGCCAGGAGCCGGTGTTTCAAAAGAAGCTCGTCGTGCCCGCCGCGGACGTTCGCGTGACCGCTCATCGCATCACCGACGCGCTGCTCGGCGCGCTCACCGGGCGCGCGGGCAGCTTCGCGAGTCACATGACGTACGCCGCGCCGTGGGGTCAGAGCCGTCGCGTGCTCACGATGGACGCGGACGGTCACGACCTCGTGCCGCGAAGCCCCGAGAAAGATACGTCGGTCGCGCCGACCTGGGGTCCGGCGGGGACGCTCTACTATTCCGAGAGCCACGAGTACTCGCCGTTCTTCGTCATGAAAGACGGCGGAACCGCCGAGCGCGTGAATTTGCCGTTCCCAACGTCGGTGTACAGCGTCGCCTTCGACAAAGAAGGGACGAAGATGGCCGTCGCCGTCGCGGAGAACTCCGGCAGCGCCATCTACGAGGGCAACGCCGACGGTTCGGAGATGAAGAAGATCTCGACGACCGATCTCTCGACGCACCCAGTCTTCAGTCCGTCGGGCAAGCTAGCGTGGGTCGGCGGTGGCGGTAAGCAAGGCACTCAGCGGATCTTCGTGGACGGGAAGCCCGTTTCCCCGAGCGGGTTCGCGGCCTCGGCGCCCGCCTTCTGCGACACGGAAGAAGGCGTGCGGCTCGTGTTCACGGTGCTCGTCGGGAATGACCGGCAAGATCTGGTGATGACGAACGAGCGCGGCGGCGGAATCGCACGGCTCACGCAGAACCAGGGAAGCAACACGTACCCCGCGTGCAGCCCCGATGGTCGACTCCTCGCGTTCTTCACGACGCGAACCCAGGGCGCTGGCGCCGGTCTCTACGTCCTCTCGCTCAAACGATGGACGACGCAGAAGATCTCGTCGCAAATCGGCGAGTCGCTCCGCTGGGCGCGCTTGCCTTAGCAGTCGCTGATTGCGCTCTAGCGCGCCGGGGCCGGGCTCGGCACGCCTCCATCTCCGGCCAGGGCAGCGGCCTCCGCGGCCTGCCAGACCTCGGACTCGAGCGGCGGGAGCGGCCCCGCACCGGGTTCGTCGAGCGGCGGATCGCCGGGACGTGCGGCGCACACGACGGTGACGCGTTCCGGTGCGTAAATGAAGAGCGAGAGCACGAGCAACGAGCCCTGCAAGAACGACGTTTCCGTGCGAAATTCCGACCATCCACGGGGACAGATTTTCGCGAGATCGTACGGCGGTGTCGCCGACACCGAGCCGAGCAAGAAGGCGCTGTGCCAGCGGTCGTGAAACCCGACGGGAGTTTTCCCCGCGGGAAGGCCGCTGCGCACGGTCGTCGTGAAGCAACCGGTCACGAGCAGCGACAGGGCCACGGCCCCGGCGAGCGACCCTCGGACGCCGCTCGTCATCGAACGTCACCTCGGACGGCGGGCACACGGGCGGCGTCCGTTCGCGACGCACCGGCGGCGCAATCGATCGCGACGTGCCTCGGTGTGTAGAGCCCGACCGTGAGCAGCGCGGTCACCGTCGTGAGCACGTCGCCGTCGGTGCGAATCGTCGCGGCGGGGCCGCCGCAGATCCGTCGCACGTCGAATTGCTCGTCGCCCACGAGGCCGAAAAAGAAAAAATGGGCCCAGCGCTCGCGCTCGACGTCCCCCCCACGCGTAGGGGCGCGCGCGCCGTCGACGACGGTGACGCGATAGCAACCCGACGCCACGACGAGCGTCGTCGCCGCGGCGAACAGGAGAGATCGCCGGGATCCGCGCACGCTCATGCGAGCGCGCCGGCGAGCGCCATGCCGATCTGCACGTTCCCGACCACCTTCAGCTTGCCGCCGATGAAGAGGTCGATCGGGCTCTTTGCGCCGGTCTCCGCTTCGACCCAGTCCGCGAGTCCGCATTCCACGGTGCACTCGGCGCCCGCGAAATCGGCTTTCCGGCGGCCGGGCGTAACGAGCAGACGGCGCTTCACGTCGCCGTCGCGGAGGACCAGGAGCACGCTGCCTGGCACGTGACGTACGAGCCGCGCCGTCTCCGGATCTTGCTTCAAGCCACGGAAGGCGCTCGCCTTCGTGAGGGGCCGGTCACTCGCTTCGAGTCGCTCGAGCGCTTCGACGACGAGCACCGAGAAATCTTCCCGCGATACCGTCACCTGGAGCACCACGTCGTCTTCCATCTCGCGGAGCGTTTCCAGCGAGCCGTCGCGAAGACGAAGGCTCCACTCTCCGACGCCGTCGACGCGGAAGAGCAAGCTACCGACCGAGCTCGTGTTGCCGAGGAGGCCCTGCGCCTTGGCGAAGCGTTCGGGCAAGTAGCTCGCGAAGAGCACTTCCGGATCATCGGGGACGGAAGGCATCGGTGCGCCTGCGTGGTCGTGAGCTCAGGCGCGCGTGCGGTGGACGACGGTCGTCAGCACGTGCGTCTCGCGAGCTCCGAGGAGACCGAACTGTGCGCCGAAGCCGTCCGGCTTCGTCCAGCGAACGACGCCGGGCAGGCGCATCCCGGGTGCACCGGGAAAGTCGCCAACGATGGTAAGCTCGGTCCCGAATGCGGGGACCTTCGGGGCCGTGATGTACAGGCCTCCGACGCTGAGATCGGTAATGATGCCGTCGAACGGGGCTTGGCCCACGATTTCACAACGGACCTGGACGTCGACTTGGACTCTCGGGTGGCGGCGCTTCTCTTGCACGAAACCTTGTCTTGAACTTACTCGACGGGCGCGCCCCGTAGCACGGAAAAACCCGATCCCGGCAGCGAGCCCGAAGGAACCTCGATTTGCCTAGGCTAGCCGCCCCCCGGCCGAGCTGGCAGCGGCACCTCGAAGGATGGCAGCTCGGGGTCGTCGCGGTCGGTATCGCCCTTTGTGGGACGGCGCTCCTCTTGCCGAGAGGCGTTTCACCCCGCGAGCTCCCGTTGCCTGCCGTCGATCGCGTCGAAGAGGCAGAAGCCGACGCACGCGACGCCGCGCGCCTCGCGTCGGCAGAACGGATTCCACTTCCGTACCTCGTGCGCGCCGCGGGCGAGTCCTTCCGGCGGTTCGGCGCCGCAGAGTCGGCGGGCGACGCGGCGAAGAGCGACGCTCAAGTCGCGGATCTTCAGGCGCGCTTCGACGCCGCGAAAGCCAGATACGGGAGCGAGCCACTGCTCGCCCTCCGCGCCGTGCAGACGGACCTGTTTGTGCGTGCAGTGCACACGTTCGAGCAGACGGGGCGAGCAAGCGGCGACCTCACCGAGCTCGGCGGCTCCTTTCTGACTCGCGCGGCGAAAAACGGATGGACCGACGCGGAGCGCCGTCTCGTGTTCGACGACGCGGCGCTCGCGTGCATCTTCCGGTTGCGCTGGTCGTTGCTTGCCGGCGCGCTCGAGACCTTTCCGTTTTCGCCGTCGCTCGACGAGTGGCGGCTCTACTTCCGAACTCTGCTCGTCCACCCGGAGGGCAGCGCGCGCGCCCGCGCCGATCGGCGGAGCTTGGCGATTCGGCTCACGTCGTACGTCGCGGCGCTCGCGAAACGTGATCCCGACTATCCGGAGCTCCTCGCGCGAGGGATCCTCGAGAGCTGGGCCGGCCATCCCCGCGCCGCTGCCGACGCGTTTCGGGAACACCTGCGCACGCACGACCGAGGGCCCTGGCATCTCCGCGCGCAAAATTACCTCGCCGACGCCGTGGAACGCGCCGCGGGCGGCGCGCCCTGAGCACGCGGGGACGGCGATGCACGCGCTCGGCCGTCAGCGTCGCGCCGCGGCGCGACGCAAGCGATCGGCGATGGCGACGCCGAGCCCGTGCAGAGGGACGGGCTCGACCCAGATCGCGTCGAGGTTTGCTCTATCGAGTCGATGGAGGCACGCGAACAGATTCGCGGCGGCCTCGACGACGTCTCCGGATGGCGCGAGCGCTTCCGTCGTGGCGAAGGCATCGGAAACGGCGCGCTCCGGCCTGCGAAACGCGAGGAGCCCCACTCGCGACGGGACGCGATCGCTCGTCGCGGGCCCGTCGAGTAATCGAAGGCGAGCGTGCGGCGCGTAGTGACTCTCGCTCAGGCCGGGCGCCCTCGCCGGATCGTGCGTCGCGGGGGCGTCGAGCGCGCCGAGGATCGGTTCGAGTCGCTCCACTTCGACGGCGCCGGGGCGGAGCAACACCGGGCGATCGCCGGAAAGGTCGACGATCGTCGACTCGAGGCCCAAGCTCGACGGTCCACCGTCGAGGATCCACTCCACCGCGTCCCCGAGCTGGAGGGCGACGTGCTCCGCGGTGGTCGGGCTCAGGTACCCGAAGGGGTTCGCGCTCGGCGCCGCGATCGGACGGCCCAGAGCCGCGAGCAGCGCGCGCGCCACGGGATGCGCGGGCACCCGGACGGCGACCGTCGGTCGCCCCGCGGTCACGAGATCCGGAACCCGCGGCGTCTTCGGAAGGACCAGGGTGAGCGGACCGGGCCAGAACGCAGCGGCGACGCGACGGATCCTGTCGTCGAGCCGCAGGACCAGACCGTCGAGCGCGTCCATGCCCTCGACATGAACGATGAGGGGGTCGAACTCGGGGCGGCGTTTCGCGGCGAAGACCCGAGCGCACGCCGCCGGGGACAGGGCGTCGGCGCCAAGGCCGTAGACCGTCTCCGTCGGGAACGCGACGATGCCGCCGGTCCGTAGGATCTCGGCGGCGCGCGCGACGTTCTCGTCCGTGGCTGAAACGACCGGCACTCTGCGCGACGCGTAGCATGACCGTGCCCGAGCGCGAGGCGCGGTCGCGTGCGCAGATCACGTGCTAGTAGGAGCGCCCCGGAATGCCGTCCGATCCCGCCGCGAACGACCCGAGGATCGTCCTCGAGCTGCCGAGCGACCGCACCGTGATTGCGACGAGTGCGCTCGCAAAGCGGGTGCTCGCGACGCCGGGGCTCACCCACGCGGTCGGCGCGGAAGGGTCGGCGCCCGCGCTCGTCGCGTTCGACCTCGCGCGGCAGAGTGAACGCCCGGTGGTGGTCGTCGCGCCGGACCTCGACCTCGCGCGTCGCGCCGCGGACGATCTCGCGTTCTTCGTCGCCAACGAAGCCCTGTCGCCCGCCGCGCACCCGCGAGGTGGTGTGCTGCTGTTCACGCCGTCGGAGACGAACCCCTACGCCGACGTCCACCCCGACCGGCGCTCCGCGATGGTCCGGCTCGCGACGTTGTTTCATCTCGCACGCGGACTCCCGTGGAGATTCCTCGTCGTGCCCGCCGCCGGGCTGTCACGGCGCGTGGTCCCGAAAAACCAGCTCCTCGCCGGAACCGAGCGCCTCGTCGCGGAAGACGCCCTCGACCTCGAGCGCATCGTCGAACGACTCTCGGCGTCGGGCTATCTTCGCGCGCCGGTCGTCGAGGACGCGGGCAGCTTCGCCGTTCGCGGCGGGATCCTCGACGTGTGGCCGCCGCACCTCGACGCGCCGGTGCGCGCCGAGCTGTACGGCGATCTCGTGGTGTCGCTCAAGGTGTTCGACCCCGAATCGCAGCGCACCGCCGAGTCGATCGGCGAGGCGTGGCTGCCGCCCGCCCGCGACGCGATCTTGAGCGCCGAGGTCACCGAGCGCGCGCGGGAAACGATGCGGACGCTCGCCGATTCGGTGAATCTGCCGAGCATCAAGGCGCGGCGCCTCGCCGACGACGTCGCCGACGCGAAGCAATTCTACGGCGGTGAGGGCTATCTACCCGCGTACTACGCGCTCGAAGATCTGTTCGACTATTTGCCGGCGCACGTCGCGGTCGTCGTGGAAGAGCCGGCCAAAGTCGTCAAGGCGATCGACGAGGAGCTCGAGACCGCGCGCGCCGGCGCGATCCGTCGCGGCGAGACGCCGCACTTTCCGATCGAAGCGCTCTTCGTCGATCCCGAGCGCATCGGCGACGAGCTCGGCGCGCGCACGACCGTCGCGCTCCACCGGTTCGGCGTCACGGGCGATCCCGCGACCGGACTTCGCGCGCTCGAGGTCGTGCCGCGGGACGCGCCGACGCTCGCGACGCAAGACAACGCCGATCTGTCGCGCGCCGCCGAGTCGGCCCGGACGGCGAGAGGCAAGCACGGCGTGCTCGACCCGCTCGTCGATCGGCTGCGCGCCTGGGAAGAACGCGGCCTCACCGTGACGATCGCGGCGCGCACGGCAACCCAAGCAGAACGACTCGCGGCGCTCTTGTCGCATCGAAGCGTCGCGGTCGACGTACGACTCGGTCAACGCGCGACCTTTCGCGGAGCCGATCGACACTCGCCGTCGCGGCCGGAGATCGTCGTCGGTTCGCTCTCGCGCGGCGTGATCGTCCTCGCCGAAGGGTTCGCGCTCGTCACCGAGGAAGAAATCTTCGGTCAGCGTGCGCATCGTCCGACGGAGAAGAAGCGACCGCGCGCGCTCCTCGAAGACCTTCGCGCGCTCGAGCCCGGCGATCACGTCGTGCACGTCGATCACGGGATCGGGCGGTACCTCGGGCTCGAGAAGAAGACGGTCGGCGCCGCCAGCGTCGATTTGCTCGTCGTGGAATACAGCGGCGGCGACAAGCTGTTTCTCCCCGTTCATCGGCTGAACCAGGTCGAGAAATATTCGGGCGGCGAAGGCACGCCGAGACTCGACCGCTTGGGTGGACAGACCTTCGCGAAGACGAAGGCCAAGGTTCGCCGCAAGGTGCGCGAAATGGCCGATGAGCTCCTGAAGCTCTACGCGGGCCGGCAAGCCATCACGAAGGAGCCGCTCCCGCCGCCCGACGACGAGTACCGCGCGCTCGAAGCGACGTTTCCGTACGAAGAGACCCGGGATCAAGCGTCCGCAATCCTCGACGTCCTTCGCGACCTCGAGAGCGAAAAGGTGATGGACCGACTCGTGTGCGGCGACGTCGGGTTCGGAAAAACCGAAGTCGCGCTCCGCGCGGCGTTCAGGAACGCGATGGCGGGCCGTCAGGTGGCGCTCCTGTGTCCGACGACCGTGCTCGCGCAGCAGCACTACCTCACGTTTTCGAACCGGCTCCGCGATTTTCCGATCACGGTGCGGGTCCTGTCGCGCTTCGAAACGAAGAGTGAACAGCAAGATACGGTTTCTGGGTTGCGCGCGGGAAACGTGGACATCGTGGTGGGGACGCATCGCCTCCTCTCGAAGGACGTCCATTTCAAGAACCTCGGGCTCCTCATCATCGACGAAGAACAGCGGTTCGGCGTCACGCACAAGGAGCGTCTGAAGCAGCTCCGGAACAACGTCGACGTCCTCACTTTGACCGCGACGCCGATCCCGCGAACGCTCCAGCTTGCGGTCGGCGGGCTCCGCGAAATGAGCGTCATCTCGACGCCGCCGATGGATCGGCGCTCCATTCGAACGGTGACGTCCCAGGCCGATCCGGGGCTCGTCCGCGAAGCCATCGAGCACGAGCTCGCGCGCGGTGGACAGGTCTTCTACGTGCACAACCGCGTCGAGGGTTTGTACGAACGCGCGGCTCGGCTTCGTGAGATCGTGCCGCGGGCGCGGGTGGCGGTCGGGCACGGGCAGCTCGACGAAGCGCTCCTCGAAGAGACGATGCTGAAGTTCGTCGAGGGGAAATACGACGTGCTCGTCTCGACGGCGATCATCGAGAGCGGCCTCGACATTCCGCGCGCGAACACGATGATCGTCGATCGCGCCGATCTCTTCGGTCTCGCGCAGCTCTATCAGTTGAGAGGCCGAGTCGGTCGCTCGAGCGAGCGCGCCTATTGCTACCTGCTCGTGCCGCCCCCGAGCGAGCTCACCGACGAGGCGCGCTATCGCATCGAGGCGCTCGAACGCTACACCGAGCTCGGGTCGGGGTTTCAAGTGGCCACTCTGGACATGGAGATCCGGGGCGCCGGCAACTTGCTCGGCGCGGATCAAAGTGGTTTCGTCGCGACCGTCGGGTTCGATCTGTTCTGTCAGATGCTGGAAGAAGCGACGCACGAACTTCGCGGCGAGGTCGTCGTGCACGACGTCGACCCCGAGCTCACCTTCGACGTCGATGCGTTCCTGCCCGACGGATACGTCTCGGAAGTCGGCGTTCGCTTGTCGCTCTACAAGCGACTCTCCGGCGCGTCCGACGAAATGGAAGTCAGCGACGTCGCCTCCGAGATGGAGGATCGATTCGGGCCGGCCCCCGTCGAAGCGCGGAAACTCGTCGAGCTGATGCGGCTCAAAGTGGAGCTCCGTCGCCTGCGCGCGCTCGGTTGTGAAGCGACGCGGCGCGGCGTGACCATTCATCTACGTGAAGACACGCCACTCGACCCCGTGAAGATCACGGCGCTGGTTACCGCAAAAAAGAGCCCGTATCGTGTCACCGCGGACATGCGGGTCGGCCGGCGGGTCCTCGACGGAGAATTATTTCGCGACGGAATCGAACTCGCCGATCGCGCGCTCGACGAACTCACGGCATGTTTGCGCGACGAAGTGCACTGATTGCTCGCACCTGTGGTAGGTGCCTGACCGACAACCACCTCGTGCGATGGCGCGCGCCTCGCTTTGCCCCTTAACGCAGGGGCGGCCGCTGTCCGTAGGTGATGTGATCGCAACCCGAAACATCGGAATGGAAAGTTCATGAGTGATTCATCCTCGACGCGCACTAAGCGTCGATTCGAACGAGTGGCGACCTTGACCGCGTTTTGCGTCGGACTCGCGGCGTGCAGCTCCAACTCCGGCAACGACGGCGCTGGGGTCACTCGAAAGCCGAGCACGGTCGGAAGCACCGGCGGTGTGTCGTCGACGAGTACGGACAGTGGCGCGGCCAACACCGGCGGCAGCACCGTCTTGTTGTTCTCGGGAGACGCGGCGCAGAATTCGCCGCCGAGCAGCGGCATGGGCGGCGCGGGCAACACGATTGGCACCGGCACTCTTCCGCCCGGGTTCACCATGGCCGACGTCGGCGGTTACATGCTGGGCAATCCCCTCAACCCCGACGCGGGCGTGCCGGCGGGCGTCGGCGGCGCCAGCGGGTCGACGGATGACGCGGGTTCACTCGGTGGATGCGGCAACCAACTGCTCGCGGTCGTGCGCGACTTTCACCAGGACCACGTGAACTTCGAAGGCACGATCTCGGACGACCGCGGGGTGGTCGAGAGCACGCTCGGCGCGGATGGCAAGCCGGTCTACGCCTCCACGGGGGCGACCGCGACGATTAGCGGACCGACGGCGTTCAATCAATTTTACCGCGACGTCCCGGGAGTCAACGATCCCTACGTGCTGAACCTCTGGTTCGAGCCGAACGCCGGAGTGATCACGTTCCATAGCAGCGCGTTCTTCCCGCTCGACGGCGCAGGGTTCGGCGACGAAGGCAACCCGCACAATTTCCACTTCACGACCGAAGTGCACACCAAGTTCAAGTACAACGGCGGAGAGACCTTCACCTTCGAAGGCGACGACGACCTCTGGGTCTTCATCCACGAGAAGCTCGCCATCGACCTCGGCGGCGTGCACAACGCGGAGACCGCTTCGGTCGACCTCGACGCTCGCGCGGCTGAGTTCGGGATCGAAAAGGGAAAGATCTACGCGCTCGACTTGTTCCACGCCGAACGGCACACGACGCAGTCGAACTTCCGCGTCGACACCGATCTCGCGTTCGTCACCTGCGGGACCATCGAGCCCGAGATACATTAGCGTTCGCCGCGCCGGCGTCGGCGAGGTCCGCGTTTTCTCGCGTGGCCAGGGCTTCGAGGGCGAGCCCCTCGCGGGCGCCCGAGCGAGTGAACCGGATTTCTCGCTGTCCGAGGAGATCGGCGAGGGCGTCGAGAATGACGGCCGCGGTGCCGACCAGCGGTGCTCGCAGCGGATCCACGCCGAGGCGGCACAACGTCGCGGGTGATGCCGCGAGGATTTCCGGCACGAGGGCGTGCAAGGCGAGGCGCCCGAGGCTCGTGCTGTCGTCGTCGAGGTAGCCCCAGGTCCGCGCGACGTCGCAGACCGCCGTCACGTGCTCGGACGCGACGACCAGTGGCGCCCGGCCGAACTCGTCGAGCGCGCGACTCGCCGGGCCGCACGAGAGGCGCACGAGAGAAAACAGCGCCCCGACATCGTCGGTCGGGAACCCCGTTTCGCACGCACCGAAGGCGCGATGCAGCCGCGCGACGCCCAGCGCGAGCGTTTCGGCGTGCGGCGTCTTTCCGAACGCGCCGTGTCCGAGCTCGAGCGTCGAATGGCCGAGGTGCGCGATCGTGACGGGTGCATCGCCGAGGTCGAGCTCGTTCTGAGCCGCGAGATACGTGAGGCGGAGCAACTCCGAAGGCGCGAGCAGCGGGGTCGCGAAGCCGTAACGCTTGCGGACCGAGTGCAGGTAGTCGTCGACGTTGTCGGCGCCGCCGAGCGTCGGTGTCGCGAACGCGACGATCTGGCCGTCGCCATTGCGATGCGCGAACGCGACGAGATTGCCGAGCGCGCGGAGTGCGTCCGCGCCGGCGCGGCGCCCGATCTTTCCGGTCGCTTCGATGCTTGCTTCGAGGGCCACCCGCTCGGTGCCGAGTGGGACCAGCTCCACTCCCGTCGTTCGTCCGCTTCGAGCAGAGAGGAGATGGAATGCCCGAGTCCCCAGTTCGAGAATGGTCGTCTCCATGACACCAAGGTTCTCCTAGTCGCGATGTCCTGAGCGTATTCTCGACGTGAATTAATCGTGACGCGGGAGAGCACTTTCCGGGCTCAAATCGAACACTTGTCGTCGCAAACCGGAAACGGTGACCCCGCCGAAAACCGACCCTCCACCGGCCGCCGGGACGTGCCTCCCCTCGTCCCTGACCACGCGCCCAGCGAGATTGTTGCCAGATTCGATACTTCCGTATCTCCGTACTTCCCTGGACGGAAACCGCGGATATCCTGTCCGCCCATGGCGACCCCGTCCTCGTCTCCCGATTCGAAGAAACGCCACGTGTCCGAACTCGGCGAACCGCGCCAGCGGTTTCTCGCGCGTGTCGTCGATCACACGCTCAGCGAGGGGTTTCGGACGCCCGAGGAGTTCCTTCGCGACTTCCCGCCCGCGGCGATCATCGAGTCGCTCGCGAAGGCAGACGACCTTCGCGTTCGCCTGCTCGTCAAGTCGACGGGCACGCACGAGAAGATCGCTCTGAAGAAGTCGCTCCGCAGCGCGACCGAGGACTTGGAGATCGCGCTCGCCGAGGAGACCACGACGCCGACCGAACTCGTCGCACTCTATCCGCCCGACGAACGCGTCCGACACCTCGACGCGCGAAAGCTGTGGAGTTTCATCGTCGACAGTTCGTTCTACGCCGTGAATCGCTCCGACGAGCCCGCACGGCACGCGCGCGCCGCGGCGCGCCTCTCGTTCATCGTCGACTGCGCGCTCTCCGAAGGCATCCTGTCTCTTCGCGAGGTCGCCGATGGCGTCACGTTCGAGGAAATGGCTGCGGCGCTTCCCGTCGATAACCTGCGCCAGATCGTGCGGCACGCTCTCGAGATCGCCCGCGCCGGCGCGCCGCTCACCGAGGAGCGGTTCCTCAATGTCGTCCCGCTGTCGACCCTGGTATCGCACCTTCCACTCGATCAGGTTTGGGATCGCGTCATCGTGCGTGGCGTCGCGATCCCAGCGGGCTACGTCGAGGCGCCGCCCGCGCCCTCGGTTCCGGACATGCCGGCATCCGTCGTCTCGCTCCGTGGCGAAGGCGTTGCCGACGCAAGCGTCGAGCCGGAACTCGAGGAAAACTCGGGCGCCGTGGCGATCCCCGAGGGCGAGCCCGCGGCCGTCGTCGACGAAGACGACGTGCGCCGCCGCGTGATCGAGCGCATGCGGGTGATCGATCGCTTGCCACCGGGCAACGCGGAGCTCTCGACGCCGGTGTTGCTCTCCATCGAGAGCATGTACGCTGAGCTCTGGGCGCTGAACGACGACGACGAGCGCGAAGCGTGCATCCGCGAGTCGTTCCCGAACGACACGCTCCTCCGCACGGCGATGCTGTCGCTCATCGAGTTGCTCGACCCGAGCGTCGACACGCACGATCCGATCATCCGCGAGGCCGACGTCTCGGGGCTCATCAAGATCGTGCTCTTCGAGGAGCGCCGCCGCCGCGATGCCGGCGTTCAGTCACGGCGCCCGACGCCCTTTCCGGGGAACAGCAACCGCGGTCGTCGCAGCGTGCCGCCGCCGCTTCCGCGTCAAAGCACGCCGCCGCCGCTGCCGACGGCTGCGACCAATCCGCCGCCCTTGCCGGCCGAAAACTCCAAGCGCGATCGCTGAGCCGCATCGAGACGACGCGCGCTTCGCCGGCGCGCCGAGGCTCACTTCGGGCAGTGCATGTTGCAGCCGCCTTGGCCTTTGCATGCGTTCTGTCCGCCGCACTCGTGTTTGCCGGGAACGGCGCAGTCGCCTTTGCCCTTGCACGAGTTCAATCCTTTGCAGCACGCCTTCGCAGCCTGAGCGACCGTGTCCGTCCCCGTGACGCTCGGCGCCGGCGCGGCTCCGTCGCTTCCCTTCTTGTCGCAGCCGGCCGCGGCGAGAGCCAGCCCCGCGCTGACGGCGAGGAGCAGCGATCGGGAATCGAGCGACGTTCGCGACATGGATTCCAACCTAAATCAGGTGCGTCGAATCGGCCACACGATCGCGAGCGCGAGCGCGAGCGCTCAGCCGTGGGTCATCGTCTGACCGCGATGGCGCAAGTAGTGGTCGGCGAGCACGATCGCCACCATGGCCTCGGCCATTGGCACGAAGCGGGGCAGAAGACAGGGGTCGTGCCGGCCTTTGGTGCGGATCGTCGTCGGCTCGAGTGCCGTCGTGACCGTCGGTTGCTCGAGCGGTAGGCTGCTGGTCGGTTTGACCGCCGCGCGCACGACGATCGGCATGCCGCTCGAGATCCCGCCCAGCATTCCGCCGTGGCGATTGGTGGGCGTGCCGACGGTGCCCGTCGCATGGGACGCGCCGCCACTCGATGTCGCGACGAACACGTCGTTGTTCTCGCTGCCTCGAAGCCGCGCGACGCCGAACCCCGTGCCGTATTCGACACCGAGCACGGCCGGCAAGCTGAACAGCGCCTTGCCGATGTCGGCCTTCAGCTTGTCGAACACCGGTTCGCCGAGCCCGGGGGGGACGCCGGTCGCGACGATCTCGGCGATGCCGCCGATGGAGTCCTGTGCCTTTCGCATCCGCTCGATGAGCTCGACCATTTCCGCCGCGCGCACCGGATCGGGGCAGCGCACGATGTTGGGCTCGCCGTCGGGGAGCCGCTCCACGGCGTCGAGCGTGATCGACGCGGGGTCGTCGATCGTCGCGACGATGTCGCCGACCTGCTTCACGTACCCGACGACCCTGCCGCCGAACGCTTCGGCGATGATGCGCTTCGCGACGACGCCGGCCGCGACGCGCACCGTCGTTTCGCGGGCGCTCGAGCGGCCGCCTCCGCGGTAATCGCGCCGCCCGTACTTCGCGTCGTACGTGTAGTCGGCGTGCCCGGGTCGGTACTTGTTCTTGATGTCGTCGTAGTCCTTGCTCTTCTGGTCGGCGTTCCGGACGAGGATCGCGATGCTCGTCCCCGTGGTCCGACCCTCGAAGACGCCCGCGAGGATTTCCGGTTCATCGGCCTCGTCTCGCTGGGTGACGATGCGGCTCTGGCCGGGCCGTCGCCGCGCGAGGTCGACCTGCAGGTCTTCGACGGTGAGCGGAATTCCGGGCGGGCAACCGTCGATGATCACGACATTTCCTGGGCCGTGCGACTCACCCGCGGTGGTGATGCGGAAGGCCTGACCAAAACTGTTGCCGGGCATGGATGCGGCGCATTCTACCTCTAATGCGCGACCTGTTTCGGTCAGCGGACCGAAAAGGCGCGCGCTGCCGAGGGCGAAGCCCGATTGCTCCGGCAGGCCGCCGCGTCTAAGCCGGCGAAGTAGACCGGCGCGCCGCCCTGAGCGCGCCCCCGCCCGCGTCTTCGCGACGCATCGAATGAGGATCCCCATGAGCCAGCCCCTGACCCTGCTGTCCGACGAAGAGCGCATGTTCCGCGAGGCCGTGCTCGATTTCGCGCGCGATAAGGTCGCGCCACTCGTCTCGAAGATGGACGAAGCGGGAAAGATGGACGCCTCGATCGTGAAGGGGCTCTTCGAGCTCGGCATCATGGGCATCGAAGTTCCGGTCGAGCTCGGCGGCGCAGGCAGCTCGTTCTTCAACGCCGTGCTCGCCGTCGAGGCCGTGGCCGAGACCGATCCGAGCGTCGGCGTGCTGGTCGACGTGCAAAACACGCTGGTGAACAACGCCATCCTGCGCTGGGGAAACGACGAGCAAAAGAAGCGCTACATGCCGCGGATGTGCTCGGAGTGGGTCGGCAGCTACGCGCTCTCCGAGGCGTCGAGTGGCTCGGACGCCTTCGGTCTCAAGACGCGGGCCGAAAAGCGCGGCGACAAATATCTCCTTCGCGGGCAGAAGCTCTGGATCACGAACGGAGCGGAAGCGAACTTGTTCATCGTCCTCGCGACGGTCGATCCGTCGCTCGGGTACAAGGGCATCACCGCGTTTCTGGTCGAGCGCGGGTTCCCGGGATTTTCGGTCGGCAAGAAAGAGGACAAGCTCGGCATCCGTGCGTCGAGCACCTGCGAGCTGATCCTCGAGGACGCCGAGGTGCCGGCGCAGAACGTCCTCGGCGACGTCGGCAAGGGTTACAAGATCGCGATCGAGACCTTGAACGAAGGCCGCATCGGCATCGGCGCGCAGATGGTGGGGCTCGCCGAGGGCGCGTTCAAATACGCGATGACGTACATGCACGACCGCGAGCAGTTCGGGAAGAAGATCGGCGAATTCCAGGGGCTCCAGTTCCAGTACGCGAAGGTCGCGACGGAAATCGAAGCGGCGCGCCTCATGGTCTACAACGCCGCGCGCCTCAAGGACGCCGGTCAGCCGTTCATCAAGCAAGCCGCGATGGCGAAGTTGTTTTCGTCCGACGTGGCCGAGCGCGCCGCGTCGCTCTGCGTCGAGTTCCTCGGCGGCGTCGGGTTCACGAAGGAGTTCCCCGTCGAGAAGTTCTACCGCGACGCGAAGATCGGAAAGATCTACGAAGGCACGAGCAACATGCAGCTCCAAACCATCGCGAAGCTTCTCCAAGCCGAATACGTCCGGTAAAGCCTCGAAGACAGGCCACGAAGAGCACCCATCTCACTCGTGAGATGGGCTCGAGTTTTTGGGGTACGCGATGCGGGCCTTGCCGTCGCGGAGACGGCGCGCCCTCAGTGATAGAGAAACGACAGCGCGATGCTCAAGGTCGTGACGGTGTCGTGCTCGTGCCCGGTTGTTCCCGCGGTCGACTGTTGCTCGCCCTGGATGCGCGCCACGACGCCGCGGGCCATCGCGCCGAACGACCAGTCGTCGCCGATCCAGAAATCGTAGCCGACGTGCAGCGTCGCGCCGAGACCCCCGCCGCCGATGGTGTCGAAGATCGGGTCGCTGATGCTCGCCGTCGCGACCGCCCAGCCCACGCCGCCGCCGGCGTGAAAGCCGCCGCTGGTATTCGGGAAGACGTCGATCGTGGGCGCCAGCATCGCGAAGGTGAGCCCGCTCCCGAGGTTGAAGCGCGAACCGCTCGCGAGCTCCACTTCGGCGGCGGGCAAATTGTCGCCGAGAAACGTGCCGGCGATGACGACGTGCTTGAACGGCGTTCCCCCGACAGATAGCTCCGTGAAAATGGACGCGCCACCGACCGTCGAGGTGTTGCCGGTGAATGCGATGCCGTCGGTCACCCCCCCTTGGTCGGTCGAGCGCGCGACGTGAAGCGTGCCGAGGCCGGCCGACATCCGGAGGTAGAAGCCGTCGTGTTCGTGATAGCCGAACGGATTGGCGCGCGCGTCCGGACAAGCGACGAGGAGTGCGAGGGCCGACGCCGCCGCACAGGACGAAATACCGAAGCGATTCACGACGTCGTTCTGGCGCCAAGCTCGAGGGAATTGACAGAACGGTCCGAGCAGCAGGAAACCTTGCCGCTCTTCCGCGAGAATGCCAAGTCCCCGACAGCGTTCGCGCCGCCATTTCATCGACGAACGCGCTCGCGCGCCACGCGAAGTGAAAGGTGCGCGCCGTTCCTCACCACTCCCACCACCACGTCCGAGCCGGCCGGACCGGAAAGCCGCTCGCGCGCATCGGCGAGCGACCTCGGCGCGGCGCGATCGACCGAATCGACGACGTCGCCGACGACCAAGCCCGCGTGCTCGGCCTCGCTGCCCGGCGCGACTCCCTGAATCACGACCGCGCCGCCGGAGTCGCCGAGGCTCACCGCGACGCCGCCCGTCGTGGTCGGCTCGCTCTCGTCGCTTTGCGAAAGCCGAATCACGACGCCTTCGGTGGGTTGGTCCGACTCGACCACGACGCGCGTCACGCGTCCCCGACCGACGTTGGCGGCGTACGCCTCGACCGTGAACGTTCCCGGGCGCACCCGCGACAAATGAAACGCGCCGTCCGCTTGCGTGGTGGCCGTGCCATCCGGCGGCGCGCCGACGGGCAAGTAGGCGTTCACTGCGCCGACGCCGACCCGAGCTCCCGACACCGGCTGTCCGCTCTTGTCGACGACGTGGCCGTCGATGGAGCCGGGTTCGGCGAGATCGATCGGGTCCACGTCGAAGGGTCGATCGATGCGACCGGTCGCGGTCACCTCGACGTCCAGTTCGGCTGTCGCGAACTCCGGATGCGTGACCGTGAGATGGATCTTCCCCGGCGTCAGATCCGAGAACCGATAGGCGCCGCTCGCGTCCGTGAGTGCGACCCGCCGATGCCCGTCGGCGAAGAGCTCGACCGTCGCACCGTCGACGTCGCGCCGCCCGCGCACCGCGGTGACGCGGCCTTCGATGCTCACGCCGCTCGACAGATCGACGGACAGCTTTTCCGGCGCGTGCTCGAGTTCCTGGGACCAAGCGGCGAAGGCGGGTGCCTCGACGAGCACGCGAAGCGGCAGGCCCACGGCGTCTCGGATGACGGCGCGCCCGTCGTTGCCGGTGAACGCCGTCGTGCGCAGGAGCTCGTCGGGGTCGAGCGACAGCGCCGTCACTTGCGCCATCTTCACCGGCTGTCCCGACGCATCCGACACCGTGAGCTCGAGCTCGCCGCGCGGTGCGGGGAGCACCAGCTCGATCTCGCTCCGGCTCCCTTCCGGAACCGTGATCCGTCGCCGAACGATGGGCTTCGACAAATCCTCGGGCCGCGCAACGGAGACGAGCACGTCGCGAGGCAAGGTGGCGAGCGCAAAGGTTCCGTCCGAAGCGGCGACGGTGCTGCGTACCAAGCTTCCGAACACGGCGGCGACCTCGACGCCGGCGCCGGAGACCGGCAAGCCCGCGTCGTCCACGACCGTCCCTTCGATCGCGCCGCCTTCGCGAAGGACGACCTTGATCGTCGCCTGTGCGCCCGTCGCGAGCGTGACCGCGTCGCTCAGGGCTTCGACGTACGACGGATGCCGGATGAGGGCGCGCACGCGTCCCGGCGGGATCGGCGTCGCCCGAAAGGAGCCATCGACGTTGGTGACCCACGGAGCCGGCGCGTCGGGAGCGAGCATCACGCGGGTCATCGCGAGGTTCGGATCGAGCGAGCCTTGAGGAATGGGGGGGATCGGGCCTTCGGTGACGCCCAGCTCGCCACCGGGCGCGAGCGTGGAAGGAGCGCCGAGCGCCGCGGCGAAGTGCGCGCGCCGAAACTCGACGTTCTCCGGCGTTTCGGCGATGGGCATTCCGTCGAGATCGGTACCGACGATCTCGACCGACGCGCCGTCGACGGGCCGTCCGTCGCCGTCCGTGACGATGCCGGCGAGGGTCGCTCCTCGATAGAGCGCAATGCGCACGTCGTCGGTCACCGGTTCCGGAACGGCGATCGCGCTCCGCTCGACGAAGCCATCGGCGCGCGCCGCCGCGACCAACGCGCCGGGCGCGAAGGGGCCCAAGGTGACCTTGCCGAAGCGGTTCGTTCGACCCTCGACGGGAAACGAGCTCACTCCGCCCTCGACCACGACGACGTCCGCGTCGGGCACGACGAGGGGATGGTCGCCTTCGCCGTCGGTCGCGATGATCGGGATCATGCGGCCCGGGCCGAGCACGAGCGTCAGCGGATGTGCCGGGCCGTGCTCGAAACGAAAACCGACTTCCGTCTTCGAGACGAGCGAGCCCTTTTCGGCTTTTAGATCGTACACGCCCGCGGCAAGTCCGGTGATCTTCGCGTGACCCGACGCATCGGTTTCGACGCTGCGCGCGGGCCACAGGCTCGAACCCGCGATGAGCACGGTCGCGCTCGGCGTCGCGTGCCCGCTCGCGTCCGTGACGGCGACGTCGAGCCCCGACGCCGCATGGAGCGACACGTTCTGGTCTCCGGTAACGTTCGCTCGTGTCTCGGGGTCGAAGCCGCGCTTGTACACGCGGAGTCGAAACGCGCCGCTTGTCAGGTGCGACAACGTGGCGTGCCCAGTTGCGTCGGTCAGGGCGCCGAATGGCAACGCGTCCGCCGCGTCGACGAGCACCGTCGCGTCGCGAACCGGCGCGCCGCTTTCCGACTCGACGTGCACGTGCACCGAGGTGGCGGGGCCGAGGGCGAGCGTGAGCTCTCGTCGCGCCGCGCCGAGCACGAGCGCCGTCGACGCACGGGCGAGCCCGGGTGCCTCGGCCAGTACCCACGCCGCGCCGAGCGGCAAGTCGGGGATATTTGCCTCCCCCTTCGCATCGGTGCTCGCGGCACCGGCGAGAAAATAACGACGCCCGCTCTCCCAGAACACCCGAACAGTGCCGCTGATCACCGCCGTTCCACGATCGGCGCGCGTGAGTTTCACCGACAAAGACCCCGAGCGCGCACCCGTCGTCGGGACGTCCAGGGTCACCGTCAGCGGGCCGCGCAGAGACACCGACGCCGGAACGGTGACGAGGAAAATGAGCCCGGCGAAGCTCGACAGCAAGACGGCCCAGAACTCGGGGGGTCTTCGGCCGCTCACGCCTCGCACGATAACGCGCGGCCGTCTCAGGCGCTTCCGCGTCTCGTGGGCTATCCTGAATCAGGGATGCTTCCTTTGCGCGCGTCGGTCATCGGGCTCGTCGCGACGGCCGTGGTGGGCTGCGGGTCCCACATCCCTCCGCTCATCGACGAGGATCTGCCGCCCTCGTCGCTCCAGGACGGCGGCCCCGACTCCGGCGGATTTTTCAACGCGACGCCGCCGCCGCCTCCGGCGGCAGACGCCGCGGGTTATTGCGGCAACGTCATCGTGCCGATCGTCCTCGAGCGCCCGAACCTGTACTTCGTGCTCGACGCCTCGGGCAGCATGATCAGTCCGATGGATGTGCCGGACGCGAACGGCAACTTCGGGACGCGCTACGACGCGGCGCGCGCGGCGATCGCCGACGTGCTCAAGGTGGTCGGGCATCGCGTGAGCTACGGCGCTGCGACGTTCCCAGCGACCGATTCCGACAGCGACACCTCGCAATGCCCGGCGGGACAAGAAGTCTTTGCGACGCGCCCCGGTGATCCGGTGAGCTACGCGATCGCGGACAAGGTGGGTCCCATCTTGTCGTCGCTCCTCGCGACGTTGGCGGGCAGGACGCCGAGCGGCCTCACGCCGACGGCCGCGACGATGATGGGGCTACAAAACAAATTGCTCGCCCTCACCGGCAAAACGTATGCGTTCTTGCTCACCGACGGCGCGCCCAACTGCGACGCCAACATCACGTGCGACACGAACGAGTGCACGACGAACATCGAAGGGAATTGCGATCCGAACGACGCGACGCTGAACTGCTGCGATCTCCGTTACGGCGCGCAGCAGAACCTGTGGTGCCTCGATGCCGAGCCGACCGTTTCAGCCGTCGCGAATCTCGAGGCGAGCGGGATCAAGACGTTCGTCATCGGGATGCCGGGATCGACGGTCTACGCCGGACTCCTCGACCAGCTCGCGGAAGCGGGCGGAACGGCGCGACCGACGGAGCCTTACTACTACCCGGCCGAAGGTGCGGACGACCTCGCCGCGACCTTGCGTCAAATCGGACTATCGGTGTCGATCAGCTGCGAAGTCACACTCGCCACCGCGCCGCCCGACCCGGCGCTCGTGAACGTATACTTCGACAAGACGGTGGTGCCGTTCGACCCGACCGACGGCTGGACGTACATCGACCCGACGCACGTGGGGATCGAAGGGAAATCCTGCGCGCTTCTTCAGGGCGGCGACGTCCTCGACGTCCAGGTCGTGGCGGGCTGCACGAGCATCGTGAATTGAGTGCGCGCTCGCGCGAGCCCGGGACCGCGAGTACGATGGAGTCGTGACGGTACCGGAACTAGAACAGCTGAGAGCCGAGATCGATTCGATCGATCGAGATATCCTGCGCCTCGTCGCGGAGCGTGTGCGCCTCGTCCTTCGTGTCGGAGAAGTGAAGCGCGCGCGGCAGATGCCCGTTTACGATCCGGCTCGCGAGAAGGACGTGCTCGAGAAGCTCTCGAAGAGCCCTCCCGAGCCGCTCGACGCGGCGACGGTGCGAAGCGTCTTCGAGCGACTGATCGACGAGTCGCGACGGATCGAACAGGCGCACGTATCGCGAGGCTGAGCGGCTCGCGACCGCGCCGCGACCCCAGTCGCGAACGAGCCCCCCCGAACGTGGCTCAGTCGCTCATGCCGTAACGAAGGATGCAGTAGAAGGCCTGAACGCCGTCCTTCCAGCCGATCTTCTTGCCTTCTTCATACGTGCGGCCCGCGTACGAGATGGGAACTTCGTACACGCGCGCGCCGAGCCGCGCGACCTTCGCCGTCACTTCGGGTTCGAAGCCGAAGCGATTTTGCCGGATGGTGATCCGCTCGAGGACCTCGCGGCGGAAGACTTTGTAACAAGTCTCCATGTCGGTGAGGTTCAGGTTGCTGAACCCATTGCTGGTTCGCGTAAGGACCCAGTTGCCGACGGAATGCCAGTAATAGAGGACGCGGTGCGGTCCGCCGAGAAAGCGGCTTCCGAACACGACGTCCGCTTTGCCTTCGAGGATCGGCGCGAGGAGCGTCGGGTAGTCCGACGGGCTGTATTCGAGGTCGGCGTCCTGGACCAAGACGATCTGGCCCTTCGCTTCCTTGAAACCGCGACGGAGCGCGGCGCCTTTGCCTTGGTTCACCTCCTGACGATAGAGCTGGAGCGCGGGATATTTCTTCGCGAGCTCGACCAGCAAATCGCCGGTGCCGTCGGTGGAGCAGTCGTCGATGACGACCATTTCGAGGTCGCATCCGAGTCGGTCGGACGCTTGTACGAGCGACAGGATCGTTTCGACCCATCGGAGTTCGTTGTAGACGGGAATGACGACCGAAAGCAGCACCGGCGGCTTCAACGGAGGCAATTCGATGGGCGGAAGCATGCGGCGAATCTCGCAGAGACTTGGCCCGCATGCAACGGTCTTGGCGAACGCGCGCTTGCGCGACTCTCTCGCCGCTCTCTCGTCGAAAGGTGCCTTGGACGATCTGGCGGTCAGGGTGGCGGCGAGGCGCGAACGACGAAGCGCTCGTACAGCCACGCTAGACCGCCGGCTGCGAACACGACGAGGGTTGGAAACAGCGGCATCGAGTAGCGAGCGAAAGCGAGGAACGCGGCGTAGATCGCGTTCATGTAAGCGAGGACGGTGACGGCAGGCCAAACCACCACGCCGGCTCGGCTCGCGGAACGAGCGCCCAAGGCGGCGAGCACCAACGTCAGCGCAGCGATGGCCCCGACGGCCAGCGACTTCGAACGCGTTTCGACGATGTACCAAAACGTGACCAGCTGAACGGCGAATTTGCCGACGAACTCGAGCGGGTCGTGGAGGACGCGGCGCTTCATTTCGGCGCTCTCGATCTTGTCCTTTTGGACCTCGAGTGAGGCGACACTCACGCCGTCCGGGATCGGCGGGTCGCAGAAGTATTTGCCGTCCATTCCGCCGCACCGGAAAAACGGCAAGCCGTGGGCGCGGAGCAATCCGTCTTCGTATTGATTCGCTTCGGGATCCCACTTCTCGGTGTTGGGCTCCGAACCGCCGAAGTTTTGCCGGAGCAGATAGTATTTCGGCTGGGCGTTCACGTAGCCGCGCAAGAACTCACCGGGACCGTTGCTACTGATGCCCTTGAAGTCGCCGTGTGTGACTTCCATGTTGCGAATCGACCACGGCACGAGCAGGACGGCGAACGTCGCGAGCGCCACCGCACACGCTCCGGCCCATTCCTTCACTGGCGTTTTCGTCCTTCTCCAGCGCAGATAGGCGAGCGGCAAGAGGACGAACGGATAGAGCATCACGATGGGCTTGGTCAGCGTGGCCGCGGCCACGGTGAGCCCGAAGAAGAGACCGCTTCTCGCGTTCGGGTGCAGGACCACGGTAAGCCCCGTCGACGCGAGCAAGACGGTCCAGAGCCCCATCAGCGTCTCTACTTCCGTCATGCCGACGTAGCGCATCGACTGTGGTACGAGCGGACAGAGGAGGGCCGCGAGGAGCGCGACGCGTGGGCTGAACAGGCGATCGGCGAGCCGCCAGACCGCAACGCAGGTCAGGCCGAAGATGACGCAATTGGCGATGATCAGCGGGCGAAAGAACGTCACGTCCGGCGGGCGCCCGCTCGCGCCGAATAGTTCGAGTAAGAGCGCGCCGAAGAAAGGATAGAGCGGACCGCGACGGACCGTCGGGGTGCCGAAAAGGCTGAAGCCTTTTCCGGTGGCGAGGTTCTCCGAGATTCTGCCGAAACCGTTCAAGTCGACGACCGGCGCGATGAGGCCTTGCCGCCGGTAGATCAACGTGACGAACGCGCCCGCGAGAAGGGCTCCATAGAGAAAAACGCCGAGGCCGATGAACCGTGCGCGCTCTGTCTTTTCCATCGAAGTCAGGACGTACCAGCGGGGTGAGTGACAGCGTGGCGTCGTCGCGCCCGAGAGACGGCGAGCGCCGAAAATCCGATCGTGACGGCGAGCCAGAACGTCAACCCGCGGAGAACGATCGTGAGCACCGCCGCGGCGGCGGGGGTCGCGCCGGACATGGCCCGGAGGACGCCGGTCATCGACGCTTCGGTGAGCCCGAGGCCGCCCGGCAGGAGCGCCAAAGTTCCGGCGAGCAGCGGCGCCGAGTATGCGACGAAGGCTTGTGGAAGCGAGACGTGCGTATCGGGAAGCGCGGCCGCCAACACGACCACGATGGTGGCCTGAAGTCCCCACGCGACGAGCGAGAGCGCCATTCCGAGGGAGTATGCCGTCGCCCCCCAGAGCTCGTAGAGCGAAGCGTGCGCCGTCTCCAATTTTTCACGAAACCGCGCGACGAACGGGATCTTCGCCAGGATGCCGATGAGCGCGAGGGCGACCGTTCGCGATCTTCCGAGCGCGAAAAACGCCGCGACGACGATCGCGCCGGCGAACATCCCGACCAGGGGCCCCCGCGACCACAGGAAACCGCCGATGCCGAGCGCGAGGAGCGACGCGAGATCCATGATCCGCTCCGCGACGATGATCGGTGCGCTCCGAGCCACCGGGACATCGGCCGCTTCCTTGAGGAGCAACGCCTTCAGGAGCTCGCCGACTTTTCCCGGCGTGATGCTCATGCCGAGCCCCGCGAGGAACGCGAGTGCGCTCTCTCGCCACGGCACCCGGATGCCCATCACCCGGAGAAAAAATTCCCACCTGCCGCCGCGAAGCGCGAAACCCGCGATGGACAAGCCGGCGCCGAGCACCAGTGCGCCGCCGTTCAAGTGACGGAGGCCGGCTCCGACGGAAGCGGCGTCCCCGTAGAACAAGAGCGCCGCGTAGGCGAGCACGCCGAGCATGAGTGGCACGAACAGCTTTTTCACCAGCTGCTTGTCGAAAAGCTGCTCGGGTTGTTCGAGTGCCACTGACCTGGATGATACCCGTGAAGCACTCAGCGACGCGGTCGATTCGGCGCTCGGCCCTCGTCTTGCGGCCCCCATCGCCGCAAGCTATATCGGAGCTGCTCAAGCGAGTCCGAGTCGATGAAGCAAACGGCGTCGCGCGATCGGTTGCTCTCGATTTCCGCTCTGGTGCTGATCGCCCTCGGCGTCTGCGTCGGGTGGATTCGCGCGAAGAACGGCGGCGGCGACTTCAAGGTGCTCCACTTGATGGGCACCGGCATCCTCACCGGCACGAACGTCTACAAGTTCAACGGTTTCGGCGATGTCGGGCAGGGAATTTTAGGCATGGTGTACCCGCCGGCGACCGGATTCTCGGTCGTACCGCTCGCACTCTTGCCGTATCCGATCGCCAAGGTTTCGTTCTTCGCACTCTCGAACCTGGCAATCATCGTCGGGGTGCGTTCACTGGTGCGTTTCGTCTCGAAGGACGCGCCGAGCTATGTGTGGATGTTCACCGTTGCGGCGATCCTGCTCAGCGCCGCGATCCGCTGGGGCATCATGCTGCTTCAGGGCGCGCCGCTGGTCCTCGGCCTGCTCTGTTCGTTTCTCGTCGCGTTTCACACCAACCGCCCTCGCACCGCCTACGCCCTCGCGGTGTTCGCCACGGCGTTCAAGATGACGCTGTCGATTCCGTTCCTCGGTCTCCTCTTGTTGCGGCGTCGCTTCGTCGCCGTCGGCGTCGCGATCGGGGTGTGGGTTCTCTTGAACGCCATCGGGTTTCACCGGATGGGCCCCGACGCCTTCGCGACGTACCAGGCCAACGTGCGCGCGTTCGAGTCGCTCGCGGTGCCGCACAACATCAACGCGCCCGATCCCTGGCTCGGGGCGGCGCTGCCCCGTCTCGATTGGGTCTTTTTATTTTATGGGCTCACGAAGAACCTCGCCGTGTCGCGGTTCGCGAATCTGGCCTGCTGTGGCGTGACGGCGCTCTATCTCGCGTGGGAAGGGTGGCGCACCCCGTCGCCGTCGACCGTCGCGACGAGCGCGCGGTTCCTCGTTCCGCTCGCGTGCCTCGGCTCGCTCTGCGTCTATCACCACCAATACGACGCCTGCATCTTCTTCGCGCCGTTGATCCTCTTCGCGTTCGGTCCCGCGTCGCTCCGAAAGCCGCCGTGGGCGGTGTGGCTCGCCGTTCCGCTCGCGTTCATGATCACCTTGTTGCCGATCGGTCAAGTGCAAAAGCTGATCGAGATCACGGCGGGCGAGCATTGGGTCGCGCTCCTGAAGCTGACGTTCCCCGTGGCGATCACCGCGACGCTCATCGGCTCGCTGGCGATGATCAAATACGGAGTCGACGAACCGGGTGAGTCGCGATCGCTCGTCGACGCCGCGGAAGAGCCGCGTGCGTGAACGGCGCGCGCCTTAGCATTACTGCCAGAGAGTTCTCAATTTGGCGGGATTTCTGGGTTTCCTCGACCTGATACCCGAGCCGTAGAATCGGACGAAGCGTCTCGCGACTCTCGTGCTCGAAAACAGCCCCCACTGGCCTCGCCGGTTCTTTTTTGTGGCTCGTGGCCTCCAGCGACGATCGTGATCTGTTCTGCCAAAGACTCCAACAGTAGTGTCAGGTCGAAGCGCGGGCCGGCAGCGAAACGAAGAACGTCGCGCCGCGGCCGACCGCTGCATTGGCCCAGATCCGCCCGCCGTGCCGTGCCACGACTCGCTGAACCGTCGCGAGCCCGATCCCGGTTCCCTCGAACTCGTCGGAGCTGTGGAGGCGTTGAAAGGGCGCAAAGAGCAGGTCGGCCCGCGACATATCGAACCCCGCGCCGTTGTCGCGTACGAAAAATGTCGTCTCGTCGTCGGGGTCGCGACGGAGCTCGACGCGCGATCGTTCCGCGCGCGCGCTGTACTTCCAGGCGTTCCCGAGCAGGTTGACGAGCGCGACTCGAAGCAGCTCGCGATCGCCCGACACGACGAGCCCGTCTTCGATATCGACGGTCACGGCCCGCTCGGGCTCGGAGCGCCGGAGGTCGGACACGACGGACGCCGCGAGGGCGGACAGATCGACGCGGTGGGCGCTCACCGGAGCCCGCGTGATGCGCGCGAGGCCGAGCAAATGGTCGATGAGTGACGTCATGCGGCGCACGCCGTTCAAGATGCTCGTCAGGAATTTTTTCCCGGGTTCGTCGAAGATGTCTCCGTAGTCCTCGGCGAGCGCGTTCGCGAAGCCGTTGATCGCGCGGAGCGGCGCGCGGAGATCGTGAGACACCGAAAAACTGAACGCGTCGAGCTCCCGGTTCGTGCGCTCGAGCTCGGCCACCCATTCTCGCCGAACGCGAGCGAGCTCGACGTGGGTGCGCACGCGCGCCAGGAGCTCGCGCGCCGAAAACGGCTTCGCCAAGTAGTCGTCCGAGCCCACGTCGAGGCCTTCGATGGCCGACTCTTCGCCGGCGCGCGCGGAGAGCAAGATGGTCGGCAGAGACGCCGTCTCGGGGTTCTTGCGGAGCTCGCGAACCAGTCCGAAGCCGTCGAGCCGCGGCATCATCACGTCGCTGACGACGATGTCGGGCGCGCTCGCCCGGATCGAGTCGAGCGCGGCGAGGCCGTCCTCCGCCGTGGTGACGTCGTAGTGCTTCGACAGAAGCTCCGAGACGTATCGCCGGAGGTCCGCGTTGTCGTCGACGACCAGGACCCGCGCGCTCCGACCCCGACCGGCGCTCGTCGCCGCCTCCGCCGAGGGGGGCGGAAGCGTCGTTTGCGAGGTCCGGGCCCATCGAGCGGCCTCGGCCGCGTGAGCGGCGACGTCCCGCGAGGTCCTCGGATCGACGGGTTCTTGCGAGACGGCGTCGGCGGGGAGATGGGCATAGCCCTTCGGCACACCGACGCGGAACGTCGTTCCGCGACCGACGACGCTCTCCACGTCGACCGTGCCGCCGTGAAGCTCCACGAGCTCGCGAACCAACGAAAGTCCGATCCCCGTGCCCTCGTGCGTTCGACCGACGGTACCGGCCACGCGATGAAAGCGCTCGAAGATCCGCGGAAGCTCGGGCTCGGGGATCCCCACACCCTGGTCGGCGACCTCGAGGACGAAGCGTCCGCTCTCCTCGCGAACCCGAACCGCGATCTGGCCCGTGAACGTGAACTTGAAGGCGTTCGACACCAGGTTCGGGACGATCTTTTCCCACATGTCCCGGTCCACCCACGCCGGTTCGCTGAGCCGCGGGCAGTCGATCACGAACTGAATGCCGGCCTTGTCGACGGCCGATTGAAACATGCCCGCGAGCTCCGCCGTGAACCGCGCGATGTCGAGCGGCAGTTCAGGCGTTTCTCGAGACCAACGGCTCGCGCGAAGGCGTTCCACCTCGCCGAGTGTTGCGATGTTCCACGATCCTCGCGGGTCGACCGGACCGCGCTCGTGACGTCAGTGCAGCGTGTACCACTGTCCGTCGTGACGGACCTTGGGGACGTCCGCCTCCATCGGGATCCGGCGGAGGATCGGAACTTCCGGCGCGGGCGGAGTGTCCCGCGACGGCAGCACGATGTGAACGCGTGGCGTGGTGCCCGGAGAAAGCTGCCGCGCGCGTTGGATTTCGGCGAACGCCTCTTCACGCGCCCACCGCTCGAGCGTCTCTTTGGTCTTCCGGCGACGACGCCGCCAACCAAGCGCGAACAGCACCAACACCCCGGCCCAAATCAGGCTGCCGCTGAAGAAAACGGGCCAGAAACTGTATCGCCGCGCGACCTCCTCGCGCCATTCGTATTCGAGGCTCGGCAGATCGAGCCCGTACGAGTCGCGGAGCCCCGTCGCGAACGACTCGCCATCGTGGAGGCGCCCGATGAGCGCCGGAAAGCGCTCGCGATCCTCGCTGCGGAGCAAGAACCGAACGACGTCGGCCGATTCGGCGTAGGCGAGCTCGGCGCTCATGGCGTCGGAGGGAAAGCTCCCTTCCAACCGATCGAGGGGGATCAAGCGACCGGCGAGCGTTGCCGTCGAGAGGGTCCTCAACCGAAGCAGCGAGCTTTCACCGGAGAGGTGCACCGCGAGGCCTTCGTTGAACCAATACGGCACGCTGTGTCCGTCGCCGATCGCGTCGCTCAGTGCGACGTGGGCGAGCTCGTGACGGAAGGTTTCGCTCACGTCGCCGAGCGCGTTCGCCTGGACGGGCGTCAACGTCAAGAGCACGAGCCCGATCTGCGAATAGGCGACCCCCGACGCGTACCTCGGATACGGCGCGCCCTCGGGAGCGAGGGTCGTCATCTCCACGGGGGTGCGGGCGACGCGAACATACACGTTCGAGAGCACGCTCCGCCCGAAGCGATGCGCGAGCTCGGCGCGGTCCGCGTCGGCTTCGTGAATGAGCGCGTCAATCCGCGGCCGCGTCTCCGCTGGGTAGGCGAAGTGGATCCAACCGGCGTCGTAGACGTTGAAGCCTGCCGGCACCGGCGGAAGCTCGAGCGAGCGCTCCCGGGTTCGCGGTTGATCGGCCGGCGTGGCGTAGCGTGCACCGGAAGTCGCGTCGTGCTCGGCCGGCCCGGGCTCTTGCGCGAGCGACGCCACGCTCAGGGACAACAACGTCCCGAGCACCAGGCACAGCCGCACGAGTCGCATGCGGAACGAGCGAAAGACGAGCATGGCGTGAAGCGATCCGTTCAACGAAACGGCAAGAAGGCGGCTTCTGAAAGGTAAAAACCGTCGGCCCGTCCGTCAACGCCGCCCCCTGAAGAGACTTGGTTTCGAGGGCGCGAGCCGCCGGTGTGGTTTCCCTACAGCGCTTTTCATGCCGCGGCTCTCGGACGGACGTCAGTTTCCTTGGAGAACACCCATGATGCCCAGCGTCATCGGGGCACGTTCATCGAAGATTTTGCGTACTTGTGGCTCCTCCTTCACCGTTGCCAGGCCGGCGACCGTCGCGGTGACCCATAGCGCTCCGGCCGCCCACGCCGCCCACGGTGGAACTCGTGGACGGGGGAGCAGCACCGCTGCGGCGAGCAACGCGACCCCGACGACGCCGTCGACGGTCGCGTCTCGCGCCGACTCCTTCGTTCCCGCGCCGAACGCGACGGCGAGGGATCCCAGAAAAATGCACATCGACGCGAACGTGAACACGGCGAGCGCGCCGCGTTCGAGCTTGCCTTGCCTCGTCGAAAGCGGGTGCCGGAGGAGACGGCGAGCGACAACTACAGTTGCCAGAGCGACGCCCGTCGCGAGAACGGCGAAGGTGACGCCGCCGAGCGCGCGGTGATGCGTGTGGCTCTCGAGGAGCGCGCCGAGCACGGTGAGCGGTCCGGTGGAAAGGAGCGCGGCGAGGACGCCGACCGTGAGGATCGCCCCTGGACCGCGCGCGCCACGCGCGAGCACGCCGAGGGGCCCGAGACTCGACGCGGCGCCCGCGAACGCGACGACGAACGTCGCGCCGCGCGACCCAGCTTCACCGAGTCGAACGCAGTCGACGGTTGCCCAGACCAATGCCGCGGAGAGTCCGACGGCGAGGTCGGCGCCCAGGTGAGCACGGCCATTCCGAACCGGCTCGCCGTCGTTCATCGTGGCTTCGCGGAAACCGAGCATCGACCCTGCGCCGCGAGCGCGTCGTTCGCGAGTCGCCGAACCGCGGGCGGCGCTTGCTTCGAGAGCAACGGAGCGAGCCGCTGACCGAGATCGGACGGCTTCAACATCGAGAGCGCGGCCACGGCGCTTTGCCCGATGAGTCGTTCCGAATCTTCGGCAGCGCTCGTCAGCTTGGCGGCGCTCTTCGTGAGGACGTCGACCGCGCCGCGGTCGCACATCATTCCGAGCGAGAGCGCCGCGGCCGCGCGGACGAAGTCCACCTCGTCGTCGTCCTCGAGACGGTTTCGTACCTTCTTCTCGCGCGAGAGCGCGCGCCGGAGCCCGAGCCCCGTGACGGCCGCGCGGCGAACCTCGGCGGACGAGTCGCCGACCGCGTCGGCGAGCGATTCGTCGATCGACGCCTTCGGCCCGAGCTCCGCGAGCGACAGTGCCGCCGCGCTCCTCACGAGTGGCCATGCGTCGCCGTCGAGCTTTCTACCGAGGGCGGCCGCGGCGCCGTCCACGCGACCTTGGCCGAGCGCCGTCGCGGCCGCTTCGCGAACGCGCACGTCGGGGTCGTCGAGGGACCGCTCGAGCTCCGGCGCGAACGAGGCGGGCGTCGCGATCACCTGCGCGGCTTCGGCGCGCACATGGGCGTTCGGGTCGCTCGCCAAGCTGCGACGAACGAAGGCCGCTGCCTCCGCGTCGTTCGTGAGCGCGCTCGCCGGCCCGAGCAGGAGAAATCGCGTCCGATCGGATGAATCGGCGGCCAAGGCGCGAGCGAGCGCGCGAGCCGCGGGCGCGCCGATCGACGGCAATTGTCGTTCGAGTGCGCGCAGCAGATCGATGGTCCCCTTGACGCCGAGGTCGTCGCGGGAAAGGGCCGCGATCGCGGCGTCCCGCGACTCGGATGCGGAGGCGGCGTGCGCCAAGATCGCGCGCAGGGCGCGTCGCTCGACGACCGAGCCCTTGTCGAGGAGCGGCGCGATCGCGGTGATGGCCGCCCCCGGCGCGATCGCGGCGAGCTCGTCGGCGAGAAGGACCCGCTCCTTGCCGCGTCGTTCGGCGAGCGCCCGCGAGAGGGCGTCGGCCGCGACGGGGCCGCACCGTGAAAGGACGCTTCGCGCGTGCAACCGGTGCGCCTCGGACGCACCGGAGAGCGCCTCGACGTAGGCTGGCATCGCGACGTCGCACGGCGCGTCGTCGAGGACGTCGAGCGCGATGCGTTTGCCGTCTTCATCGAGGGAGGCGTAGGCGACGGCGACGGCGCGGTCGGCATCGGGGCCGCTCACTCGCAGGATCGCGCCGGCCGTCGCGGCGCGCTCGCCGCCGCCCGAGAGCTGTTTCACGAGATCGTCGATCGAGCCGCCGAGCGCCGGCTTGCCCTGAATTTCGCCGATGCCGACGCGGGCTTCGCGGTCGTTCGTCGCGGCGCTTTCGACCACCACCGCGACGCAGTCGGTCTTTACCGGATTCGGCAACTCGACTTGCCATACCGAGGTCGCGTCGTGGGCGCCGCGCGGCGGAAGCACGACGTGGAAGAGCTCGTGCTCCGTGGCGAGCCACACCTCGCCCGGCGCGATCGCGTTCTTCGCGTCGGCAGGGATCGTGGATGCGGCGCCGAACGTCGCGGTCGGCGGCGTCTTCCCCGGCGATTTTCCGGGTGTGGCCGGTGCGGCGGTCGTCGTCGCGGCCGGGTTGGGCGCCCCCGAAGGCGTTGCCGCGGGCGGCGAAGGGTTCGATTCGGGGTGCGGCGCCGAACCCGGCGCGATCGAAAAGCCGTCGATCGGCACGTCGCGCGGGGCGAGCAGGACGGCGAATTCACCGCGGCCGACGCCGCTCTTGCCCTCCGCCCATCGCGTCTCGGGGTTGCCGTCGGTGAGCGCGCGCGGCTCTTCGAGCGGTGCGGCACTCGTGGCCCACGCCGCGCGCAAGAGGGGCGGCGACGAAGTGGGGGGGCCGAGCTTCGCCGTCAAGGTGGGCGCCGCCGCGCGCTCCGCGTCGGTGAGCCGTTGCAACTTCGCGGCGCGAAGCGTGAGCGTGTGCGGGTCGAACACTGTCGGCGCGAGGAGCGCCGGTCTCCCGCAGAGATCGGCGCCTTCTTGCTGTGTGCCGACGTAGATCCCTTCTTCGCGAATCAAGACCGCGGGGCCGCTCCGCTCGCCGTCGATGCCTTCGAGAAAACCGGTGTAGCCGGCGAACGGAATCAGCGGCGCGGTGCCGGTCGTGGGCGCGGCGACGACGGCCGTCCACGCGCGCTCGGGGTCACCGGTCGGAATGTCGACGACGATCGCCGTGCGGTCGAGCCCAATCCCCACGACACGAAGGTGCGCCGCGGTAGCGTGCGGCGCGACGTCCGCGGGTACGGGGATGGTCGTCGCACCCTCGAGCGCGCACGGCTCGTGAGCGCACGCCGCCGCGCGAAGTTGCCCCGCCGCATCGAACGCGACGGAGAGCGCGAGCTGGCCACCGCCGGCGCGAGCTACCGCGGGAGTCGTGTTGACGCCGGCAGCGACGGAGTTCGTCGCGACGAAGACGCCAGCGAAAATGAACCAACTCGATCGAGTGAAGGACACGGGGGCGGCATACTACCGCCGGTCGCGCCGGGTGCGCGCCGCTACTCGTCGGGATCGACGGGGACGGTGAGCTTGCGGGTCCAGAGGAACGCGCCCGCGCGCCGGCCGCGAACGACGAGGTGCGCTGGAAGTATGCCGGTGCGCCGAAACCCGTTCGCGAGAAAGGCCGCGGCGAGACCGACGTCGTCGATTGGGGTCCACGCGAAGCAGGCCACCGTTCCCTCGTCGGATAGCTGCTCGCACAGATGGTGCAACGCGACGCGGGTGAGCGCGATGTCCCGCTCGGTTTTCGGCGCGACCAACACTTCGACGAACGCGTTGTCGAAGCAGAGTTGGCGCTCGACGGAGAGGACGAGCGACCAGCCGCCGCGCGCCGTCGCGTAAAATTCACGTCGCTCCACGTCGCGGCCAAAGCCTTCGAACCGAGTGAGCGCCCGACCCGAGCGCGCGGCCGTCGCAACGGCGCGCTTCGCGATGGCGTCCGTCGCCGGCTGTACGCGTACGGTTCGCGGGCTCGGCGGCCCGAGGTCTTTGGCGACTCGCTTCGCTCGCTGCAAGACCCCCTCGGCCAGCGCCTGAATGTCGATGACCACTTCGCCGGAGCCCGCCGGAGCCGCACCGAGGGCCGGGGGTACGGACGCGCCGAGCACGTAGGCGTCGCTGCGCTTGAAAAACCCGGGGATCGTGCCCTCTCGCTCGAACCCGAGTCGAATCCACACACTCACCTCGTCGCGCTCGACGACCGTGAACACTCGCTCGACCCCTTCGCGCTGCGCGATGCTCAGTACGTAGCCGCGCTTCGTCGGATCCGCGCCGGCGCGAAAATCGAAGATCCGCAGCGTTTTTGCGTGTCGATTCACCAACAAGCACAGCGAAACCTTTGCATTCTCGAAGAGGATCTCTTCGGGCTCGAGGACCGCTGCGACGGATCGGATGGCCATACAGGATCGCCCCCCAAGGCGGCTTAGAATGTCGACCTGTGTAAATTCAACAGGTTAGACTGTGATTTCCTTTCAAATCCGAAAGAAATTAGCACGATCCAAGCCGCCGGGCAAACCACTGCCCACGGCTTGTCCACAGGATGTCCGAACCCTAATCGGCGAGAGCTTGTGCCGCCGGGTCGGTGACGCCGAGGGCTTTGAGCACGTCGTGCGCGCGCGACCGCGGCAACGAGACCCGCGTCGGCATTCCGCCCGAAAGGCCGAGCAAGCGGATGAAATTGTAACCGCTGTCGAAGCGGGCCGCGACGCTCACGTTGTCCTCGTCGATGACGACGCTCACCGGTTCGCGCTCCTGACCCATGAGAAGGAGGAGCGTCTTGTCGATGCGCTGGTAGCCGCGTGAGACGTTCACGATGGCGACGCCCGGCGAAAACCGCACGTATTCGCGCGCTGCCCGTCGCGTTTCGCGCTCGACCGGCAAGAGCTCGGCGGCCGCGGTGTCGATGGGTTCCCACAGGGCCGCGTCGGTGAGTCCCAGGACGAGGTGCCGGACGACCATGCCGAACAATCCGGTGTCGCGCGGACGGGCCCGAAGTGCGCGGTCGATGCGATCGGCGACCTCGCTCGGCGTGCCCATTCGCGTGTCGATCGCGCGCGCGTCGTCGTCGCTGCCTGGGTACGGCTCGGTCCCACCGCGGATCCATTTCGCGGCGCTGACCAGGCCGTCGAAGTCGGTGTGGCAGACCACGGTGTCGACCGGCCCGACGCGTTCCACGAGCGCCACGTCGATCATTTCCGGACAGGCGCCGTGCTCGGCCTTGGTGGACAGGACGAATCGAGGGTCGTCGCGAAACCGCACGTGCTCTTCGTGGTCGTGATGATCCACCCACGCGACCAGTCGATCGCCGAGGCCCTCGATGAAGGGGAGCGTCACCCCTTCGAAGCCGCCGCGCGCGCCCATTCCCGCGAAGGCGATGTCCAGCACGACCACTTTTCCAGCCACGGCCTTCACCTTCGGCAGCTTGCGCGGCGTGGCGAAGGCAATGGCGGCGGAGAGCATGTTCGGCGCGTTCGTTTTCTCCGGAGCCCAGACGAGGCAGTGCCGAGGGGGCGCTACCTGTGGCCGGTGAAGGGATGAATGCCATAGCACGTCGAAGCGCACCCCCACGGCATCATCGTTTTTCGGGAACTGTTTCGTCGCGGGAACATTTTCGCCGATGTGCGAAGAAGGTGTTGGAGCCGCCATTGCGCCCGTGACGAGGGCCTCGTACCTTCGGCCAATGGGCAGGGCAACTCCCGAAGCCATTCGCAAGGCACTCCAACATCCGCTCGAACGTACCGATTACCCCGCGCTCGGTAAGAAGTACGAAGGAAAGGTCCGCGACAATTACACGTCGCCCGACGGCAAACGCACGATCGTCGTTTCCGATCGCATCAGCGCTTTCGATCGCGTGCTCGGCACGTTGCCCTTGAAGGGGCAGCTCCTGAACTACGTGGCGGCCTGGTGGTTCGAAAAAACAAAGCACGTCGCGCCGAATCACGTGCTCCGGGTGCCGGACCCGAACGTGCTCGTCGCCGAGGAATGCACGCCGCTCCCGGTCGAGATGATCGTGCGCGCGTATCTCACCGGCAGCACGTCGACGAGCATCTGGGTTCACTATCAGAAGGGCGCGCGCACGTTCTGCGGGCATGCACTCCCCGAAGGAATGAAGAAGCACCAGAAGCTTCCCGCGCCGATCCTCACGCCGAGCACCAAGGCCGCGCACGGCGATCACGACGTGTCGGCGTCGCGCGACGAAATTCTCGAGCTCACCCGGATGCCGGCGAAGGACTTCGACACGGCGGCGGACATGGCGATGCGGCTCTTCGCGTTCGGGCAACAGACGTGTGCCGAACGCGGGCTCATCCTCGTCGACACGAAGTACGAATTCGGTAAAACCAAGGACGGGCGCATCGTCGTCATCGACGAGATCCACACGCCCGACTCGTCGCGGTTCTGGTACCAGAAGACGTACCAGGAACGCTTCGACGGCGGCGGCGATCCGGAGAGCTTCGACAAGGAGTACGTCCGCCGCTGGCTCGTGGAGCAGGGGTTCCGCGGCGATGGCCCGATCCCGGTCATCCCGGACGACGTGCGCGTCGAAGCGACGCGCCGCTACGTCGAGGCCGTCGAGACCGTGACCGGAGAGCCCTTCGAGCCGAACCTCGAGGACCCCGACACGCGCATTCGGAGGAATCTCGGAATCGGCTGAGCGTCGGTCGACCTTCTTGACCGGGAGAGGAACTCGTCATGAAGAATTTCAAAGAGAAGGTGGCCCTGGTGACCGGCGGAGCCAGCGGGATCGGCTTCGCGCTCGCCGATCGCTTCGCTTCGGTCGGGATGAAGGTGGTCCTCGCCGACATCGAAGAGCTAGCCCTCGCGCGGGCCGAGCGGACCTTGAAAGCCAAGGGCGCCCCGCTGCTCGCGGTGAAGACCGACGTCTCGAAGCCCGAAGAGGTCGAAGAGCTCGCGAGGCTCACCTACGAGAGGTTCGGTGCGGTGCACGTGCTCTGCAACAACGCGGGCGTCGGCGCCGGCGGCCTCACGTGGGAGCAACCGCTCACCGACTGGCAGTGGGTGCTCGGCGTGAACCTGTGGGGCGTCATTCACGGGCTCCACACGTTCGTGCCGAGGATGCTCGCTCAGGGCGACGAGGGGCACATCATCAACACGGCGTCGGTCGCGGGCCTCATCTCGAGCCCTTATCTCTCCATCTACAGCGCGACGAAGCACGCGGTCGTGGCCATCACCGAGTCGCTTCGCATGGAGCTCGACTCGATTGGTTCCCAGATTCGCGCGTCGGTGCTGTGCCCTGGCTTCGTCGCGACGAGCATCAACGAATCGGAGCGGAATCGACCCGAGCACCTCGCGTCCCACGCCGCCGAGCCCGAGACCGATCAGCAACAGGTCATGCGCGAGCTGGCCCGGCAGCAGGTGGCCGCAGGCATCAAGCCCAGCGAGGTCGCCGAAGCCGTGATCGAGGCGATTCGCGGCGATCGGTTCTACATCGTGACCCACCCCCGCTACACGAAGCTCATTCGCATGCGCCTCGAGAACATCATCGAGGGGAAAACGCCTAAATTCGAGCCCGTTCCCTGAACGGCGCGGGCGCTCGCCTCGGGGCGTCTCACTCGCCGCGCCGGCGCCGGGCGACCCGCCGAAATGAGCGGTGTGCGTGAGGCGTGGTACACCATGCCGAAGTTCGATGCGACCCGAGCTTGCTGCCGCGAACTCCCCCGTCGTCGAAGGGCGAGCGTGATGCAATCGGTGACCGGCCCCTACGCCATCGCCGCCGGCGTCGACGGCTTCTCTGCGCGCACGCCGACGCTCTTACCCGCGACGCATACCAACAGCTACGCGCTCGGCGGTCGCGACGTCGTCCTCGTCGAGCCCGCGACGCCGTTCGACGACGAACGCCGCGCGTGGCTCGAGTGGGCGCGAAGCCTCGCCTCGACGGGGCGACGACTCGTCGCGCTGTTCGTCACGCATCACCACGCCGACCACGTCGGCGGCGCGGCGTTCTTCGCGCACGAGCTCGCTCTGCCGATCTGGGCTCACCCGGAGACCGCGCGCCGGCTCTCCGGCGTTCCCGTCGCCCGTCGACTCGAGGACGGCGAAGCGCTGACCCTCGACGGCCCCGTCCCGCAGCGCTGGCAGGTGCTGCACACGCCCGGTCACGCTCCCGGACATTTGTGTTTGCACGAGGCGGCGCTCGGGGTGCTGGTCGCCGGCGACATGATCGCGAGCGAGGGGACGATCCTCATCGATCCGTCCGACGGCGACATGGGCGTGTACCTCGAGCAGCTCCGTCGGCTCTCGGCGCTCGACGCCACGGTCGCACTCCCCGCGCACGGTGCGCCGATCGAGCGCCCGGAAGCGGTGTTCGGCTACTACGTGAAGCACCGATTGCTCCGAGAGCAAAAGGTGCTCGATGCGTTGCTCGCGACGGGGGCGCGCGGCGCCCACGTGGACGAACTGGTTCCGCACGCCTACGCCGATACCGCGCCCGCGCTCTGGCCCTTCGCGGCGCGAAGCCTCGCTTCGCACCTCGCGAAGCTCGAACGCGATGGATTGGCGTCGCGCCAAGGTGAGCTCTACGTGGCAAACCAGGCGTCATGACCGATCGCGACCTCTTCGAGCAAGCCTTCGTTGCCATGTCGTATCTGCTCGGTCGCCGCGACGACCTCGCCTTCGGGCTCGCCGATCCGGGGCCTTCGGCGCACCGCACCGCCGCGCGTCTGGTGGGGCCGGACGCGGCGACGCGTGCCCGGGAGCTCGCGCGCGAGCTCGCGCCCGTCGTGAGCGCGCTCGAAGCCCGGAGGCTCGGGTGACGCTCGCTCGCGGCAGAGTGCTCCGAAACCCCGGTGCGGCGGCGACGCCGGTAGCGGCGTTCGCCCCGTTACGTTCCGCGTTGCCCGAGGGGCGCGTCGTGGAGCGCGAGAGCGTCGCGGCTCACGAGCGCGCGGCGAAGATCATCGTCGCTGCCGAGCGTCGAGCGCGGGCGATTCTCGAGCACGCTGAGCGCGGCGCGGCCGACGCACGACTCCGAGCCGAGGAGATCGGACGCGCGGAAGGGTTGGCCCGCGTCGCGGCGTTTTCGGCGCGGCAACGAAAAAGCGAAGCCGACGCCGACGAGCGGGCGCTGTCACGCACCGTCGATCTCGCGCGCCTGCTCGCCGAGCGACTCCTCGGAAGGGCGCTCGCGATGGAGCCGGCGCTCGTCCTCGAGCTCGCGCGTGAGGTCCTCGCCGAGGTGCGTTCGGCGCGCCGCGTCCGTCTCTTCGCCCATCCGGGCGATGTCGAGGCGCTCCGCGCGTCCACCCGGGCGTTCGACCCCGACGGACGCGTCCAGCAAGTCATTGCAGATCCGTCGCTCTCTCGCGGCGATCTTCGCGTCGAAACCGAGCTCGGCGTGGTCGACGCGCGGCTGCCGGTCGAGTTCGAAAGACTCTCCAAGCGATTGCGCGAGGCATTGCGAACATGAGCGAGCACCCGAGGCCCTACTACCCGCTCGAGTTCCCGCCGCCCGAGGCGCGGCCGAGGGGCGTGTGGGTGCGCCAAGAAGAGCCCGAGCCCGCACCCGTTCGACGAAACTGGCGCGTGAACGCCGTCCTGTTCGTCGCGACGGTGCTCTCGGTGATCATGACCGGCGCGGGATGGCCACCGGTGTCGAGCTTTCGCGATTTTTCTCGCGCGACGGCCGCTGGGTGGTCCTTCGCCGTCCCGCTGCTCGCCATTTTGCTCTTTCACGAGTTCGGCCACTACATCGCCGCGCGGCTCCACCGGGTCGATGCCTCGCTGCCCTATTTCTTGCCGCTGCCCATCCTGAGCCCGTTCGGCACCATGGGCGCCGTCATTGCGATGCGCGGACGCATCCGCTCGCGCGACGCCCTGCTCGATATCGGCGCGTCGGGGCCGCTCGCTGGTTTGGTGGTGGCAATTCCGGTGCTCATCGTTGGGCTGTCGCTCTCCACCGTTGGGCCGATCGGCAGCGAGCACTACGTGCAGGAGGGTCAGAGCCTCCTTTATCTCGCGCTGAAACGCGTCGTGCTCGGGCCCATTCCTGCCGGCTACGACGTTCACTTGCACCCGACCGCGTTCGCCGGCTGGGCCGGCTTGCTCGTCACGATGCTGAACCTGTTGCCGTGGGGGCAGCTCGACGGCGGTCACGTCGCGTACGCCCTCTTCGGGTTCCGACAAGACCGCATGGCGCGCCTGTTCCGCGGCGCCCTCGTCCCGCTCTTTTTCTACAACCTGATCTCGTTCATGTGGCCCGTCGCGCGCGGCGTGTCGTCGCTCGGTTGGGTGCCCGCGTTCTTCAATTCGCTCTTCTGGCTCATGTGGTTCGTCGTGCTCGGCATCATTGCGCGAGCCTCCGGAGGATCGGAGCACCCCCCGACCGAACCCGGCGTCCTTTCCCCCGGAAGACGCATCGTCGCCGCAGTGACGCTAGTGTTTTTCGTGCTGCTGTTCATGCCGACGCCACTCGCGAACTATTAAATTTCTCGAGATCCGCGTGGGACAGCAAACGTCGCGTAGCCGCTGCCGCCGTTTGCGCTTCGCGATGTCGGGTCGTCAGTGTCCGCCACTGGGGGTGTGGGGGATGGGAGGCAGCCCCCACTCGAACCGCACGTGAAGGGCGC
>CAZDNG010000033.1:0-76127 GCA_964506835.1 uncultured Polyangiaceae bacterium
AGAGCTCGCCGTCTTCCGTCTCGCCGATGTCGTGGATGTCGATGATGTGCGCGTGATCGACGCGGTTCGCGGCGCGCGCTTCGCGGAGCATCCACGCGCGGAGATGCGTCTCACCGCGGAGGTCGGGCCGGATCAACTTCACGGCGACGACGCGATCGATGAGCACGTGGCGCGCGCGATAGACGATGCCCATGCCGCCTTCGCCGATGCGCGCCTCGAGCCGATAACGGCCCGCGATCACTTTGTTCAACGCCGGGTCGTTGACACTCCGACGCGGTACCTTCGACCTCTCCTGTGCTGCGTCGACCATCGTATACGACCAAAGACGGCGCGTTATGTCCGTCGGCTAATAGGTGCCGACAACTTGGTTCATGTTGAGCAAAACGCCGAATCGCCTCAAGAGAATTACCCGAAATTCTTCTCAAAAGGAGAGGTTCAGCACGGGAACTTCAACTTCGGTGTGCTGCTTCACACCGTAGAGCGCGATCTCGGTGCGGGTATACATTTGTCGCACCTCGACCGCGGGCACCGAGAGCGTCAGGCCTCCGTCCGCGATCCCGACGAGCGCGGGCGCCACTTGCTGGCGTCGCGCGACGGGTGAACCGACGCGATCGCGCGCGCGTCCGCTCGGTGCCGCAGCCGGAGCGGGTGCTGCCGGAACGGGGGCCGCCGGAGCGGGTTCGGGCGCGGCAGCCGGCGCGGGTTCGGCAGCGGGCGCGGGAGCCGCGGCGGGAGTCGTCGCGGGCAACGGTGCGGCCGGTTGAGCAACGGGCTCGTCCGGCGAGGGGCGATCTTCCGTGTAGTCCGTCGGCGTATACGCCGTCGCGCTGAGTACGGCGACGGTCGTCGGAATGACGAGCGCCATACCGCCGACGAGCAAGTAGAAGGAGAGCTTCGTGTCGTGGTCGTGTTCGGGGAAATACCCGCCGACGCCACCGGCGATGGCGCCGAGGCCGCCCCCGACGGCATAGGCCCAGCCCGGGCGCGTGCCCGCCGCAGCTTCCACGAGCATGACCGCTTCTCCTCCGAGGAGCGCGCCGCCCGTAACCCCCTTGCCGGTTGAAGAGGCCTGGCTGCCTTCGGCGTGTGCCGTTTCGGCCAACGCGGCGCTCAGCGAGATCAAACCCAAAGTCAGAGAAAGGAACCGTCGTGCCATGCGCCCTCCAAAAGTAGTCACCTCGGCTTCCGGCGGAAATGCACATTAACATTCGCCAGGTTCGTTGGAAGAGGAATGGTGCACGCGGGGCGTCAAACGTTCGAACTATCCGGACTGTGGTATCTCGCGACACCCCGCCGGAACGGAAATGCGTCCCCTGCTCGCGCTCTCAGTCCGTTGGTCGGTGACCATGGGACTCGGCGTTTTGAGCCTCGGCATCGCCGCGGGCACGATTCGGCTCTTGCCCTGGCTGATCGCGCCCGGCGTCCCGCTGCGGCTTTGTGTGCCTTTTGCCGAGCTTCTTGCCGGTGCGGCCTTGGAAGCGGCGCTCTTGGTGGGCCTTCCCGTCGGGATCTGCATCGGAGCGGCGCTTTTCGTCGAGCGAGGTGAGGCGCGCGCCTTCGCGGCGCTCGGTCTCTCGCCCCTCGTCGTCATTCGGTCGATGGTGGGCCTGAGCGTCGTCGTCGCGGCCGCGTACACGTGGAGCGCGTCCCTCGTCGACCCGGAGTCTCCCGGTGTGCTCGCGCGACGCCTCGTCGAAGCCGGCGAATCGAGCTGTCGCGACGCCCACGGCGGTCGCGTCGATGTTCCCCTGGTCGGCGTGAGCTGGCTTTGTTTCGCGACGCCACGGGTTTCCGGGCGGATCCTCGGCGTGCGCTCCGAGGCGTGGTTCTCCGCGACCGCGCTCCGGCCCGACGACGATCTCGGCAGTGTCGACCTCGACGACGTTCACGTCGCGGGCAAGCTCGGGAGCGCGGGGCCACCGGTTTCGCTCCACGCGTCGCGCGTGCGGATCCACGGGCTCTCGCGCTTTGGTCGGCCGCGGTCTTTTTCCGGGCACATCCGAGGCTTTCTGGTGGTCTCGAGCGCGCTCGCTGCCGCGCTGCTCGCGGCGTGGTTCGTCGTTCGCGACGCGATCGGCGCGCCGATCCTCGCGGCCGCCGTCGCGGGGGCGTCGGCTGCGTCGATGCTCGGCGCGCTCCACGCCCTCGACGCGCACGGGGCGTCGGCCTCGGCTTACGGATGGGTTCCGGCGATCGGTACTGGCGCCGTTTTCGTCGGGTTTTTCGCGACGAAGCGACTCTATTGGCGTCGCGTTGCCGGGGCGCGCCCCTGATGATAGGTACCGGCCCGCGTCCCCACTCGGTCGGCCATGTCGTTCTCTGCGTCACCCCCTGAAGGGCCTTCGAGCCCGCTCCTCGGCGCGGTCAGCGCGGCGCCGGCGATCGCCGCACCCGCTGCGACGCCGCACGACCTGCTCTCCATCGCGCGCGCCCTGATCGATCTGACGAAGCCCGGCGTGACGCGCATGGTGCTCGCGACGACCTGGGCCGGGGCGGTCATCGCGCCGGGGCCGATCTGGAATTACGCGCGGCTGGCGTGGGCGATGTTCGGCACCGCGCTCATCGTCGCTTCGGCGAACGCGCTCAACATGTTCCTCGAAGCGGACGTCGATGCGCTGATGAAGCGCACCCAGAATCGTCCGTTGCCGAGCGGTCGTCTCTCGCCGGAGACGGCGCTCTGGTGCGGCGTGTCGCTCGCGTTCATCGGCATTCCGGTGCTCGACGTGTTCGTGAATGCCGCGACGGCGTTCCTCGGCGTGATGGCCCTCCTCTCTTACGTGCTCGTGTACACGCCGATGAAGCGCGCGTCGTCGCTCGCGGTGTGGGTCGGGGCGATCCCGGGAGCCGCTCCGCCGCTCATGGGATGGACGGCCATGACCGGCACGATCAGCTGGCCGGCGCTCAGCCTCTTCGCGCTCCTCTTCATCTGGCAAGTGCCGCACTTCCACGCGATCGCGATCTTTCGCGCCGACGAATATCGTCGCGCCGGGCTCCGGGTGCTCCCGAACGAGCGCGGACTTTCGTACACCAAGCGCGCGATCGTGGTGCTGCTCGTGGTCCAGTTCGCGGTGAGCGCGCTGCCGGCGCTCGCCGGCCTCGGTGGGAAAATCTACGTCGCCGCCGCAGCCCTGCTCGGCGCGGGCAACGTCGCGTACGCCGTCTACGGGCTCTCGCCGAGCGCCGGGCCGCGCTGGGCGCGCACCTTGTTCTTCGCGTCGCTCCCTTACTTGGTCGTGCTGTTCGCCGTGCTCGTCGTTGGCGCGACCTGAGCGAGCGGCGGGTTTCGCAGCGAGCGGACGTACGCGGCGAGCGCGTTCACGTCGTCGTCGCCGAAGAGCATGCCGAACGGCGGCATCTGGCCTTTGCCGTAGCGGATCGTGTCGCGGATCTGCGCGTCGCTCAGCCGGTCTTGCAGCGCCGGATCGGTGAGGTTTCGCGGCGGAATCGTGAACCCCGGCGGATGCGTGCCGCGCGCGTCGGGGCCGTGGCACGGCGCGCAGGTACGCTGAAAAATACCCGCGCCGACCTCGGCAGGGGTCTTCTTCAAATGACGGCAACCGGGCGCGAGCAAGAGCGCCGTGACGGCGAGCACGACGCGTCGCAGGCGCGAACCGTCACGCATCGGGCTTCGTTGGCGGACGAGGGACGGCCGGTTCGGGCGCTTTCGCCGTCGCGCTGCCGATCGGCGCGCTGAGCGCCGCGAGCGCGAGGACCAGCGCCGTTGCCGGAACGTCGACGCTCGGCCGTGCCAGAATCGCCAGACCGGCGCTGAGAGCGCCCCAAGAAATCGGGCCCGGCCAGAGCACGACGACTCCGGCGAAGAGAACCGAGAACGCCCCGAGCGCGCCGCGGCTTCCCGGCGCGACGGACGACAGTGGGCTCGCGTTCAATTCGGCCAAGCTTCGTGACGAGATGACTTGCCAGACCGTCGCGCCGTCGAGCGAGCCGTGAACGGCTCCCCAGGTGACGCATGCGGCAAGGAACATGGCCGCAAGGACGGCCGCGAGCGCGACGTTGCGGCGTTCGGCGACGAACCGCGTCGCGGCGAGTGCGACCGCGATCGCGTCGAGCCCGAAGCCGAGCGTCATGTACCAGCCGATCCGCGTCGTCGAGACCGGGTCGTGGGACGCGGGGTGCGACGCGACGAGTCGCGCGGCGAACACCAACGTCGAACCGAGCACCGCGGTGACCAGCACGAGCCCCTGAGCGCGGGATTGGACGCGGCGAATGGCGACGACGGCCGCGAACGCCGCCATCGCGAGACACGACGTCGCGAGCGCGACGTTCTGCTCGGGTTCGAGCCCGATGGTGCTCGCGAGCATGACCAGGAGGAGCACCGGCGCCGTGAGGAACAGGATCGCGATGCGGTAGACGTAACCGAGCGGGCGCGCGCCGAGCGTCACCACGGCGAGGAGCACGAGCTCCGTCGAGCCGAGGAGCACCGCGAGCTGCGCCGTCAGGCTCGACGCGGTATCGGTGCGGCGGATCCATCCCTCGATGTCCGAAACCGAGCCCGGCAGCGCCGTGGCGAGCAGCCGCGTCACGAGCGATATCCACAAGAGACCGGCCACGGCGCGGAGCAGGACGGGCGCCGCGAGCCCCCAACGACGGTCGCTTTCCACGTGCAGAGCAGCTTCGTTCCTCGGAGGATCCGAGGGCTTTCGGTTCGGCGTGAGCACGAGGTCTGATTTCTCGAAGCGAGCTTACGCCGAACTCAAGAGCTGTCGATAATTCGACAGCTCTTGCCCTTCAGGTTGGTCCAGGCGCTCCGCGCGGCGCGGAATGCGGGACAAGACCGGAGACGAGGGACGACGCAGGTGAATTTACCGACACCTCTTCAGCGCTCGCCGGGCATTCTCAGCGAAGCGCGCTCGAGCGACCGATCCGGACGCTCGAGGCTGCCATGCTCCGGTACCGCTTCTTCCTTCGGGCCGAACGGCGTGGTCGAGGGCGGAGTGACGTGGGACGGCGCGGTCTCGGGCGTCGCCTTCAACATGTAGGGGTGCGCAAAGTACGTGGAGCAGGCGTAGTACGGATTTCGGTAAAATTCCCAGTGCAGGTACACCTTGCCGTCGGGCGAGACGATGATGGGCGGCGGCTTCCCGAACGGCGCGGCGTTCTGCACGGACTCGAGCGCCGCGACGTCGAACACCGTCGAACCGCTCGAGCGAGTGACGCCCATCTTGACGATCTTGCCCTCGTCCTTGTCGAGCACGATCTCGAGGTTCGTCTTCATGTCGGGCTTGTTCAGCGGGCTATCGGCCGGGAGGCTGTCGAGCGAGCCGAGGAACGAGTCCGCGAAAATCGGGTGGATCCGGTTGTGGATCTGGTTCAGGTAGCTCGCGAACGGCACGCGCGCGGCGTTCAGCGCGGTCTGGTTTCCCGGCTTCACGCTGGAGTTGTAGTTCTCGATCGCGGCGCGCCACCGTTCGATGCCGTCCGTGTGCCACGAGCCGCGGTGCTGGCTCCGGCGTCGTTCACCGTCCGCGAGGAGCTCGCGCTGCAGCTGATCGCGCCCGACGGCGGCGAGCGCCGACCCCGGCGTCAGATTCAGATTGATGCCGCCCGACGTCGTGCCCGTCGCGCCGAGTCCGAGAAAATCGATGGCGTTCGGTTCGCCGCGCGCCGGCGGCAAGCGCTTCGGTCGTCCGGGGTCCGCGGCGTGCGCCATGCGCTCGTCGCTCGCTTCATTGACGCTCTCCGAACCCGAGCGCGACGCTTCCATGTCCGGCGACTGAGGCGTCGCTTGCGATGCCGCGACCGGATCGCGGCCGGGACGCACGGAGGTTTCTTGGGACTGTTTCGGCCCGTTCGCCGCGCCGTTCGTCTGTCCGCGGTGGGAGTTCGGCGCGACTTCGCGGAACGTCTTTTGAGCGCCGCTCTCGTTGTGCTCGACGGACGCGACGGCCTTTTGCCCGGCCGAGCGCTCGTTCGGCGCGTGCGCGACAACGCCCGGTGAGTCCTCCGATTGCGCAACCTCGTTCACCTCGGAGTTGCCCGGGTCGTTGCTCGGACCCTGGGGCGCGCTTCCCGGAGTCGGATTCGCGTCGTTCTGATCCGTCGCGGTGATCCGCGCCTGGGTCTGCTCTTTGACGGTGTTCGCCTCGTCCGCGATGAACTGCGCGTTCGGGTTGTCCTTCTGATTCTTGTCGTCGACGTGCTGCACCACCGCGATGCGATTGGGAACCGGGACCGCCGGGATGTCCTGTGCCTTGGCCTTGTCTTCCTTCTTCGGCTCGGGCGGCTTCTCTTTTTCCGCGGTCTTCGTCTTTTCGGGCGTGGGCGGCTTTTCTTTTTCCTTGTCGTGTGGGGGCACGATCTTCGACTGCTTCTCGTCGGGCTTCTTCGGAGGCGCGGTTTCGTCCGGCTTCTTCTGTGGGGGCTCGGGCGTCTTCGAGTCGGCCTCGTCCTTCGGCTCGGTGTCGTCGGGGAGCGCTTCGTCGCGAGGGATGTCCTTCTCGTCGACGAGCGAAACTTCGACCGGGCGATTGGACGAAAGAACGTGCCGGCGCACCGAGTCGGCAAAGCGCTGCACCTCGAGCCGTTCGCTCACGAGGTCGGCGATGCGCTGCGCACCTTCCCCACCGCTCAGGTGAAACAGGAGCGCCGTGGCGATCCAGAGGAAGAGCGGAATGTTCGTCTCGCGATTCATTCGCTCGGTTCCGTTAGCGAGGAGGCGAGCCGTCGCTCTCCGTCGCCGTCAAACGTAACATTGGGCCCGGGTTCCAGCAATGCGAGGGCCCTTCTTCAACCGTGCGAACTGTGAGCCTTTTCTCAGAACTTGCCCGCGCGGTTCCACTGGTCTCGGATTTCTTCGGCGCGCCACACGCCTCCGTCGTCGTCTTTGAAGCGGCCGTTCGTCTCGTCGACTTTGAACAGGCTGATTCTCCCGCCCGCGATTCCGAGCACGTTTCCCGTCAGATCTCCTGACAAGTCGCTCCCGAAAAACAGATACGCGGGAGCGGCGTGCTCCGGCGTCATCGTGTCGACGTGCTCGAACATCGGCAGATCTTCGGTGAGACGCGTCTTGGCGAGGGGCGCGACGGCGTTCACGAAAATGCCATGTCGTTGCAGCTCGATCGACGTGCTTCGCATGAGCCCGTAGACGCCCGCGGCGGCGGCGGCGTACGCCGAAGCCCCGAAATTGCCGATCATTCCCCCCGCGCTCGTCGTGAGCACGACGCGCCCGCCGTGGCGTTGTCGTTGCATCGACGCGGCGGCGGCTCGGGTCGCGTAGAGCGCGCCCGTGAGGTGGATACGCAAGACGCGCTCCCACGTCGCTTCGTCGATTCGGGCGAGCTGCTGCTCGCCGAGGGCGCCCGCGAGGTAAACGAGTGAGTCGACTCGACCGAGCGCCGCCTCGGTCTCGGCGATGAGGCGATCGGCGCCGTCCGTCGTCGTGACATCCGCCGTGACGACCACCGCCGTTCCACCGGCGCTCCCGATCTCGTCGGCGACGGCTTTCGCAACGTTCGGGTCCGCTCCGGAACCGTCGCGTTCTGCCCCATTGTCGTTCAGCGCGACGCGCGCGCCCTCCTTCGCGAAGAGCAGCGCCGCGGCGCGACCAATGCCGCGTCCGGCGCCCACGATGACGATGACCTTGTCGTCGACGATGCCCATGATTCGAATGCTTCGCGCCGACGACGAGCCGACGGCTCGGGCCGTGTACTCCGGGCGAAAGGCGAGCGCCACGGCTCTTCACCGGAGAAACCCTCGGAAACGGCGAGTCGACCCGAGTTTCGGCCCGACTTGCTTCGGCTACTCCTTCAGTGTCGTCGCGCTTCCGGCGCGATAGAGCCCGCGCGCGTCGAGGTAGTCGAGCACGGACGGCGGGACCCAGCGCCGCAGCTCGTCCTCGTCGTTCCGCTCGGCGAGGAGCGCGCGCACGTGCGTGGACGACACTTCCGGGAGCGCCGACGGCGGGGCTTTCGGATGAGGCGTTCCGGCGCGCCCGAGCACGAACGGCGGAGCGAGTCGCACGACGTCGTCGAAGCGCTCCCACTTCGACGACTCGAGGAGCACGTCCGAGCCGATCACGAGTCGGAGCTCCCAGTCGGGGTGGAGCGCGTGCAAGTGCTCGAGCGTCTTCGCCGTGTAGCTCGGCGCGCCCAGCTCTCGCTCGACGTCCGACACGTCGACGAACGACAAGCCGCGCATCGCGAGGCGCGTCATCGCCAGGCGATCGTCGAACGGCGCAAGCGATTTGCCGAAGGCATGTGCGAACACGGGCACGACCAGCACGCGGTCGAATCCGCCCATCGCGAACGCGTATGCCGCCGCGAGCACGTGCGACACGTGCGGCGGATCGAAGCTGCCACCGTACACCGCGACCTTCACGCGCGCGTTCCCATCACCCGCCGGCGCTTCCGACCTTGAGCACGGCGTTTCGGCTGGTCGAGAGGCGCTCGGCGCGCACCTCGCGACACGCGCGGTCGTAGAGCGTGAGCACCACGCCGTCGTCGCTGTCCTCGAGGATCATGAGGCCATTTTCGTCGAACGACCCCGGCGAAAGAAACCACCGCGGCCCGACTTGCTTCACGACCGCTTCTCGCCCTTTTCCGAAAATCAGGAGCCGCGCCGGCAGCATGTCTTCCTCGCCGAGGGTCGCCTTGTCGTGAATCATGACGGCGAGCGCGCCGCCCAGCATCTCGACCGCGCGCGTGTCCGCGTCGGGAAGCGACTCGAAGATCCGGAGCTTTCCCCGCTCGCGCTCGCGCACGATGTAGCGATCGATCTCTTCCGGGGAGCCGTTCAAGCAGGCGCGCGCCGCGCGCGCCCAGAGACCTTCCGCGGTCGGATTGTCGTGCACCAAGCTCGACGCCCACGCGCGCACGATCGCGTCGAGCGCGCCGTCGATGCCGAGATAGAGGGCGCGATCGACCGGCCGCTCTTCGAAGAGAAAACGCGCAGCCACGCCCAGCGCTTCCGCGTGTCCCTCCGCAGGTCCGAGCAGAGCGAGCCGCATTTCGGTCGGCCAACGCTACACCGGGTGCGTCCGGCGGTCGAACGGCGGGCGGCACGGCGAGAAGCCCGGCTAGCCGAATGCGCCCGCCTCCGGGACGATCAATCTTCGAGAAGCGTTCCGAACAGGGCGAGACCCGCCGCCGTGAAGGTCACGTCGAAGACGCCGAGGATCCGGAAATAGTCGCCGAGCTCGCCGACCGTCGCGCCGCCCAATAGTTCCCGGGTGGCGACGACCGCCGTGAGTACCGTGGGCGACAGCAACGGAAAGATCACGATGGCGAGCACCAAGTCGCGTGCGCTCGTGCGCGTCGTCATGGCGCCGAACAAGGTGCCGACCGCGGCGATCCCCGGCGTCGCGAGCGCCGCGATCGCGACCAGGCCGAGGCCCGATTGGAGCAAGTCGAGTGAAAAAAATAGCGCCGAGAGCGGCACGACCACCGCCTCGATGATCGTCAGGAACGCGAGCAAGCCGAGCGCCTTGCCGGCGAAGAGCGCGCTCCGCGACACCGGCGCAACCAGAAGACCCTCGAGCGCGCTTTCGTCGCGCTCCCGATGCCAGAGCCGTCCGAGCGCGAGCACGGCCGCGAACGCTACCGCGAGCCAGATCACCCCGGCGGCCACCTGACCCCGCGTCTCGGCGCCGATGTAAAACGCGAGCGACCCGAGGATCACCACGAGCACCCCGAAGAAGCCGCTGGTGACGAGCACCTCGCCGCTCCGTAGCTCGATGGTCAGATCCTTCTTGACGACCAGCGCGACCGTCCCGAGCCACGACGGCGCGCGGCGCGTCGGGCGTGCGGAGGACGCTTGTCGAGACATACGGGGAGCATGCTACTCGTTCGAGGCTTCCCTGGTGTAGAGTCCGCGCCATGGCCGACGCCCGCATCGAGCACCTCATCAACGCGAGCGAAGAAACCTTCTGGAGCGTCTTCTTCGACCCCGAATACAACCGGAAGCTCTTCATGGAGACGCTCCACTTCGACGAGTGGAAGGTCGTGAGCCAGAGCGACACGCCGGTCGGCATCGATCGCGTCGTCGAAGCCGTCCCGAAGACGCCCGAGCTCCCCGGTCCGCTCAAGAAGCTGGTCGAGGGGGGCATCAGCTACCGCGAGCGCGCCAGCTTCGACCGCGCCAAAAAGCGCATGACCGTCACCGTCGAAACCGGCGTGCTCCCCGGCAAGCTCAGCGTCACCGGCGTCGTTCGCACCGAGCCCGCCGGCGACGGCAAGTGCAAGCGCATCTACGACAGCAGCGTCGTCGCCAAGGTATTCGGCGTGGGCGGCATGATCGAATCGCGCATCCTCGCCGACATCAAGACCAGCTACGACAAGGCCGCCGAATTCACGAACCAGTGGATCGCGGAGAAGGGCCTGAAGTAGGGGGCTCCCTCGGCGACGAAGCCGTAGGCGGTTCGTCGCCGAGCACGCGCCCGCGGCTCCGGGCTCAGTTGCCGATCTGTTGCGCCGGGCCGCCGACCACGATGTTCTTGAACCAGTCCACGATGCGCACATTGCTGACGGTCTCGGTGTAGAACGTCGCGCTCGCGAGCCAGGTGTGCGTCGTGCCCGGCGGGTAGAACGTGCTGAAGTTCGGCGTGATGCCTTCGATGTACGTGCGGAAGTCGTCGAGCCCTTGGTCGTACGTCGCGGCCGGCACCGGCGTCGCGAGGCTCCCGGTGCAGTTGTTCTGGCCGTAGCCGTAAAAGAGCGTGATCACGCCGTCGTCGTTCGAATCGAGGAGCCCGACGTGGGTATTGATGCCGGCCTTGGTCGTCGACTCCGTCACGAACTTCGTGAAGTCGAGCTCGTAGTCGTCGGGGTTCGAGCAGGCGCTCCCGCAATCCTTGAGCACCGAGCCGTCGAGGCCCCACGTCGTGCGCCACAGCTTCTGCAGGCACGTCGGGATGTACTTGTCCGACATCGGCGGGCCCGAGTCGTCGATCATGGCGACCGGGATCGTCCCGAACGCGCGCTGCACGAGGTACTCGTTCGACGCGGCGCCGAAGCCGCCGGCGCTGACGCCCGTGAGGACGACCTCCGTCGCGTCCTTGAAGGTCGGCACGATGCGATTCAGGTACGCCTCCATGTCGAGCCGGCCGACGAACTGCTGCGTGCCAGCGACGCCGGAGATCGTTCCATTCGCGTTCGTGCCGATGTGCGAGTCGCCCGTGCAATACGGCACGAACACGTAGTTCCAATCCTTCACGGGGTTGTCTGCATTCGTGCGATCGAACACGCCGACGTTTCCGCCGCCGGTCTTTTGCGTCGAGGCGTTCGCGGGATTCAACCCGCACGTCGTCGCGTCGAAGCACGCCCCGCCGCCTTGAAGGAAGATCATCACGTTCTTCGACGCGCTGTTCATGTTGACGGAAACGCCCGCCGTCGATCCATCGCGGCAGTGCGAGTCGGGAAAATCGATCCACGTCCAGGTATTGTCGGGTCCGGTGAGCGGCATGCCGCTCGTCGGGAACGGGGGCAGGGGAACGACACCGCCGCCGCCGTCGGCGGAGCCGCCGTCGACCGTGCTCGGCTGGCCGCCCGTGGAGCCCGGCGAGCCGCCGGTGCTTCCGGGCGTACCGCCGCCGCCGGAGCTGCCACCCGATTCGCCGGGAGTGCCGCCGTTCGATACGCCGGAAGAGCCGCCACCGCCGACGAACGTGCCGCCATTGCCCGACGTGGTCGCGCCGGTGCCGGACGGCATGCCGCCGCCCCCGACGAAGGTCGATCCGCCGTTGGCTGTCTCGCCGTTGGCGCCGCTGTTCGAACCGTTGTCGTTGCTGCTGCACGCGACGAGCGTGCTCGAGAGCATGGCTCCCGAAACGAAAGCGAAGATGCGCATGGTGTGTGATCCCCTGGTTGGCCGCGTCGTAGCGCGAGCTTCGCGCCCCTTCAACGGACACCGCACGACACGGTCACCCCGTCCGTCAGGCTGTCGCACGCGGGGACCGCGCTGACGTTTCGAGTGAGTCGCTAACAAGGCAACCGAGCAACTCGGTGACCAAGATGCGCGCGAGCGGTGCGCGCCATCGCGCTCGCGTCACTGCACCGCGTCGTACACGATCGTGCCGTCGACCCAACGTTCCCACGACCACGCGCGTCCATTGGATTTGAACCAATCGACGGTGGCGCGCAGGCCTTCCTCGATGGAGACGCGCGGGCGCCAACCCGAGGCGTTCGTGAGCTTCGTCGAGTCGCAGTGAAAACATTGGATGTCGCGGCGCCGGAGACGGCGAACGTCTTGGCGAATGTCCCAGCTCGCGTGACCGAAGAGCGGCGCGATGCGCGCGACGAGCTCGCGCGCGTCGAACGTGACGCCGGAACCGACGTTCACGGCTTCGCCCGCCGGAATGCCGGACGCGAGCGCGGCGATCAGGCCGCGCGCGGTGTCGGCGACGAAGGTGAAGTCGCGGCGCGCTTCGACGTTGCCGAGCTCGACGACCGGGCCCTTGTCGAGCTGGGTGATGATCTCGGCGATGAGATACGGCTGCGTTTCGCGGGGCCCATACGAGTTGTAGATCCGCGCGATGACGACGGGCACGCCGTGCTCGTGGTGAAACGTCGCGCACAATCGATCGGCGGCGAGTTTGCTCACCGCGTAGGTGTTGAGCGGCGCGAGCGGATGTTCTTCGGTCATCGGCACGGTGACGGCTTCGCCGTACACCTCGGTCGACGACACGTAGACGATGCGCTCGACGCCCGTCATCTTCGCCGCCAGGAGCAGATTCATGGTCCCCTCGACGTTGACCCGGAAAAAGCGCTTCGGAATGTCGTAGGCCGTGGGCACGTAGGTGTCGCCGACGAGGCTGAAGGCGTAGCGCGGCGCGTGCGCGCGAAACGTTTCCAGCAACTTGAACTCGTCGAGCACGTCGCCGATGACCAGATCGATCCGGTCGCGCAGCTCGGCGAGGTTCTGCCGAGTTCCGTGCAGGAAATTGTCGAAGACGACGACCTTCGCGCCGACGTCGAGCAACTCCCGCACGAGCTGGCTCCCGACGAAGCCCGCCCCTCCGGCGACGAGCACCTTCTGACCTCGCAGATCCCGCATGTCCATCGTTCCGTCGTGCTCCGTTGGCTTCCGGTGCTGCGCGCGCCGACGAGCGACGCGCGCGCTTTTTGGTCAGCCAAGAACTTTACACGCTTTTCGAGAAGCGCCGATCGATTCGCGAGAAAAAGCACGAAAGCATCAGGCCGGCCAGGGCGAGCGCGGCGCCGGCGTAGGCGGCGGTAGGTGGTCTGAACACGAGCACGACGTCGTGCTCGCCGGAAGGAACCACGAATCCGCGGACGAGCCCGTTCGTGCGGTACAGGGGCGCGGCGCGGCCGTCGATCATCGCGCGCCAACGCGGGTGGAAGCGGTCGTTCACGACGACGAACGCCGAGCGATTGCTCGTGGCGCGCACTCGAAGCGTCACGCGCTCGGCGTCGAACTCGGACCGAAGCACGGTTGCCGGGCCGAAGCTCCCCGGAAAATCGGGGCCGCCTTCGACGAGCGCGGTGTTCGCCGGGTCGAACGCAGGGTCGTCGCGGAGGACGTGCGCGGCTTCTTCGACGCTCTTCACGGGCCACACCGACGTCACCGAAAACACGCGAGGGAGCGCGTCGAGGTTGTCGTAGACCGCGAGCCCTTTGCCGAGCGACTCGCGCCGGACGTAGCGCCGCGCCGGGCACGCGCTCGTCGCGTCGAGGTGCGTGACGCGCACGCCGGGCGCGGGGTTCGCGAACAGGCGCGCGTGCGCGACGCTCGCCGGAACGGACGTCGTGAACGTGAAGCGCTGGCGTCCGGCGGCGGTTACCGGAACGAGCGCGCGTTCCCCGCGTCCGAGATCGAACGGCGGGTCGTACTTGAGACCGAAGACGACGGGCACGGACTTTTGCGCTTCGACTTCGAGCGAGACGGTGACCGGGCGGCTCGGCAAGTGCACTTCGACGCGCGCGAATCCGCCGGGCTCGACGGTGAGCGCGCCGTCGGTCGACACGCCGTCTCCGACGATGTCGAACTCGCCGGGCAGGCGTGAAAGGACGCGCCGCCGGCCGGCGAGGAGGCGCGCCCCGGAAATTTCGAGGGCTCCCGTGCCGGCGTACGTCGCGCTCACGGAGACCGTCTCGGATTGCGGCGCGTCGACGGGGGCGACGACCTTCGTGAACTCGCTTTCGAGTCGCTCCATCGGGATCCGCAATCGCCCGACCGGGATCTCGATGGGCGGCACCCGATCGACGAAGAACGAAACGGCGCGGTCGAGCGGCGCCATCGCGCGCGCGTCGAGCTCGACCAGGACTTGTGACGTCTTCACGCGCGTCGCGGCGCCGTCGCGGATCGTGATCCAATCGGGCCAGGTGAATCGCGACGCGAGCGCGGCGGTCGCGCTCCGCGGCGCGAGCACGACCGAGCCGTCGAGCCGTTCCACGCCCTTGCCCGATTCGCGGGTGCCGAATCGAGCGATCGGTTCGAGGCGCTCCGCGAGGAGCGTCACGCTCGAAAATCGCAGCCGCTCGGCGCCGCTCGGCGCGACGCTGAACGTGGCGTGCTCCGGCAACGCCTGCCCGTCGAACCATTTGCGAATGTGCCCGTCGACTTCGCGCGCGCCAACCGACGTCATGGCCATCACGGCGGCTTCGCTGCCCGCGCCGCGCAGCGCGAGGCTCGTGCCGGGCACGAATCGGTCGTGGCCGAGGTCGAGCTCGACGCCGAAACGTGTGACGCCTTCGCCGAAGGACTCGCTGCAAAAGACGTATCCCTCGGGCAGTGCCGAGCCCGATCGCGTCCCGGGCTCGATGCATTCGCCGGTGCCGCCGTTACTCACGCCGAAGTCGACCGGATCGCAGATCGCGTCGGGGAGTACCAGCTTCGAGATGCCGTAGATCGACGGCAAGCGCGACCACGCGAGATCCGCGAAGTGATTGGGGTGCCCTTGCATGTCGAGATCGAGCAGGGTCACGTCGTCGCGCGGCGCCATCGACGCGTAGCCGACGAGGTTCTGCGCGCCGCCGACGAGCGCCGCGGTGTTCGCCGACAGAGCATCGAGGCCGGTGACGGAGAAGGGCGCCGGAAGCACGCGCGCGCCGGCGAAGTCCCGCTCGGCCCGCGCGATCTCGGCTGCGTAGTCCGGCCAGGTTCGATCCGTGAAGCGAAGGGAAATCCGATCTTCGACGAGCGGCGCGAGAAGCGCGACGACGAGCGCCGCCTTGCGGACGTACCCCTTCCAGAAACCGGTGAGCGACCCCGCCCCCACCACGACGAACGCTGCGGTGGTTGCGATCGTGCCCCAACTCATGTCTTTGGGTTTGATCGCCTTCAAGTAACTCTTCGCGGGCTCGAACGGCGGCGTCGAGTGAAGTGCTACGAACCCGAGCGCCGCGGTGAGGGCGCCGCCCGCGATCGCGACGATGAACCAGCGCGCCGGCCGACGCACGGTGGACTCGGCGTCGAAGAAGATCGCGTCGAACCCGTGCGCCGCGAGCACCGACGTCGCGAGGGCGAATTCGAAGTTGTGGCGCGCCGGACCGCGAAACACGTTCACGATGGGGATCGCGGCGAGAATCTTTTGCAACAAGGGAACGTGGCGGCCGAACATGAGCACGACGGCGAGCGCGAGCGCGACCGTCCAGCCGAGTACGACCGGGCTCTTTTTCGCGGCGAGCCCGGCGCACGCGAACGCGAGCACCACGGCGCCGACGCGGCTGTAGATTTCCGCGTTGATGAGCGGATCGTGCGGCACGACGAGGAGCGGTAAGAGCCGCGGATCGTACGAGAGAAAGACCGAAAAGTCGTAGATCTGGCGCGGGTTTCCGACGAGCTCTCGTTCGAACGCGAGGCTCGGCAGAATCTGCACCATGCCGACGAGACTCCCGAGCGCGAGCGCGGCGATCGCGACGACGAGCGGGCGCGTCGAATGTTGACGTCGCGCGCTCACGCCTTGAACGACGAGCACCGCGACGGCGAGGTACACCGTGAGTTGCACCGCCCCCGAGAGCGGCAGCATCGCGAACGAGAGCGCGGCGCAGATCCAGTCGGCGGGGCTCTTTCGCAACTCCGCGCGTCGCACGAAAAACAAGAAGAGCGGCGCCCAAGCGCCGGCGACGAGGTACATCGTGTGGCCGCGGTGCCCGAGCAAAAACCCGGAAAACCCGTAGGCGAGCGCGCCGAACACCGCCGCGGCGCGCGATCGCTCGAGCGAACGGAGATAGAGGTAGAACGACGATTGCGCGAGTACGAAGTGCGCGATGACGTACACGCCGAACGCCGTGACCGGCGAGAACAGGAGCAGGACGAGGCGCGGCAAGTAGAACGTGCCGAATTCGGGCTCGTCGATGAGCGGCGCGCCGAGCCAGAGCGACGGCGTCCAAAATACGTCGAAGGTAAGGAGGGCCCGCGCGGAGCGGAGCAAGAACGGCAGATTCGAAATCGCGTCGTCGCCGCCGTCGAGGAGCCCGCGTTCGATGAACCGAAGCGGATAGACGACGAACGGCGACACGAGGAAAAGCGCGAACGGCGCGATCGCGCCGAGATCGCGGGCCAGAGCGCCGCCGTCGTGCGGGTCGCGCGCGCCCGTCATCGATCCGGAGGCGACGCCGATCCGCTGCGTGGCTCGGTCGCGGGGCGCGCCCGTGCGACGATGAGCGCCGAGTATTCGTCGAGCCGCGGCAGCGGGCCGAAATCCTCGTACCCGGTGACGCACACGAGGTCGAAGTCTGCCGCGGCGAGGACCAGCTCGAGCTCGGCGGGGAAGAAGTAACGCACCGTGTGCGTCTCGCTCGCTCGCCGCTCGCCGGAAGCGTCGCGACGAGTGAGGTCGTACGCGATGCGAACCGATTGCGAGTGCGGGTCGTGGAGTGGGCGCGCCCGGCGCGTCCACTCGACCGCGCCCGAGCGGACCGTCTTCGTGCGCAGGGTAGGCGGGCGCGTGGCCACCGAAGGGCCGTACCAAATGTCGAACACGAGGAGCGCGCCGGCCGAAAGATGCCGTCGCGCCACGCGGAGCGCCGAGATCGTCGACGGCACGTTCGTTTCGTAGCCGAGGGCGGCGAACAGGATCAGCGCGGCGTCGAAGCGACGTCCGAGATCGAGCTCGGTCATGTCGGCCTCGACGAACGTCGCGTTCGCCGGGCTCGCCGCGCGCGCCACGGCGAGCATGGACGGCGACCGATCGACGCCCACGACGTCGTAGCCGCGTTCCGCGAGCCGAACGGCGTGGCGTCCGGTGCCGCACCCGAGATCGAGCACCTCTTTTACCGGGCGCGTGCCGTATCGCTCGAAGGCGTGCACGATGGTCGTGACTTCTCCGCCGTAATCCTTGTCTGCGTAGAGCGCGTCGTAGGCCTCGGCGTAGAGGGGTCCGAACGCAGCGCCGCGGAGCGACGGCGCGCTCGAATCCGGCGATCCGCCGCTCTCTCGAAGCGCTCGTCGTCCACGGGACGACTCCGTGGAAGCGCTCGCCGGTGGGAATTCGGACGGCGTGGCAGCGTCGGCGAAGCCGATGGCATCGTCGCGAGATGGTGCCGGGGGGGGCCGTGAGGGCCGGCGCGCCGCGACGAGTGAGTCTTCGAGCGCGCTCGCGACGCGATCGATGGCGCCGGCGTCGAGATCGAGCCCCGAGGGCAAGTACAATCCGCGCCGCGCGAGACGCTCGGTGACGGGATAACGTTCGCCCTCGAACAAGCCGAGCGCGCGCAACGCGGGTTGTTCGTGCATGCCGGCGAAGAACGGACGCGTCTCGACGCCGCGCTCCGCGAGGGCCTTGCCCAAAGCGGCGGCGTCGAGGGGCACGTCGTCGCGAAGGACGCCAGCGATCATCCAGTAGATCGGATCGGCCCAGGACTGGGCGTGCTGAAGTTCGAATTCGTCGACGCGAGCGAGTCTCGCGCGATACTCGGCGGCGATCCGTCGCTTGGTCCGGACGATGGCGTCGAGCCGCGCGAGCTGCGACACGCCGAGCGCCGCTTGCACGCCCGAGAGGCGATAGTTCGGCGCGAGCTCCTCGTGGACGAACCGGCGGCCGGTGCCGAACCCGAGATTTCGGAGCTCACGCAGGCGATCGCGCACGTCTTCGTCGCGCGCGAGGACCATGCCGCCTTCGCCGGTCGTGATCGGCTTGTTGGCGTAGAAGCTGAACGTCGATACGTCGCCGAGGCTCCCGGCGACGTGCGACCCTTTCTCGTCGCGAACCGTCGCGCCGTGCGCTTCGGCCGCGTCTTCGATCACGCGGAAACCGTGTTGCGCGGCGAGCGCGGACAACGCTGCGTGATCGTACGGGTGGCCGTACAGGTGGACGGCGAGCACCGCGCGCGTGCGCGGCCCGAGCCGGGTACGACAAGCGCCTACGTCGAGGCAATACGTCTCGGGGTCGACGTCGACGAGGACCGGCGTCGCGCCGGCCATCACGATCGCGCGCGCGCATGAAATTATCGTAAACGCCGGACAGATCACCTCGTCTCCCGGCCCGATCGACAGCGCTCGCACGGCGAGCTCGAGCGCTGCGGTGCCATTCGACACGGCGACTCCGTGCGGCATCCCGCAACGCGACGCCCAGAGTCGCTCGAATGCCTCGACCGACGGGGCGTTCGCCGAAACGTCGCCACGCGCCGTCGTTTCCCGGACCGCGAGAGCGTCGTCTTCCGTGAGCGCTGGTGAGTAGACTGGTATAACGGCCATGGTGACGGGAATCGGTCGAGATGGCGGCGGCCTCGTCGCGGCGAGCGTGCTCGACCGAGCTCTCGAGCGTATCAGATTGAGCGTCATTTTGCCCACGCTCGACGAACGCGACAACCTCCGCGCGCTCGTTCCCGAGCTCCTCGCCGCCGTGCCGCACCTCGACGAAATCATCGTCGTCGACGACGGGTCGACCGACGGTACGCGCGAATTCGTCCGCGACTATCATCATCGCGATCGACGGGTCGTACTCATCGAGCGAGAGGGCGCACCTAATCTCACGCGAGCGATCCAGGACGGCCTCGACGCCGCGCGCGGCGAGTTCGTCGCTTGGATGGACGCCGATCAATCGATGTCGCCTGCGGACCTCGCGCGGCTCGTCGATGCCGTCGTTGCCGGCGCCGACGTCGCGGTCGGTTCTCGGTTTTCGCCCGACGGGGGCATCAAGGGTCAAACCCACGGCGGCTCGTGGGGCCGACTCCGCGCTCTCGGTTCACTCGGCAACTCCGAAGATTCGTGGCTCGGCGTCGCGCTCAGCTGGTTCTTGAACGGCGCCCTCTTGCCCGCGCTCCTCGGCGACGGCGTACACGACTACACGAGCGGCTTCGTCGTCGCTCGTGCCGACGCGCTCCGTCCGCTCCGCCTCCGCGGCCAGCACGGCGAATACTTCATCGATCTCTGGATGCGCGCACGCCGCTCCGGCCTCCACATCGTCGAGGTCGGCTACCGAATCAAGCCGCGCACGCTCGGCCGCTCGAAAACCGCCGAGCACCTGTTCGACTACGCGCGCCGCGGCGTTCGTTATCTGGGCGCCGCGATCACGGCGCGATGGGCGAGCTAGCCGGGGTCCGTGTCGAGCGCGCCGTCGAGGAAGCGACGCACCGCGGGATGGAGCTGCTCCGGGACTTCGAGCGGAAAGTAGTGCCCGCAGTCGACGAGCTCTGCCGTCACGAGCTCGGGACAGAGCTCGCGAAATCGCGGCAGGTTCGAGTACGGAGTCGACGATCCGACGTAGCCGAGGAGTGCACCGTCGCGACGGAGCTTCACGGCGTCTCCAGGTCTTGCGTCGAGCCGTCGGATCGATCTACCTTGTGAATCTCTTCGAGCGCGCTGCTTCTGCTTTGCTCTGCGCCGCCGAATCGAGTCGCCAGTTCGTCGCGCCGTTTCTGGATCTCTTCGACCGAGAGCAGCTCGAGCCGCTGCGTGACGATCCAGAGATGTCCGAAGGGATCGCGGAGGCGTCCCATGCGCTCGCCCGCGAACTCCTGAAGCGGAAACACCACCGTCGCACCTGCGCCGCACATCGCGTCGAAGGAGCGGTCCGCGTCGTCGACCTCGAGCACCAACACGACGGGCGAGCCGCCGAGCGATGGCGGCGCGTCGCTGTTCCACGCGCGCGCCTCTTCCGTGACCGCGAATCGTGCGCCCGATAGTGCGAACTCGACGTGACTGATTTTCCCGGTCCGCGCGTTCATGAACCGGGCCACCTCCGTCGCGCCCAGCGTCTCGACGTAAAACTCGACCGCGCGCGCCGCGTCGCGCACGACGAGCAATGGAGTGAGCGTCCGTTGCGTCATTTTCCTGCCTCCGTGCTCGCACCGTCGCTTCGTTCGCGACGCGGGTCACCCCCTTACTTTTCGCGTCGAAATTCGGAACATCCGGGGATGGATCGAGTCGCCGCGCGCCCGGTCATTGCCCGCACGCGTGCAACGTCGTTCCGAGCACCATGCACGCCGTCGCTTCCGCCGCCGCGCAAACGCCGTGATCGCACCACGACGTGAGCGCGTGGTAGTTCGGATCGGAGCACGTGCAGCACACCGGTGAGCAATCGAGCGGGGTCGTGCACGCCGAGCCGGGCGTGCCGGTTTTCCACGCGACTCCTCCCGCAACGAACGCACAGGTGTGATCGACGTTCTCGCCGTCGCTCGCGACCGAGTCGGGCTCCGTGACCGAGGTCGGCGTCGCGGTGCAGCTCGCCGCGGCCGGTGGCGCTTCCGAGCCCGTGTCGAGGGTCGAGCCGCACGCACCACAGAGTGCGATCGCCATCGACGTGGCGAGTCGAGCACCGAACCGCGACGGCATGCCCGCAGCATAGTCGGGTGCCACCGTGCGCGAAACCGTGCCCCAGCTACGGAAGGGCGCGGGCCGCGTTCAGCGCTCGCTCTATGGTTTCGCGTAAGAGTTGACGAGTACGCGGGCCCAGCTCACCCCGCCCCGCGAATCGTGCGCGACGGCCCAGACATGGAAGTCCAGGGGGAAGTCGGCGGTGTTGGCGCTCGAGATCTGCGGCGCGTGCAGGTTCGTCGCGTGGTCGTCGATGTAACCGGTCTTCGCGTCGCCGAGGAGTTTCGCCTCGTTCGTCACCGAGCCGTTGTCGACGTAGTAGTCGATCCAGGCTTGCTCGTAGACCGTGCCGCCGCTCAGCTTCTCTTGAACGACGTCGTGTTCGACCGCGGTCGACGGGTCCAGGAGCAAGGTGATGCCGTGATCGGGGCAATCGTTTTCGCTAGCGGTGGTACACGCCTGGATCGAGGCGAACGTGACCACGGGGGAGCGGCCCGCGTCGGGTTTGCCGCCGTCACTGCCGCCGCCGTCGATGATGCCGAATCCGGCGTCGCGCCCGCCGTCGACGAAGGCCGTTCCGGCGTCTTTCACGAACCCCGCGTCGAATGGCGACGCATCCGCGGCGTCGGACGAGCCCGCGTCGTTTCGCGCGGGGTTTCCCGGTGTTGCCGGCCCGAGCGGAATGCAGTCGACGCCGACGCACTCGGCCTGCGTCACCTCATCCGTCGTCGCATCCCTCCCGTCGACCTGGAAGTAGGGGTACTTGAGCGCCGGGTTTTGGTTCTGAAAATCCGCGTAAGCGTACACGGACACGTACCCCACGACGAAATCGTCCGGTCCGAGGACCTCACCGGTGCTCGACTCGCATTCGATGGGGAACTCGTTCTGGCCGGGGTTCGGATTTGGCGTCACGGTGCCCGCGCACGCGACGAAGAACACGTACGCGAGCCCGTAGGGCGGCTGTTTCTTGTTCGTCGGAGGCGGCCGACTCGAGATGATGTCCTTCGAGATCTGAAACGTGACCTCGGGGCCCGAGAGGGGATTGGCCAGCGACTTGAGGAACCCAGCGAGGGCTTTGCCCGTGAAGCAATCGGCATACAGATCGCCGGCGGGGTTCTCGCAGCCCGGGTACCACGTGATCTGGATGGGCCGCGGCGCGGACGGCTTGTTCGGATCCTTCGGGCCGTCGTCGTAGAGCATGTCGAGCTTCACGGTGTCGCCCGGCTTCGCGTACGGCTTGTCCTTTTGCACCGCGAGGACACGCAGGCTCTGCACCTTGCTTCCCGACGTGAACCCCGGCGCGCACGACAGCGCGAGCGACGAGACGGCGAGGGGAAGGACGCGACGGAGATGCATGCGGCGCGCCGAAGGAGTCGAAGGGTCGCGACGGCTCATGTTAGAGCTCCCCTCGAAACCCGATGCTCGGGATGATGGGCAAGCCCGTCGTGTAAGAGGTCTTCGTGTAGTTGTAGTTGTACGCGAGCCCTTCGGCGGCGGGGTTGTTGTAAGAGTTCTGCACGTCGAGGTAGGCCGAGAAACGCCAGTCCTTCATCTGCCACGTCTTGTCGATGCGGATGTCGAGCTGGTGGAAGAGAGGGAGGCGCGAGCTGAAGGGCGCTCCCTGGATCGGCGTGTAAGCGCCGGCGTCGGCCGCATAGAGCGCGGGGAGCCCCGGTGCTTTGATCACCGGGGTCGCCAGTGAGCCCGAGATCAGACGAAACCGAGCGCCGAACTCCCAGCCGCGGCCGAGGCGGTAGCTCCCGAGGACGGTCAGGTTGTGCGTCTGATCGTACTGAAAGAGGTATTCGGGTTGATCGGGATGATCGCGCCGGATACTCCGCGACAAGGTGTACGCGAGCCAGCCGAAGAACCGCTTGTCCGGCTTGTACTTGATCAAGAGCTCCATGCCGAGGACGTAGCCGGTGCCGGCGTTGTCGTAGACGTAGAGCGGGCCGAGGCTCTCCGAGCGCGAGACGAGGTGCGTCAGATCCTTGAAATACCCTTCGACGCTCATCTCGATCTGGCGCGTGAACTCCTGCTCCATGCCGACCGAGTAGTGAATGGAGCGGTTCGAGAGCAGGCCCGGCGTGCCGAACACCGCGTTCGTCTCTTGGAACTGCGGGGGCTGCGCGAAAATGCCGACGCCGCCTTTCACCGTGGTGCGGAGCCGTCGCTCGTCGAAGGGGCGATCTTCTTCCGCCGTGCCGCCGACGAAGTCATAGCGGCCATTGATGCGCGGGCTCACGTCGGTGTGCCCGGTGTCGCGCGCGTAATCGAGGCGAATTCCCGGAACGATGAGCGCGCGGCGACTCGGACGGACCTCGCCTTCCGCGTACCAGGCCGGACGGAACGCGGTGCCACTCGCGTCGCTTTCGAGAATCGGTCGCGTCGAGAGCGGACCCGGATCGGCCTCGCCGGGCGCGGGCAAGGCCGGCGCGCGGACGATGAAGTGATACGGCGCGGTGAGAAAGTCCATGCCCGCGTGCAGGAGAAACCCGTGCATGATCTTGAAGCTCAGCTCGCTGCGGAGCGAGATCGGGTTCGCACTCGTGTTGAACGCGACCGGCCCGAGCGCGAAGTCGAAGCCCGTCTTGCCGACGGCCGCCATCGCGTAGAGGTCGACGCTCTTCGAGAGCTGATCGGTGTAGATCGCCTGCGCCGTGTAGAAGCTCGTGCCGAACGTCAGGTTACCGGCGAACGCTGGCTCGTTTGCGGACGGATCTTGCAGCAGAACCTGCAGTCGATCGTCGGAGCCGAAGAACCGCACGCTGAAGTGCGACTTCGGCGTGGGCTTGTCGTCGACGATGAGCTGGTAGTCGTAATAGACGGGCGCGGTCGTGACGCTCGTCCCGGCCGATTTCAGCACCGGTTTGAGCCACGTATCGACCCAGCTCCGGCGGCCGGCGGCGGCGAACGTCCAGTTTCCGCCGAGCGGCCCTTGCACGACCGCGCGCGTGTCGATGAGGTCGGCCTGCACCATCGCGTGGAAGCAGCCGTACTTTTCGATCGGCTTGCCGTAGTCGCCGGTGCACTGCGTGTCGGGCTGCCGGAGCGCGACGTCGACGACGCCGCCCATGAGCTCGCCGTAGCGCGCGCTGAAGTTGCCCGGATAAAAGTCGATCTTGTCGAGCAGCTCGGTCGGGATTGTGCTCGACAGTCCACCGAAGTGATAAATGAGCGGCACCGCGGCGCCGTCGACGAACACTTGCGTGTCTTGCGGCGCGCTACCGCGCACGATGAGCAGGCCCGCGAGCGCCGGCGGGCGCGCGACGCCCGGCAAGCTCTGGATCGAACGGAGCGCGTCGCCCGACGTCCCCGGAATGCGCTCCATCTCGCGGCGCTCGATCGTGCGCTTCGTGACTTCGCGTGGCGGACGCTCGCCGGACACGGTGACTTCGATGCCGACCGGCACGACCGCGAGTCGATAGATGACGTCGGTGGCTTCGCCGACCGTGACGTCTTCGTCCACGTCGATCGCGACGAAGCCCGCGGCGGCGACGTGCACGTGATACTTGCCCGGCGGCAACCCTTCGAGCACCCACTTACCTTGCGCGTCAGCGGTCACCGTGACCTTGGCGCCATCGGGCTTGGTTACGGTGATGACCGCGCCGGCGATCGCGGCGTCGACGGACGCGACGTGAATTGTGCCACCGAGGTTACCGACCGTCGGCGCAGGCTGCGCTTCGGGCGGTGCCTCCACCTCTTTCAAGGTGAAGTTGTACTTGTACGGAATGCGCACGGCGATCGGCGTTCCGTCGCGCGTCGCGGGTTCGAACTCGAAGCCGAGTGCGGCTTGCACCGCGGCCTCGTCGAAGCCGTGCCCCGCGGGCGCGGCGACTTCGGCGCGCGTCACTTTTCCGGTCTTGTCGATGTTCAGATAGAGGATGACCTCCGCCTGAATGCCGGCTTTCTGCGCATCGGGCGGGTACGTCGCCTCGACGAACTTCGTTTGCCGAGGCATGACAATCTTCTGTTCGGGTTGTCCTGCACTCGGGCGCACGACGGCGGTGCCCGGTCCGCGCGGTACCGCGCCTTCGCCTCCGGTCGGCGCGTCGTCTTGCGCTGACGCGATGCGCGACGCGAGAAAGAGAGCGGTCGCGAGCAGGCCGACGCCTGTGCTCCGCGCCGTTCGCGAGTAGACGTGCCTAGAAACGGGCATGCGAGCGGTCGTCGAGTAACGCGTCACGCGCTCGGTGACAACCCCGGCGTCTCTTCCTTGTATCGCGTCGCTCGTTCGTGGAAGATGGGGACTGGCGGGCGCACGCTCCGTCGGGCCTGGTCCCGGCGACCCCATCGACATGACCTACGTCTCGTCGGCATGGCAAAAGCCAGCCCCTCGCTTCGCACTTCCCTCGCTTGGCCGCTTCTGCACGGTCGCGGTGATGCTCGTCGTGGCACTCGCGCCGCTTGCCTGCCGAGAGCCGCAATCGGGCGCCACACGGCACTTCGTGAAGGTTCCCGCGGAGGCCGGCACCGCCGTGGTGCCGGTCAACTGCGACCCGAACGCCGCCATCGACGAGCAAGCCGACGGCGGCTGCGCTTGCCTGCCCGGGTTCACGGGCGACGGCGTCACGTGCACCGACGTCGATGAATGCGCGGACCCGAAGCTGAACGACTGCGACCCGAACGCGGCGTGCACGAACCGACCCGGCGGGTTCTCCTGCAAATGCAAGGACGGCTTCGTTGGCGACGGAACGGCGTGCACGAACACCAACGCCTGTACGGGCGCACAAGACACCTGCGACCCGAACGCGACGTGCTCGACGGGCGATGCCGGCACGTCGTGTCAGTGTAAGCCGGGGTTCACCGGCGACGGCAACTCGTGCACCGACGTCGACGAGTGCAAGGACCCGAAGCTCTTCACCTGCGCGAACAACGCCGTCTGCCAGAACACCTTTGGCGGCTACACGTGCGCGTGCGCGCCCGGCTTCACCGGCGACGGCAATGTCGCGTGCCGTTCGCTCTGCGACGGCGTGTCGTCGACGGTGTGCGCGACGCAGGGGCTGTGTCGCGTCGAAGGACAAGCGCCGGTGTGTGACGCCTGTTCGCCCGGTTTCACGGGTTCTGGGGCAACCTGCACGGCGAGCACGACGTGTCAGGCGGCGTGTGACGGCGTCGGCACCGACGACGCGCCGAACTCGGTGTGCAACGCCGACGGTAGTTGCGCGTGCGCGCCCGGGTACTCCGGTTCACCAGGAAGTTGCGTCGACGTCGACGAGTGCAAGGAGATGACGGCGAGCTGCGGCGACAACACCGATTGCACGAACTTGCCGGGCGGATACGCCTGTTCGTGCAAGCAGGGGTACGCGCTCGACGCGACCGGCAAGTGCGCGAACGTGAACGAATGCGCGGCGACGCCCGGCCCGTGTCACCCCGACGCGACGTGCACCGACACGTCACCCGGGTTCACGTGCGCGTGCAAAGCGGGGTTTTCCGGCGACGGGTTCACCTGCAAGGACGTGAACGAGTGCGCGACGAACAACGGCGGGTGCGCGTCGACGGCGACCTGCTTGAACCAGCGCGGTACGTCGACGTGCCAGTGCACGCCGCCCCTCATCGGCGACCCGAGTGATTGTCACTGCGACCTCAGCGGGATCTGGGGCGTCCGCGAAGACGTGAGCACGTGCTGGGCCGACGTTCCGATCATGCAAGGAGCGGATCAGGACCTGATTTCGTCGGGCAGCATCGAGGCGACGACGTGGGAGCTCCACGAGTTCACGTACGACGGCAATCAGCTCGAGGTCGACAAGAAGGGTTGCGGCTCCGACAAGACGCCTGACCTCGTGAGCCCGCTCTTCCGCGAGACGTACTCGTCGTACATTCCGACGTCCGAGTACGACACGGCCGCGATCGCGAAGGGAAAACCCTTCGCCGCTCCGGGGCTCATCCCGGGCAGCTCGTTTTCGACGCCGACCGAGGCGGCCGTGCTCGGCATCGACCTCGGGAGCGATCCGGTGAACGCGCCGTGGCCGGCGAAAGAAGAAGACGTCATGCCGTCGCAGTGGGTCGACGCCGACAACGACGGCGAACCCGGCCTCACCTTGTGGCCGCGTCTGCCGAGTCAGACGACTCAATCGGGCGCGGGGCACTACAGCTACCTGCCGGCGCGCCCGGGCAGCATCGGCGGATCGACCCTCACCATCGATCAGCGCGCGGGTTGCGTCAGCGTCGCGGTGCGGCTCATCGGGCACCTCGAAGAGCAGGTCGACACGTGCAGTCACCTCATCGGCACCGTCATCACCGACAAGACCGAGGGACGCGTGCACAGCTGCACCCTCGTCGACAAGGGCACGTGCGACCCCGACAGCCCGAACAGCTGCACCGGTTGGTCGAAAGACATCACCTGTAACACCGCGGATTGGGCGGCGGCCGACACCGCCGCGCGGTGCACGAGCGCGGACCTCGATCGCCTCGACAACGATCAGAACCAAAAAGAAAACACCACGTCGACCTTCGAGATGGTCAAGCTCGGCTCGCTCGAGCAAAGCCTGGGCTGCCCGGACGTGCGCGCCGCGCTGCCGGCCATCATGCGCTCTTCGCCGCGCATCACGTGTACGACGCCCCAGTGACGGGCCAGAGACTCCGCGACGGAATTGCCATGCGCCTGTCCCGCCCGTTCATTCTCGCTCTTTGTGTGCCTTGCGTCGCCGCGCCGGCGTGGGCCGACGGTCTTCAGCTTCTCCCGGGCGGCACCGCGTCGGTCTCGCGAGGCGGCGCGATCGCCGCGCGTCCCGAAGATCCGATGACGATGCTGAAGAACCCGGCGGGGATGGCGTTCCTTTCGGGGAACCAGCTCATGCTCGAGTTCGACGGGCCCGTCGATCACATGTGCGTCGATCCGTACGGCTACTACGGTTGGGGCGTCTACGGCGACAGCCGCTCGGAGTTCGGCAACCCGCTCGCGTTGAACAATCCGACGCACCCGACGATCGGCTCGACGTACGCGACGACGCCCCTGCCGAAGGTCTGCAACTCCGCTGAACTCGGAAGCATCCCGCAGCTCGCTGCGACGTTCAAAGTCGGGAGCCAGCTCGCGATCGGCGTCGGTTTCGTCGCGCCGACCGGCGTCGGCAGCCTTCAATACGGCGGCGCGGACGGCACTGTGCAGACACCTTCCGGCCCCCGGCCGACTCCGACGCGCTACTCGCTCGTGTCGCAAAAGGCCGAGTTCGCCTTCGATCCGGCGGTCAGCGTCGCCTACCGGGTCATCCGGCAACTGGCGTTCGGCATCACCTTCCAAGCGCTCATGCTGAAGGACAAAACGACGGCCGTTCAGAACGAGGTGGCCGGCACCAATCCCGCGACGGATTGGTTCGCGACGCTCGAAGCCAAGGACTACTTCATCCCCGCGATGACGTTCTCGGTGCACGCCCGCCCCACCGAAGCGATCAACCTGATGGCGTCCTTTCGCTGGATCGACTCGTTCCGCGGTTCGGCGAACCTCACTTACGAAACGAACACGTACCAGCGCGGCGCCACGTCGGGCCCGGTGCCCTATACCAATCCGCCGATCTCGATCCGGAACGTGACGGTGCCGCTGCCGTGGGAGCTGTCCGTCGGTGCCCGCTACGCGGGGCGCTTGCCGGATCAGCACGACACGGGTCTCGGCGACCCGATAGACACCGAGCTCTGGGACGTCGAGCTCGACCTCGACTACGATATCAACTCGCGTGCCGGCAAAGACTCGGTCGACGTCGGGCACACCGTCACGGTGACCACGAAGGACGCTACGGGGCCGGGCGGTTCCACGAGCGCCGACGTCTCGCAGTTCGCCGTCAGCGGGCATCTGAAGGACTCGGTGGCGGTGCGTCTCGGGGGCAGCTACGCCATCGTGCCCCGGGTGCTTTCGGCGCAGGGCGGGGCCTTCTTCGAAACCCGCGGGCTCGATCCGGCATACGCCGACATCGATTCGTTCGCGTTCGAGCGCGTGGGGCTCGGGCTGGGGGCGGTGATCCGTCTCGGGCGCTTCGACCTGCGCGCCGGGTATTCACACATCTTCAGTGAGTCCCTCAACGTCGCGCCCCCTCCTTATCAACCCGTGGAGGCCGCCAAGGCGAGCGATCCGCGGAGTGGATTCGACGAGCGGGTGGGGGGCACCTTCACCGGTGGAACTCGGAGCGGAGGCGTCGTGTTGCGAGATCCCGGCGCTCCGAGCGGGTCGAATGCCGACGCCGTCGCGGCCAAGACACAATCGGCCGCCGTCGCGACCACTGCGCAGCCCAATCGGGTCATCAACGCCGGCCTCTACACGGCAAGCTTCGACGTGCTGTCGTTCGGAGCTACCTATCATTTCTGACGCAACGGCGACGAAGACGATGTGGGTTTTGAGCTTAGGAGAAAATTACGGAGACGCATTTCGGCGTCCCCGAATTCAGGTTGAGTCCCTCACGGAGAAGTCTATTCTACGTTGAGGATTCGAGGCGCCGGGCGGCGCGAGCGAGTTCCGATGAATCGGTTCGTACCAGTTCTTGTCTTGTTGGCAGTCGCCGGGTGTGGCGGCGGAGATTCGACGCAGTCCAAAGGAAGCGGTGGGGCCTCGGGCTCGGGCGCTTCCGCGGGCGATAGTGCCGTAGGAAGCGGCGGCGCGTCCGGATCGAGCGGCAGCGGCGGAGCCACTTCGAGTAGCGGCGGTTCATCGGCGTCGAGCGGCGGCGGTTCGTCGGGCGCTTCGACATCGGGCGGCGCCTCCGGCACCGGCGGCGCGCTCGTCGATGGCGGCCCGGACGCGAGCAGCGGCGGCACGACCGGAAGCGGCGGCACGGCGACGACCGGCGGCACGACCGGAAGCGGCGGCACGGCAACGACCGGCGGCACGACCGGAAGCGGCGGTACGGCAACGACCGGCGGCACCACCGGAAGCGGCGGCACGACCGGGAAACAACCGAACGGCAACGACTGCGGCACGGGGACGGACTGTACGAGCGGCAACTGTGTCGGCGGGGCGTGCTGTGCGCTCCCCTGCAACACGCCGGGCGTCTGCGAGAAGCAAGACGGCACGGTGTGCGTCAACGGAACGACGTGCAACTACGGCAAGGCGGCCGACAACTCCGCGTGCGACGACGGCGATGCGTGCACGACGAACTCGTGCTTCGAGGGCTCGTGCGTCGTGAACTCGAACAAGGACTGTTCGGACACCAGCGCGTGCACGACCGATAGCTGCGATTCGACGACGGGCGCGTGCTCGCACGTCACCATCTCGTGCGACGACAACAACCCGTGCACCAAGGACAACTGCGACGCCACCCTCGGCTGCCAGCACAGCGACGACAACACGCAGAAGTGCACGGACGGCGACCCGTGCACGGTCGACGCGTGCACCGGCGGCGTGTGCGTCAGCACCGCGATGGATTGTTCGGGCAAGACCGACGACTGCAACGTCGGCGTGTGTTCGGGCGGAACGTGCGCGGCCCAGCCGACGAACAACAACGGCGCCTGCGCGGACGGCCTCACTGCGTGCGACGCGACGGGCGTCTGCAACGCGACCGGAACTTGCGTGGGTGCCGACGACGCGTGCGGCGCGCTCGCCGCCACGTGCGCGGCGTGCACGGGAACGACGAATTGTTTCAACGGAAGGCGCTGCACCTGCACGACGAGCACGCCGCCGAACATCGTCGAGAACGGCGTTTGCGTGCCGGACACCGACGAATGCGACGGCAACCCGTGCTCTCCGCTCGCCACGTGCAAAGACCCCACGCCGGCGGCCCCACCCGCCAACGACTACGTCTGCACGTGCCCGAAGGGCTATAGCGGAAACGGCAAAGGCGCTAACGGCTGCGTCGATATCAACGAGTGCGCCGGCGGTAACAACCCCTGCGGCAGTGGCGTCGCCACCAACGGCTGCAACGGGCTGAGCCCGCCCGGCAGCTATAGCTGCACGTGTGCCGCCGGGTACACGTCGATCCCCGGGACGACCGGTCCGACCTGCGCTTGCGACTTGTCGGGCACGTACGCGCTCGTGAGCAAGAACACGGTCGCCTGGAAAGCGATCTCCGTCGGCTCGATTACCGGCGTCGAACCGTCACCGCCCGGAGGCGTGGCGACCTATTCGTACGCACTTCGCTATCAGACGACGAACAGCGACGGTTCGCTGACCGTGCAAAGCATTCCTTGCGGCGGCACGTCACCCGATCTGTGCGACACCTTCTTCGGCTTCGCGCACGCGCAGTATCAACCCAATCAGACATGGGGCAAACCGAAGGTCGACTCCGGCTTTCCGAACGCCAAGGCGAGCCTGAAGGGCGTCGTGCCCGGCGGCACGTATACCGAGCCCACGACGTACGCGCTCAGCGGCATCGCGCTCGCCAACCCGGCTGGCGCGTGGCCCCCTTGCGAGGAGTGCGTCGGGGTCGCGGCAGGCAGCACCTGCATGTGTCCCGGCGCAACGACGGCGTACACCGTCACGAACAAGGCGACGTGGGTCGACTCGGACGCCGACGGCAAGCTCGGCGACACCACGACGGACGTTCCGCGCGGCGGCGTTTCGATCGGTCAGACGCCGCTCGATCCTCCCTACGACTACGTCGAGCCGTCGGAGTGCCCGCGTCTCGCCTCGTCGGGGACTCCCGGCACGTATACGTACGCGGAGTGGCCCGGCGCTGCCGGCATCGTGCCGTTCCGGACCTACCGCTGGTACGGCGCGTCGCGGCTCATCAGCGGGCTCAGCGGCACGACGATCACCTTCGCGAACAACGCGTGCGGCATCTCCGGCAACCTTACCGGGCCCGACACTGGGAAGCCCCACGCCGACTCTCGCGTCGAAGGTTGTGAGACCTGCTCGCCCGCCAACGGAAACGGGTGCACACCGGGCTCTGCGTGCACGACCGCTCAGGTCGACACGTTCGATTCCGCGTCCACGGGCAACTCGGTCATCTCCGACACCTTCACGTTGACGAAATCGACGTCGATCGACCTCGGGCCGATCCTCGCCATGACCGAGGGTACGGCCAAGGACGCCGCGCTGAACCAGGCGTGCGAAGAGCTTCGAACGTCGGCGTGTCCGCCCGGCAAGACCTGCAAATAGTGTCGCCAAGGCTCGCTTGGCTCGAGCACGCGGCCATCTGGGCGCTCTCGGTCCTCAGCGTACCAAGGTACGCTTCCGGGCCTCACCCGCCCATCTGACCACGCGGTCTTCGCCAATCGAGCCTTGGCTCTTGTTGCTTGGCTCGAGCACGCGGCCATCTGGGCGCTCTCGGTCCTCAGCGTACCAAGGTAACCAAGGTACGCTTCCGGGCCTCACCCGCCCATCTGACCGCGCGGTCTTCGCCAATCGAGCCTTGGCTTGTCGGTCGCTTGGCTCGAGCACGCGGGAGTTTTTCTTGAGATCCGCTCGGCGCGTCGCGCGAGGCGACTCGCGGATCTCAAAAAATCCCCGGATCTCAAAGATCCCCGCGCCTAGTACGGCACCGACCCCAAGACTCCCGTCGCTCGGATGAGGCTCGGATCCGTGTCACCGGTGTGCATGACGGGGCCGTCTTCGTGGCCGCCGAAGGCGATCTGCGTGGGTTCGGCGACGACGGTGCGGATCTCGTTGTGTCGCGGGCCCGATGGCAGCGGTAGACGAACGGGTGCGGCGTCGAAGGTCGGGAGCTCGAGGAGCAGCTTCGTGCCGAAGGATAGGACGCTCAGCCCGTCGGGGTTTTGTGTCCAGCCGTCGCTGCCGCCGAGAACGAACCCACCCGTCGGCGCGACGTCTACGGCGAGAAAAATGCTGGAGGCGTCGAGAGGGATCGCCCGTGACCCGACGAGCTGTCCGTCCGTCGACAACACGGACACGAACGCGTCCCAGGTCGTGTTGTCGAAGCCGGGAAGGCGCCGCGCTCGTCCGGAGACGGCCACCACGCCGAGCCGCGACCGCAGCGCGTAGGGCTCGTCCTCGTGCGTCGTGCCCACGACCCTCGACCAGACCCGTGCGCCGTCACGATCCACCTTCGTCACGAGGACGTCCGAATCGCCGGCGGTCGGCTCGCTCGGGTCGCCGGGCAACGGCGTTGCGCCGTCACCGAAGGCCGCGGCGTGCGCGCGGATGCGCCGCGGGTTCGCCCACGTCGCGACGTAGGCGTTGCCCGACTCGTCGACGTCCAGCATGGAGCGAAACCAATCGAACATCGCGCCGAAGGTGTCGAAGCTTCCGCCGATCGGAAGAAACGGCTCGAGACCCACGGGAGGTTCGATGAGCGTCCGCTTCGGCGCGGACCACGCCCCGTTGGTCAGCTCGACGCGATAGGCGATGATCGAGTTCCACGACGAATCGACCGTCGCGACGACGTCTTCGCCGACGCTCGCGATGCGTGCCGCATCGGGCGCCAAGCCATTCGCGACGAGATCGAGCGCGCCCGCGTCCGACACGTTGGGGTCGGTCGCGATGTCGGGGTCGTGGATCCTCGCGATCGCGGTCTGCTCCAAGTGAGGCGAAAGACGGACCAGCGACACCGTTCGATCCAGCTCGATGACGATCGCGGAAACGTCGCCCGACGGGTGCCGGCAAAAATCCGAGATATAGGCGCCGTCCGGCGTCGACCACGTCTGCTCGCTCGCCCCGCGCGAGGGCAAGGTCCGCACGCGAGTCTTGGCGGGGCTCGCGTCGGCAAAGCTGGCGAGCATTTCTTCGAGGACGACCTCGCCCTGCGACGCGCTAGGAACGCGTTTTCGGACGGACCAATCGGGGATGCGCACGAAGTCGGTGCCCGCGTCGGCCGTGTTGCCCGCGTCGGCTGTGGTGCCCGCGTCGGCCCTGTTGCCCCCGTCGTTGTCGTTCGAGCCCGTGCTCCCGTCATTCGGGTGCGGAGCTTCGCCGTCGACGACCGAAGCATCCCCTCCGCCGCGCGAACCAGCGCCGCCGTCGAGCGGATGCCCGCCTCCGTCGCTGCTCGGAGCTCCATCCAGAAGACCCCCGTCGGGTGAGCTCGCGTTCTTGCGCGCTGCGTCCGGCGCACCGCGTTCAACGATGGAGTCATCACAACCCGACAGCGCGCACGACAGCGCGAGCCACGCTGGCAGGATACGGGCGATGCGCACCGAGGACATACGCGAGCTGGCGGGGTTTTGGTTACAAGCCGTCTTGACGGCACAGCAACCGTCCTCTAGGGAATCTGGACGAGCGGTCAGAAATCAACAGGAGGCCACTTTTATGTCCGAAATCGCCATTAGCACCCCGAAAGAACTCGGGAATCTCATCGACGGGAAGAGCGACGGGGAAATCAATGACGCCGTCATCAGCATGGGCGCCGACTCCGCGCTCCAGAAGGTGTTCGAGGGCATGACGAAAGCCTTCTTGGCCGACAAGGCCAAGGGACAGAGCGCCGTCATCCAGTGGGACATCAAGACGCCGAATGAGGCCCTCACCTATCAGGTCAAGGTCGACAACGGGACGTGTTCGTTCTCCAAGGGTTCGCCCGACAAGGCGCGCGTGACGCTCTCGGCGACGCTCCCCGATTTTCTTCGCGTGATTACCGGCAAGCTCGCGGGCCAGCAGGCCTTCTTCAGCGGCAAGCTGAAGCTCTCCGGCGACATGATGTTCGCGATGACCCAGGAGAACTGGTTCGACAAGAACATGGGGTGATTGGGGAGATTTTTTCTGATTCGGAAGATGCGCCTCGCGACTCGCGCATTCAGTTAGCAATTGAGGTGCCCGGGGCCCGACGGTCGATCAGCCGACGACGACCTCGCTGATCTGCAGCACGGGCTGCAGGTCGGTGTAGTTCGGGAGGTCGCCGCGGATCTCCTTGGCGTGGGGCCCGAAGCCGGCGTTGAAGGCTTCGACGGAGTCGGCGTAGATGTGGCACATGCCAATGTAGGTCGGCGGCGCGTCGGGCGTGCCGCCGGCCAGGCCCTTGTCGACCGTGTACTTCAGGCAGTACGCGCCCATGCGCGCGGCGACGAGCGGGATGTGCTTGTCGCGGTAGTAGTCGTGGTCGAATCGGGCGCCCGGCGTGTTCGGGTACATCACGCTGACCTTGATCATGGGTGTCTCCAGGGGTTGTGGTGAGGACGGCGCATACTGGTGCACGCGGGGCTACAGCGAGGCAGCCCCCTTCCCTGCGGCTCTCCCTTTAGCTCTTAGCTCTTAGCTCTAGCCTCGACGAACGATCTTCCCGTCACTGCGAGCGCCTCGTCCAGATATCGCCGTTGATGCCGTTTGCGCCGGTGGCGGTGCGGAAGTCGAGCCACACGACCGCCATGCTGTTCTGAGCGGAAGTCGCGAGGACGTTCGGCGACTGGCTGTCTGCCGCGGAGCCCGCCGCCGGCGTGGGCGGCGTGGTGTCGACGTCCATGCGATACGCGACGCTCGCGTCGGGCGCCCACGTGACGCCGCTGTCGAGCGACACGTTGGCGAGCACCGCGGACGCCGGATACCGGAAGTCCTGCCACGCCACGTAGACGCTCCTCGTCGGCGTTCCGTCGACCGCTACTTTCGTCGAACCGAACGCCACCGATGGCGCCACCGACGAAGACGCGCCGTTCACGGTGCCCGTGTCGACGCGCGGCGTCGCGCTGAGCCAGGTAACGCCCGAATCGCCGGAGTGATTCGCGCGGATGTTCGGGTTGCCGCTCCGCTTGTCTTGCCACACCACGATGACGTCCTTGCCGGCGATGGCGAGGTCAGCGGCGCTTGCGTTGTTGTTCGTGCCGTCGGGGTCGACGATCTGCCCGTCGTTCACGCCGCCGATCTGCGTGAACGTCTGACCACTGTTCGTCGACGACGCGACGCGAATGGTCGAGAACTTGGTGCGGAAGTCCGTCCAGGCGACATCGAGGCTCGTGCCGCTCGCCGCCATCGTGAGCTCGCTCGAGCTTCCGACGGAACCGGTGATCGGCTGGAGCGGAACCGCGGTCGCGAACGTGGGCGCGGCCGTCCCGGTCACCGACGCGAGGTTTGACGTCGAGAAGTAGACCTGCGGGACGCCGGCGTTCCGCGCGTCGCGCCACGCGAGGTAGACGAGTCCGTTGCCGTCGGTCGCAAGCACCGGCGATTGGCCCTTGTTGGCGCCCGTTCCGGTGTTGACCTGTCCCGCGGTGCTCCAGGTGGTTCCCCCGTCCTTCGAATACGCGAGGAACACGTTGCGCTGGATGGCCGTCGGGGCTCCGCCGATCTCGGTCCAGACCACGGCGAGCCAATCTCCGGCGCCCGCCGTCGTTCCATCCGACTTGGCGACCACGCCCTGCGCGCCGAAGCAGTCGATGCCGCCGTTGCCCTGGACGCGAACGGCGACCGTGCCGGCGCCGGCGGAGAAGCCGGTGTACGGCGTCGTGTCGGTGGCGGCGGCCTCGCGGAAGAAGATGCGGCGATTGCCGGTGCCGTTGTTGTTCGTGAAGCGGGAGAACACCATGTAGACGTGGCCCGCGCGGGCGAACACGTTCGGCTCCGATTCGGCCAGGTTCGGTCCGGTGACGTCGACCTCGGCCGCGCCCCACGTCGCGCCGGCGTCTTGCGACCCACGGAAGAAGACGTTCGACGCACTGTTGTTGCCCGACGGATTGCCCGCACGGATGCCGGCGTAGGCGACGAAGTATTCGTTGCCGATCGACGTGCTCACGAGCTGGTTGTTCGACGAGGTGCCCTGGGTCGCGTTGTTCAACGTATCGAGCCGCGTGGGCGCGCCCGACGGCCAGACGCAGCCGGTTCCCGGCGTGCCCGTGCACGAGGGGTTCGACCCGGTTCCGGGACCGGTCCCGTCGCAGATTTCCTGACTCGGTTCGATCGCGCCGATGCAAGTCTGCGCGCCGCTCAGGCACTGGTACGTGCCGGCCTTGCACGGCGCAGGGTTCTTGTCGCACGCGGTGGGCGTGACGACCCACGTATCGGTGAGGTGATTGTCGACCACGCCGTCGCAGTCGTCGTCCTGGCCGTTGCAGGTTTCCTTGGTCGGATCGATTTCGCCCTGGCAGACGACGCCGATCGTGTTGTCGGGCTTCGTGCCGCACGCGGTCGTGCCGAACTGGCAGATGCCGACCTGCTTCTGGCCGCACTTGAAGCCGACGCCCGGGAGGGTTGCCGACGTGCCGTCCGGACCGTCGTCGACCTTGCCGTTGCAGTCGTCGTCGATGCCGTTGCACACCTCCTGGCTCGGCGGCTTCGACGACACGCACACGAGCGCGGCGCTCGCGCACGCGAGCGTGCCCGCCGCGCAAGCGCCCGGCTTGGTCGTCGTGCAGCTTCCGCCGGTGTCGGTCAGCTTGTTGTCGACGACGCCGTCGCAGTCGTTGTCGATGCCGTCGCAGATTTCCTTGCCGCCGTTGCTCACCGTGCACTGGTACTGGCAGCCGCCGGTCGAGCCGCTGCCGTTCAGCGCGACGTAGCCCGGCAGGCACGCGACGAACTTGCACTTGGACGCCACGCAGGCGGTGCTTGCGCCCGGGAAATATTGGTCGCAGCTATTGCCGCACTCGCCGCAGTTCTTGTCGTCGGTGGTCAGGTCGACGCCGTCGTTGACCGTGCCGGTGCAGGCGTTGTCCAGGTTGTTGCAGGTGCCCGTAGGTAGCCCCGTCGGTTGACAGGAGTATTCGCAGCCGTCCTTCGGATCCTTGTTCAGATCGTAGTGGCCCTCGAGGCACGCGCCCATCGAGCACGTCCCGTCGTTCGCGCAGATGCCGAGCGCGAACGGAAAGTTACAGAGCGACTTGCAGGTCGCCATGCAGTTCGGCACGGTCGATGCGCTCGGGTCCGAGAAGTACCCGGGGTAACACGCACCGAGGACGCAGCTCCCGTTCTGGCACGCCGGTTCGGAGTTCGGGAACGCGCTGATGCAGGTATTGCCGCACGAACCGCAGTTCAGCGGATCCGACGAGACGTTCGCGTTGTCGTCGATCTTGCCGTTGCAGTCGTTGTCGCGGCCGTCGCAGATTTCGACGCCGCCGTTCGTTTCCTTGCAGGCGTAAGCGCAGTTCGGCAGCGGCTTCGTCGGGTCGGGGAAGAAGCCCGTCGCGCACGCGCCTTCGACGCACTGCCCGTCCACGCACGCGCCGGCGGCGCTGGTGTACACGCACGCCTTGCCGAAGAGTCCGCAGTTGTTCGCGTCGGTGCAAGCTCGCCCTTCGACGAGCTTGCCGTTCACCAGCCCTTCGTCGATGAGTCCGTTGCAGTCGTCGTCGAGTCCGTTGCACGTCTCGGTGTCGCTGGTCTTCTGACAGAGGTAGTTGCAACCGCCGCCGGGTGACGACAGATCGCCGCCGAGATCGTAGAAGTTCGGCGCGCAGCTATACGCGCACGTGCCGTTGTTGCACGCCGCGATGGCGTTCGTGCGCTCGCAGACGTTGCCGCACGCTCCGCAGTTTTGCGGGTCTTTGCTGATGTCGGTCACCGATTCGCACGCCGACGAGCCGTCGCCGCCGCCGAAGAAGGCGCCGCCGCCGTCCTTGGACGGCGGCTTGAACACGATGCCGCCGCCGTCATTGTCGCCGCCACTACCTGCGTTACCGCCCGACCCGGCGCTGCCGCCGTGCTCGCATCCGAAGCAGAAGGCGTCTTGGGTGCACCCAGTCAGGGCCAGCGGCGCGACAACGAGGGCGACCGCGCCGAGCGCGGCGAAGAAAGGGGCTCGCTTGGACATCAGAGGGCCCTCCCTTCACCGTTGCCGCGTCGTGACCGACGTCTGAGGACGACGAGCCCGAGGAGCGCCGACGCCAAGAGCGGCGCGCTCGAGTGCCGCGCCGGGGCAGTGCGACACGCACAACCTCCGCCGCCGGTCGCGAGCCCGTACGGATCCGTCGACGGATTCGTCGTGCCCGGAGTCGTCGTGCCCGTCCCGTTTCCGGACGAGCCGCCGTTGCTCGCCATCGCGCCGCCGTCGGTCCCGCTCGAGCCGGAGAGGGCGCCGCCGCCGTCTGCCATCGTGCCCGTTCCGCCGACGCCGGTTCCGCTACTACCGCCGGTTCCAGTCGCGATCGAGCCGCCGGTCCCCGAAGTGCCGGTGCCGGAATCCGGCGTCGTCGTGACGACTCCGCCGTCCCCGGATTCGCAATCGCCGTTCACGATGTCGCACACGAGCCCCGCGCCGCACTTGCCCGTGCAGTCCGGCGGTACGCAGTACCCGTGGGAGCATTCGGTGCCGCCGCTGCAGAAGCTGAATTCGCCGGAGGGGCAGGGCTGGCGACACGCGCCGCGGATGCACTCGTCGGGATTCGGACAAGGCCCGGTGTCGAGCGTGCCGTCGCAGTTGTGATCCTTGCCGTCACAGACCTGCGCTTGCGGACCGATGCCGCCCTGGCACGTCATCACACCGCCGATGCAATAGAGCTTGCCCGGTCGGCACTCACCCTTGAGAGGCAAGGTGAGCCCCGCGGGCGCGCAGTCGACGGTGCCTTGACCCGGCACGTTGTCGTCGACGACGCCGTTGCAGTCGTCGTCGATGCCGTTGCACGTCTCGGTGGTGCCGTGGTTCTCGCCGTCACAGAACAGTTGATCCGTCGGGTCGTTCCCGGGAGTTCCGGGGACGCCGGGCGGTGCCGGCGGACGGCACACGTACACGCCGAGCGCGCAGTCCGGGTTTTGCTGGATCGCCGGATTGATGACCACGGTGCCGCACTGGCCGCCCGCGTCGATGGGGTGGTCGTCGATGATGCCGTTGCAATCATCGTCCTTGCCATTGCACGTCTCGACGGTGCCACCGGTCGTGCCGTTGCACTGAATCACGCCGTCCTTGCAGATCGTCTTGCCCTTGCCGCACTGGGTCGAGCAGTCGACGCCGACGCCGGGGAGCGAGTTCGGTGTGCCGTCGGGGCCGTCGTCGACCACGCCGTTGCAGTCGTTGTCGATGCCGTCGCATTGCTCGGCCATCGGCCCCGTCGCGCCGTCGCAGATCAGGGTGTCGCCCGGCGAGTGTCCCGTCGTTCCCGGGACGCCGCCTTTGGCGTCGGGCAACCGGCAAACCAGGAGCCCTTGCTTGCACGCGCCGACCGCACTGCCGCAAGGGACGTTCGAATCGACGGGATAGTCGTTGTCGATGATCCCGTCGCAGTCGTCGTCGATGCCGTTACAGGTTTCGGGTTTGCCGAAGCCGAAGTTCGTGCAGACCTTCGCGCCGTTGACGCACACGAGGTAGCCGGGCGTGCAGACGCCGGTCACACCCGTGGGCGTGCAGGGGAAGTTCGGTCCGACGTCGACCGGGTTGTCGTCGACCAGGCCGTTGCAGTTGTCGTCGAGGCCGTTGCAGGTCTCGGTGGGCTTCGGCCCGATCCATCCCTCGCATTGCAAGGTGTCGGACGGGTCGTTGCCCGGGAGGCACTCCGTGACGCCGGCCTTGCAAATGCCCTGGATGGTGCCGCCCGGCGGGTAACACGGGAGCCCGACGTCCGCGGGGTTGTCGTCGATGATGCCGTCGCAGTCGTCGTCGTTGCCGTTGCACTTTTCGGGCGAGGGGGCGCTCGTCTGCACACATTGCGGCGCGCCGTTCACGCACTCGGTCGAGCCCTTACAGCTGCCGAGGAGTTGCGCGCATTGATTCGGGAGCGGCGTCGTTCCCGTCGTGGAGCCCCACACTTGCTTCGTCGGATCCGTCACGCCCGCCGGGTCGTCGACCTTGCCGTCGCAATCGTCGTCCACGCCGTTGCACGACTCGGTGCCCGGTCCGATTTCACCGTCGCAGAAGAGCTGGTCGTTCGAGCCGTGGCCCGGCGTCCCGACGACGCCCCCTTGAGCCGTGGGCAACCGACAGACTTCCGTGCCCGCGGTGCAGATGCCGACGCCCGGTTTGTTGCCGGGGATCTGGGTGCACGTGCCGCCGGCGTCGCTCGGGTTGTTGTCGACGACGCCGTCGCAATCGTCGTCGAGGCCGTTGCACGTCTCGGGAGTCGGAATGCACGGCGTCGCGAGCCCTTGCACGAAGAGCGTGTTGTCGGAGTACCCGATGTCGCTCGACCGGTACGTGTCTTCGAACGTGAAGTAGTAGTACGGGTAGCGGACCTTGTTCGTGTCGAGAACCTTCGTCTGATAGATGAGGCTGTGGACGTAGTTGCCGTCGCCGTTCAGTGCGGCTTCGGTGAAGTACATGTACCCGACACACGAGTTCGCGGCCGGCGCGGTTCCCGTCGCTCCGGCGTTGAAGTTGAAATACGGGTAGTAGCCGCGCGCGTGCCCTTGCTGCGAGCAGCCGTCGTAGTTGTTGCCGCCGCTCGCGCCTGCCTGGCCCTCCGGGGTCATCAAGTAGAAGCCGACGAACCCGCCTTTGTACGTGCCGGCGGTGAACATCGCTTGAAAGTCGACCGTCGTCTGAAACGGCGCCCCTTGGCCCGCTTGATCGTACGCCGGGTCGGTGTTGAGCACCGTCGCGTGACCGGCCGGGAGCGGCGGCGGCCAGCTCGGCATGATCGCGTGCAGGTTGGTGAGGACCGTGACGTCGTCGCCGACGTTGTACCAACCGAATGAGTTTCGATACCCGGCGGTGTTACGCCAGAGGAACGTCGCAGTGATGGTTCCGAACACGGTGGTGTTGCCCGCGCCGGGCACCTTCGGAATCACGAACACCTGAGGGTTCTGGCTCGCGTCGTTCACCGCGTTGATCGGTCCTTGCGATCCCGCGTTGCCCGCGTTGTCCGGAATCGTCGGGCCCGTGCAGTTGGCGACGGTCGTCGCTTGCGACCAGCACGCGGGCGTCTGTGACGGGAAGGCCGTGTTGTTGCACGTCGCCGTCGCGTTGCCGGCGAGCTCGCCGCGCGCGAGCGCGTACACGATGTTGTCGGCGCAGTTCGGGATGATCGCGCCGTTCACCTGGACGACGACCGCCGAGGCGTTGCCTCCGAGATAATTGGAGAGACCGACGGCAAGAGCGCCGCATGCGCCGATTACCGAAAATTTAGTCGCCGATTGCATCGCGAAGTTCCGAGGGCTGAGGGGTTATTGCGTCGCTCCGCACCGAGAACGGGTCGAGGTGCACGACGGCAAGAGTGCGGGCAAGGTAACCTCCTGAGGATGCACCATCGCGCGACCCGCTTCACGCAGATTCGTCGCGCCCTTCCTCGAGCGCTCTCGAATGCACAGCGCTCCACGCGGTTCCTTCGGTCATGCGCACACGCGGCAGTTACTCGCGTGTCTCACATTGAGCGAGCACACACGCTCGCTCGCGTCGTGAGCAGCCGCTCATGTCCGAACGGATGTTTTTTCAGCTCGCTGTATTCGTGAGGCAGAACTCGGAGGTGCGAGAACGTGCGCGCGCGATTTCGAAGGGGGGCACGCGTGTGCGAGAACGTGCGCGCGCTCGTGCGTCGACTGCGTCGCCGGAGCGTCGCGTCCGGGGAACCATGGCGCCGTGAGCCCAGCGCACAGCGTCGAGCATCGACGCTCCGGACCGCGCGTCACGAAGCCCGCGGTGATTGTCTCTTCACGAAGCGCCGCGTGACTTCACGCGGTTCGCGCGTGCGAGCGATGACGCCAGCCACGGAGCTGGCCGGCCGCCGCGCGCGTTACTTCTTCTTCGCAGTCTTCTTCGCGCTGGCGCTCGGCGCGGCGGCGACCGGTGCGGCGGCGGCTTTCGCCTTCGCCTTCTTCGTTCGCGACGTCTTCTTCTTCACCGGAGCGGCGGCCTTCGCCGGCTTCGTCGTCTTGTCGGCCTTCACGCGGCGCGCGGCGCTCTTCTGAAGGTCGAGGAGACGCGGGGTTGCATACGACTCGAGCTTGGTGCGGAAGCCCGCGTCCTTGTCGCGCTTCAGCGAGCCGAGGAGAGAGTCGATGAGCTTCGCGCGGCTACCGAAGGCGGATTTCACCTCGGAGAGCGTCGCGTGAAGCCGGAGGAGCTTCGCGTTGGAGACGCGCCCGAGCCCCTTCTCTTTGTTGAGCTGATCGAGCCAGAGCTCGTCGGTGCAGAGCGCCTGAACGGCGCTGACGAGCTTGGCCTTGTCGCCGAAGCGCTCCTTGACGGCTTTGATGGGCGGGGTCTTCATCGGTGGTCGCGTCCGAACCGCGGAAAGGGCGGTCGGGGGCCGGCTTAGTAGCAATGTGAGTCGAACAGTGCAAGCCGCGGTCGAGGGACATTTCCCGAGCCGCCCCACGGGCCTCGGTTGCGGACGGGGCCGGCGCGGCTCGCTCGCTGGATGACTCGCCCCGCGCCGCATGGTACGCGGCCGGGTCAGCATGGCATTGCGGGTGCGTTTTGCTCCGTCACCGAGCGGGTATCTGCACATCGGCGGCGCCCGGACGGCCCTCTTCAACTGGCTATGGGCCAGAAAATTGGGCGGGACGTTCGTTCTGCGCGTCGAGGACACCGACCAGGAGCGCTCCAACCCCGAGAGCGTCCGGGCGATTTTCGACGCTTTGCGCTGGCTCGGGCTCGACTGGGACGAGGGGCCGGAGGTGGGGGGCGCGTACGGGTCCTACTTCCAGAGCGAACGCCGCCGGCTCTACCGCGAGGTCGCCGAACGGCTCATCGCCGCCGGCGCGGCCTACCGCTGCGATCTGACGAAGGAAGAGCTCGACCAGCTCCGGGCAGACTACAAAGCGAAAAATCCGAAGGGCGAGTTCGTCTACCGAGGACCGATTCGAGAGTGCACGGACCCGACGAAACCGCACGTCGTCCGATTCCGCGTCCCCCGCGACGGCGCGACCCATTTCGTCGACAAAGTGTTCGGCGCGATCTCGACGCCGAACTCCGAGCAGTCGGATTTCGTCCTCATGCGCTCCGACGGGTTCCCTCTCTATAACTTCGCCGCCGTCGTGGACGACCACGCGATGGGCATCACCCTGGTCGCCCGCGGCCGTGACCATGTCGGTAACACGCCGCAGCAAGTGCTCCTCTATAAGGCGCTCGGGTTCGAGCCCCCCGAGTTCGCTCACCTGCCGCTCATGCTCGCGCCGAACGGCGAGAAGCTGAGCAAGCGCAACGCGTCGGTCGGCGTCCAGGATTACCGCGACCGCGGCTATACGCCCGGCGGCGTCTTGAACTACCTGGTGCGGTTCGGCTGGTCACACGGCGATCAGGAGATTTTCAGTCGCGACGAGCTCGTGAAGCTGTTCGACTGGGATCGAGTCGGCAAGAGCGACGGAAAATTCGACGAGAAGAAGTTCGCGGACGTGCAGTTCGAGCACTTGAAGCGCCCCGAGCTGACGAGCCCGGCCGACTACGCCTCGATGGTGGCGCCGTTTCTCGCCGCGCGTGGACTCGCTGCGCCGGATGGCGCGCGCCTCGCCGCGGCGATTCCGACGATTCGCGACCGCGCGCACACCCTTGTCGAAGCCGCGGACCTGCTCGACTTCTTCCTCAGGGAGCCGCCGGTGATGGACGAAGCGGCCAGGCCGCTCCTCACCCCGGCGACCGCGGCGTATCTCGAGACCCTGAAGACGATCTGCGTCGAGACGGAGCCGTTCGCCGCACCGGCGCTCGAGGCGCGTTTCAAAAGCTGGGTCGAGTCGTCGGGGATCAAAATGAAGGACGTCGCGCAGCCCGTGCGCGTGGCGCTCACCGGTCGCAAGGCGAGCCCGGGTCTCTTCGACGTCATGGTCGTGCTCGGCCGCGCCGCGACGCTCGACCGCCTCGATCGCGGCATTCGTATCGCGACCGGTAGCTGACGTTGGCATCATGAACGTGCCCGTGCCGCCGGTTGTCTGGCCTCTCGAGCTGCCGGTTCGGCCGCTGCCGGACGTGTCATGGGTTCAGTCCGTACTCGCGTACCCACCGGTCAAAGTCTTCTTCCCGGTGCCGATCCTCTGCGCCATCGCGCCGGCGATCTGGTGGTTTTTCCGGGACACGTGGCGCGACCTCGACGCCGAGGCCGCTCGGTATCGGGCGGAGGTCGCGGCGCGCGGGGCCGTCGACTACCGCCCCTATCTCTGCTTCCTCATCGCGGCGTCGGTCCTCACGATGCAGGAGTATTTCGGCGGCCGGAGCTTCTACGACGACGTCATCAGAATGCCACTCGAGACGTACGGCCGCGCCCATCCCGGGCTCCACGTCCAGAAGTACGACGAGCTCTTCAGCTACGCCTTCTGGTCGTTCGCGCGCTTCGTCGGCTACGTCGCCATCCCGCTCCCTGCCTGGAAGCTGATTTTCCCGAAAGACAGCCTCCTCGACATGGGGCTCCGGGGGCGTGGCTTCTTTTCTCACCTCTGGATCTACGGGCTCTGCCTCGCGATCGTGCTGCCGGTGATGCTCCTCGTGTCGACGCAGCCCGACTTCGGCAACTACTACCCGTTTTACAAGCTGAGCTCGCGGAGCTGGTTCGATCTTCTCTGCTGGGAGGGGATCTACTGGCTCCAGTTCTTCTCGCTCGAGCTCTTCTTCCGCGGGTGGATGGTCGGCGCGCTCCGTCGGACGATGGGCGCCGGCGCCATTTTCGCGATGGCCGTTCCGTACTGCATGATCCACTACGGAAAGCCGTACTTCGAGGCCCAGGGCGCGATCGTCGCGGGCGTCGTGCTCGGTTCGCTCGCGATGCGGACGCGGAGCATCTACGCCGGATTTCTCGTCCACATCACCGTCGCGGTGAGCATGGATCTGCTCTCGCTGTGGAAGCGCGGCGCGCTTCCCATCGTGTTCTGGGCAGCGGGCTGAACCGTCGCGCGCCGTGCGCGGCGCGACGGACGCGAAGCGCCGCCGCGCGTGTCGATGGTGTGTCAGTCGCGACCCCCTGATTGTCCTCTTGCGTTTCTCGGTGGTTCTGCGAAAGCTTTGACGAGCTTCGCCATGTCAGGACCGACCCAGCAGGCGCGCCCGACGCCTCCTCCTCGTCCGAACCTCCGCCGTTTGAAATCAGGCGGCACGCCGGATTGGGGCATCGAGCACAGCGCAGCGCTCTACCAAATTCGTGGTTGGGGGGCGCCCTACTTCTCCATCAACGAGAAAGGTCACGTCGAGGTCAGGCCCGATCCGCAGAACGAGCGCGCGATCGATTTGTTCGACCTCGCGCAAGACCTTCAAGCGCGCGGCATCGAGCTGCCGATCCTCGTGCGCTTCTCGGAGATCCTCGCGCACCGCATCCGCTCGATCAACGAAGCCTTCGGTCAAGCGATCGAGGAGTACGAGTACAAGGGCGTCTATCGCGGCGTTTACCCGGTGAAGGTGAACCAGCAGCGCCACCTCGTCGAAGAGGTCGTCGAGTTCGGCAAGCAGTGGAGCTTCGGTCTCGAAGTGGGCTCGAAGCCCGAGTTGCTCATCGCGCTCGCGTTCCTGCGCGACTCGGCGGGCCTCGTCATCTGCAACGGCTACAAAGACCTGACGTACATCGAGACCGCGCTCATCGCGCAGCGGTTCGAGCGTACCGTCATCATCGTGCTCGAGCGCATCGAGGAGTTCGATCTCGTCTTGAAGGCGAGCGAGCGCCTCGGCATTCGCCCGATCCTCGGCGTCCGCGCGAAGCTGGCGAGCAAGGGCATGGGCCGGTGGAAGGAGTCCGCCGGTGACCGCGCGAAGTTCGGCCTCACGACGGCGCAGATCGTCGAGCTCGTAGATCGGCTCTCCGAGCGCAACATGCTCGACTGCCTGAAGCTCCTCCATTTTCACATCGGCAGTCAGATCTCGAGCATCATCCCGATCAAGAACGCGATCCAGGAAGCCGCGAACATCTACGTCGAGCTCGCGAAGATGGGCTGCGCGATGGGCTACCTCGACGTCGGCGGCGGCCTCGCGATCGACTACGACGGCTCGAAGACGGATTTCCACGCTTCGCGCAACTACACGATGCACGAGTACGCGGCCGACGTGGTCTCGACCGTGCAGAACGCCTGCGCGAAGCGCGACGTCCCCGATCCGACCATCGTGAGCGAGAGCGGGCGCGCCGTCGTCGCGCACCAATCCGTCCTCATCTTCGACGTGGTCGGCGCAAACGAGATCCACTTCGGTCAGCCCGTCGAGCCGCGCCCCGACTCGAACCGTGTCCTGCACGAGCTCTACGAGACGTACAAGGGCATCCGCCCGAAGAACGTCCAGGAGTCGTTCCACGACGCGAGCCAGGCCAAGGAAGAAGCGCAGAGCCTCTTCAAGTACGGCTATCTCACGCTCCGCGAACGCGCTTCTGCCGAGCGGCTCTACTGGAACTGCCTCGAGAAGATCCGCGACACCGTTCGCCGGCTCAAGTTCGTGCCCGAGGAGCTCCAGGACATCGAGCGCGCGATGGGCACCATCTACTACTGCAACTTCTCGGTGTTCCAGTCGGCGCCCGATTCGTGGGCCATCGAGCAGTTGTTCCCCATCATGCCGATCCAAAGGCTCGGCGAAGAGCCGACCGTGCGCGCCACCCTCGCCGATCTCACCTGCGACAGCGACGGCGTCATCGACCACTTCATCGACGTCGAAGAGACGAAGAGCACCCTCGACGTGCATCCGTTCAAGCAGCGCGAGCAGTACTACCTCGGCATGTTCTTGAACGGCGCGTACCAGGAGATCCTGGGCGACCTTCACAACCTCTTCGGCGACACGAACGCCGTGCACGTCCGCCTGAACGACGCCGGCTACAAGATCACGCACGTCATCCGTGGCGACAGCATGTCGGAAGTGCTCCGCTACGTCGCGCACTCCCCGGAGGGGATGCTCGAGTCGGTGCGTGAGCAGGCGGAAGCCGCGCTCTCCGAGGGCAAGATCAACCTCGAGCAGATGCGATTGCTCATGCGGCACTACGAGCAGGCGCTCGGCAGTTACACGTACCTCACGGCAGATGATTAGTTGAGGGTCGCGCGACCCTCGCGGGCTGCGGGCGAGCCGCGCCGGGCTCGCCGGCAGTCTGGGGTTTCTCGAGATCCGCTAGCAGCGTCGCGCGACCCTCGCGGGCTGCGAGCGAGCCGCGCCGGGCTCGCCGGTAGTCTCACTCGCGCCTCATTCGTGGATCGTGATCTTGCCTGCCAAAGACTGAGTAGGGCCTGGCGTCGAACGGGGCCCTGCCCGTTCGAGTTTCGCTCGTTGCCCTTGACCATGGCCATTCTCTAGGCCGCTCGGTCAGAGGACGGTGCGAGTGGGGCAAGAACGCAGGCGCGTGTGTCGGTTCCGCCGTGGGGGCGGCGTCGCGGAAACCTTTGCGTAACGCGCTTCGCGTCGCTTCGGTCGGCGTCTAGTGGGTTTGTCGTTCCGGCATTGCGCCGCGTGATGGACCTGTCCCGTGGCATGTGGCTTGCTCACTGCCAGACGGCGCGTTCACGATGCTGGCAGTGCTCTTCCCGTTCGATCGAACCTCGCGACGAGAGCGACGGCGACCGAACGCGAAGGGCCCGTCGCTCGCCGCCCTCCTCGTCGCGGCGGTCGCGTTCACCCTGTCGGTCGTCACTGGCGCGCGGACGGCGTTCGCCCAGGACGACGAAGAAAGCCGTCCGAAGACGGAATTCACGCCCGCACCCCTCGTCGGCGGCAGCAGCGATCTCGGCATTGGCGGCGGCGTCATCGCGTCGCTCGCTCGGGTCGGACCGAAATACAATCCGTACCTTTACCGGCTCGAGTTCGTCTCCACGACGTTCTTCAAGTCGCAGCAGGGCCATATCAAGGTTCCCTACTTCGACAACTACCTCGACCTCGAGATCCCCGATCTCGTGAAGGGTCGCATGAAGCTCGAGCTCCGCGCCGCTTACACGCGCGAGGCCACCCTGAAGTACTACGGCATCGGCGACGCCGCGAAGCTCCCGTCGCATGCCGATCTCGACGACCCGTTCTACGAGTACGACCGCATCCATCCCGAGTTCAGCGCGAAGCTTCGCGAGCGGATCGTCGGCGCGCTGGCGATCGATCTGTGGCTCACCTTCACGTACAACCGCCTCGACGTTCCGGCGGGCACCTTGCTCGCCGAAGACGCGCATTCGTCGAATGCCGTCGTGCGGAATCTCATCACGACGTTCGCGCCGCACAGCGTGGCGACGTTCTCGTACGGCGTCGAATGGGACACGCGCGACAACGAGGTATCGCCGACGAAGGGCCAGTGGGAGACGGCGCGCGTCGATCTGTCGCCGGGCGGCTATGACGGCGTGCCGCAACGCTGGGGGCGAGCGGACGGCGCGGTGCGCTTCTTCGTTCCCGTCGGCAAGGACGGTTCGGCGCTCGCGCTTCACGGCGTCGGCGACTTCCTGTTCGGCGATCCGCCATTTTACGAGCTCTCGCGCTTCGACGACACCGGCGCCTTCGGCGGCCCGAACGGCGTGCGCGGCATTCCCGCGCAGCGCTACCACGGCATGGTGAAGCTCTTCGGCCAGGTCGAGTTCCGGAAGATGCTCTTTCACTTCCACGCGCTCGGAAAAAACAACGGCGTCGAAGCCGCCGTCTTCGCCGACGGCGGTCGACTCTGGGCGACCTACCACGACAACCCCAACCTCGATGGCACCGGCGTCGGCCTCAAATACGGCGTCGGCGGCGGCGCGCGGCTCGTCGCTGGAACGTCGTTCGTGCTTCGCGGCGACATCGCGTGGTCGCCGGACGCAAAGCCGATCGGCGCTTACATCGCCGCCGGAAACGCGTTCTAGAAGCAGCAAACGGCTTCTCTCGCGCCGATCCGCCCGCTCCGAAATTGACCGAAATTGCCGTCGTCTCTGCCGCTCGGGACTCGGCGCGGCGGCTGGTGCGTTTTGAAAGAGCCGAAACTTCGGCTACCCTCGAATTGGAGTCGCACGCCTCCACCCACATGTCGCTCCGCGTCCCGCGCTTCGTCGGCTTGCTCACGCTCGTGTCGTGGGGCGCCGTGTTCCTGTCCGCGGCCGTCGCGCGCGCCGACATCTACCAATACACGGACCAAGACGGCGTCATCCATTTCTCGAACACGCAGCGCAAGGGAAAGATCTACGCGCGCGTTCCCGAGCCGCGTCACGATCCGGACGCGCTCACGCCCGGCAAAGTATCGCGCTTCGACGAGTACATTCACCAAGCTGCGGCGCTCTATCAAATCCCCGAAGAGCTCGTGCGCGCCGTCATTCGCGTCGAGAGCGGTTTCGATCCGCGTGCGACGTCGCGCACCAACGCGCGGGGGCTCATGCAGCTCATGCCCGAAACCGCGCAGCGCATGTTGGTCAGCGACGTGTTCGATCCGCGCCAGAACATCTTCGGCGGCGTCCGTTATCTCCGCATCCTCGCCAATCTCTTCAACGGCAACATCGAGCTCACGCTCGCCGGCTACAACGCCGGCGAAAACGCCGTCATGCAATACGGCGGCATCCCGCCGTTCCAAGAGACGCGCGACTACGTCGTGAAGGTGATGGAGTACTACCGCTTCTACCGCGGGCAAAAAACGTAGCGACCGCAACTACGATTGAGGTGCCCCACCCGGCGCGGCGTCACCGGATGATGCCCCTCCCCAGCGCGGCTGCGCCGGATGATGCCCCTCCCCAGCGCGGCTGCGCCGCGCAGCCCCCCCAAATCCGCCGCCCCGAGCCGCGGCGTCAGGGGAGGGAGCGCCGACGCCACCGGCGGGCAAGCGTAATGAGGAGTCTCGACATTCCGGCACGCGTCGAAAAGCCGAAACCCGCGAAAAGTGCCCGTGTCTATTTTCATTAAAAGAGACAGACATATTCTAAAAAAGAATCAGCGGTGCGCCAGCGGGCTAAATTGGCGATAAATAGCTGATATTTCGTCCTATGAGAAAGAAAAAGGTCTCGTATAGTGGAAATATCCTTGACCACAGGGCGTTGGGCTGCCAGATATGGGGAATGAGCTCACTCCAGGAGCCCCTCTCCGCTGCTCGTGAACGAGGCGCTGCCACGGCTTTTGCGGGCCGTTGTCCGAGCGCCTTCTGCTGTTCCGCGCGCTGACCCCGGGACGGGCAGCCGCGGGCAGGCGCTGCGACGAGGAACACCTCGCGCGCGCACGCTGAGGCCGCCGCGAACAGCGTCGGCAGAAACAAGGAGAGAAGTCATGCCTATTTCACGTCCGGGTCTCGGTGCGCGCAGCGCCGCCGTGTTGTTCTTCCTAGGTTCCGTGGCCCAAGCACATTGGCCTGCTCCCGTGCCCACGTCGGCCGGCGATCTTACTCCGCCTCAGATTCGAATCCTGCAATCGAACCCGGCGACCGCGCACGGCTTCATCTTCGTCGGGCCGAAGTACACGACCGCGACGAGCGGAGTTCAAGGGCCCGAGATCATCGACGACAAAGGCCGAGTCGTGTGGTTTCACGCGCTTCCCGGCGCCGATCAAGCCGCCGACTTTCACGTCCAACGCTACCGAGGCGAACCCGTGCTCACGTGGTCGCAAGGGCAGGGACTCGGGGGCGTGCCGACGACGCCGACGATCGATTACATCGTCGACCAATCGTATCGCGTCATCGCCGAGGTCCGAGCCGGCAACGGACTCAACGCAGATCTGCACGAGTTCAAGCTGACGTCGGAAAACACGGCGTTGATCACGATCTACAACCCCGTTTCGTACGACCTCTCGCCGTTCGGTGGACCGAAGAACGGAACGGTCGTGGACGGCGTGGTGCAAGAAATAGACGTGGCGACGGGGCGCGTTCTTCTCGAGTGGCACAGCCTCGATCACGTCGCCATCGGCGAGAGCCACGTCCCCGTCCCCACCGATACGACCGACGACCCTTACGACTACTTTCACGTCAACGCCGTGAGCGTCGATACCGACGGCAACCTACTCGTCTCCGCTCGACACACGTGGGCCATCTACAAGATCGGTAGACGGAACGGCGCTGTCCTGTTCCGCCTCGGCGGCACGAAGAGCGACTTCAAGCTCGGCGAATGAGTGCAGTTCGCGTGGCAACACGACCCCGAGCCGGTCGACTCGACGACGATCCGCATTTTCGACAACGAGGCGGCGCCCCAGGTGTTACCGCAATCCCGCGTCATCTGGGTGCAGCGCGATCCAGTGCTGCACACGGCGACGCTGCTTCGATCCATCGAGCACCCCGATGGGATCTTGGCGCCCTCGCAGGGTAACTCGCAGGCGCTCGCGAAGGAGGACACGTTCGTCGGCTGGGGACAAACAGGTCGGTTCTCGGAATTCAACGCCGAGGGCGACCTCTTGTTCGACGCCAGCGTCCCCGACGGATACGACACGTACCGGGCGTACCGGTTCTCGTGGCAGGCTCGTCCCGAGACGCAACCTATCGCCTCCGCCGTTCGCAACGCGGACGGAACGACGACGATTCACGCGATCTGGAACGGAGCCACCGACGTCGCTCGCTGGTACGTCGTTGGGGGAACGCAGGCTCGCAATCTCTGGCCCATCGGTTCGACCGCGTGGAACGGCCTCGACACGACCCTCACCGTGAGGACGAACGCGAAGCAGATCGCCGTCGTCGCGCAAGACGCGAATGGCCGCCTCATCGGTCGTTCGGATCCGGTCCCCGTCGACTGACGACGGCGCTCGTATGAACTGACCCAGGGCCCGCTTCGGCCCTTTGCATCGCCTGACGCTTCGGGACGCGCCACCGCTCGTCACCCACGGCCGGAGGCTCGTCCGATGTCTCGCAAAAAAAGAACAGAGCTGACGATTCGAGATACGGGCGTTCGATCGCCCACTGAGGAGATCCATACATGACACACATTCGATCATTTTCGATTCTGGGAATGGCCTTGGCGCTCGGGCTGACCGCGTGCGGCAGCGCGGGTTCGGCGGAAGACGACGACATCGGTCAAGCCGCGAGTGACCTGCACGGTGCGCCTCGCGACGGCGGTCAAGGGCCACGGTTCACGGTATTTTCCTTCGTGTCGCACACGTCGACCAGCGGTCTCTACACCGACGGGGACGTCCGCCTCGACGCCATCACCGCGGGCCACGAAACCTGGCGGCGGGACGACCTGCAGACGGTGAGGTCAGCGACCATCTTGGTGGACAACGGCGTCGACACGGTCAACGGAGGCCACAATCTCGCGTCGGGTCAAGGGATCGAGAGCGTGAAGGATCCGTGGGCACCGCAGGGACCCGCCACCGTAACGCCGACGAGCCGCGATCTGACGGAGTCTCTGGCGAACTTCAACCTGACGAGCATCGTCGTGACTCGCGAAAACGTCGGAACCGCGAGCGTCGAGCTCAGGTTCTCGAAGCCATCGACAGTCTTCTTCTTCTGGGAGCGAGGCGCCAAGACGAGCCCGACGGGCGCGAATAGCGACACCCTCGTGGAGGCGTTGGACGCACGCGGCCACGTCTACGCGTCCTACAAACTGTTGCGGACCGAGTACACCGACAGCGGCGTCGCCGTCACGACGTGGAACGGCGCATTCAACAGCCCGACCACCCTCACCGGCACTCCGCCCGAGCTCGGCTCGGCCGGACTATCGATCGACGTGCCGACGGATCGGCTGCGTCTCACGAGCGTTCAGCAAGGTCCGGGCGGCACCAACGACGACGGTCCGGACTACAAGGTGCTCGCTGCCGAGCACGATCGGCGATTCGGGTTCGGCGGTCGTCGCTGAGCGCCCTTTGGTCGTTCTTCTCGCGCGGCCGCCGCATCGGACCCCAGGTGCGGTGGCCTCAGCGCCTTCGTCGCGTGCATGCGAAGAGGCAGCGCACCATCAGCGCCGGGGTCAGCCGCGCGACCGCATCGCGAGCAGCGCGAGGAGCGCGTGAGCCGTCACGTCTGCACGAAGGCCGTCGAGGATGAGCGACAAGGGAAACGCCCCTTCGGCACGGTCGGGATCGAGCGACGCGGGGATGCGCTCGCCGAGCAACTGCACGGAAGAGAGAAACGACGTGGCACGACGCGCTGCGGCCCGCGCGGCACGGGTCGGTGATCGTGCGAGTGCTTCCACTGCAACCGCCACGAGCGCAATTTCCGGGATCCGCGTGACGTTGGCCGCGCCGAAGTAGGGCGCTTCAGTTCGAATGGACGCCGCGAGCGCCTCGCACGCGCGATCTCGGACCCGCGCGTCGCCCCACACGTCTGCCGCGATGGCGGTCCACGGCGCCCAAGGCTGCTCGCGAAGATGCGCGACGCAGCGTTCGAAGAGCGCCGGCGGCGCGCGACGTCCGAGCGCCGCCACGACTTGCGCGGCGTGCCAAGCATTCTGATTGACGGTTTCGGTCGTCGCGAGCTCGCTCAGCTCCTCGGCGAGGTCCACGCCGGACATCACGGCGAGCGCGACGGTGCCTGCTACCGCGGCGCGCTCCCGCGGAAAGTCGGAAATGTCGCGTCCGGCGAGCGCGGCGCGCATTTCGGCGCCGAGCCAGCGTCGCGCGCGCGTCACCTCGCGCGGGTATCCGCCGTGAGCGGCGAGCGCCTGGACGACGACGGCCGCGCGGCCGTGGAAGAACTCACCGCGAGCGTGCTCGGTCCGAGCGCGAGCATCGACGGCGAACCGCACGCGTCCCTTCGAGTCGATTTGCTGGGCGAGCCACTTCGCGGCCGAGTCGATCGCGTCGAACGAGCCACCGGAGCTCCCCGAGCGCCGAAGCGCGCTCCGAGCCCTCGTACCGGGCGGACTCGATTGCCGTGCGACGACCGACTCGGCCTCGAACGTATGGAGCGACGCTCGCGCGAGCTCCGAAGGAGTGACGGCCATTTTTCGGGCGAGGATGACGAGCAGCCCCGAGAGATCGACGTGTTCGTCCACGGCGACCGACGGAAGAAGCAAGGCCGGAGTTCCGCCGGCGACGGCCGCTATGCCGTGCGTGCCGAGCTCGAATCGTCGCTCGAGCTCCGCGAGCGTCCGACGGACGGGGTTTCGCAGATATGACACGCACGCGGCAACCTCGTCGCGCTCGCTCGCAGCGATGCCGTCGTAGCGCCCGTCTCCCACCGCCGAAACGAAGGCGCGAGCGAGTCGTTCGCCCGGGGTTCCCTCCATCGAACCGAAACACCCGACGAGGCGGCCGCCGGCATAGAGCGTCACGAACGGCGTTGCGTCGGGAGCGGACCCGACGCGTGGCCAGCGATCGAGTCGTCGCTGCCAGGCGAGGAGCGCGTGCGTCCGAGCGGCGACGCGGGCGCGCGCGTCGCGGGTGAGCGGGCGCGCGAGCGCCTTCCACGGGAACGACTCCTCGCGGCTCATTTCGACGCTTGGATCACGCCTTGCCGCGCAGGCGGACGCGCCAAGCACTCGAGGCGCCGAGCCCGAGCGCGTCGAGGCCAGGGAGGAGCTCGTGCTCCACGACTCGCTTCACGGCGGCTCGTTGCGTCTTGGAGTCGAGCACGCCGAGCGCGGCCGCGGCGCGCTGGCTCCCGCGAGGGGCGTCGCGCCCGTTCCAGAACTGCCGCTCGATCTGCACGATCATGGCGCCGGCGACGTCCGCCGCGCGTTGACGCTCGGCACGAGTCCACTGCGGCTGTCGCCACGCCAGGTAGTACCAACCGAGCCGGAGATGATGCACCTCGTCGGCCATGATCGTCGAGAACACCGCGCGCGCCACGGGATCGGTCGCCCGCTCGCGACAAGCGTCGATGAGCGCCGCGGCGAGGGTCTCGCTGATCGTCGGGAGCTGAACCATGACGGCGTCCAGGTCTTCGAGTGAGCCGGTCGACGGCCAAGGCGTGTCGAACGACGAGGCGTCGAGGTCGACCGCGACGTCTTTGCCCGCGTAAAGCGACGCCATCCGTAGCGCGAGCTCCGCATGCCGGATCTCGTCCATCGGCACCTCGGCCGCGGCCGACACGAGATCGAACGGGGCGCCGCTGCGCGCGAGGGCCGAGACCAAGCGGGAGAACGCGTCGACCGCGCCGTACTCGCCCCCGGCGAGTCCGATCATCGCATTTTCGGCGAGCGCCAGCGCCGGAGCGGGATACTTCGAGCGGTCGAAGGTTGCCCAAGGGACGGCTCGCGCGGCTCGCACGCGACCGCCCGGCTTCGTCCGCTCGTGTTGGCGCGCGAGCGGTGTCTTCGTCAGGACGCGCCGGATACTGAGCTTGCCCGGATGAATCGGCATGGAGGCTAGCCGCGTCGGCGCTTCGAGGCGCGCGTGCGACCGTTCCGGCTTTGTGCCCCCGAGCCGAGCTCACCGAACGCACCTTCGTCGGGATCGAGTGAAGCGTGCCCACCCTTTGCCGCATCGCCCGCGTTGGCGTCGCTCCCCGAGTCGCGAATCGCGCCGCCGAACCCGCCGATCGCGACACCAAAGGCACCCCCTGCGACCCGAAACCCGCCGAAGCCTCCCGCGGCGACAGTAAAGCCGCCGAAACCGCCCGCCGCAACGCCGGTGAAACCGCCCGCAGCAACACCGCCGGCTCCACCGAATCCCGCTGCCGCCACGCTCGGAAGACCTCCGGCTCCGCCGAGGCCGGCCCCGACGCCGAAACCGCCGGCAGCGACGAAGACGCCACCTTCTCCACCGAATCCTCCCGCCGCGACACCGCGCAGTCCGCCGTTGCCGCCGAGCGCGACGGCAACGCCAAATGGGCGGGCCCCCGCTCCAGCGTCGGAGCTCTGCCCTCTCGTCTCCCCGCCGCACGCTTCGATCGCGCAAACGGGAACGACCGTCGTCGCGCACGCCGCGGTCAAGATCATCCGCGGCACGAACCGTCGCTGCTGTTTCTTCTTCGACATCGTTTCTCGTTCACTCTACGGAGAAAAGCACCCCGTCCGCCGCATCCTCGCACAATGCGTGCACACGTCATGCCCCACGACGAAGGCCATGAAATCACGCTGTTTTGCGGTGGAGTGGCACACTTCGCCCCGCGTCCCGGCGAAGGTGTGCCACCGGCCCGCTCAGCTACGACGCCCCGACTAGCACAGAACCCCGCTCGCCCCGACTATTTGCTGGGCCGGTCCTGTGCCCGATCGCGACGCTGAACGGGCGTCCGACGGTGCCATGAGTGGTCGCGACCGGCGAAGGCTTCGCGACCCCCGAGCTACCGAAGCCTCGCGACGCGATTGCCGTGATGACCGATGGACCGCGAACGGTCTGGTGTCGTCACAGAGTGTTAGCAAGAATGTTGACGGCCCCCCCGTTGGGATTGGTGGCTGTGGACGGGGAGAAGGCACAAGGGGAGGCATTGGTTAGCTGTGCAGCACCAGGATTCTGGGGACACGACCGGGGGTCGCTAAAATACGTCCATACAGGAGATCCATTGTCCAACAAACGAACCCAGGTTGAGTAAAGACCAGGAGCAAGAGGACTATTAATACTAGCACCAAGCTGACTCCAGAACCCCGCGGGCACCACGCCGCTGGCGCTCCAGCAGTACCAGTTCGTGCCGGTTGAATCGGTTTCGGTAACCGTCGACGATGACGCGGTGCCTCCAATTGTCGCAAAGTTCCCGGGAGGGGGGGCGGAGGGAAACACTTCGTGGGGGTCAACAACCCTTGCTGCTGTGATCGCGATCGGCGAATTGGGATGCGTGGAACACCCCTCAAACGTCACCGTCGAACGCGTCGTGCTGTAGTGTTCACCATTATATGGTTCGAAGCTACATCCAGTGATCGCAGTCACGAAACCGATTCCTGCGACATGTAGCCATTTCGATATTCTCGCCATCAGTCCACCTCCATCTGCGCAATTCCCGTTTGCATATTATGCGAGGAGACCGTGCGCACCGTGTGCAAAGTGCTGCGCACTGCGTTCCGGACGATGTGCAAAAAAAAGCACACTGTCGTCAATACGTTTTTGCAGCTCGACCTGGTTGAGCTGATCGTCGCGGTAACGACGGCGGCGCACTTCGGCGAAGACCACCCGCGAAACCGGCCCGCGGTCGCGTCATTTCATCTTCGCGTAACCCTAGGGGTGCGAGCCAAGGGCGACGCCCGTGGTCCCGAGCCTCACGACCACAGCACGCGTTCGAGTCCACTGAGGAGCTCGAGCGCGACGGCGCGAGGCGGAACTCCGGCGGTGGTTCGGAGCGAGTCGGGGACGTCGACGTCGAGCTCGCGCCGGAGATCGGCGATGCCCCGCGCCCGAGCGGCGCTCACGCGATCATTCGCGGACTCGGAGAGCTGCGCGGCCGACCACGCGGCGATTTGCCAGGACAGGGCGGCGTGCCGCGTCTCGTCTTCAGCGATGGAGCTCATGGTGTCGGCGACGGTCGCGTCGGTCGCCGCGCGCGCTTGGTACGTGGCGCACAACGCGCCGTAGGTTTCTCGCACGCAGCCTTCGACGGCGTTTTCGCACGCGATGACTTCGAGCGCGCGGAGGGGAAGCGCTTCGACGCGGGCCGGAACGGGCTCGGCGCCGAACCGGCGCGCGAGCGCGCCCGTCACATCGGCGTGCCGAACCTCGTCGTCCATCGCGCGGTCCACCGCGGTAAGGAGCTCGTCGCTGGCGCCGTGCGCACCGATCTCGGCACGAAGATGGCGAAACGCGTCCACGCTCGCCGCCTCGAGGAGGGCGATGCGCGCGAAGAAATCACCGAGCTCGTTCGTCGCGGGCTCGGGACGCGACACGAGTCCTGGTGTCCGGCGGCCGGTGCATCCCGTACTCACGCTCGCGACGTTCCGCCGGAGCTCGGTCACCGTTCCGTCGTGGCCCACGTGAAAGAGCACCCGATCTTCGACGACCAGAGCGCAATCGCCGACCAACTGCAGGGCCACGACCTCGTACCCGTCGCTCACCGCGCGCACGGTCGGTTGTTGGCATTCGACCCAGTAGCCGCCGTACGTGTTCGAGGCGACGACGAGAATCGCTTCCGCTGGCGTATCGATCGCGCCCAGAAATTCGAGGTAGCCTGGCCCCGGCAGCCACGTGTTCATCGTGTCGCCCGCGGTGCTCAGGAGAAAGTGCTGGCACAGGTACGGCGGGCCGCCGCACGACTCGGTGGTCTGGAGCCCGGTACCCGCGTCCGCGACCAGCGCCTGGCAGACGCTCGGTTTCGTCGCCGTCTTGCACGCAGTGCCGTCGGAGTCGATCACCTTTCCGGCGGAGCTCGTCGCGACTTGAGACACCAACTCGAGCGCGACGTAGTCCACGGCGCTCGCCGGCTTCAGCCCATGCGCGAGCTCGACGCCGCCCGAAGCGTCGGCGTCGCACTCGGGCGGCGCGAAATCGGACTGGGGAAGATCCGGCCAGAACGGGTCCGCTTGTTCACCTCCGTCGGGTACTCCATTTCCACCACCGGTGCCTGCGTTGGCGCTTCCGCCCGACGACGACTCACCGCCGGTGCCGCTCAGATCGTTGCCGCCGTGACTCGTCGTCGAGGAGCCCCCGCACGCGGGCGCCGCGAGCGCCGACACCAGCGAACAATTGACGAGGTTCTTGAACAAGCGTCGGAGCTCGCCGTCTTTCATGCGCGAACGAGGAGCAACGCACGTGCCAGCGATGGAATCAGTACGAATACCGTCCCTCGATGTCGCTGCGCCGCTCGCGGTGGCACAGCTTGGCACTCGCTCACTTCGTCTTCTTGTAGCCCTTGAGCGCGCCTTCGAGCTCTTCGCGGACGCGTTCGACGAGCTCGGGAGGTTCGACGACTTTGGCGCGGCGGCCCCATTCGAGGACCCAGCTCGTGAGCTCGCGGAGGTTGCCGACGGTCATGGTGAGGCGAACCCCGCCGGCGATGGCGGCGAGCTTTTGCGTAGGGTGGACCTTACGCATGCGCACGTACTCGGCGCCTTGCTGATCGAAGTCGATGACGACCTTGTGCTTGGTCGTGCTCTTCCAGATGCCGAACTCGCCCTGGAAGTAGTCGTCGATGTTGAAGTCGGCGGGCAGCTCGAAGCGTTCGGTGATCGCGGCCTGCGTGTCGCGCATGCGGTCGAGGAGCAAGGTGCGCACTTCGCCGCGATCGGCGTGGTAGCCGACGCAGTAGATCGAGTCGCGGTAGAGCACGAGCGCGTACGGGTGGATCGTGATGCGCTCGTCCTGATCTTTGCCCGCGCTGCGATAGAGGAGGGTGAGGGGACGAAGATCGGAGACGGCTTGAAAGAGGTCGTCGAGCTCCTCGGTTTTTTCCGCGTAGTTCTTCGGCGCGAAGGGCAAATAAAGAAATCGCTCTTCGAGTCGCGCGTCGGCGAGGCCGGCGTTCGGACCGCGCCCGGGACGTTGAGCGACGGAGAGCAGGCGGCTCACGGCGAGGTCGATTTCCTCGAAGAGGGCGGAGCCTCGAAGCGGTTCGAAGAGGCGTCGCGCGGCGAGGAGGGCGTACGCCTGTGTCCGCCTCAGCTCGATCTTTCGCGGGATTTCCCCGGCGCGGATCCGCCAGAGGAGCGCACCGCCACCGCGAGTCTGCACCGGCTCGAGGTCGTATTGGTGGTGCATTTCCTTCAGGTATCGGCGAACGCTGCGCGTCGAAACCTCGAGCTGATCGGCGAGCTCTTCGAGCGACAATCCGCGTGGGTGCCGGCTGAGCAACTCGCGGAGGAGATCCAGTCGACGGTGCTGAGTGAAGCCCCCGGTAGGCCGCCCGAGTCGGGGTTTCGCCACACAAGCTCGATAGCTCGGGAGCGCTCGACGAGTAAAGCGCCGTGCGCGACGGGTTGGTCTCCTCGCGGCGACCGCGCTACCGTTCGGCCGTGGACCTCAGGACCCGGACGTCGCTCCTCTGTGGCGCGCTGGCGGTGATCATCGCCATCTCGGTGCTCCTCCGCGGGCGCACCGGGCGCGCGCAGATCTTCTTCGCGCTCTTCGCGTTCGACATGGGGCTCTGGTACCTGGCGCAGTGGCTCTACCACTTCGTGCATCAAGCCTTGTGGTGGCGCTTCACGGCCGTGCTCGCGGTCTTGCTGCCGCAGTTCGCGCTCCACCTGTTCGAAGCGATCTTTCCGCGCCCCGGCGGTGGCTCCCCGATGCTGCGCGTGGCGGGCGTCCTCGGCGTCCCGCCGCTCCTCCTCATCTTGTCGCCGTATCACGCGCGCGGGTTCGCGCGCGGCATCGTGTTCCTCTACGTGTTCGGGCTCATCGCGGCGGGTCTCTTTTCGCTGTGGCGTCGCGGTGAAAGGAGTCGCTCGCGGGCCACCGAGCGACGGGTCCGCTTCCTGGTGCTCATCGGCACCCTCGCGGCGCTCTTCAGTCTCGCCGATTTCTTGTGGTTCATCGGCGCGCCGCTGCCGCCGGTGGGAGCGGTGCTCAGCATCGTGTTCCTCTACGTGCTCGCGGAATCGCTCATCCGCGAGCGCCTCGTCGATCTCTACGAAATGCTCGGCCGAGCCGTCGTTTCCACGGCGGTGGCGTTCGCGCTCGCCGGCATTTTCTACATCTTCGTCGAGGTCATCGGCGGGTTCGGCACGATGTATCTGAACGCGATCCTCGCCGCGATCGGCATGCTCACCTTGTTCGAGCCGCTCCGCGACATGGTCGCGCGCTACATTCACCGCGCGTTTCGCGAACGGCTCGATCTCGAGCGCGCCGTCACCGAGGCCCGTCGCGCGCTCGCCCGCGTGCTCGAATCGGGCGAGATGGTCGACGTCGTGCTCTCGGCGCTCGAAAATTCGCATCGCGCGACCGGCGCGGCGCTCTATCTCCGCGATCCGATGGGCTCGGACTTCATCGTCGCGGGCTCCTTCGGCACTCCCGGTCCGGCGCGCGTCGACGGGCTTGCGGCACGCCCGCTCATCGAACGGCTCGCTTCGTCGGCGATCGTATTCGATAGCGTCGCCGCGAAGGCCGCGGAGTGCCGCGAACGCGGCGACGCTCACGCGGCCGAAGCGGAAGAGCGCGTGCTCGCGTCGGCGGAGCTCCTCGAGTCGTTTCGCGGGGGCGCGTGTCTCGGCGTTCGCTCCGGCGCGAACGATTTATTGGGCATCCTGGTTCTCGTGGACGACCGAGTGAGCGACGCGTTCAGCGGGGAAGACGTGACCATCCTCGAATCGCTCGCGCTCCAGATCGGCATCGTCGTCGAGAACTCCCGTCAGTACCGCCGGCTCCAGGAGCGCGATCGACTCGCCGCGCTCGGACAGATGGCGGCCGGGCTCGCGCACGAAGTGAAAAATCCGCTCGGCGCCATCAAGGGCGCGGCGCAGCTCCTCGGCGAACCCCCCGACGGCAAAGAGCTCGACGGCGTGACGCGCGAGTTCGTCGGCATCATTCTCGAAGAGGTCGATCGGCTCGATCGCGTCGTGCGCTCGGTGCTCGACTACGGCCGCCCGTCGAAAGGGAACCCCGGCGCCGTCGACGTGAACGCGGCCGTCCGGCGGACGCTTCAGGTGCTCGGTTCGAACCGCGAGCAGGCGACCCGCCTCGTCCCGCGCACGTCCGAGGGGGTGCTGTCGGTTCGCGCCGACGAGGAACAACTTCGACAAGTACTCATCAATCTCGTGAGCAACGCCGAAGAGGCCATGAACGGGACCGGCGAAGTGGTGGTCGTTACCCGCCGACGCCCGGGCCAGACCGAGCCGGGATACGCGGAAATCGCCGTCCACGACTCGGGACGGGGCATCCCGAAAGAGGTGCTCGACCACTTGTTCGTGCCCTTCTTCACGACGAAGCCGCGCGGAACGGGGCTCGGATTGGCCATCAGCCAGCGCATGGTGCAGGCCATGGGCGGCCGGATCGAGGTGACGTCGGAGCCGGGCATCGGTTCGGTCTTCACGATCGTCTTGCCGGTTTACGAGCCCCCGGCGGCGCGGCCGCCGTCTATCCGGCCCGAATCGGGGGGTTTTGGGGCAAGCGCGACAGGCGCGGCTGGCGCAACTGGACCTACACGCCCCATCCCCGAGCCCGGCCCGGGCCACGGCCACCCGTAAGAGTGCTTGCTTGACCGTTTCGTAAAGCGGATCCTATCTTTATACTCCGCTCATCGGAGCGGTTTGCGCGCGGTCTGGTTAGGGCCCAAGTGGTGGACTCCTTGGGATAAGCTCGAATGCAAGATCCCCACGGAATGCCAGCGGCTCCACCGAAAAGCACCTTGAAACCCCGGCTCGCTCTCCGGTTCATCTCCGGGAAGTACCAGGGTGGCGAGTTCCCCATCGAGGAGAACCGTCCCATCGTGGTCGGGCGTTCGAGCGACCTCGACATGGTTCTCGTCGAAGAGATGGTCTCGCGGAAGCACGCGCGCATCGAGCTCCGCGAGGGGAAAATCCACATCGAGGATCTCGGGTCGACCAACGGCACCTTCGTGAACGGCGAACGCATCGTTCAGGGGTGGCTCAAGGAGGGCGATCGCGTCCTCATCGGGAGCAACATCCTCAAGGTCATCGCGTCCGGCGAGGAGCAGCCGGTGGTCACGGCTCGAAAGAGCGGCGAGTCCGGCGCAACGCTCCCGAAGGCCGCCATGCCGCCGCGTCGCGCCGACGGCGGCGAGTCGCGCATGCGCGGCAGCCTCGAAGAAATTCCGCTGCCCGATCTGCTTCAGCTCTTCGGAACGTCGCGCAAATCCGGCGTGCTCGTCATCGAGACGGAGACCGACATCGGTCGAATCTTCCTCGATCAAGGACTCATTCAAGGCGTCACCATCGAGCAGCTCGCGGGCAAAGAGGTTCCGATCGCCCCGCTCAAGGCGTTCTACCGGATGCTCATGTGGGAGCGCGGCGCGTTCGAGCTCGAGCCGCCGAGCACGCGGAAGTTCGAGCCGCCGCTGTCGGTTACCGTGCAGGAGGTCCTCATGGAGGGCTTCCGCCAGCGCGACGAATACGACCACATGAAGATGCGCTTGCCGGCTCCCGAGACGCCGCTCGAGCTCATCGTGCCCATCACCGCGCCGCTTCGCACCCTCTCGCCGGCCGAGCTCGACGCCTTCCAGACGATCCTCAACGGCGCGACCTATCGCTCCTTCGTCGACGCTTCGCCGCAATCGGACCTCGAGGCCGCGCAGACCGTGCTCGCGCTGATCGAAAAAGGGTTCGTGCGGAAACCGTGAACGCACGAGGCGCGCCGGCTCTCGGCGCGCCTCGCCGGGGACTCACGGCGACGGCGTCGACGTCGGTGGGCTAAATCCGAGGAGTCGCGACACGTTCACCGTGGAGTCGATGAGTCCGACGTAGTCGGCGTAGGTCGAGGCGGCGTTGGCGTCTCCGCTCACCACGGGGTTGCCGGAGGCGTCGGTCACGACGGTCGGACGTCCGAATTGGTCGAGGGTCGGCGTTCCGTCGGCGTTCTTCGTCACCTGGTACGCCTGAGCGAGGAGCGCGTTCGCTTCCTGGAGCATGCGCGAGCCGATGCCGAGGTCGACCGTCTTGCCGTCGATGACGTCGGGGCCGTAGAGCCGCGCGATGTACGTGTAGCCGCTTCGGGGGTCCGAGAAGCGGACCTGTTGCGCCTCGGGGACGTTGATGACGCCCTCGGTGCTGTCGAGATAGATGAGCATCTTGTTCGACAACGTCAGATCCGTGCCGGTCTGCGAGAAGAGCTGACCCCAGATCATCGCGCCGAGTTGCTGCCGGTAACCGACGTTCGGATAGAGCAAGGTCGTGCCGCTCGGCCGCGTCGGGATCGGATCGCTCAGGTTCAGCACCTCGGGCGTCTCGCCGCTTCCGGTCACGTCCGCGGCGATCGTCGCCCAGTCGCTCGACAAGAGGCCGCCGAGGAGCCGATCGACGGCGGGAGCCAGGTCGGTTCGGAAGTTGATGTTGAGGTGGCGCCCGTCGAGGTACGTGTCGCGCTGAATGACGAGGAGCGTGGGCCGCCCGTCCGAGAGTGCCAAGCTCGCGTTCGACTTCTCGACGTCGAAGCCGGCGTGCTGGATGTACGAGAGATAGTCCCAGGAACCGCCGCCGGTCGGCCCAGTATCGTACGCAGGGTCGACGAAGCGGGCTTGCGAGGCGTCGAGCGGGAAGAGCGAGCCCGTGGTCACGCCGTTCTGGGCGGCGTCGTAGAGCGGGCGCGCCGAGAAGATTTGAATCGTCGGGTCGGCGCGCACGAAGTCGCCGACTTCGGGCGTCACGATGGAGCGCGCGAGCACGTTCATCATGTCGGCCTCGGCCATGATGCCGGGACGCCCGTAGTCGTCCGAGTTCTCGAGCGCTGCGACGTTGGTCGTGAGCTGCGGAATGAACGCGTTGTCGCGGGCGATGACCCAGTGGATCGAGCGGAGCCGCTCGTAGAACCGATCCGACGTGTAGGACGGCAGGCTCAGGTAGTACCAATCCTTTCGCTGGCGCCGGAAATAGTTGAATGGGTACGAGTAGTCGAACTTCTCGATCGCCTGCTCCGTGACCTCGTACAGGTCGGCGCCCGAGTCGAACGGATTGATGTGCGCGTAGGCGTTACTGGTCTCGCCGAAGCGGTATGGCCAGCGTACGTTGTTCGCGCCGGACGGCGCGTTCGCGTCGACGACGACGCGCGTGGCGGTGAGAGTGCCGAGGGTGTCGTCGAAGTCGTTCCACGCCGCGTGATCCTTCGGCGGCGGTTTGCACACTTTGCCGTGCACGATGCGCCACTCGGCGTGGGCGATCTCGGCGGGCGTTGCGTCGCGGCAACGGCCCGCGTCGTACTCTTTGATCTCGCGCGCGAGCTCCGTGTAGTGCATCGGTTGCACAGTTTGTCCGAGCGCGGGGCTATTGAAATTGACCAGGTTCTCTTCGGTGAGCTGCGTGAAGTTGAGCCACGCGAAGTTCGGTTGATCCCCGGCGGCGACGCCGTCGGCGGCGTCCGGGTCGAACGTCTCGAGGACGCGCCCGTAGAGCGCGCCCATGGTCATGAAATCGTACTGACCGGCGCCGATCGTCTCGAAGAACCGCTCGTTTTGGTACTCCATGGTCGACGTGTGACCGAAGTAGTTGATGCCGGGGCGTGACTCGGTCGCTTGGCCTTGTTCGTCGTCGGTCTCCGGATCGAGGTAGCGCGGGCCCATGCACGTGTCGGTCGTGCCGGTCCGCGGCTGCCCGTTGCACGAAGCCGTCGCAGCGCCTTCGTTCGTGCGGAGCTGCCAATATTGCGGGTCGAAGTTCACCGAATCGAACGACGACGCGAAGTTGTGCAGCATGCCGAGGCCATGGCCGACCTCGTGCAGGAGGATGCCCTTGTAGGTCTCCTTCCACAGATGGTCGTAAATGAGATCCGCCCGCTGAGTCGAGAGCGCGGTGTTGGTGGCGCCGGCGAGGTTCGGGAAGAGCTTCTGCACCGCCGCGTTGCTGTAGATGCCGTTCGCGCCGCCGAAGTACTTGGCGACGCCGCGGATATCCGGGTTCCCGACGCCCTCGGTCGGCGCGAAATCGCAGATGCCGTGCTCGCCCAAGGTCTCGAGCGAAATCTGGTTCTGGATGTTGTTCCTCACCGGGTCGCGCCCTTGGAGCGGCGACACTTGCGCCATCACCGACGAATCGATCGTCGTGTTCGGGTCCATGCCCGCCGCGTCGACGAGCCACGAGGGATCGACCAGCTGCGCTTCGTACTTCGAGCCGACGAGCGGTTGCGCCGCCGCGCTGAAGTCGAGGAGGTTTTGCGACAGCATGCCAGGGTCGGACGTCGTATTCGTGAGGACATTGCGAATCTGCGCGAGCTTGTCGCTGGTCGAGCCCGTGAGCGTCACGCCGAGCTGAGCGGCCGCGTTCGTGATGTTCACGTTCGCGATGCGCCGCGTGAGTTCGGCGGTGCTGAGCGCGGTCCGCGTCTTACCGGTGCGGAGCTGCTGCTGATAGATCGACGCGGGAACGCCGTCCGTGATGTCGGTGAGGTCGAGCTCGTTGTTGGCGACCATCAGCACGTCGCGGATCTGTGCGGCCGCGGCCGTCGCCGAGCGACCCATCACCGTGGCCGCCGCGCCGACGATCTGTCCAGTGAGGGGATCGGCGTTCCAATCCGCGATGCCGCCCCACGGCGCCTGCGACGCAAACGGCCAGTAAAAGATGAAGTTCTTGCGAATGTCGCCGACGCGCGCGGTGCTGCCGTGGGCGCCACATTGCGCCGGGTCGTAGTTGCGCACCGGGTTGTGACACAAGACGACCGCGGGCGATGGATCGACGACGTGCTCGGTGCCCCAGCCGCCGTAGCTCACCATGTCCGTCGTCGCGCCATCGAGGTACTTGTCGTGGCACGTCTGCCGCGCGCCGCCGGTGCGCCGGCATTCGACTTCGCGCGCGTGCGCCACGCCGCTCGCGATCGCCTGGCTCCACGTCGTGGTGATGTCCTCGGTGGACCCCGCCTCGCTGACGTTCCCCTTCGAGTCGAGCGTGTCCTGGAGCTCGTCGGGCATGTCCGTATTCACCCACCAGACGATGGGCTTCACCGTGCGGTCTCGATACGGCAAGGTGCAGCGATTTTGCGGGCTGCACTGCGAGCCCTGGCTGCCTTTGTAACCCGTGCTCTTGTTCTCGCACTGGTCGTCGGTGCCGTTCTTATCGGCGTCCGCCGGCGTCCCGAACGTGCACGGAATCGTGCAGGTGCCGGACGGCAAGCACAGGGACCCACCCATCTTCGTTTCCGCGGCGCAGTCCGCGTTCGTCTTGCACGTCCCCGTCGTCTGGTGGCTCTTCACCCAGATGTTGTGGACGTTCATGAACTTCACGCTGTTCGGATCCACGTAGCCGTAGCCGGGATCCCACGAGGTCCGCGCCGACGTCACGATGCCGTTTTCGAGGCTGTTGCCGATGCCCCCCGGGTTGCCGAAGACGTCGAGGTTCGCCGTCGTGTTCACGAAGGGTTCGAAGTCGTTGTCCGGGTCGAGCTGATCGATCCGCCAGTACGAGCTCCGCACGATCGCTTCTTGAGCGTCGCACGTGTGGATCGCGTTGCCCGTGTAGAGGCCGATGACCGCGCAGGACGGAAACGGACCTGAAACGCCGACGGAGGAGCCGTCCTCGGTTGCCGGCGCCACGAGAAATTTCGAGGTGACGTCGAAATAGCCCTGGTCTGGTTCGAAGTGCGGCGCGTCTTCCTGCGTCGGGTCGCTCACGTAATACGCGACCGGCGTGACCGTGACATTGCCGAACAGCTTGCCGACGAACATGTCTTCCCAGTCGGGTGTGTCCACCTGATTGGTCGACCAATCGACGCGGAAGTAGTCGCGCTGGTACCAGGGGCGATCCGTCGTGTTCTCGACGATGATGTTCAGCTCTTCGCCGGTCTGCGGGTTGTAGTCGCGCTTGATGTCGAAGTGCGACGAGATGGGGTACGCGGCGACGATGGTGCCGTTCGGCTGTCCCGACGCAGTCACGACGCCCTTGTCGTCGGCGTTCGGGTTCTGCGGATAGGCACGCCGCGCGTACAGCATATTCTCGGAGATTTCCCACTGGATGCGGTCGACGCCGCTCCACGAGCCGATGCCGATGAGCTCCTGGTCCTCCGAGCCGTCCACCACGAAGTTCCGCCAATAGAAGGTCGGATTGTCGTTCGGGTCGGTGAGGTCGCCCACGAAGAAGCTCTTCGCGAGCGCGTTGGCTTGCACCTTGTTGATCGGTGCTCGTTCTTCCGCACAGCCAAACGTTGCGAGGAGGGCAAGCGTCGCCACCAGGACGACGAACGGGCGCGGCCACGTCGACATTGAGAAGAAGCTCCTTGGTTTGCGACCACACCGGGCCGAGAAACCGGGCCGATCCTAGTACGTACCGGGTGGTAGCGGACGCTCCAACGCTCGCTCGGGCCGCACCGATCGGCGAATCGGCGGGCGGTGCGTCGCCCGGCACGCACGTGTGCGACGAGCGGCTTTTCGCCCCGCAAAGGGCCGACGCGGCGCGGCGAACGGGCTCGACGTCGCGCGGGTCGCGCTCGGTTACATGCGAACCGCCGTCCCCGGACGATTCAGCGCTCGAATCGGAGCCGCACCACGGAGCTCGAGGCGATGGGCCGACCCTCGCCGTCCGACGCTGGATGGAAGTGCAGGTTCGCGGAGCACAGGCGAGCCGCGTTCGCGAAGCCTTGTCCTGCCGGCTCTTCGGAGACGATGCGTGGCGCGGCGGTCGTTCCGGATTCGGTCACGTCGACGGCGAGTGTGACCGTCCCTCGATCGCAATTGGCGCGACTCGGAAATACGCCGCGGCATGGCTCGCGTTCGGCGACGAGTCTCGGTTTTCGTACGACGGCTGCGCCGGTCATGATCGAGTCCGGACCCTCGCCTTCCGCGCCGCTCAATGAAGAAGATGAAGAAGCAACCGCGGTCGTCGCCGCGAGCGCCGGCTCCGACGTCGCGGCGACTCGAGGTGCCGATGGTTCGCGCGCCTGAACGTCGGCAGAAACTCGGCGCACGGGCGACTGCGCGGAACGTGTGCTGCGCGACTGGGTTTCCAAGCCGGCGCGCGTCTCGTCGCTTCGAATGCGCGACGCGCTCGTCGCTCGCTCGTCGTTCGACGCTTCGGGCGACGTCGTTTCGTCGGCTGCGACCGTGACGTCGATCGGCGCCGTCGCTGCAGCGCGAACGGGCGCCGCCCGCGACGAGCCGGCCAGCGCGACCACACTGACGTGGCCGAGCCCCGCGACGAAGAACGTCGCGAGCAGGCGAAGGCGATCGGCTTCCCGTCTCATCTGGGCGTTCGAACAGATTCACGGGCGCGCGTGTCGTTCGTGCTTCCCCGAGGTTGCGGGCCGATCCGCCGCGCCCTAGATCGAACACAGAACACGAGACACGGCAGGTAGCCAACGCCACCTTTTGTGGCGCACCGCTTGCCGCACTCGAGTCCCCGGGCTGCCCGGCCGAACGTCTAGGTATCTAGCGTCGCCGAGCCGCATCTCTCGAATTCATTTGGAGGAAATCATGCGCACGTTACACCTGGCCCTTGCGGCCTGCTTGTTCGGAGCGTCGGCGTGCTCGGCGTCGATGAACGAGCCCCACTCCGTCGCGGCGTCCGCCGCGTGCGACCGCCTCGGCAACACGCGTCAAACCGTTTCGACGATGTTCGCCGAACACGAAATCTACGGAGCGGCCCCCGCTGCCGAACACGTCGTGGTCGGCGCGTCGGGGCTCAAGGAACGTGAAGTCGGCGCGGAGCTCTTCGTGCACGCCACACCGGGCACGACCGGGCAATACCTGCAGCGCACCCTCGAGTGCTACACGGCCTACGACACCTCGGTGCATCCGAACGACCCGTTTCATCCCTCGGCGGGACGCGTGGCGGACGTGAGCGTGCGTCCGGCAGGTGACAGCTTCGCCGTTCGGATCGTCGGTGACTCACCGGAGGCCGCCACCGATATCTGGACTCGCGCGCAGGCGCTCACGTCGAGCACGGTGCAAGTCGAGCAAATCGGCGAGTCGAACTACACGCCGAATCACATCTGAGTGGGTGCTCCGCTCATTCGCGGAGTTTCGCTCAACGCGCGCGCTCGCGAGCTTCCACGGCGCGAGCGTGCGCCTCGAGCCCTTCCACCCGCGCGAACGTTTTGATGTGTTCGCCCTGCGCGGCGAGGGCGGCGCGGTCGTACCGGATGATCGAGGTGCGCGAGACGAAGTCGTAGACGCCGAGCGGCGCGCTGAACCGCGCCGCTCCTCCGGTGGGGAGCACGTGCGACGGTCCGGCGAGGTAATCGCCCGCCGCTTCCGGCGTGGCTTCGCCGATGAAGATCGCGCCGGCGCGATCGATGCGCGACGCGAGCTCGTCGGGGTTCGTGACGTGGAGCGCGACGTGCTCCACGGCGAGCCGGTTCGCGACGTTCGCCAAGGCGTCTCGCGAACCGACGACGAGCGCGAACCCTTGACCCTTCACCGAGGCCTCGGCGATCGCCCGCCGCGGCAACGTCGCGAGCTGCTCGGCGACTTCGCGGTCGACCGCTTCGACGAGCGCGTCGCTCGTACACACGAGGAGCGGATAGGCGGCCTCGTCGTGCTCGGCCTGCGACAGAAGATCCGCGGCGACGATGCGCGCGTTCGCGGTTTCGTCGGCGACGACCAGGATTTCGCTCGGGCCGGCGATGCTGTCGATGTCGACGTCGCCGAACACGAGCCGCTTGGCGGCGGCGACATACAGATTGCCGGGTCCGACGATCTTGTCGACGCGCGGCACCGACTCGGTTCCGTATGCGAGCGCGGCGACCGCTTGCGCGCCGCCTGCGTCGAGGATCGCGTGCACGCCGGCGAGGTGACACGCGGCGCGGACCTCGGGCCCTGCCGACGGCGTCGCGACCACGATGTGCGGCACCCCAGCGACGCTGGCCGGAATGGCGGCCATGAGCACGCTCGACGGATAGCTCGCCTTGCCGCCGGGGACGTACACCCCGACCTTCGCGAGCGCGCGGACGCGGCTCCCGAGGAGAACGCCGTCCTCTTCGTACTCGAAGCTCACGACGTCCTCGAACTGACGCTCGTGATAACGGCGGATGCGCTTCGCCGCTTCGTCGAGCGCGGCGCGCACGGCGTTTGGCAGCGCTGCGAGCGCCGCGCGACCGCCGTAGTCGTGAATGAGCAGCGCATCGACGTTGCGTTGCTCGAATTCGGCGACGAAGCGTCGCACCGCGCGATCGCCTTCGGCGCGTACCGCGCCGATCATGGCGCGCACTGCGGGCTCCACGCGCTCGAGGTCGGTCTCGCCGCGGCGCGCGAGCTTTTCGAGGAGTGCTTCGTATTCTCGGGTGCCCTCGCGGGCGACGGAGAGAAGAGTCATGGTCGGGTCAGGTCCAGTGTCCGGCTTTCAGCGCAGCAGGGTCGAACTCCCGGATCTTGGGACCCAGGGCTTCTCGAAACACCTGCTCGTTGTCGACGTCGTAGTCGTCCATATCGAACCCGCCAGCGACTTCGACGCCGATCGCCAAAATGCGGAGAAAAAGCGCGAAGCTCGACGCGCACAGCTTGGGCTGCCAGGTGTCGGTGCCGCTCATCGCCGTGTACACGGGGCAATCCCCTTCGGGATCGGGCTTGCTCGTGTCGAGAAAGTACGGGTCACCGAGGAGGCTCGAGTGCGCGATGATCACCCACGCGCCACGCCATCCCGACGGGGTTGGTGCGGTGATGGGCTCCTTCGCCTCGCTCAATGAAAACCCGATCTGTTCCTCTTCGAGCCGGCTGCCGGAGATCAGGTGAATGCGCTCGGCGGGCGTCGTCGTCTCGAGATCGAGGGGGTCGCATTCGGCCAGGAACTCGCGGTACCTCCGCGGAACTCGTAGCTTTTGCTGCAGGTGACGCACGACTTCGGGCGAGAGCTTCCCGAAGGCCGACTTCACCCCTCGTGATTTCAGTGCCGCTTTGAGCGCGGCAATCGATTCGACAAGATCGCTATCCACGTCGCGACCTCATGAAGATCGAAGGGCGCTGGAACCCGAGTTTCCGGATTCCGTTACGAAGCTTCGACGGAGGGTAGCGGAACTCCGCTTCTCCGGCCCCAAGAAACCGCGCCGCCCCGTCACACGACCTGGCAATCCCCGACAGTTACTCACTAATCACCCGAAATTGCTTGCGATTTTTTCCGCGCCGATGCCGCGTCGCCAGCTTCACGTAGTCGAGCTCGAAGGGACGCGGTGGACGCGGCGTGGGCGGCGCGATCATGTACGAGTCGATCAGGTCGCACATCTCGTCGAGTCGCCCGAGCGTGAGGGGCTCGAGGCGTCCGCGAACCGCGTCCACGGCGGCACGCACCTTCGGCACTGCCGTGCCCCGGGCGTGTCCGCGCCGATGCAGATCGAGATAGCTCCGGGCGAGCGCTTCCCCGTCGAAGCGATGCTCCACCAGATCGCTGGCGACGGCGACCGGTCCGCGGCCGTCGACGATCCCGTCCTCGACGAGCACGAAGGCGGCCTGGAGGTAGTTGTAGAAAGGAACGACGCGCGGACCATAGAGATCGAAGTCGCTCGGTGGACTTTGCCGATCGAGGTGAATCAGGATCCGCGCGACGGTCGGGCCCGGCACGATGTTGCCGAGCGCGGCCATGCAAGCCGCGCGCTGGTCGGCGTACGTTTCGCCGACCGCGAGCACGCGCTCGAGCAGGGATTTTCCGACCGTGCCTTCGCAGACGTCGGCGTAGAGCGAATACACGAACGCGTCGGCTTCGGCGTCGTCACCGACGAGCACTTCGAGCGCGCCGCCCTCCGCCTCGCCGCGCCGTTGGTCTTCTTCGCGCGCCACGAGCAGGACGGGCAGCTTGTAACCGAGCTGGTCGCGAACTGCGCGGAGTCGCAGCCTGAGCATGTTGCTGAGGTTCGGCTTCAACGTGAGCTCGTCCCAGCGAACCCCGTCGATGCGGAGCTTTTCTTCGACTCGTGCGCGGAGCTGGCGCGGGCTCCCGCTCAAGACGTGAATGCGGGCGCCGGTTTCGCCGAGCGCGCGGAGCAACGCGGCCGCTCCGGGCACCGCGCGCTTTTGATCCGGCCGTTCGAGCGCGGTGCGCCACAGGTCGCCGAGCGTGTCGAACTCGGTGCGCAGATACGTCTTGTCTAGGTCCCAGCGCGTGACGTAGGGCACGGCGTCACGATACCCAGGTGCGCCGGGTGCTCGTGAGCGACGCGAGCAACTCGTGCGACCCGGATTTGCGGGCCACGTCGATCGCTTCGTCGATGTACCCGAAGGCTTCGTCGGCGCGCTCGCGCCCATGCGCGACGCGGGCGAGCGAGGCGAGCAGGTTCGCGCGTTCGGCGCCGATGGGGCCTGCGACGTGGAGGGCTTCGCGGAGCACGCCGTCGGCGTCCGAGTAGGCGCCTCCGCGAATGAGCGCGTCGCCGAGCTTGCGCGCGAAGATCGCCACGGCCTTCAGCGGATCGTCGAGCTCGCCGCGATAGACGTCCTGGCGCGCCAGATCGAGCGCGCGCCGGAGCGAGTTGATGGCCGCCGAAACGTCGTCACGGGCGAGTGCCCGCTCCGCGACTTGCTCGAGCAGGAGGAGCGCCTCGAGCGTGTCTTGAGCGTCGTAAGCGTGCATCGCGCGTACTTCGATCGGCGCGTCGCGCTTTTCGTAGACGCTGACCGCGCGCGCGTGGAGCTCGCGGCGCACTTCGGCGGGGATCGCGCCGACCACGATTTCGCGGATCAGCGGGTGCGAGAGCGAACAGAAGCGCCCCTCCATCTCGACCATGCCGGCCTTGACGAGCTCGCCCAGAGTTTCCTGAACGCCGTCGGGACGGCCGAGCACCTCCGCGATGGCTTCCGGCTCGATGCAGTCCCCGAGGACGCCGAGCGCCTGCAGCACGCGACGCGCGCGCGGCTCGAGTGTCGCCATTCGATGGCTGATGAGGTCGGCGAGGCGAAGCGGCGGATCGGTGCCGCCCTCCATCGCAAAGCGGAGCACTTGCTCGACGTACAGCGGCGGGATGCCGCGGAGCCCGCTTTCGGCGAGCGCCATCATGCGCTCGCTCGGACGGTTGTTCTTCAAGAGTCGAGTGACGATCGGCGGCGGGAGCCCGCTCACGACGCGAGCGGCGTGCTTCGCGCCCCAACCCGCGTCGAAGCCGGGCGTATGTGTGCCGATGACGAGCAAGCCGCCGCCGGAAGGCGGCTCGCCGAGCATGTCGGCAAACGCGCTGCGGCTCGAGCCGTCGACGCGCTGGAGGTCGTCGATGGCCAGGACCACGCCGTTCGGAGCCGCGACGCGTACTGCACGCTGGACCGCCCAGCGGAGGGCATCGGCGAGATCGCGCCGTCGTTCGTGCGGCGTGCGCGGGTCGTCGCGCGACGGCATGCCCGCAAAGATTTCGTCGAGGCCGCGACGCGCCGTCGGGGAAGCGCCGTCCCACGGACGCCGCCCGCCGCCCGCCGAGTCGAGCTGCACGAGGCCGGAGATCGCCTTGCGTACCGCGTGATAGGCGACCTCCGCGCCGTACGGATCGGGGCCCGTGACGACCACGTGGTCGCCGCGGCGCTCGCCGATTTCGAGAAATTCCTTGATGAGGCGCGTCTTTCCGACGCCGTGCTCGCCGACGATGCGCGCCCCGACGATCGTCTCGGCGGCTTCACGACGTCGATCGCCGAGCCAGGCGAGGTCGTCGTCCCTGCCCACGAAGGGCAGCGGCAAATCCGGAATCGGCGGCTGGGCCGGCGTCTCGCTCTTCACCGGAAGGCGAGCCCCGCACTCGCAGCAGAATCGCGTCATCGGCACGAGCGACGCGCAGACGCGGCACTCCACGGTTTGCCCGGGACGCTGCGAAAACAGGGGCTGCGAAATCGCCGGCGGTTGGCTCCGCGCTTCGTCGAGGGCTTGCTGCAAGGCGTCGGCGAACTCGAGAGCGTCCGCGTAGCGATCCTTCGCGTCCTTCGACATCGCCTTCATGACGACGCGAACCAGCGCCTCGGGGATGTTTCGCTCGGGCGCCACTTGCCGTGGGTCGGGAATCGGCACCGAGAGGTGCATCATGACCACTTGCGTCGGGTTGTCGGCTTCGAAGGGAAGCCGCCCTGTCATCAACTGGAACAAGATGACGCCCACGGCATAGAGATCGCTGCGTCCGTCGATCGGGTCGCCGCGCCCTTGTTCGGGCGCCATGTAGTCCGGCGTTCCACAAACGATTCCCGGAAGGGTCACGTTCGTCGCGTTCGGTTGATCGGCCTTCAGCTTCGCGAGCCCGAAGTCCACGACCTTGACGAAATCGCCGCCGCGCCGGAGCGGCTCGAGAATGATATTTTCCGGTTTGAGATCACGGTGGACGATGCCGAGATCGTGGGCTTCGCTGAGCGCCATCAGCGCTTGCGACAGCACGTCCACGATGCGCTTGAACGGCAAGGGACCTTGCTCGTACGCCACCCGCGCGAGGTCCTTGCCGCGCAAGAACTCCATGACGAGATAGGGCTGTCCATCGTCCGTGCGGCCAAAGTCGATGACGCTCACCGAGTTCGGGTGGTTGAGCTGGCTCGCCGCGCGCGCCTCGGTCATGAACCGAGTGATGGAATTTTCGTCGGATAGCAGATGCGGATGGATGACCTTGACCGCGACCGTGCGCCCGAGCGCGCGTTGCTCGGCGCGGTACACGCGGCCCATTCCGCCGACGCTGATCAGATCGAGCACCAAGTAACCGCCGGGCAACGTCCGACCAACGAGCTTGTCCTCGCTATTGACCGCTACCGCCCCGATCGGAAAACCGCAGGCCGGGCAATACTGGTGACTCGCTTCGCAAGCCGTCCCACACTGCGGGCACGCGCGCATCGGGACAAAGGATGCCATACTTTTTCCCCCTCCGGGTCATCCTGGAGTCCAGGGGCGGCCAGCTGGCCGGATCGAGCGGTTCCGCGAAACCCGACAGAATCTGGTACCTTGTCTGGTTGAATGGACGCTCCCAGGGTGAAATTGGGCGAGCTGCTCGTGCGAGCGGGCCTGATTACCTCGGTACAGCTCCAAGAAGCCCTCGATGAACAGTCGCGAAACGGCAAGCGTCTCGGCAGCCTGCTCGTCGAAAGCGGTCTCGTTTCCGAGACGCAGGTAACCCAGATCCTCAGCCAGCAGCTGAGCGTGCCCTGGGTGTCCTTGCATCACATCGACTTTTCTCGGGAGCTCCTCGCCCTCGTGCCCGTCGACGTCGTCGAGCGGTACTGCCTCATTCCCATCTACGTGCGCCGCGTTCGCGGGCTCGGCGACGCGCTCTACGTCGCGATGGACGATCCGACGAACCAGCAAGCGCTCGAAGAGGTCGCGCAGCGTTCGAACCTGCACGTTCGCGCGATGATCGCGCCGCCCCACGACATTCGCTCCGCGATTCGCGCGTACTACGGCGTCGGTGAACCGTCGGAGACGAACTTGCCGCGTCCGAGCCGCGAAGACGAGGACGAAGAAATTTCGCTCTCTCTGCGGGGCAAGACGGCGAAGCCGAAACCCGAAGGGCCGCCGACGCGCGCCGTGCCACCGCCGAAGCCCGACCTCGCGTCTCTCGCGGCATCCGACGGCGCGTCGAAGTCGCGCGGCCCCACGCTTCCCGACGCCGCGTCGGGCTCGCGCCGCGCAAGCGTCCCCGACGCGCCTCCACCCTTGCGGAGCGCCGCCTCCGCGGACGCGTCTCCGCAATCTCGGAGCGCCGCCTCCGCGGACGCGTCTCCGCAATCTCGGAGCGCCGCCTCCGCGG
>CAZDNG010000033.1:76227-90793 GCA_964506835.1 uncultured Polyangiaceae bacterium
ACGCTCCGGCTAGTTCGAAGAGTGGGTCGTTGGTCGAGCGCGCTCGGCTCGATCCGAAAGCTGCGCGAAAGTTGCTCGCGCTCACCCTGCTCGACGGCACGACGATCCGAGTGCCGCAAAAGTCGTCGACGGGCGACGAATCGGCCGGCGCCACCGCGCCGAGCACCGAAGAGCAGCTGACGGCGCGCGACCTCGTCGCGGCGCTGCGGGTGGCGGCGCGTGGCGGCGACGCGACCGACGTGCTCGGAGAAAACGCCCGCTGGGAGTCGATGCTCGCGGCGCTCATCTCGGTGCTCTTGAAGAAGCACCTCATCGCCGACTGGGAATTCATCGAGGAATTCAAGAAAGGCTGACGCCCGACCCGGCCCCGTCGCGCGCGGCGAGACTCGCCCCGGCTATCTCACGATGTTCGCGGCGCGCAGGGCGAGCACGTCGGCTTCGGAAAACCCCGCTTCGCCCAGGATGCGATCGGTGTGCTCGCCGGAACCCGGCGGGGGTGACGCCTCGAGATCGTGTGGCGTCACCGGCGTTCGGTATTGATAGAACGCGGTGCCGCCGCTTTCGATGCGCCGGAAAACGCCGCGCGCGGCGAGCTGCGGATCGGCGAAGAGCTCGTCGGGTTTCACGACCGGTTCGATGCAGCAGTCGTGCTCTTTTCCGAACTCCGCCCACTCGGCGCGCGTCTTCGACGAGAACATGGCGCGAAACGACTCTTTCAGCGCGGCCTGATGCGGCCCCGGCACCAACGCCGACGCGTCGAACGGCATGCCCGCACCGTCGGTGAACCGTTTCAAAAATTTCGGCTCGAGCGCCGCAAGGGTCACCGATTCGCCGTCCTTCGTCGCATACGTGGAGTACGCCGCGATGCCGCCGGTGAGCGCCTCGGCGCCGCGCGAAGGCGTGAGCCCGCCGAAGAGTCCGGCGAGGGTGATCGTCGCGAAGGGCAACACCGCGTCCGTCATCGCGACGTCGAGCACGGTTCCTTTTCCGGTGCGATCGCGCTCGCGGAGCGCCGCGAGAATGCCGACGACGCTGAAGAGCCCGCCGCCCACGTCGGCGAGCTGGAAAGACGGCAACTGGGGTGGTCGATCTTCGGGCCCCATGAGGCCGAGGAGCCCCGAGCGCGCGACGTAGTTCAAGTCGTGTCCGGCGCGGTCGCGGAGCGGGCCGGTCTGCCCGTAACCGGTGAGCGCGCAGATCACGAGCCGTGGATTGTCGGTCATGAGCACGTCGTGACCCGCGCCCAGTCGATCGAGCACGCCGGGACGGAACTGGTCGAACACGACGTCGTAAGACCTCGCGAGCTTCCGGAATGCGTCGGCGGCCCCCGGCATTTTCAGGTTCATCACCAGGCTGCGCTTGCCGCGATTGAGCCCGCTGAACGCGACGCTCACGCCGTCGGCGTACGGCGGCATGTAACGGAGATAGTCGCCGGCGTCGTCGTCTTCGAGCTTGTCGACGGTCGCGCCCAGGTCGGCGAGGACGAGGGTCGCGAACGGCCCGGGCAAGAGCCGGGAGAGATCCAGAACGCGGACGCCATCGAGGGGTCGCATGGTCGACGCGGCGCCTATTCGGCGAGCCTCGTTCAGTTCCCGCCGAGGCGCGAGCGGTACGCGGTCACCCACGGAGAAACGGAGTGCCGCTTCTCGGTGCCCCCGCTGTCGCCGTTGCCGCTCGAGCCGCGCTGCTCGGCGCGGTACGTCGCGACGGCGATCGCCGCGGCGACGCTCGCGTGCTCTTCTTCCGCGAACAAGCTTCCATCGACGAGAGCTTGCCTGTGCCGCTCGATGAAGCTCGTGTCGTAGTGGCCCGCGATGAACTCGGGGTGGGCAAAGAGACGTTCGTGAAAGGGGAGGTTGGTGCGGATCCCGGCAACGACGTATTCGCCCAGCGCCCGTCGCATTCGCGCGACGGCGCGAGGTCGATCCGGCGCCCAGACGGAGAGCTTCGAGATGAGCGGGTCGTAGTTCGCGCTGATCGTCGCGCCTTCGTAGGCGCCCGAGTCGTCGCGCACGCCGGGCCCGGCCGGGGTGCGGAGCCGCGTGATTTTGCCCGGGCTCGGCAGAAATCCGGTCGACGGATCTTCCGCGTAGATGCGGCACTCGATCGCCGCTCCGCTCCGTGTGACGTCCTTCTGCGCGTACCCGAGCGACTCGCCCGCCGCGATCCGCACCATCTCGCGAACGAGGTCCATGCCGGTGATGAGCTCGGTCACCGGGTGCTCGACCTGGAGCCGCGTATTCATCTCCAGGAAGTAAAATTCCTTGTCTTGCCCGAGCAAGAACTCGAACGTGCCGGCCGAGAAGTAGCCGACCGCCTCGGCACCCTTCACGGCGACCTCGCCCATTTTCCGGACGATCTCGTCGTCGATGGCCGGGCACGGCGTCTCTTCGACGACCTTCTGATGGCGCCGTTGCACCGAGCAATCGCGCTCGAACAAGTGCACGATATTTCCGTCGCGATCGCCGAGCACCTGGATCTCGACGTGGCGCGGCTGAATGATCGCCTTCTCGAGGTAGACCGTCTCGTCGCCGAAGGCCTTTTTCGCCTCGCTGCGCGCGCGTTCGAGCGCTGGCCCGAGCTCCTCCTCTTTGTGGACGAGGCGCATGCCCTTGCCGCCCCCGCCCGCGGTCGCCTTCAGCATCACCGGGTAACCGATGCGCCGCGCGGTCGCCTTGGCTTCGTCGACCGTGTTCGCCGCGCCGCCGGGGACGATCGGAACGCCCGCGGCGCTCATCTTGTCGCGCGCGGCCGTCTTCAAGCCCATCGCCCGCATCGCGCTCGCCGGCGGTCCGATGAAGGTGATGCCGTTCGCTTCGCACGCCTCGGGAAGCGCCGGGTTCTCGGAGAGGAAGCCGTAGCCCGGGTGCAAGCCGTCGCAGCCCGCGCGCTTGGCGACGTCCATCAATTTGTCGATGCGCAGGTAGCTCTCCGACGCGAGCGCGGGACCGATCGGGTACGCCTCGTCGGCCATGCGCACGTGGAGCGCATCGCGATCGGGATCGCTGTAAACCGCGACGGAGCCGATGCTCATCTCGCGGAGGGTCCGCATGATTCGGACGGCAATTTCCCCTCGATTCGCGATCAGTACTTTCCGAAACATCGCGCGGCTATTACCACGGCAACGGCGCCGCACGCGCGCTTTCTCCCGAATCCGCCGTGATTTCGCGCCGGCGACGGCGCGCCGGCGGCGCGAGATCGCCGCTCAATCGGGCTTCGTCGTCGGCATGCCGGCTTCGGTCCAGCCTTTGATGCCGTCGGGGAGCACATCGACGGCCTTGTAGCCGGCTCGGAGCGCGCGGCTGGCCGCCATTTCCGCTGCGCCGCACCAGGTGCTCGCACAGTAGAAGACGAGCGGGGCGGCTTTAGACGGCGGCAATAACTCGAGCGAGTAGTGGTCGCTACTCGGCAACAGCGTCGCGGACGGAATCACGCCGTACTCGTGGCGCGTACTGTCGCCGTTCGCGTCGTACAGCCGCGGCGGATCGTTGCTCTTCATCTCCGCTGCAAGCTGCCCGACCGTGATCGTCTGCGGCTTGGGACCCCTCTGGCAGCCCTCCGCAGCGAACACTGCGGCGGCCATGAGCGACGCCGTCCGGACGCGAGAAAACGCGCGCACCATCGACCATGAGTATACGAGACGGCTTCGCGGGTGGTTTCGCGGGCCCCATTTGACGCTTCGAGACGAGGACGGCATTCCGTTCAGTGCGTTGCGTTGATCCATCCCACGAAGCTCCGGACGACCGACCGGGGCGATACGCGGAGCACCTGCACACTGATCCAGTTCATGAAGCCCTGGATCTTGAGGACCTTGCCCTTCATCAACGCGCGGTAAGCGTCTTCGGCGACCCGGTGCGGCGCCGCGACGCTACCGGCTTTGAACAACTTGGTTTCTGCGTTGCCCGCGATGCGCGGAAATTCGGTGCTCACCGGGCCCGGGCAGTACGCCGTGACCCGGACGCCGGTCGTGCGCAATTCGTGGGCGATCGCCTCGGTGAAGCTCACGACGAAGGCCTTGGTGGCGTAGTAGACGGCCATGTTCGGCCCCGGCGGAAACCCCGCGGTCGACGCGATGTTCAGCACGCCGCCGCGCTTCCGCTCCACCATCTTACGTCCAAATAGATGCGTGAGCGCCGTCAGCGCCGTCACGTTCACGCGGATCATGTCGAGCTGCCGCCCGTAGTCGGCGTCGACGAAGGGCCCGGTCGAGCCGAAGCCGGCGTTGTTCACCAGATAGTCGACCTGGATCGCTCGCCGTTCGACCTCGTCGAAGATCGCCTGCGCGGCCTTCTCGTCGGCCAGATCCGCTTCGATGACCCACGCGGTGACCGCGTGTCGTTGACGGAGCTCGGTCGCGAGCGCCTCGAGCTTGTCGCGACTCCGCGCGACGAGCACGACGGGGTGCTGATGGCGCGCGAAGACCCGCGCGAGCTCGAGCCCGATCCCCATCGATGCGCCGGTGATGAGCGCCGTCCCGTGTCCGTCGGTCGCCATCACTTCGAATCGCGGTGCACGGTGTCCATCGAGAACGCGGGCAAGCACACCGCGACGTACTCTGCGCCGTCCGCGCCGGGCGTGCTGTAACGCACCCATTCGCCGCGCTCGGCAATGACGGCTTGCCCCGCGCCGACATCAATCGATCCGCCGACGTGCTCGACGCGAAGGGAGCCCCTCAACACCAAAGTATACTCATCGAATTCAGGGCGCTGTCCGGGCTCGATCCAGCCGCTCGGGCTCCGCATGTGAGCGACGCTGACGGCGCCGGTGCCAGTGTTCACGCGGCCGACGTGCTCGTCGATGAGCTTCGGCTTGTTCCCCTGCGCCTCGACGCGAGTCGGGCGTTCGATGAGTCGGACCATGCGTCCGGGTTTATCACGAAGGCCGGGTCATTTGCCGCGCTTCAGAAGATCCGCGAAGGTACCGAACCCGACGGGTTTTTTCTCGCCCTTGGTCGCTTCGGGGCGCGCGCGATCGGTGTAGTCGCGGAACGCGCGTTGCTCTTCGGCGGCATTCAGCGCCGTCACCGAGAGTCGAATGCGCCCGCGCTCGTCGATGGCGGTCACGGCGGCCTCGAGCTCTTTGCCGACCGGAAACGCCTTGCGGAGATCCGCGCCGCGCGGCACGCCGAGCTCCGCCGCGGGAATGAGCCCGCGCTCCGGACGACTCTTGCCCGGCACTTCGAAGCTGAGGAACACGCCGTAGCGTTCGACGCCGGCGACTTTGCCCTTCACGCGCATGCCGGTGACGACCGCGTTGTCCGGCGCGGCCGGCTTCGCGCCTTCCGGCGATTCCGAGACGCCGGTGACGATCGGCTCGGGCGAGAGCGGCGTGAGCTCCACCGAACCGGTCTCGCGATCGATCGCCGTCACGCGGGCGGCGATGCGCGAGCCCATCGACACCGTCGGCTTACCGTCCGCGTCGCGGAGCGCGCCGGCCTCGATGAACCCTTCCTGTTTTCCGTCGAGCGCGACGAACACTTCCTTCGCGCCGACTCGAACGACTTCCACGTCGAGCACGTCGCCGAGTCGAAGCTGCCGCGCGCGTCCGCGGTTCGGCGAAGATTCGAACAGAGCTTTGAACGAGGCGTCTTTGTCGTCGGGCATGGCGGTTCGCGTGGTGGGTGACATACTCGTAACACTCGAACGAGCACAAGGGAGCCGAGGAGCTAGGGCTAGGGCTAGGGCCACGGGCTGAGGCGTGAGGGAAGGGGGGCTGCATCGCTGTGGCTCGCGTGCACCAGTTCTTTTCGTCGCTTCGCCACGCATGGCGACTCGAGGGGACGAAAGGACGGCTACGGCGGCGAGCGATGGCTCCCCCCTTTTACCCCTCGCTCTCGCTCTCGCTCTAGCCCTAGCCCTAGCTCGGTGCCCTCAGAAAGCGATGCTGCGATCGGCGAGGAATTCGGCGAGGCGTTCGCCGACGTAGGTCATCGCGTGCCGGTCGGGCGCGCTGAAGCGCGCTTCATGGATGGGATCGACCAGCTCGATGGCGCCGAGGGGACGGCCGTCGTATTGCGCCGGCGCGCAGAGCACCGCGCGAATCGGACGAACGACGCCCCAGCGGGTGGCGTCGAGGTCCGTCCCGCCGAGAATGTCGATCACGACGGCTTCGGTCTCGGCGAGCGCGCGCCCGAGCGTCGGATCTTCGTCGTTCGCGCGCGACCCGACCACGTCGGCTTGATGCTCGCCGGACGCCGCCACCACGACGAAGTCGTGCGTCGCCACGTCGCACACGTGAACGAAGCCCGCCGCGGAAGGGATCGCCTCGAGCGCCGTCCGCAAGACGAGCGCCGCGCCGTCCACGGCGTCTTCGCAAAAACGGAGCGCGTGGAGCGCCTCGATGACGGCGAGCAGCGGATCGGCGGACGCGGGCGCCGGAGTCGAGCTCGTCCGAAACGGCCGTTCGAGCTCGGGCGGTTCGGTGTCGATGGCCATCACCGTCTTCGCGACCGCCGGCGGCAACGCGGACGGCATGGTATCGCGCAACTCGGGATCGGGCGCGGCGGTCCAGTGCGGTTCGGGAGGCGGCACCGCTTCGGACACCGAGCCCGCGATGCCGCTTCGAGCGCGCAGCGACGATTTCGGCGCGTCCGGCGGCGGACTCGGCGTCGTCTGGCGAGCCTGCGCGCGCTCGAGCTCGAGCGCCGTCCGGAGCGCAGCGATCGCCGCCGCGCTGTCGCCGAGCGCCTCGTACACGCCGCCCAATTTTTCGAATGCGAGCGCGGCGCGCGGAAGCTCCACCGGTTCCTGCGAACAACGCACGCGGAGCGCCTCGGCCCGCGATCGGAGGACCTGGGCGAGCTCCTCGTCCTCGTGGTGCGCGCGATACAGCTCGACGAGCTGTTCGGCCGCGCGGAGGTTCAGCGGATCGCGTTCGAGCGCGGCTTCGAGCAACCGCACGGAGCCGGGTTCGTTCCGGAGCGCGTGCATCTGAACGCGCGCCGCTTCGGTGAGCCAATGGCTCGCGGCGACGTCCTCGCCCGTGCGCTCGGCGGCGGTGATCAGGAGCGACGCGTAGGCCTTCGGATCCTCCGCCGTCTCGCGGTACACCGAGAACAACGTCTCGTGGTCATAGGGCCTGTCGACGAGGCGCTGGATGAACGGATCTCGTTCGGCAAGGTTCATTCGGCTTCCCCTCGGGCGGAGGCACGGGTAGCACAAACACGCACAGGGTGGCAGCAGGGCATTGGGGCGTTCGGTCACATTCGGTCCGGCACCGCCCGACGGGCGCGCCAAGGCGTCGCTCGCGAAACACGGAATGTGGAGTCGCCGAGCGGCGTTGGGTCCCCCGCGGGTTCGGACTTCGCCCGTGATAGGGAGAGGGGTCTGATGAGCGTGTACCGATATGTCCGGCGTGCGTCGGCCGAGACGCCCGCGCCTCCGGTCGTCGCTCCCGTCGAAGTCACGCTGACCAACGCCGGGTTGAAAGCCGAGCTCGATCGGACCATGGCCGGGCTCGGCTACGACTTCGACGCGGCGAGCGAACCCGAGGCGACCCTCCCGCTCGCGTTTCCGTCTCAGGAAACGCGTCTCGCGTCGGCGAATCGCGCGGAAATGACGGACGCCTCGCCGTCCAACGACGCGGTCGACGACCGACCGACGGCGCCGCGGCCCCCGCCCCTCGCGCCGTCCCCGGTCCGCGAAGCGCTGCTCGATCCGCCGGCTCTTTCCGCGCTGTCGCTCGGCGAACCGCCCGCGCCTGCGCTTTCCGCGACACCGTCGCTTTCCGGAGCGGCATTGCTCGGGATCGCGGCGCCCATCGGCGTTCGGTCGGCGATGAACCGAACCAAGGGCGGCGTTCCGCGCGTCGCGCCGGACGCGGCGTTCCTCGTCACGGACGCCGAACGCGATGCGCTCCCGGCGTCGGACGCCCGCACGACCGCCAAGGTCGTCGTCGGCGCTCTGGGGCTCGCGGCCGCCGTCCATGCCGTAGTCCTGACGAGCCCCTTCGTCCCCGACGATTATCTTCACCTTTACGCGAGCATCGCTCACGCGCCGGCTCGTTTCCTGACCGAGCTCGACCTCGGCGAAACATTACCGCTCGTGCGCGTCTTCTATCTCGTCTTCGAACGGGTCTTCGGCGCGCACCCGTTTCCGTTCTTCCTCGTCGCACTCGCCGCGCACGTCGTCTGCGTCGCGCTCGCGGCGAGGCTCCTCCTCCGCATGACGTCGCGGCCCCTCCTTTCAGGGACGCTCGCCGTTCTCTGGGGCGCGGGCGCGGTGCAGCAAGGGTGCCTCGATTCGCTCGCGGCGTTCGGCAACGTGCTCGCCGCCATCGCCGGGGTCCTCGTGCTCGGCGAAGGGCTCCGCGCGAACCCGCGGCGCCCTTCGAGCGACGTCTCCGCGACGGCCGCGCCGTGGAGCGCGCCCCCTGAAATCGACCCCGCGTCGGACGCGGAGCGCGACACGCCGCGGAACGCGCTTGCTGCATCCGCCAAAACCCCGTCGAGTGGGGCGCTCGTTCGAGGCGCGGCGCTGCTCGTCGTCGCGTCGCTCTCGGCGCCTTCCGGCGTCGCGATCGCCATCGCCGCTGCCGTCGCGCTCGCGCTCGCGATGCCGGCGGGTCCGTCGCGCGTTCGCGCACTTCGCGTCGCGGTGCCGGTCGCCGTGGTGGCGCTGGCCGGCTACGTGACCCTCCGAGTGGTCGGACCCGCGCCGATCGGAAAATTCTTCCCGGGGATTCCGCTGTTCTTCGCTTTCGTCGCGTACTCGGCCGGCGATCTTCTGTTGGGTCCGCTCGTCGCGATGGCCCGCGGCGGCGGCCAAGCCGGGTTCGTGGAAGAGCCGGGAGGCGCCGTCGGCCTTTCCGTCGTCGCGCTCCTCGCGTGTCTCGTTTTTTTTGGTTGGGTGTTCTGGCGCGGAAGCGACCGAGTGCGGCGTTCGGTGCGCGCGCTCCTCGCGGTACCGCTCTGCGTCTACGCGGTCGCCGCGTTCGACGGCGCGAGCCTCATTTCCCTGCGCGGCGCGGCCGCCGTCGCCGTGCGGCCCGAGTGGCACTACGTGGGGACGCTGGCGCTCGCGTTCGCGCTCGCCGCGGCGCTCACGCTCGTGCGATTGCCGGAAGGGACGCCTCGGTGGGTTCCGAACGCGGCCATCGGCGCGGTCGTCGCGTTCGCCGTTTTACCGAGCGCCTTCGTGGCCACGCGGATGGACGGCGGCACGAAGCGGACATTTTCTTCGGGGCGGACCGCCGTCGAGACGGCGCTCCACGACGCCATCGCCCTCTCCGGCGCGGCGAAGGACGTGTACGTCCGCAACGCGCCCTTTCCCCTCATGCCGCCGGACACCGAGCTCGCGCGGTTCCCTGGGATCGGCGCGTACTACGCCATTTCGCATGCGACCACCGAAGTGGACGGAAAAAACGTGCGCTTCGTCGAAAACGACCCGGCCGTCCTCGCGTCCATCGCGCTCGCGCGGCCCCGTGTGCGCGATCGGTTCGCGAGCGACGAGGACGCTCGCCGGCAGAACGTCGCGGTCTTCGTGACGACCCTCGACCTCCGATCGTCGAAGCCCCGCGCGCGGTTGGTTCCGCGCAGCGCCCGGAGGCGCGGCGCGCTCGACCGGCGGCCCACCGAGCTCCACACGCTGCCGCTCAAGCAGCACTGACGGCAGTCGGTACTGCGTCCGCCACCCGGTGCGGCTTTCCGAGTCGTGGGCCGCGCGCTATAGGTCTCGCATGAGCGAACGCGTTAGGGTCTCGATCCACTCCGGCATCGCCGACGTCCGATTGAATCGCCCCGAGAAGTTGAACGCGCTCGACCCCGAGATGTTCGGCGCGTTGGTCGCCGCGGGCGAGCGCATCATCGCCGACCCGAGCGTTCGCGTGGTGGTCCTGTCGGGGGAAGGTAAGGGATTTTCCGCCGGTCTCGACGTGAAGAGCTTCGTCGGGTCTGGCGGCGCCTTGCTCGCTCGCGATGCGTCGAGCGTCGCGAACCGTGCGCAGCGCGCCGCCTGGGTCTGGCAAGAAGTGCCGGTGCCGGTCATCGCCGCGATTCACGGCGTGGCGTTCGGCGGCGGACTCCAGATCGCGCTCGGCGCCGACGTTCGTTACGCGACTCCGGATGCGCAGCTCTCCGTCATGGAAATCAAATGGGGGCTCGTGCCGGACATGTCGGGGACGCAAACCCTGCGCCGGCTCGTTCGCCTCGACGTCGCCAAAGAGCTCACGTTCACCGGGCGCGTCGTGTCCGGCACCGAGGCCGCGGCGCTCGGTCTCGTCACGCGCGTCAGCGACGATCCGCGCGCCACGGCGCTCGCCACCGCGACGGAAATTGCCGGCCGATCTCCCGACGCGATTCGCAACGGCAAGGAGCTTCTCAACGCTTCGGGGCTCCTGTCACTCGAAGACGGCTTTCTCCTCGAAGAGAAGCTCCAGCGGGAGCTCCTCGGTTCGCCGAATCAAATCGAAGCCTCGATGGCGAATTTCGAAAAACGCGCGCCGAATTTCCGAGACCCCGGCGCCTCGTGAACTGGGAAGCTATCTCAGAAACCGTAGCGAGCCCCGCGATGCTAGGAAGGCCGACGGAGGCATACGCTGGTATTTCGAGGAGGCCGACCGACGCAGCGCGGGGCGTAGTAGGTTTATGAGATAGCTTTACGGGGCGAGTGACTCCTGGGCGGTGCACGCCTTGTCGTTGCCGAGGTAGCACCCGCGCTGAAACGAATCTTTCGCCTCCGCGGGGTTCTTCGGAATGTCCGTGCCCGCGGCGTACATCGTGCCCGCGCGAAAGCAGGCGTCCGCGTTGCGATGGAGACACGCCTCCCCGAGAAGGCGCGCGCCTTCCTGTGGATCGCGATTCGACCCCGGTGAGAGGTACACCTCGGCGAGGTTCACGCAGGCCTCGGCGCTTCGCTTGAGACAGGCGTCGCGAAGCGTGTCGCAGCCCTCTTTGTCGCCTCCGCGGCACTTCGTCGTCGAAATCTGGAGGGCGCGGTGCTGCTCGGCGCCGCGCCACCTCAGAAAAATCACCGCGCTGATCACGCAGAGCACCGTGACGCCGATGGCGCCCGCAATGGGAGCGAGCGCCGCGCGCACCGGGAGAGTCGTCGAGGACGCCACGTTGCGCGGACTATACAGCGGAAGACGCCGCTGTCAGCGGGGTGGCCCCGCGGGAGGGTCGAGGACGAAGGACGGCATGAGCTGTCTCAGCGTTTTTCGTCCAATCCCGCGGACACGGAGCAGATCCGTCGGTTGACGAAACTTTCCGAGCCGCTTCCGCAAATCGACGATCGCCTGAGCACGCTTCGGGCCGACGCGCGGCAACTTGGTGAGTTCCTCGGCACTCGCGACGTTGAGGATGACCTTGCCGTCGGCGGTGATCCCCGACGCCGGGGTGCCGGACGCCGGGTTCGGTTCTCCGAGTCCGGAGCCGACCCCGGTGGGCGAGTTCGACGTCGCTCCGGCCGGTCCCGGTGAGGCGGGCACGGTCGTCGCAGATCCGGCAACCGGAGTGGTCGTTTTCTGGGGAGCCACGCTCGACGCCGCGGCGACCGCGGTGCCGGCACCCGCCAGCGTCGACCACGCGCCGATCGCCGCGAGCCCCAGCATTCCCAGGCCAATCGCCGTCGCACGCAGCGCGACCGGCGCCCACACGCCGTGGCGGACCCGAAGACGCGCGCGCTCGAGAAACCCGGCCGGGACGGCGAGGGCCGCTGGGCGACCCTCGCCGAACCGGGTTTCGGAGACAGGGGCGGGCGCGTGAACCACGGGCTCGGCGGAAGGCGAAGCGCGATCCGCGACGGGCTCGAAATCTCGTGCGTCCATTCCTGCCTCCTCGCTCACGCCACTTCCGAGAGGGTGTCGTCGTTGCGACGACCGAACGGCCCCGTCGTTTCCTCACGCGCGACGTAGTCGCGGATCTGGAGCTCGCCGGAAACCGGCATGGCGTCGAGCTTCACGTTGATCGAGCCGTCGTTGTTGACGAAGGCGACTCCGATGCGATTCCAGAAGCTCTTTTGGTTTCTCTCACTGATGACGTAAACGATCTTCATTTTGCTGGCGTTCATTTGCTTTTTCCTCTTCGATTGTCGGGCGACTGACTCGCTCGACTCGAGGAAGCCTTGCGAGCGCCGTGCCGCGGCGAGAGCGGCGTGTTTCTGAGCACTTCGCGTCGTTCTGGGGTGGCAGCGCGGGCGATCGCCACGGCGCTTGGCCAGTCGTACGGGTCCCCGCGCTTTGCCGTCTTCGGTGAGGGGTGTAGGCTGCGCCGCATGTCGATTCGTCATGGCCGCCGCGCGTTCGTTCGACATTCCGCTCTCCTCGCGATGAGCGCCGCCGGAGCCGCCGCGTTCCGCAGCTCGAACGCGTGGAGCGCGCCGTCGATGGAGAAATGGATCGCGAAGCCGCCCGCCGGTTTCACGCCGCTCTCAATGCCCGGCAAGGTCGTCAAGGTGACCAAGGGCAACGACTTCGCGTCGCTCATGCAGCCGAATCAGCTCTGGCCGCTCGCTGACCCCGCTCGTCAAATGCTAGAGCGCGCGCTCACCGAGTTCACCGGCGCGCCGAACGCCGTCGAAGCGATGAAGCGCTTCATCCACAAGGACGACATCGTCGCGATCAAGGTGAATGGCATCGCCGGCCAGAAGGGCGCGACCATGGCGGTGAACGCCGAGCTGATCGGACCCGTCGTCGAAGCAGTGCTCGGCGTGGGCGTTCCGCCGGACAAGGTGACCGTCTTCGAACAATACCCGTCGTACTTGATGGGCACGCGCATCCTCGCGAAGGGGCACGAGCTACCGAAGGGTGTGAAAACCGGTTTTCACGGCAACCAGGACGCGACCATGCCCGAGACGGTCGTGTACGCGCCGGTGAAAACTCGCTTCGTGCGCTACGTCACCGACGCCACCGCGATCATCGACATGACGATGATGAAAGACCATTCCATCTGCGGCTTCACCGGCGCGCTCAAGAACATGACGCACGGCCAGATCGTCAATCCGCAGGATCACCACGCGACCCACGCCAACCCGCAGATCGCCGTGCTCTACAATTTCCCGGTGCTGACGAGTCGCGTGCGCCTCCACATCACCGACGCTTTCAAGATCATCTACGACGGCGGTCCGCTCGACAAAAACCCCGACCGCCGCATCCCCCACGGCGCCGTCTACGTCGCAACCGATCCCGTCGCCCTCGACACCATCGGCCTCTCCGTCATCGAAGACGCACGCAAATCCCACGGCATGATGCCCGTGGCACAGTCCGAGCGAAAGCCGGCGTACATCCAGACCGCGGCGGAGCTTGGGCTCGGCGTGCACGACATGAATCGCATTCAGTTTCGGCAAGTCGCGATCTAGGCTCGTCGCGGTGTGGGCGGATTCAGAGGGTTGAGCGGCAGAGACGCGAGAGGATGATTCGGACGAGTCGGATCGGCGGACCCTCGTGAAACGAAGTCATCGAGAAGGATCGGTAGGGGACCGTCTGCAGCTGAATTGAGAGTTAGCCCGACGCACTCGCGACCGCGGCGCGCCATCGCTCCTGATCAGCTCGCAGCAGATGCGGTGGATCGCGCCTGAATCGAGACGCTACGGCACGTGCGGGCCGACCCCACGGTTCGCAATGCGCGACGCGAGTCTCGGCAAGTTCTCGAGGCGTACGGATCCATTGTGCTTGCATGGATCGCGAGCGGTCGACCGCCTCGATCAGCCGAAAGTCGTTCGTCATCAAAAAGGAAGGCCACGCGATGTGCTGGAGGAGGCGACCGTCGACCCAGTCATTGCGGGCGGGCATTTCGTGATGCGCGTTCATCACCTTTCCGATGACGAACTTCAGCGACGCATTGACGCGTTGACCTACGCCCGGCTTCACGTCGACGCCGGTATTTGCGAGCTTTCGGAAGACGATCTCCGACGCGCGACGGACAAATCGCTGGGAATTTACGACCTTCGCGTTTGCTGGCGTTCGAGCGCGGTTGATCGAGATAAACTCGTCGACCTGCGACTTCCAATTGTTTTCGTCCTCGTTGAGCTCGGCCGCAAGCTCTTCCCCAATCGCCCTCCAATCGGCTTGACCCACGCCTTGCGCGACTAACGTTGTCCACGCATCAGTGATCCGGGATCGAAAGGAAGCGTTCGTTCGATTTTGCTCGGTGGTACCGAGGCCAAGGCTCGTCAGGAGAGCGTTTCCCGTGAACGCCACGGGTGCCATCGGGTCGACGAGCGGCCCAAGTTGGCGTACTCGAGTCGCAAGTAGACTGAACCGCTGTTCGCGAATCGATTGCGCCCAGACCTCACGGAGTGCTTCAATCGAAATGCTGAGCAAGAAACCTCTGCGACAAACGGCGCTGAGCTCCGCAGTTGTTGCGCCGCGAAAGCAGTTGGAGTCCAGAACGACGCGGAAGCACGATGCTCGCGCACATCCGTAGCCTCTCGGACCGAACGACATTTCGCCATTGTCGCACAGAGTTGCTGACGCGCGGGCTAACTCCGCGTTGCAGCTGACGAGACCCTCGCTTACGCTCGGGCCTCGCAGCTGAACGCGCGAACGTTATGCGGACTTTGCGTCGCAAGGGTGAACCGGGGATGAGCGTGACAATCCGCAAAGCAAGTTCGGACGATCTCGGCATCATCCA
>CAZDNG010000034.1:0-59504 GCA_964506835.1 uncultured Polyangiaceae bacterium
GCAAGGGCGTTCAGAGCCAGTCCATCACGGTCGACAAGCAGATGAAGCGGTACCGCGTGCCGCGTATCGCGTTCGTCAACAAGATGGACAACCCCGGCGCGAACTACGAACGCGTCGCCGACATGCTCAGGGAGAAGCTCGGTCACCACTCGGTGAAGCTCCAGCTCCCGATGGGCGCCGAGGACAAGTTCGCCGGGATCATCGACCCGATCATCCAGCGGGCGTTCTTCTTCGACGGCGAGAGCGGCGAGATCATCCGCGAAGAGGCGATTCCGGCCGAGTTCGTCGACGCCGCGAAGAAGGCGCGCGAGGAGATCATCCACAAGGTCGCCGACGTCGACGACGAGCTCGCGGAGAAATTCATCAACGAGGAGCCGATCTCCACCGAGGAGCTTCGCGCGGCGATCCGTCGTGCAACCCTCGCCCTCAAGATGACCCCGGTCATGTGCGGCTCGGCCTTCCGCAACAAGGGCGTCCAGCTTTTGCTCGACGGCGTCATGTATTACCTCCCGAATCCGAAGGAGGTCGTGAACGAGGCGCACGATCAGAATAACAACGAAGAGAAGGTCATCCTCGAGTCGGATCCGACCAAGCCGTTCGTGGGTCTCGCGTTCAAGCTGCAGCAAGACAAGTACGGACAGCTCACGTACTTCCGCATCTACCAAGGCTCGATCTCGATGGGTGATACCATCTACAACACCAGTAACCAGATGCGAAAAGTGCGGGTTCCCCGCATGTTCCGCATGCACTCCGACGATCGCGAAGAGATCCAGACCGCGGAGTGTGGCGACATCGTCGCGTTCTACGGCGTGGAGGCGAGCTCGGGGGAAACCTTCACCGACGGCAAGGTGAACTACACCCTCACGTCGATGCACGTGCCCGCCGCGGTGATCTCGCTCGCAGTCGCCCCGAAGGATCGCAACGCGGAGACGAACTTCTCGAAGGCACTGAACCGGTTCACGAAGGAAGACCCGACGTTCCGCGTTCACCAGGACGAGGAGTCGCAACAGACGATCATCAGCGGCATGGGCGAGCTCCACCTCGACATCTACATGGAGCGGATGCGTCGCGAGTACGCCTGCGACGTTATCGCCGGCCAACCTCAGGTTGCTTACCGCGAGACGATCACGCAGCGCGCCGAGATCGCGTACACCCACAAGAAGCAGACCGGTGGCTCGGGTCAGTTCGCGCGCGTGAACGGTTTCATGGAGCCGCTCCCGCCCGACGCCGTCGAGACGTACGAGTTCGTCGACGAGGTCGTCGGAGGTTCGATTCCACGCGAATACATTCCGGCCTGTGACAAGGGCTTCCGCGAGGGCATCAAGAAGGGCGCTCTCATCGGCTTCCCCGTCGTCGGCATTCGCTGCACCGTGAACGACGGCCTTTCCCACGCGGTCGACTCGTCGGAAATGGCGTTCAAGACGGCGGCCTGGATGGGGTTCCGCGAAGCCTACTCCGCCGCGAAGCCCACGATTCTGGAGCCCATCATGAAGGTGGAAATCGAGGCGCCCGTGGAGTTCCAAGGCTCGGTCGTCGGCCAGGTGAACCAGCGCCGCGGCGTCATCCAGGAAACGATCAGCGACGAGAACGTCACGGTCACCGCCGAAGTCCCGCTGAACGCGATGTTCGGCTATTCCACCGATCTCCGCTCGGCGACCCAGGGGAAAGGGAACTTCACGATGGAGTTCTCGCGCTACGCCCCGGTCCCGAAGCAGGAGCAGGAGGAGATGATCAAGAAGTACCGCGAGAAGGTTGCCGCGGAAGCGGCGGCGCGGAAGTAGCGCTTCGGCCGTCGCGTTCGACGGGGGGGGCTTCGGCCAGGTCGAGGGGTCGGGGCGTATTGCCCGAGTTGGCGATGCCGTACGGCCGAGAGTGCGCTATAGCCGTGGCACCGGCATGGCAATGTTCGGCTTCGTTCTGCGCGCGATTTGGACGTTCCTGGTCGTCGGGCTCCGCCGGTTGTTTCGCGGGCCGCGTCATCCGGACTGGTCGTACCGATTCGAATCGCTCGCCGAGTTGATTCGCAACGAAAACGCCCGCGGCCTTGGCCTTCCGCCGGAAGTATTGCGGCGAGGGCTCGGCGCGACGCCCATTCCGAAGCGGATCCGCCGCCAAGTCCACCACGAGCGCACCACAATCGCCGGGATCCCGACCGAGACGTTCGCGCCCCTCGCCTGGACCGAGGCAGACCCGACCATCCTTTATCTCCACGGCGGCGGTTACGTCGTCTGCTCACCCGCGACGCACCGCGACCTCATCGCCCGCATCTCCATCGCCGCGGGCGCGCGCACGGTCGCGATCAACTATCGAAAGGCCCCCGAACATCCTTTCCCCGCGGCCATCGACGACGCCGAAGCCGCCTACCGCGCGCTCGTCGCGTCGGGGGTTCCGGAGAGCCGTCTCTTCGTCGCGGGCGACTCCGCCGGTGGCGGTATCGCGCTGGCGCTCTTGCTCCGCTTGAAGGCGTCGTCATCGAAGATGCCGCGGGCCGCGGTGCTGCTTTCGCCTTGGGTCGACCTCGAGACGTCGGGGGTGTCGATCAAGGAGCACTCGAAGTACGACTACTTGCCGCCGCTCGGCTTGCCGTGGGCCATCGGGCACTACTTGCAGGGACAGGATCCGAAGCATCCCGAAGCCTCTGCCATCAACGCCGATCTCAGCGGTCTGCCTCCGCTCCTGATCCAGACCGGCGGCGCCGAACTCTTCTATACCGAGAACCTCGCGCTCGCGGAGCGAGCGGCCGAGGCGGGTGTCCGGGTCACGCACGACATTCAAAACGGGATGATCCACGTCTTCCAGGCGTTCGCGACGTACGCGCCGGAATGCGCGCCGGCGATCGATCGAATCGGCGCCTTCGTCCAGCGCGAGCTCCATCGTCCCGACCCGGCCTCGGCGCCGCCCGCGTCGAAGAGCGCGGCCGCCTCCGTCGGCGGTTGGGACGAGCATTCGGCGGCGCAGTAACGATCGCCGGCGCGTGGCGATCGTCCGCGCTCACGCCAGCCGCGCGAGAAACTCGCGCACGTCGCTCGGCGTCGCGATGCGAAAACGAGCCGCACTGCTCCCCGGGCCCACGCGAATCGAAATGTCTTCCGGGCCGAGAGCCGTAAACAGGTCTTCGTCGGTCCGATCGTCACCGATGCCGAGCAAGAGCGGACGCTTCTCGTGCGCCTTCACGATCGACTCCACGACGCGCGACTTGTTGACGCCCGGGCTTCTCACTTCGAGCACCTTCTGGCCGTCGAGGAGGTCCACACGCGGACCGAACGTCGTCGTCAATTCGGCGCGGAGCGCACGAACGCGGGTCTCGGCGAGAACGGGCGCGGTCGCGCGGTAGTGAAACGCCACGGACCCGGACTTGGCTTCGACGAACGCGCCCGGCGTGCGCCGCGCGTGGCGCTGCAAGATGGCCGTCACTTCTTCGAGAAAAGGCGGCGGGGCGGCGCTCGCGACCCAGTCTTTTCCCGGCGCGCGACGCCAAAATCCGTGCTCCGCGTAGAGCCACAAGGGGAGCGGCGCGAGCCACTCTTCGAGGTCGCTCCGCGCGCGCCCGGAGACGATGTGGACTTCGAGATCCGCGACGCGGGAGAGCCTGCCGAGCAGCGCGAGGAGATCGCCGTCGGGGCGTGCGAGATCCGGAAGCGGCGCGATGGGAACCAACGTCCCGTCGTAGTCGAGAAGGAGCGCACGCGGAACGGCACCGGCGAACCGCTCGACCACCGTGTCCAGATCCGTTCTCGGGGTGATGGCCGGCGGTGAGACCACCTCGGTGGTCGCGAGATCTTGCACGAAGCTGCGCGCCCAGTCGTCGACCGGGCTCTGTCGAACGCGAGCACGCAACCGGCGCATCCGGACGCCTTGCTCTTCCTTCGACATGAAGAGCCCACGCCGCATCGCGTCCGCCACCGCGCCGATATCGTACGGATTCACGATGAGCGCCGCGTCGAGCTCCGCCGCGGCGCCCGCGAACTCGCTGAGCAAGAGGACGCCGTCATCCGTCGTTCGCGACGCGACGTATTCCTTGGCGACGAGGTTCATCCCATCGCGAAGCGGCGTCACGACCATGAGATCGGCCGTTCGATAGAGCGCCAGCAAATCGTCGTCCCCGACGCTCCGGTAGAGCAGCTGTACCGGGCTTCCCGTCGGAGAGCCGAACTGCGAGTTGATGCGACCGACCAGCTCGTTCACGGAGCCCCGGAGCTTGGTGTATGCATCGACGCGCTCGCGCGTGGGGACCGCGAGCTGGATGTAGTGAAGCTTGTCGCGGAGCGTCGGTTCGCGTTCCAGCAATCTGGCGACGGCCAAGAGCCGCCGCGGGATCCCCTTCGTGTAGTCGAGGCGATCGAGGCCGAGCATCCGGCGTTTTCCGGGCGTCCCGGCCACGATTTTTTGAGCCGCCTGATCGATGGTCGAGCTCTCTCGCTCGAACCGCTGGACGTCGATGCCGATCGGATAGACGCCGACCCTCACGGTTCGATCCTGAAACGATAGCGTGTCCACGCCGATGTCGATGCCGAGCACCTTGGCCGCGGAGTAGACGAAATTGTGTCGGTAGTCCTCGGCGTGAAACCCGACGACGTCGCACGCGAGCAAGCTTTCGAGGATCTGTTCGCGGTGCGGCAAGATCCGGAACACGTCGGCGGCCGGCCACGGCACGTGCAGGAAGAACCCGATGCGGACGTCCGGTCGCTTTTTCCTCACGAGCCCGGGGACGAGCGTCAGGTGATAGTCGTGGACCCACAGCGAATCGCCCGGCCGAAGTTGCTCGACCGCCGCCGCGGCGAAGCGCTCGTTCACGGCGCGATACGCCCGCCACTCGTTGGTCGGATCGAGCCGCACCTTGTCGAGCAGGTAGTGAAACAGCGGCCAGAGCACGGTGTTCGAAAACCCGTCGTAGTAAAGCGTGACGTCGCTGGCCGAGAGCGGCACCGAAACGAGCCTCCGCGATTCGAGCTCGCGGGCGAGCCGTTCGCGGGCGGGCGCCGACAGCTTGCCGACCTCCCCGACGTAGCCGACCCACACCGAGTCGCCCTCGTCGTGCACGCCACGCAGCGCCGTCGCGAGCCCACCTGCCGACGGCTTCAGCGTGTACTCATCGCCGTTTCCCGACACGGTGATCGGTACGCGATTGGACGCAATCACGAGGCGCGACATCGGATCCTCGTTCTATGCCGCGCTTGCCCTCCTCGGCTACTGTGGCAGTCAGCCACGGTCTCGAGTGTCGAAGCGTTCTCTTTGCAACTCGGCGCCGTCCGCGCCTCACGCCGCGACGGTCAACTTCGGAATCAACAAGACGACGCTGACCGGGCACTGCTCGAGGAGTCGTTCGTTGTCGTAACCGAAAAAGAGACGGTGATGGATGGCGCGGTTCTCGGCGCCGAGGATGACCAAGTCGTAATTACCGGAACGTGCTTCGGTCAAAACCGGATACTGGTCTCCATCGGCGTGCTTGACGACGACGCGCGTCTTGACCTTCGTCGCCTTGAAAACCGGCGATAGTCTTTCGAGGCCGCCTTCTTTACTCAGATCGTTCGCCATCAAGATGAAACTGTCGGCGCGGCGGCGATGAAAGGTTCCTTCGCCCAATCGCGCCGGCTCTGCGGTAGCTCGCGCTGCGGCGGGTCCCTCCCCGTCGGCGACGAGGACGACGGTCACGCTGGCGTCGTCGCCGACCCCCTCGGCGTACCGGACCGCGAACTCCGCGGCGACCCGTGAGAAGAAGCTGCCGTCGACTGGAACGAGAATCCGAGTGAACGGCCCTTCGCCCTCCCCGCGCTTGCTCACGATGCCGACATGGCAAGGTGCATTCGCCACCAGCTTTTCGAGCTTTTCGCCCCGGACGACCGTACGGCGAGCGCTCGCTCCCACCATGATGAGGCCGTAGCCCTTCGTGCCCTCTTCGGAGATCGTTTCCGGAACGTCGTGACTCGCCTCTCGCCGAATTTCCGGAGGAACGATCGAGAGGTCCGTCGACGCGCCTCGAATGCGATCGAGATGATGTTCGAGGTTTTGCCCCTCCAGCGTGTGTCGAAACCGGCGCGTCAGCCGATCGACGAGACTCGACGCGCGCTCGACGTAGAGCAGCGTAACCGGGTGTGCCGAGCGCCTCGCGACGCGCACGCCGATTTGCCAGGCGGCGAACGCGTTGTCGCCTCCCGCCGTGGGCACCAAGAGCCGGAGCTTTTCTGGATCGAACAGCCCCTTCGCCTCGTCCGCCAAAATTCGCTCTTGCTCCTCCGCGGTGATGCGCACCATGCGCATCGTGAGACGCAAGAGGACGGGCGCCATGAACGACGTGGTCACCGCCACCATGACGACGATGGAGTACATGGACGCGTTCAGGATACCGAGTGATAGCCCCAGGGAAGCGACCACCAACTCCATCGCTCCGCGAGCATTCATGGCCACGGCGATGGACAGACTCTCCCAAAAGCGGAGTCCTCCGAGAGCGCTGCCCAAGGTACACCCGACGAGCTTGCCCGCCGTAGCGACCAAGAGCACCCAGAGGAGCATGCGGAAGTCCCCGAGCTTCCAGAGGTCGACCTTGATCCCGACCATCCCGAAGAAGATGGGCGCGAAGATCGAGAAGGTGACGGACTCGAGCTGGTGCAAGGTCTCTTCGCGCAAACGCGGAACTTGTTTGATGACGCATCCCGCGACGAATGCGCCGAAGACCGCATGAACGCCGATCGCGTCGGTGATCGCCGCGCAGAGCAGCGTGACCACGATCATCAGCACCAGATCCGTATCCTTGGATTGAAAGCGGTCCGTCGCGACCCGGAAGGCGACGCGAAGCGCGGGGAAGAGGATCACCCCTGCAAAGACGAGAAACAGGCCCGTGCCGCCCACCGAGACTGCCAGACCGCGAAGGTTCGCATTCCCCGTCGTGGCCGCTCCCGCGATGAGCGCCAGGATGATCCACCCGGTCGTATCGTCGACGACGCCGGCCGAGAGGATCACCACGCCGATGTTTCTTCGGGTGAGATCGAGGTCCAACAGGATCTTCGCGATGACCGGCATCGCGCTGATCGACATCGCCGTGGCCAAGAAGAGGGCGAAGAGGGTCCGGTGATCCGGGGCCGCGACGTAGGTCGCCGGGATGTACCACCCGAGCCCGAAACCGAAGCCGAAGGGAACCACCATGCCGAACACCGACGCAGCGATCGCCGTCCGCCCGAGATGGCGGAGCAAGCGAACGTCGGTTTCGAGCCCAGTGAGGAGAAGGAGCAGGACCATCCCGAGCCAGGAGATGATCTCGAGCAGGTGATATTGTTCGGCGACGGGTGGGAAAAGGGTCCCGAACGTGCCGGGAAAGTAGTGACCGAAGCAGGTCGGCCCGACGAGAATTCCTGCCGCGAGCTCCCCGACGACGGTCGGTAGACCCAGTCTGCGTACGAATTCGGCGCCGAGGCGCGCCACGACGAGTAGCACGCTGAGCTGAAGCATCACGAGCAGGATGGCGTGGCCCGGCAGTGGTCTCAGCGCCTGCTCCATCGTCAGTGAGGCATTAGAGCCGCTTTTGGGGCAAGCCGCGAGAAAAACACCACCAGCGGCCCGTCAACTCGGGCGGGAACCGCCGTAGTCGAAGAGCCCGCGGGGGACGTCGATCGGTTCGATCAATCCCGCGTCGTCGTTCGCCGGCTTGTTCACTCGCGTGCTCACCGGCACGGCTGCGAGCGCGGGCGACGGTGCGACGAGCAATTCGAGGAGCGGCGCGGGGTCGCTCCTGTCCGGATCGAGCCACGCGTCAAAGGCCGATTCGTACAAGATGGCCGGCATCCGATCGTGAATGTCCGTGATCGGCGGCTCCGACGGCTTGGTGACGAGCGTGAACGTGTCCATCACTTCGCCGTCCGACGAGAGCCAACGATCCCACAGCCCAGCGAGCGCCGTCAGGTTTCCGTCCACTCGCTGCACGAAGTACGGCTGCTTCGCCCGCCCTTCACGCTTCCATTCGTAAAAGCCGTCGGCGATCACCAGGCAACGGCGCCGTCGCAGAGCGTCGCGGAACGCCGGTCGCTCGTCGAGCGTCTCGACTCGAGCATTGATCATCCGGTTCCCGACGCTCGGATCGCGCGCGCCCGAAGGGACGAGTCCCCACCTGAGCCGATCGATTTGCCGACCTTTCTTCGCATCGAGAACGCGAACGACCTCGACCTCCTGAGTCGGCGCGACGTTGTAGCGAGGCGTCGCGATCAGCCCAGGAGGCTCCACCGTGATCCCGAATTCAAGGGCGATTCGCGACGGATCGGATTGGACGAAGCGGCCACACACGATACCGATCGTACTCGGCCGTCGCCGATTGGCGAGCGGCTCGCCGCGCTGCGCTCCTTTGGGCATGGCAGCAGGAGGGGGCACGCGGACCGGCCGCGCGCGCCCGATGTCTCCGCCATTCGGTCAGCGCCGCAGTGACGACGGCCAACACCGCGAGGGTCCACGCCAAGGGCCGCACGAACGGCGCGATCCACCCGGCGCTCGTCGCGCCGATCCCGAACGCCGACAGGGCCGCCGCGACGCAGAGCGGGCACTTCGGCATCAACGCGACGAGGACCCAGGTACCGAGCGACGTCGCGGCGCCCTTCACCCGCGACGTCGCGCGCCCCGTGGAGGCCGACGCCGGCCCCGGGCTACTGCTCGCTGCCGTATTCATCGCGACGCCTCAGCCACGCCATGTTCTGGGGCAGCTCTACCTCGTCGCGCCCCTTGGGCACGAGGTCGAGGATTTGATAAGCGGTGTTCATCATGTCGAGCCCGCGCGCGTACGTGGAGTAAGTGTGGAAGACGCCGCCGCTCTCGTCGCGGTAAAAGACGCTCATGCCCGGTAGATCCGAGGCGCCGTTGGTTTTCTTCGCGTAGTTGTACGACGCGCCATCGCCCCGGCTCGGATCGAACGACACGCCGTAGTCGTAGTTGAAGTCGGTCCGCCCCGACGAGACCCACTTGAACGACCAGCCGAGCCGCTGCTTGAACGCGTCGAGCTTCGCGAGCGGTGCGCGCGATACGGCGACCAAGGTGGTGTCGCGCGCGGCAAGATGCACGACATTGCGGTCGAAGTTGTCCGCCCAGAAGGAGCAAGCTTTGCATCCGACGTTCGCGTCGGGGGCGAACATGAAATGGTACACGACGAGCTGGGATCGACCGCCGAAGAGATCGCTCAGGGTCTCTTCACCGCGCGGCCCGTCGAACACGTAGCGCTTTTCGACGCGCTCCCAGGGGAGCGCTCGGCGCGCCACCGCGAGGGCTTCGCGGGCCTTCGTGAGTTCCTTTTCCTTCTCGAGCAATGCCTTGCGCGCGTTCACCCAGTCGGCGGCGCCGACGACTTCATGTGCGATCATCTCGTTCATCCTTTCGTGTCCGGGGATGGTGTGACCCGGTCTCCATTCAATAAGGCGAGCAGCGCGGAGGCGAGAGTAACAACTTCGACGCGATCTCGAGGAAGGCGCTCTGCGGCAGAACATCGGGGGAAAAATGCGTTAAACAGAGTGTATGGACGCACTCGGCAACGCGGCCCGTGCGCTTCGAGGTTTCGACCCACTCGAAGCGCTTCGGCACGTGGCGCTTCGAAGCGACCCGTCGGCGCTCGCGTTGCGCGGCATCGCGATGGCGCAGCTCGGCGAGTTCGCGACGGCGCGGGCGTTGCTCACGCGCGCCGCGAAGGCCTTCGGCGGCGGAGCTCCCGTCGCCCGCGCTCGCTGCGTCGTTGCTCGTGCGGAGATCGCCCTCGCCTGCCGCGACCTCGGCGATGCCGAGCGCGACCTCGACGCCGCGGCCAACGTTCTCGAAGCCCGCGGCGACGTCGAGAACGCGCTCTTCGCGCGCCTGCAATCGGTGCGGCGCTTGGTACTGCTCGGCGAGCTCCGCGCCGCCGAGCGGGCGCTCACCGCACTCGAGCTCCGGCGCGCGCCGCCCCTCCTCGTCACGGTCGCCGAGCTCGCCGCGGTCGACATCGCCGTCAGATCGGTTCGCGCTCGCGACGCGCGTCTCGCGGTGGAGCGCGCGCGCGCCGCGGCACGCGCTGCCGCTGTCCCGTCGCTCACGGCAGAGGTCGAACAGGCGGCGCGCACCCTGGAAGCGAACGTCGCACGGCTCCGCGTCGCAGGCGCCGAGAGCGCGGTGCGGCTCGACCAGGTCGAAGACATCTTTCGCTCATCCGAGCTCGTCGTGGACGCGTGCCGGCGCGAAGTGCGTTCTGAGAAAGTCGTGATCCCCCTCGTCGCGCGGCCGGTGTTGCTCTCGCTTGCAGTCGCGCTCGCCGAATCGTCGCCCGCGGAGGCTACACGCGAGGCGCTCGCGCGACGTGCGTTCGGAGCGAAGGCCGTCACCGAGTCGGTGCGCGCGCGGCTGCGGGTCGAGATTGGCCGGCTCCGGCGTGTCATTGCACCCATCGCCGACGTGCGTGCCACCCTGCTTGGATTCTCGCTCGTGCCGCGGCGCGGGAAACGCGTGCTCCTTCTCTTGCCCCCCGATCCCGGAGAGAGCAGCGCCGTGCTCGCGCTGCTCGGCGGCGAGCCGTCGTGGTCCACGTCAGGGCTCGCCAAAGCCCTCGGAAAAAGCCAGCGAACGGTGCAGCGCGCCCTCGGGTTACTCCTGTCCGAAGGGCGGGTCGAAGCCGTGGGGAAAGGCCCCGCGCGCCGCTGGATGGCCACCGCGCCCACGAGCTTCGCGACGACGATGTTACTCCTCTTCCGGGACTCGCTAGACTAGCGAGAACGTCGTGGCTTCGAAAGATTCGTCCCCCGATCTCGCCCCCGCGGAGGTGCTCCGCGACTACGGCCCTTTTCCCGGCGTCGACCACGTGCGTGGCGTGACCTTCGACGGCGAGTCGGTGTGGTTCGCCGCCGGAGACCGCGTACAAGCGTTCGACCCCGAGAGCGGCGAGCTCGGGCGCTCGCTCCCCGTAACCGCCGAAGCCGGGACGGCGTTCGACGGGCGTCATCTGTTTCAGCTCGGCGGGGGTCGCATCCAGAAGATCGATCCCGCGACGGGAAAGGTCGTCGGTACGATCCCTGCCCCGCCGGATTCCGCGGGACTCACCTGGGGCGAAGGGTCACTGTGGGTCGCTCAGCATCGCGCCGGAAAGATCCATCGTCTCGATCCAAAGACGGGTCAGATCCTTCGTACGATCGAGTCGACGCGATTCGTCACGGGCGTGACCTGGGTCGATGGCGAGCTCTGGCATGGCACCTGGGAAGACGACGGCGGCGAGCTCCGCCAATTGCGCCGCGTCGATCCGGAATCGGGCGAGGTGCTCGCCGCCCTCACCCTCCCGGCTGGCGCCATCGTCACCGGTCTCGAATCCGACGGTCGCGATCGGCTATTTTGTGGCGGTGGCAAGAGCGGCACGGTGCGCGCCGTTCGCCGTCCCAAGCAGCCGCGCTAGTAAGGAGCCTTGAGACCGAGGGCCGCGCTCGCGTCTCGATGGGTCGCGCGCGGCGCGTGCTGCGCCGGTACGGGCACGGGGGTCGCGACCGGAGTCACGGAGGGTTCCGGAAGTCGGGCGGCCGCTACGAGCGCCGGTGACGAGGCAAAAGCCGACGCGCGCTCCGGGCTCGCCGCGAGAACGCCACCAGGGCCGGTCATCGAAACACTGCCCCCCGAAACGGTCGACGTTTGGACGACGTCCGCGGGCGCGGCTTGAGCATTGGGGACCGGGTCCCCATTCCGTCGAAGCGCAATGACGAATAGAGCGGCAAGGGCCATCACCAGGGCCGCGACCGAGATGCGGAGCAAGGCGCTCGGTGGCGCGGGAGCGTCGTCGCGGGTGACGCGCGGGCTCTTCGACACCGGAGGGACACTATGCTCCCTCCGCAGGGCCTCCTCGGAAGCGGGCGAAGATCGACGGGCTGCCGTGAGATCGTGGCGCAACTGCATGTGAGCGATGCTCGGGCGCGGGCTCGGGCGGCGCGCTGCCGGTATCTCGTGCGACGTCGAGGCACCGTCGTGGCTCCACGCCCGCGCGAGCGACTCGCCGGTCGCATCGTCCGTGACCCCTCGATCGAGAAGAAATTGCGCCAATGCCGAGCCCAACTGCCGCATCGACTGAAAGCGACGCTCGCGATCCTTGTCGAGCCCTCGGGCGAGGATCGGCCAGAGGCCGCGGATCTCCGGACCGCGCGACGGCGTCACTTCGTCTCGAATGATGGACCGGAGGAGCGCGTCGAAGCTCTCGCCGTGAAACGGCGGCGAGTTGGTCACCGCCTCGTACAACACCGCCGAGATGGCCCAGATATCCGCACGATGATCGACGTCGGACAGACCGCGCGCTTGCTCGGGCGCCATGTACGCCGGGCTGCCCATCACCGTTCCTTCGAGGGTGATCTGCGGGCCGTTCGCCCACCCTCCCGACGTCGCGATGCCGAAATCCACGATCTTCGGCTTTAGCCCTTGGGCGCCGCGCGCGAGGAAGATATTCGCCGGCTTCACGTCGCGGTGAACGATCCCCTGTTCATGCGCGGCGTCGAGCCCGTCGATGATCGGCAAGAGCGTGCGAACCGCCTCGATCGCGCGCATCGGGCCATTTTTCTCCAGTGAGTCGGCGAGGCACATCCCTTCGAGGAGCTCCATCGCGATGAACGGAGCACCGTCTTCCGTCTCGCCGCAGTCGAACACCCGGACGATGGCGCGATGTTCGAGTCGCGCCTCGACGCGGGCCTCGCGCATCATGCGATCGCGAGCACACGCTTGTGCGACGTCCGGCCGCAGTAGCTTGAGGGCAACTCGTACGTCGAGATCGACGTTGTGGGCGACCCACACGGTTCCCATACCCCCCTCGTCGAGAAGCCTCTCGAGGCGGAACTTGTGGGCGACGACGTCTCCCGGCGCGAGGTGGCGCCTACCGAGACCGTGCGGTCGGCTGATGGAGTGTTCTTTGGGCGATGTCTGCGGCGCGAGCATGCATTCCTCGTTCGTCATCGATGAATGCATGAAGTGCGCCTGACGCACGCTTCGAAGACGCTCCTCGACCCTCCGAAACGGGAGCGTGATCTTGTGAAAGCTGCGGCAAAACCGCCGCGATAGCTCGCAACCCTTCGCTCTTCTTGAGGCGTGCCGGCAGGATCCCCGGGTCATCGAGGAACTCGCGAACGGTCTGCGCGAACGCTGCCGGTTGCTCGTCGTGGACGTAATGTCCCGCCCCCTCGAAGCGCTTGAACACCACGCCGTCGACCGCTTGCGCGAACGCCGCACCGTGCGCCACGGGAATGATCGAGTCACGATCACCCCAGCACACGGCGATTGGCGGCATGACACCCAATTCATGCGCTCGCTCGAAGAACGTGCGCCGCTGACCACGCCAATCGATCACGTCGCGCACGGTGCGCGCAAACGCTCGGGCCGAACCGGGTATCCCGTTCATCGCGCCGAGCTCGTCGAGATCCCGTTCCGACAAGCCGGCGCGGGCCTTCCGTAGCGCAAGTCGAGTACCGAAGGCCATGAAGCGTTGACCGAGCAGTTCGACCACGCCTGGGAGAGACGCGAGCCGAAGCGCCAAGGTGATCTCACTGCCCAGTCCTCCTGGGGCAACGAGTACCAGTCGGCGAATCCTCTCGGGACAATCGAGCAGCAAACGTTGCGCGACGCCGCCGCCGAAGGAGTGTCCGACGAGGTCGACCTTGTCGAGTCCCATTCGGTCGAGCCATTTCTCGATCATCTTCGCGTGCCAACCGAGCTCGTAGCTCGCATCGGGGCGCTCCGAGAGCCCCGAGCCCGGAAGATCCGGCATGAAGACTTGTCGATCGAGCGCGAGGGCGGGCGCGGCGCGTTTCCACGCAAGATACGAGTCGTTCAAGCCATGAATGAGCACGAGCGGCGTCTTTTGACTGGGTTCGCCGAGCGTCGCGAAGTGCAAGAGAACGCCGTCGACGCGCACGTACGAGTGCCGGAACCGCGGCTCGATGCAGATCGGACTTTGACTGTTCATCACCTCGGGCAATGGCATGGGGCTACTTCCTTCGCGTGAAAGCGGGTGCTTCCTTCGCGCAGAAGATAGAAGAGCAAGATGCGCGCCGGGGGTTCTCCCTTCCCAGGTGGCCTTGCTTTGTCGCCAGATGGTCCCAGAAATAGCGAAGTCAAGGGACGCGCTCATCGCGGCGATCAAAGCCGACAATCGCCCGCCTACTGGCGTCTTCGGGGCTTTCGCTCTGAACCCGCACCCGCTTCGCCTGCGACTCGGCGTCTAGGCGTCGGTGGCCGTCATTCATTTCGCAGAGAACTTGCGCCGAGGACACCAGACACAACGGGACAAAAAGGAAGCGCATTTGTGGCCAGCACGCGTCGCGCGCGTTTTCTGCGCCGCGTTTTGCTCATCGTGATCACGCCGCGAACCGTGAGCGATCGACGTGCGTGGCGTCGAGCCGCCGCGTCGTGAAGCTCGAAAGCGAGGTCGCGTTGCCGTGCTATCGTTCGCGCGTTCCCGTAGCGTGTGGGCGCGACGGGAGCGTACGGGAGTCGATGCATGAGGAAGGCAGATGAACGGACGGCGCTTGCTCGCCCGCGTCGAGTGGTATCGACGCGCCTGAAATGGCTAGCGTGCGCGCTCGCAGCGAGCACTGGCTGCAACGGAAACGATAAGGATCTCGCGGGGCAAGCCGCCGTGCACGACGCAGGTCTGGACGGCAGTGCGCCCGGCGGATCCGCCGGGACCGGCGGCGCTGGTGCGCATTCGGGCGGCGCTGGCGGAACGAGCTCCGGCGGCACGCCTTCACAGAAGCTCGACGCTTCGACGGACGGCCCGACGTCGGAAGGCGGCGCGACCAACACCGGCGGCGCGGCCAACACCGGCGGAGCGGGCGGCGCGGGCGGTCCCTACGACGGCGCTGCGCCCACGGTCGCGCTCGTTCGCGTGGCGGCCCTGTCGCCGGATTTGCCAGCCGTTCGCGTTTGCCTGCGTCTTGCCGGCGAGAGCGACTATTCCTTCGAGCTGACGCGAGCGCCGGATCTGACCGCACGATGCGGCAACCAGTTCACCGAGGGGACCGAGTCGTGCGACGGCCCCCCACCAGGGTGCGATCCCCACTCGGCGACCGGCGATCTGTCTCGGTGCAACGCGCTCTGCGCGAGTGCAACTTCGGGCGCGCGCCCTTTCGGCGCCGTGTCGTGCAACGACGACTGCACGTGGAATACGGGCCAGTGTCGCGCCCAATCGTGCGGCGACGGATTCATCGACGGGAACGAAGAGTGCGACGGCAACGTCGCGAACTCGTCGTGCGAAGTCGCAACGCGGGGTACCCGACCACGCGGGACGCTCGCCTGTAGCAACGACTGCAAGCTCGATACGACGGGGTGCATCGCGGCCGCGTCGAGCCCATCGTGCGGCAACGGCGTCATCGACGACGGCGAAGACTGCGACGGAGCCGAGCTTCACGGCGCGACGTGTGCGTCGACGTCGCTCGGAGCTTTGCCGGGCGGGCACCTCGCGTGTTCCTCGACGTGCTCGTTCGACCTCAGTGGCTGCGTCGTGCAGCTCTGCGGCGACGGCGTCCGATCGGGCACCGAGGAGTGCGACGGAAACCACTTCACCACTACGTCGTGTTACTACGCGACCGGGGGCACGCGGTTGTACGGGGAACCCACGTGCCGCTCCGATTGCACGATCGACGCGAGCTCGTGCAACACTGGCGTCGACATCGGCCTCGATGCGGGCGTGGACGCGGGTGCCGCGCCGGACGGCAGCACGGTGAGGTGCCCGCTCGCCGCCGAATGGAAATCACAAGTCGCGCCGCCTCCGCCCGGCATCGCAGACGGGCTCGACTACACCGAGGTCACGGCCTACACGCGCGTCCCTGCGCTCGCGTTCGACGTGAAGCTCGTCGGCGCCAGCGACGACTGCACAGCGACCGGCCTCGTCACGGCGAGCGTCGATTTGACGGGAGACGTCGCGGCGACCCTCGTCGTCAGCGGTCGTCGCGATCCGGACGACAACCCCGCGACCGCCGACGGCGATCTGCGGATCGTCGCCCTTCCGGACTACGGGGGTCTTCTCTTTCGCGTCGCGGCCACGATCGACGACGCGCCGACGATCGACGCTTGGTTCGACGCGACCGGAGGTCCCTCGCGCGGACGTCGCGTCGATTCGTTTCCGTCGCTCACGTACGCATCGTCCACGTCGCCCACGAGCGACACGGTCGTCGCCGACGGCTACGCCAGCGCGTCCGGGCTCTCCCTCGATTGGTTTTCCCTGGCGCTCATCGAACGCGACACCAACACGTACCTCGGCAGCTTCCCGCTCCGCGCGCCGTCGGTGACCAACGCCGTCTCCGCGTTCATTCACGGTGCACTCACCGGGCCAAATCCAGAAGGCGTTCACGTCCTCGAGTGCGACGAATACGGACGCCCCGTGAACGGCCTCACCCCGTGCGTGGATCTGCCGTTCGAGTGCGCGCCGTTCGATGTCGCACGCGACCGCTGACGATGCCGCGCTTCTCGTTCAGTGCGCGGTGAGTAGAAATTGCGGAGACACCTGGTGAGGATGATTCACGTCCCACGAGCTCTGCGCGTAGACGACCGTGCTCTCGCCGGACATCGGTCGCTTCACGATGACGCCGTCCTCTCCGTTCAATGCGAATTGATAGAGGGCGCCGTGTCCGTCGATCACCGGCCATCCACCCGTCCATTGGTCGTAGGTGACCGTGACCCCGCTGGGGAACGGCGCGTAAACGCCGCTCCTGACGACGTCGCCGGAAAGATCGAGGTCGACGTACGAGACGTCTTCGCTCGGCGCGCTATTCGGTGGCCCCTGCGCGACCCAGAACCCGCTCGAATGCGCGCGAGCGGCCAGCGTCATGACGGCTGCCGCGTCTTGGCCGAACAAGCTTTGCACCGTGTGTCGAGCGAACACACTTGCGCCCGCGAGCTCGTACACGGTGATTGTGCCGCCCGACGTGACCCCCAAGGCGCGACCGCCCGCGCCGACCGAATCGGGATAGAGGCTCGATGCGAGGAGCGCGTTGCTCGGGGAGTACCAATTCTCGAGCGTCCCGAGATTCACGCCCAGACTGACGAAGCACGAGTAGTAGATCACGCCGTCGAGACCGATGACGTAGTCGCCACCGGGCTGGTTCGGTCCGCCGGGGCCCGGCGCGACCGTCGCGCAATCGACGGTGGAGTCGGCGACGACCGTCTCGCCGGCGGTGAGGTTCGTGAGATCTGCCTCGTCGCGCCGAAACTCGTAGAGCGTCGTCGCACCGTCGGCGTTCGAACCCTGGGTCGTATAGAGGAGGTGTCCGTCGGTCGGACGAAGGTAGGTCTCACCGAACAACGGAAGAGCGAGCACGCTGTCTTCGGTGTTCTCGATCGGCGCGATGCCGTACGGCCCGGCGTATTGATTGACGTCGCTGACGTAGCCGACCGCGTAAACCTCGTCGGGATCGAACTGCACTACGACGCCAGGCGGAGTATTGCGGAGCACGACGGGCGGCTTCGTCGTGCTCGCGTCGCGGCTCGGAGATGGACCCGAGTCCGCGCCGGCGACGCCGCCATCAGGCCCGGAATTGCCGTGGAATGTGCCCGTCGACGGCAGTTCGCCCTGGGCTCCGCCCCCGCTCGCGCCGCCTGCTCCCGACGGTGTCGAGCCATTCGGCGGGACGGATGCGTCCCCGTTGCCTGCGGAAACTGCGCCGCCCGATCCCGGGAGTGTAGGTGGACCCGCGCTGCCGTCGGCCAACGGCGAAACCGTGCGCCCGCACGAAGCCAGAACGACGAGGGCGGTGCTGCTCGCCACGACGGCGCAAAACCTCATCTGCACGTCCACAGCTTAGCAACGACGACGACCGCGCGCAGGCGATTCGCGCGTTCACATCGCCCAGGGGCGCGCGCGCCGCGCTTCGGTTGCCGCGGTCCCCCGGATCAGCGACAGTTCTCGTCATGCAATCGCAGCTCGACAAGGGACGAGCATTTCGCGGGCTCCATGAGCGCGAGGGCGCCTTCGTCATTCCGAACCCGTGGGATGTGGGCTCGGCGCGTCTGCTCGCCGGCCTCGGTTTCGAGGCGCTCGCGACGACCAGCGCCGGGTTCGCGCGTTCGATCGGCAAGACCGACTATCGAACGAGTCGCGACGAGGTGCTCGAGCACGCGAAGAGCCTCTGCGCGAGCGTCGACGTTCCCATTTCGGCCGATCTCGAAAACGGCTTCGGCGATGCGCCGGAACGCGCGGCGGAGACGATACGCCTCGCGGCGGCCGCGGGCCTCGTGGGAGGCTCGATCGAGGATTCGACGGGGCGACCGGAAGCCCCGCAATACGAGCTATCGCACGCCATCGAACGGGTGCGGGCGGCGGTGGAAGCCGCGCGTGCACAGCCGTTTCCGTTCACGTTGACGGCGCGGGCCGAGAATTTCTTCACCGGTAAACCCGACCTCGCCGACACGATTCGGCGTCTTCAGGGATATCAAGAAGCCGGCGCGGACGTGCTGTATGCGCCGCTCCTTCCGACGGCAGGGGACATTCGAACCGTCATCGCCTCCGTCGACCGCCCGCTCAACGTGCTCCTCGGCCCGCGAGAGTTGCTCACGGTCGGCGAGCTCGCCGCGCTGGGCGTGAAGCGCATCAGTCTCGGAAGTGTCCTCGCCAGCGTCGCGTCGGGAGCGTTGCTACGTGCCGCCCGCGAGATGCTCGCTCACGGCACCTTCGGCTTTGCTCGCGACGCGGCACGCGGAACGGAAATCGACGAGTTGATCGCGCGAGGCGCCGGGCGCCCCTGACGCGCCTTCTCGCCGGCAGAACCCATGACTGACGGACGGCCAGCACCGAAAGACCCCTTCGCCGACGGGCGTGTGCTGCATTTCGTCCGCCACGGCCAGTACTACGACGGCGAGTTCGAGTCCGGGAGTCTCACCGCGCTCGGACGGAGACAGGCCGGCTTCGTCGCTGCACATTTCGCCGGCGTTCCGATCGACGCCATCTCGTCCAGCGACGCTCCGCGAGCGATCGAGACCGCCGACATCGTGGCCGAGAAGCTCGGGCTCGAACGCGTCGTGCGACATCGCGTCCTTCGGGAGGTTCTTCCCACTTCGGTTCCCGGGTTCGTGATCCCTCGCCAGAAGCGCGCGGAAGGATCGCGAGGGATCGAACGCGTCATCGAACGCTTCTTCAAGCCGTCTCGCCTCGCCCGCCAAGAAGTGTTCATCTGTCACGGGAACCTCATCCGATCGCTGGTCTTGTGGGTCACCACGGGTCGTCCGGGAGGGTTTCACCGGATGATCACGCACCATGGTGGGGTCACGACGTTCGTCGTCGTTCGGAGCGGGATTCGCGTCGTGGCGTTCAACGTGCAAGAGCACGTGCCGCACCGCTGGCGCAGCATCGTCTGAGTCGCATCGCAGCCGACCCGGCGTCCGCCGCGGCTTGACATTAAGACTAACGTCATTAGTCTTCACTTCCGTTCTATGCTCGCGGCCATGCCTGCCCCCTCGAAGACGACGGACGCGGAAATCGTCGCCGCCGTTCGTCGTTTGCTCGAAAGTCGTGGTCGCGACGGATTCTCGATGAACGACATCGCGAGCGCCGTCGGGATCCGCGCGCCGTCGCTCTATGGGCGTTTCGCCGATCGCGCGACATTGTTCGATGCCGTCGAGCGCGAGTTGTGGCGCGAACTCGCGCGCCGTCTTGCCGGTGCCGTTTCGGGTCGGGATCCCATCCGAATCCTGACCGCGCAAGCTCACGCTTACCGTGCGTTCGCGAAGTCGAATCCGGAAGGCTACGCGCTCCTCTATCGCATCGACGCGGACCGCTCCGAAGTGGGGGTGCAGCTCCGAGCGGAAGCGGTGTCACCGACCATGCCGGCGTTCGTCGCGCTGGCCGGCGAACGAGGCGCGCTCGCCGCGGCGCGCGTCCTCACGCCGTTTCTCCACGGGTTCGTGTCGATGGAACTCGCCGGCGCATTTCGGCTCGGCGGCGGACTGGACGCGGCGTTCGAGCACGGCGTCGCCACGATCTTGAACGGCATCAAGCCGGCCCCGCGCCGAGCAACGACCCGATCGAAGCTTCGGCAACCGGCATCGAGCGAGAGGTGAAATGTCCTTTATTTTAGGGTTGATTCTGTTCGTCGGAGTCGTCGGAGTCCTGGACGCGCGGCTGCCGTGGCCGTCCACTCGGAATCGGGGTCGCGCGTGATCGCGGGTCACTTCGGTTTCGCGGCGGCGGTCAAATCGAAGGCGCGACCGGTGCCGCTCTGGGCGCTGATGCTCGCCTGCCAGTGGCTCGACGTGGTCTTCGTCCCCTTGTTCGTCGCCGGTATCGAGCGCGCCGAGCCAATCGCGGGGGCAAAGGACGGCGCATACGGCGCGGTCATCATCTACGCCGACTACACGCATTCGCTCGTCGGCGCCCTCGCGCTGTCGGCCTTGTTCGGAGGCATCGCGGCGCTGCGGTATGGGAAGAACGGCGGAGTCGTTCTCGCGCTGGTCGTCTTCTCGCACTGGGTGCTCGACTTGTTCATGCACCGCGCCGACATGCCGATCCTTCCGGGCAACGGCGGGAACCTTCCGCGACTCGGTTTCGGGCTCTGGCGATTTCCCGCCGCGTCGGCCGTTCTCGAGCTCGCTCTCGTGGCGGTCGGCGCTGCGCTCTACTGGCGAGCCGCCCGCGACGTCGCCGGCAACGACGCGAGAGACGTCCGGCGGGCCAATCTATGCGGCGGTCTGGTGCTCGCCGCCGGTGTCGTCACCCTCGGGCTGAACCTCGTCGGTCAATAGTCGAAGGCTACGACCGTTAGTTCGCGCGGCCAGCCTCCGCGAGCGCTCCCCAGACACGCCTCTCCTCGAGGACGCGCGGCGCTCGCGGGACGCATTCAGTTCGCTCAGCCGCCGTCTTTGGCACCAATCGAGACGCTCGCCGACGCCATGACGTTGATTTCGACCGATTGCTCCTGGTCCGTCGGCGTTCCGTCGTGTTTCTGCAAACGGCAGATCAACTGATGCATTCCGGGCGGCGTGGCCGGCGGGATCTTCACGCTCACGCTGGTCGATGCCGTAGCGAGGATCGGAGGCGAATTGACGTCGTCGAGATAGATGTTGAAGTAAGCAGCGGTGCTCGCCTGCGCGGTCGTCGGCGTCGTGTTCGGGTCCACCAGCGCGACGCCCGTTGCCGTCATATTGACGGCGACCGTATCGCCCGGTTTGAGCTGGTTCACGTTCACGGTCGAGTCGACCTTGAAGTCCAAGGTCGCGTCGACGCTCACGGTGTTGTCGTGAATGTTCGCGCTACAACCGACCACGCCGATTGCCGCGCCACCCATTGCCCCAATGAGAACGAACCGAGATAAGAGTGCCATTTAGTAGTTTCTCCCTTGAATGACTCGATGAAGAGCAACGTTCGAAGCCGTTGCGTTGCATCGATACTCTTCAAGACGCGTGCCGCACGGTGTGCGCGTGAGAAAACACTGGGCCCGGCGTGCGATACGGATCCGTTGCGGCGTTTCGCGACCGAGCTCGCTACGGCGGCGAGAGGCGCATTGCCTCGTGAGCGTGACGGCTCTGCGGACATCGAGTCACACTCGACGCGCGCGTGCGCTCTCCGGCAAGCGACGGTCGGAGTGCGAGGTGCCGCGAATCGAAGACGACGACCGTGTCGGCCGCGCCATCTCGCTTCGAAATCTCGCACGCCGCGAGCCCTCGAAGAGCGCGAGAGCACACCTCGACGAAAAAGGCACGACCGTTGCTTGGGGATCGAAATCACCTCGAACGAAAAGGTCTTCACATGCGCCGCGGTTCGTTTTTCTTCGTCTTCTTCAGCTCAATCCAGGAGCTCTGAGGCACCATGCGACATCTTGTATATCCGGCCCTCGTTCCTTCGCTGATGCTCGCGTCGGTCGCCGCGAGCCTCGCGACCACCGCACTGGCCGATGAGGTGACGACGACCGCAACCGTCGGGTCGCCGAACGTGGAGACACAAACCGCCGCCCCTCCGGAAGCGGAGCCGGCGCCTGCCGAACCCGCGACGACCGGCGTGACCGTCGTGCACGCGCGCGACGTGAAGGCCGACCAACCCTCGTCCTCCTCGGGGAGCCCGACGACCTGGCACGGCGAGCCGTTCACGTTCGACGCCGCGGTCGGCTACGAGACGGCGAATCTGACGACCTTCCGGTCTTCGCTCGGCGCGCAATCGTTCTCGGCCAACATCATCCCCACGAGCGTGACCGGGCCCTCGATCGATTTCGGGCTCGGCGCGCGATTCTACGTGCTGACGTTCGGCCTTCGTGGCGGCGTCGCATTTCTCGGGGCCGAAACGCAGAACCCACTTCAGCTCTATAGCGTCGACGCCGAGCTCGGGCTTCGACTCCCGTTCGACAAGGTCGAGGCGTATCTCGTTTTCGGCGGTGGCTACAGCGTCATTGGTGGACTCTCCGATGCCATCCAGGGGCTGAGCCAAGGGATCAACGTCGATGGCGCCAACCTCCGCGTCGGACTCGGCGCGGACTATTTCTTCTCCAAGTATTTCTCGGTCGGCGTCCGAGCCACCGCCGAAGTGCTCTTTTTGGCCCGCCACGGCGTCGCGCTCCGGGATATCCCGAACTCGGTGACTTCCTTCGACTCCGCGCAATCCACGCTCTTGTCGGGCTCGGGCTCCACGGTGGGAACGGACCTCGATTTCACCGTCGGTCCTGGTCTTCATTTCTGAAGCGCGTCGACGTGACGTGCTCACGACGAACACGTGCGCACGGTTCAAGCGCACCACGACGGTGCCGCTCGTCGCGCGGCGCCGACGCACATCGTCGCTTCACGTGAGTGAGATAGACGAGCGGCGCGATCTGGTGTGAAATATGGAGTGATGCGGCGCCTCGTTCCGATCTTCGTGCCTCTTACTCTCGTCGCGAGCGCATGCGGCTCGAGTTCCGGCTCTACGTTGGGCGGCTCCGGTGGCGCATCGGGGTCGTCCGGCGCGGCCGGGAGCGGCGAATCCGCGGGCTCGACCGGCGGCGGAGGGACGGGCAACGTGGGCGGCGCGAGTGGAAGCTCGAACGATACTGGTGGCGTGAGCGGTGGAGGCGTGGGCACCGGTGGCAGCTCGACGGGCGGCAACGCGAGCGGCGGAGCGACGAACGGCGGTTCCACGAGCACGACCGGCGGAGTCGCGGGCGGAAGCGGAGGTGCAGCAGCGGCGAACGGTGGAGCGCCGACGGCAACCGGCGGAACTTCTTCGACCTCGTCGATGGACGGTTCCGCTCCTCAGACCAGCGCGTGCAAACGGGGCGTCGCGTATGGGTTCGATCCGACAGGCGCCACGGCGGACATGACGGCGCTCTCGAGTGGCGTGTCGTGGTTTTACAACTGGTCGTCGACGCCGCCGTCAGGCGTGGCGAACGACTATCAGAAGCTCGGGGTCGAGTACGTCCCCATGCTGTGGAACGGCAATTTCGACGTCGACAAAGTCGTGCAAACAATCCCCGCTGGCGCGAAGTTCTTGCTCGGGTTCAACGAACCGAACTTCACGTCGCAAGCGAACCTGACGCCGACCGCCGCCGCCGCCCTCTGGCCGAAGGTCGAAGAAATCGCGTCGCGCCGAAATCTCTCCATCGTCTCGCCTGCGGTGAACTATTGCGGCGGCGGTTGTAACGTGACCAATCCGGTAGACTGGATGGACCAATTTTTCGCGGCGTGTGAGAACTGCAAGATCGACTACGTCGCGATCCATTGGTACGCCTGCTCGAAGAGCGCGCTGACGGGCTACGTCGCAGATTTCAAGAAATACAATCGACCGATCTGGCTCACCGAGTTCGCGTGTGGCGACCAGGGAACGGTCTCCGAGGCGACCGAAGCGAGCTACCAGAAGGACGCCGTCGCGTACCTGGAGAGCGACCCGGACATTTTCAGGTATGCGTGGTTTTCGGGACGCTCGACGTCGATCGCCAACGTCGACCTGCTCGGCTCCGCCGGGATGCTCACGAGCCTCGGAGAGCAGTACACGACGCTCCCTGCCGAGCCGTCGTGCACCAGCGCGAGTCGGTAGCCAGAGCGGTTCCCACTTGAGTTGACCGTCCGCGCGAGCACGCAGCTCGAACCGCGCGCGGCTGGCGACGCCGAGAAGCGAGTGCTACTTCGAGAGGCGTCATGACGAAGAAAGCGCCGACCTACGAGCTTCACTATTGGCCGTCGATCCAGGGACGAGGCGAGTTCGTTCGGCTGGCTCTGGAAGCCGCGGGGGCCGCATACGTCGACGTCGCGCGACTCGCGAGCGGTGACGGCGGCGGCGAGAAGAACCTGGTCCGATTTCTGAAGGACGACGCACACACGGTGCCGCCGTTCGCGCCGCCGATCCTCAAGGCGGGCGATCTGGTGATCGCGCAGACGGCGAACATTTTGCTGTTTCTGGGACCACGACTCGGCCTCGTTCCAGACGATGAAGCGAGTCGACTCGCGGCGAACCAACACCAGCTCACGATCATGGACGCCGTTCACGAGGCGCACGACGTGCATCATCCGATTTCGGCCGGCCTGTACTACGAGGACCAGCGTGAGCCGGCGCTCGCAGCCGCGAGGGCCTTCATCGACGAGCGCGTTCCGAAGTTTCTCGGCTATTTCGAGCGCGTCGTCGCGACCAACATGAGCGACGCTCCGGAAAACGCCCCCCTTCGCGCGGTCGGCTCGAGTCTTTCATACGTCGATCTGTCGCTCTTTCAGTTGGTCTCGGGGCTCGAGTACGCTTTCCCGAAGGCCGTTCGACGACAGCACCGGCGAATGCCGAAGCTCCTCGAGCTCACGCGGCAAGTCGCGAGTGAACCGGGCGTCGCTCGCTATCTCGCATCCGAGCGTCGCGTTCCCTTCAACGAAGACGGTATCTTTCGCAAGTACCCCGAGCTCGACCTCGAGCCGACCAAACAATAGCCCCCCACCCTGTGCGACCGCGGTCCTCGGGCCTGTCGTTTTGAGTGAGAAAACAGGCCGTCTCGACCGCGTCGACGTTTCGCGTGTTCCACGGCTCCGAAAGACGCTGTAGAGGTGGCCTTCTCGGCTCTGGAACAGCCATGAAGTTGCGGCAGACGAACATCGAGAAGCTCGCGAGCCAGGAGTTCGACGTTTGCATCGTCGGCGGGGGAATCAACGGAGCGGTGTCGGCAGCGGCGCTCAGCGCCCGGGGCGTCCGGGTCGCGCTCGTCGATCGCCTGGATTTCGCCGGCGAGACATCGCAGCAGTCGTCGAACCTCGCCTGGGGCGGCATCAAGTACATGGAGACGTTCGAGTTCGGGCTCGTTCGATCTCTGTGTCTCGCGCGGAACCGCTTGATTCGCTCCTATCCGTCGACGGTTCAGGAGATCGGATTTTTCATGACGCATCCGCGCCGGTTCCGGTGGCCGCGGTGGATGGTCTGGCTCGGCACCTGGCTCTATTGGTTCATCGGCGGATGTTTCACGAAGCGCCCTCGCCTGCTCTCGCGGCGCGAAATCGAAGAAGAGGAACCGATCATCGACGTGGCGGACGCCTCCGGCGGCATCGAATACGCCGATGCGTACCTTCACGACAACGACGCCCGATTCGTCTTCAACTTCGTCCGCTCGGCGCTCAGTAACGGCTGCGTCGCAGCAAACTACCTCGAGGTCGTCGGCGGAGCGCGGGTCGGCGACGCTTGGCGTCTCACGCTTCGGGACGTCCTCGACGGTCGCGAGTTCTCGCTCTCTGCCCGCGGGCTGGTGAACGCCTGCGGTCCGTTCGCCGACGAGCTGAACGCGCGCCTGAGCGTGACGACGCTCCATCGACACGCGCTCTCCAAAGGCGTTCATCTCATCGTCCGTCGGCTCACCTCGTCCCGGCGCGTGCTCACCTTCTTCGCCGACGACGGCCGGCTGTTCTTCGTCATTCCCATGGGGCCGCGCACTTGCATCGGCACCACCGACACGCGGGTCGAGGCGGCGCACGTCGGCGTGACCGACGAAGACCGGCGCTTCGTGCTCGAAAATATCAACAAGCGGTTGCGGCTCTCCGCGCCGTTGACCGAACACGACGTCATCGCCGAGCGCTGCGGCGTTCGTCCCCTGGCCGTGAAGGCGGGCGCCGGAGTCGAGCAGAAGAAGGATTGGATGCAACTGTCTCGTCGGCACGCCATCGAGGTGAGCGGACACGTCGTGAGCATCTTCGGCGGCAAGCTCACCGATTGCTTGAACGTCGGCGAAGAGGTGTCCGAGCACATCCGCGGGCTCGGCATCGCGATCCCCTACCCCCATCGGCGGTGGTTCGGGGAGCCCCCGCTCGAAACCAGGGACGAGTTCTTTCACCAAGCCAAGCTGATGAACTTGGACGCGCTGACGTCTCCGACCTCCTCGGAGCCCCTGAGCACGCGTCTGTGGCGGCGATACGGCGCGCAGGCCATCGGCTTGTTGGAAAACATCCGGCAAGACCCGGAAGCCGCGTCGCTCCTCATCGAACACGCCGAATACATCCGCTGCGAAGTCGAGCAGGCAGCACGGCGCGAGATGATCACCAAGCTCGAGGATTTTCTTCGGCGTCGCTCGAAGATCGCGCTGGTTGTTTCGCGCGAGCAGCTGAAAAAGGCCGCCGGACTTCACGAAGCGTGCGAGATCTTGTTCGGCGATCAAGCCGCCGCGAAGTACGCGGAGTACTTCGCCACGCATTGACCGCGGCTCAACACGGATCTTTCGAACACGAGTCGCCCGGGCGCACGCACGTGCCGCAGCTCGCGTTGCAACACTCGAAGCCGTCGTTGCACGTCGTCATCCCGCACAACTCGCTGACCGGATACTGCAGATCGCCGCCGCATGACGAGCGATCGCACGTCTCGCCGGGATGCACACACACGCCGCAGCTCGAGTTACAGCACACGTCGCCGACATTGCACGTCGTCATGCCGCAGATGGTGCTGACGGGAACCGAGCTCTGAGTGCAGTCACGCTGCGTGCACGACGCGCCGGGTGCCGCGCAGATCCCGCAGCTCGCGTTGCAACAAATTTGGCCATCGGGGCACCACGTAGCGCCACAGGGAGCAGGCAGTGGCCGCGGCGGCTCCGCAGAGGGTTTCGTGGACGGCACGGAAGCCGGCGCTGGAGCCGACGCGCTCGGCGCCGGAGCGAGCGGCGCGCCCGCATCTTGAGCGCCAGCCGCGACCGCAGTCGGGCTCGGTGTCGGCGTCGGTGCCACGGGGGCAGGCGCAGCTGGCGGCGGCGACGGAAATGCGATCGGCGGCGACTCGGGAGCCTGCGCGAAGGCCGCTGCGTGGACGTCGGACGCGTGGGGCGGCTCGACGATATTCGTGTCAGTCTCGGGCTCGTCGCGCCGCGACAGCTCGCGTTCCGTCCTCCATTCGCCGAATGCGAACGCGAACCCGGCGACCGACACCAGGAGGATCGCCGCCGCTACGATCCAACCGAGATAGGATCGCACGTTCGACGGAGGCACCCGCGCGACGCGCACGCGCGACTACGATGCAAATCGTGGTCCCGCGCAACTCGTGCGAGAAACGCCGTTTTGCTCTGATGCGTTTCGACACGGCGCGGGGCAACTTGCCACGACAGGTCGTCCCGAAACGAGGTCACGTCGACCGGACTATTCGACGAGACTCGCCACGACGCTCGCGCGTGCACGATCGCATTCGTCGCAACGCGCTTCTGGTGCGCACAAGAAAACGAGCCGGTCTTCGAGTAAATGCTCACACGCGACGCGGACGAGATCGCGTGCGCTGGACAGCTTGGCGCGCGCGTGACCGACGTTCCCTTCCGCCTGAAGTCCTCGCGCACGCAACCATTCGTCCATCTTCCCAAAATTTCGGCAGCAATGGTCGGTTTCGGCAATCGCCACGCGCTCGTGCCGGCCTTCGACTTCGACGACGCACGGGTGCGTGACCGAGTACGGCACCTTCGCGACGCTTTCCGCAACGTGGAGCATCGTGCTTTCCGCGTGCGTGACGCCAAGAAGTAGAACCTGACCGTCGAGATCGCGCACGCGACCCGCCGGACTGTCGACGCCGTGGGGAGGCGCGAGCGGCTGCGGCGCGCAAATGCGCTCGGCCAGCGGCCCAACGGCGGCAAACGACGCACCCGGATGCGTACTTCTCACGACTCCGTCTTGGCGCCAGAAGAGCTCCGCGGTGATTCCCATCCCCGACGTCGAGGTCGTGCGCGGGTCGAACGGCGTCTCGCCGTCGGTCATCGTCGGCATCACCAAGGTCCCGCGGACTCCGAGCGCCCGCCGCAAGCCTGCAACGAGACCGAGGGGCCCCCCCTCCACGGGACGCGCCTCACGAAATGACGTGTGCACGAGCAAGACGCTGCCTGGCCGCACGCCGAGGGCAATCGACTGCGCGCCGATGGCTTCGATCTCGACCGGGGCCACCCAGTCAGGCTGCCACTCACCGCGCGCGTCGTCACCCAGGCGAGGCGCGCGTCGTCCAATGTGCGATGAAAAGGCCGAGAGCCGTTTTGCGCCGCTCGCGGTACCGTGTAGGAATGGGTCACTCCAGCTCGTCGCCGCGCGTCGCGATTTACGCCCGATTCGCGCCCATCGCGGTTTGGGCGTCGTTGGTCGTCGCGTGTTCGAGTTCCTCGACGGGAGCGAACGGCAACGCGAACGACGCCGGCAGTGGCAGCACGTCGAGCGGCGGCGCCGGAGCCTCTTCCGGCGGCGGGAACCCTTCGGGCGGAGGCAACGCGACGGGCGGCGCCGCAAATGGAGGCGCGAGCTCGGCGAGCGGGGGTTCGACCGCAAACACGGGCGGCGCGGGCGCGAGCAACGGCGGAACCGGCGCGGGTACCGGAGGGGACGGCGTTGGAGGCGCCGGGAACGCCGGCGGCGGCGATACGGGCGGCGCGACGAACACCGGCGGGAGCGTCGGCAACGGCGGGTCGAGCGCCGACGGCGGCGTCACGCTCGCGAACCCCGCGCCCGGCAGCAAGTTCTTCATCGGCGCGAACTTCTGGAACATCGATTGGGAAGGCTCCGACGATTTCTTTCAGAGCAACGTCGATTTCACGACGACCCAGAACCCGTGGAAGCCGGAGCTCCTGAGCGACCTCGCGCCATACAAAGTGCTCCGCTTCATGGACTGGAATCAGACGAACACGTCCAACAACACGCAAGCCGTGTGGAGCACCCGCAAGCAGAAGACGGACATGCAGAACGAACCCGTCGCATTCGAGTGGCAGATCGACCTCTGCAATCGAACGAAGAAGGATTACTGGTTGAACGTGCCGCACGAAGGCACGCCGGACTACTGGAGCAAGCTCGCGACGCTGGTCCACGACCAGCTCGATCCGTCGCTGCGCGTCTACGTCGAGTGGTCGAACGAGGTCTGGAACTCGGGCTTTCCGCAGAACGCCTACGCCGCCGGCAAGGCGTCCGATCTCGGGCTCTCCGGCAGCATGCCGTCCGCGTCGTATTACGTGTACGCCTCCGTGCGAATGTACGAGGCGTTCGAGGCCGTGTTCGGCAAAGGCAGCCCGCGGTTGGTCAAGGTGCTGTCCGGGCAAGCGGCGTGGACGGGCCCCTGCGACTCACAGGTGACCGCGCTCGGCGATGCGACGATCAACCCGCAGGGGACGAAGCCCGATTTTTACGCGATCGCACCATACTTCAGCGGGACGTCGATCCAGGACCTCAACTCGTCCATCTCCACCGTTACCGGCTGGACGAGCAGCAGCAAGACGTGCGCGACGAGCGCCGGCGTTCCGTTGATCTCGTACGAAGGCGGCTCGGATTCGTTCTCGGCGGGCAGCGGCTGCACCACGCTTCAACACGACTCCGGCATGCACGATCTCTACACGTCGTACCTCGGCGCAATCTCGGGCGCCGGCATGACCGGTCCGTTCATGCAGTACACGCACACCGGCTCGTGCTGGGGGCTCAAAGAAAAAACGGGCGACTCACTGGCCACGTCGCCCAAATACGCCGCCGTCCTCGATTTTCTCGCGGCGCACCCGTGAGCTTCGCGTCGCCATCCCCGCTCCACGACAGCCGACGTCACCTCAACGCCGCATGCCTTCTTTTTGCATGAGCGCGTAAACGACTTGCGCGATGCGCGTGTTGGCCGCTTGGAGCGGATGAATGCCGTCGGCGGCGATCTGCATCATGACGGCGTCGGTCGTGTCGACCGAGTAACAACGCACCTTGCCGCTGGTGCAAATGGTCGGTGGGGGCACGCCTTTGTCGCCGCGGAGACTGGGCGAAACCGTGCCGACGTCGGCAGCATATTGAATGTAAACGATGTCCTGTACGCCGTCGGTCGCCATTTGGGTCCACAGCGTGTTCAATGCCTGGCCAATCTGGATCAGGAGCTGTTTGCATTGGTCCGTCCCCATCTGACACGACGCTTGGAGCGTCGGATTTTGGATGATGTCGTTGCCGCCCGCGGTCATGACCACGGTCTTGATGTCGGGGTTGGCCGCCTTCGCCGCCGTGTATTGCGTGGGAATCGCGGGGCCGAACGAGTCCGCCATCAAGAGCATCACGCCTTGCACCGCGTAGTTGCGATACGGCTTCATGGCGACCTGAACGAGCGCCGGCGCGATGCCTCCGCCCGTGCCTTCGATTTCGAGGGTGTTGGACATCCACGAATCGCCGAGGAGAACGACGTCCGTGCCGTCACCGACACCTTGGTCCGGGCGCGGCGGATAGTGAGCCCCCCCGTCGGCGTCGCTCGCGCCGCCGCTTCCCGCATCGGGAACACTCGTGGTGCCGCCGTTGCCTGCACCTCCATCGCCTCCGGCGGCAGCGCCGCCGCTTTCGCTCGTGCCGGTTCCGCCACTCTCCCCCGCGCCACCGGTCGAAAATCCCGCGGAACCGCCGGAGCCTGACACGATTGGCGATCCGCCGGACCCTGACGATACCGGGAACCCGCCCGAGCTCGGCGCGCCGCCGCCGGAGCTGCTCGAACCACCGAAGCCCCCCGCCCCGACGCTCGCACCGGTTCCGTTGCCATTGACCTGGCTACCCGTGCCCGCCGAACTACCGGAACAGGCCGACGACAGAGCAATGAGCAGAGTGGCGCCGGCAATTCGCGAGGCGCCCACAATCAACGATCGCATCATGATGTCATGCCCCTGAGTTGTAAGACACTTACTACGTTGCAAGGCGCGCTCACTTCGCTTCACCAAAACAAAACCTCACCTTCAACATCGGCGTAGAAAATTCTTCCGCTCGCGAAGACGCGGACGTTGAGCGCGCATCTTCGAAGCCGGGGGCGCAGTCGATCTATGAGACAGCTGATAGCTTCTACGCGTCGCCCGATTGGCGATACGCCAGCGGCGTATTCCCGGTCCAACGCTTGAACGCGCGATGAAAGGATTCGACGTGCGAGAAGCCGAGCTGAAACGCGACCTCGGTGAGAGGTGCCGTCGATTGGCGCACATAGGCCAGCGCGAGCTTCCGACGATAGTTGTCGAACTCGTCGGCGAATGTCGTTCCCTCCTGCTCGAGCCGCCGACTGAAAGTGCGCCGACTCATGCGCATCGAGCGGGCGATCTGATGCGCGGTGGGTTCCTTCCCTTCGCGCAAGAGTTGCGCGATCGAGCGGCGCACGGCCAGAGTCAGCGCCCTCATTCGACTCAGATCCGTCACGAGCGAATCAGCGCGCGCGCACAGCATGGCGTGCAGGACGGGATCGAAGACCGGCAGCGGCGCATTTTCGTAAGCTCGGTCGAACGCGATCCCTAGGAACGGCGCGCCGAACTTCAGCCTCGCTCCCGGAAACGTACGTTCGTACTCGGTCGTGTCGGCGGGCGCGGCACTCGGGAACCAACATTCGGGGCGCGACGCCTTGGGGAGTTCTTCCGCGGAATGCGTCCTGTACCAAGCGCTCAGTGCGAAGTCGGCAGTGGCCTTCGACCAAGGAACTTCGTCGTCGAAGCGAATCACGGTCTGACGCCGGCGCGCCTCGACCGTGATGTGAAACGGTTCGGCGATCAGCTTGCTGTAGCGTCCCGCGACGACGAGCGAATCGCGAACGGTCGCCGCGGAGCGCACCGCGTAGTCGAACGCGCCGGCCATGCCGAAGCACAACATTTGACCGAGCTTGAGCCCGAGAGTCGGGTCTTTCATGCGCTCCGAGCCGACCGCGATCACCTCTTGCGACGGACGAAGTGGGACGCGCGCGTCCCGGTCCAATAGCCCGATTTCGGAGGGCACCAGGTCCCTCAGCGACTCGTTCGCGGCGGCGAGCGTCACGAACGGTTGCACCATGCGGACCGAACAAGATGCTTCCATGGGGTGCCGCCTCTTCTCGTCGCGACCCTAGCATCGGTGGTTCGCCTTTTCCGGTCGCGCGAGCCCGAGTGGCCAACTTGGTCTACGACTTGGCAAAGGAGGCTAGCGAGTTGCACTAGCTGTTCCGGACTCCACGGAAGTTTGAACCGACGGCGTCGTGAACTGGCGAAATGGCTGAAAGATGCAGATGTTCGTGTTCCCCATCGCGTTGCTGTCCGTAATTTCAACGAAGTACAGGTACGGGGTCTTCGGCTTGAGCGTCGTGTTGACGATGACTTCGCCTCGGTTCAACCCCGCGGTCGGCTCCGCGATCCGCTGAACGAAAATGTTGTCCCACCAGACGAGCTTCTGAACGTCCCACTCGCTCTTGGACGCGCCCTCCGCGAGGCGGTGGATATAGTAAGCGTCCTGTCCGCCGAGCTCCTTGAGCGTGGACCAGCGAATTTTGACGACCGACAGAGACGCGCCTTCGGACATCTTCTTTCTCTCGGACGGCGAGAAAGACTCCGCCATCTTGCCGGCGTTCGCGAGATAGCTCTTGACCAGGTTTCGCGACGCTTCGCCGTTCTGAACCCGCGACCTCGTCTTGACGTCGCCGTTCTTGCAGTGCACCTCGATGCGATATTCGCCGTCCTTCATGAAGCCGGTCGCGCGATTGTGCATGTACCAGTAGTTGTCCGTCGCCTTGTCGTGGATGAATCCGTTTCGATTCTCTCCCGTGAATTTTTGATTGAGGATTTCGGTCGCGTATCCATCGGGCCCGAAGCACTTGATGGTGTCGACCAGATCAGGATGGAACTTCCCCTGGGTGGCGTGGAACGCGACCAAGAACTTGTGTTGTTCCTTGGGCAACCCAGGCGTTCCGTAGTCCCAAAATACGTCGCAGGCCATGATGTCGTAGATGTCGAATTTGGTTTCGCTCATGCTTGGACCCTAACGGATCGTTCGTGAGCGAACCGAACGCGCCGGGCCGAAACGCTTAGCGTCGTCGGCCAGCGGCCGAGTTCGCGGACCGGTAGCCACGGTCACCTTTCCGCTATCGTCGCGGGCCAAAGCCCTGAACCCGCGACAACTTTGAGATAGCTCTCTAGTCCTGGACGTTTTGCATGAGCGGAAGCACTTCGCCGGGGACGGTGACGCCCATGCGGAGCAGCGCCCCCGCATAGCTCGGCAGTTCGATGTGCGCGCCGCGACCGGCGGCGGAACGGAGCTCGGCCAAGCTCGCGCGATGCGTGATCGCGTCGCGCAGATCGTCGTTGATGAGGAGCAAGCCGCACACGGTGGTTCTGCCGAGGAGGCCGGTGTTGCGACAGCGCGCGCACCCGGCGCCGCGCATCAGAACGGTCGGCTCGCCCCGCTCGAGGACGCCGTGACGCTCGAGTTGGCTCACGATGATCGGCGGATATTCGAAAGGGGCGACGCAATGGGGGCAAATGCGCTGTACGAGCCGTTGGTGCAACACCGCGAGCAGCCCGTTGGCGATGGCGTAAGGCTCGATGCCGATGTCGCGAAGGCGTGCGATGGCTTCGAACGTACCGTTGGCGTGCATCGAGCTCAGCACGAGATGCCCGGTGAGCGACGCTTCGACGGCGATGCGCGCCGTCTCCGCGTCACGCATCTCGCCGACGAGAATGATGTTCGGATCTTGCCGGAGCAGCGCGCGTAGCACCGTCGCGAAGGTCGTGCCCGCTTCGGGGTGCACCTCGACCTGCGTGACGCCGTCGAGGTGATACTCGATCGGGTCTTCGACGGTCATGATGTTGACGTCTCGCGCGGCTCGACAGAGGTTGAGCGCGCTGTAGAGCGTCGTGCTCTTGCCGGAGCCAGTCGGGCCCGTGACCAGAATGAACCCGGTTTTTCGCGATAGCAGGCGCGTGAAGAGTGTCCTCACCTGCTCGACGGCGAAGATCGACTTCAGGTCACCGACGGCGCCGTCCGAATCGAGGACCCGCAGCGCGACCTTCTCGCCGAACTTGGCGGGCACGGTCGACATGCGCAAATCGATCAGCCGACCCGATTGGAGCTGCACCGAGAGGCGACCGTCTTGCGGTCGGCGCGTCTCGGTGATGTCGAGTCGCGATAGCGTCTTCAGTCGGCTGACGATGCCCTTCGTGAGGTCGCCGGGAAACGGTTCCTTGCGTCGCTTGAGCGAGCCGTCGAGGCGATACCGAACGACGACTCCGCTGCGCTCCGGCTCGATGTGAATGTCGGAAGCGCCGACGCCGAGCCCGACGCCGAGGATCTCTTCGATGGCGCTCACGGCGGGTGGAGGAGGCCCGACGGAAACCTTCGCGCGCGGGTCTTTCGTCGCGGCGAGATCTTCCGAGAGAAAGCGGAAGCTCACGCGCGACTCGGAGCCGACCGAAGGCGGCCCGAGGTCGCTTTCCGTTCGCACCGCGAGCCGCGCCGCCGCGAATCGCCGGAGGTCGTCGGCGGCGCAGGCGACGACGCGAAAGCGAACGCCGGGCACGACCGCGCTCAAGGCGTCGAGCGCCGCGACCTCGCGCGGGTCGACCATCGCCACGGTCATCGTGTCGCCGGTGAGCTCGAGCGGACAGATGCGACCCTTCGCCGCGAGCCCCGCGGGCAGACACGCGAACAGACGATCGTCGAACACGTAGCGTTCGAGATCCGACCAGGGGATGGATCCCGGCGCGGAAAAGAGCGACGCTTCGACGGCCACGCTTCGGCTGAGCGCGATCGCGAATTCCGGCACTTGCCGCATGATCGCGCCGAGCATCTCCTTCGGCAGCAAGTGAACGACCGTGGGCTCCAACGCGAACACATCGAGCTCGGAAGGAGCACCGAGGACGAGCGCCGTCGAGCCGAACGCGTCGGGCGCCCGCAACGTCGCTGCGACTCGTAACGCGCCCGACGTCAGGTTGCGCGTCGCGAGCCCGAGATGACCGGATTCGACGACGGCAAGGCCCGGCAGCACGTCTCCGCGACGGAACAGCTCGCTGCGCGCCGCCAATTCGCGCCGCACGAACCTCGCCGCCAACGCCGTCCGTTGCGGCACGGTCAGCGACGCGAACAGCGAGTTCTCGCCCAGGAGCTCGGGCAACGACGCGATGGAGCGCGCCCCGCTGACGGGCGCGATCGAAATCCGACCTGGCGCCTCGCCGGCCGGGCGAGACGACGTCAGGCTTCCACCCTCACGACCGCCTTTTGATTCACGTAGTGGCAGCATCCCGGCTGAACCAACAGAAGGAACCGAGACTTGGGATTGTTGAGCAAGTCCGAGACGCGCGGGCTTCCCTGCGGCATTTGATAAACGAGCTCGCCCGCGAGCGTGTCGCCCGTCGCCAGGTGAACGACCACGCTCTGGTGGACCGCTCCCACGCTATCGAGCTCCTCGAGCTCGGGCGAAGCGCCCTCCACTTTCACGTCGGCGATGGCGTCCATCTGGAGCAGCTCGACCTTTTCGCCGAGCGCGACCGGCAAGAATCGAAGGCCTTCGGTGTTCAGCCGCTCACCGAGGGTCTCGGTCTGGTGATAGCGATGGAGCGCGGGCCCGAGGAACACATCGACGTCTCGCGCTTGGCCGGTCGTTGAAAGCACGCTCACTGCTTGCCGTCCGGACTTCGCATACATCTCGGTCATCTCCACTGCACTCCTCGTTCGTGCGAAAAGAACTAGCAAGGCGCCCGAGTCGAAGCAAGCGCGTCCAAGATCACGGCCCGAGCGCGGCACCTCGTCCGGGCGCGATAACGTGACCATGGACTTCGCGGGTCCCTTCGCGTACCCGTGACGCTGTGAGGACGGGAAGTTACCCTATTTCAAGCTGGTTTCTGACGTTCCGGGGCGCCGCCGCGCCGGCGTTGCTCCTCGCCGTCACGGGCGGCTGCGGGTCCACGAACGCGCCGTCCGCCACGGCGTTCGCCGACGTCACGTTTCACACCGAGGGATTCGTCCCCGCCGGCGGCGAAACGACGGATTGCACCTACGTCGCGTTGCCGGCGAATCGCGGCGAGATCGCGGTGAATCACGCCGAATCTCACTTCACGCCGGGAAGCCATCACTTCCTCGTCTTTCGGACGAATTCAACGTCCATTCCCGACGGTGGCGCGACGGTTCATCCCTGCACCGACCTCGAACAGGTCGGAAATTTCAAGGGGACTTACTACGAGGCGCAGGCTCCCGACTCGATCCGTGCGTTGCCTCCCGGCGTCGCGCATCTGTTCAAACCGGGCGAGGTGCTGCTCCTGACGTCCCACTACTTGAACACGACGACGAGCGACCTCGAGCCGAAGGTGACCTTCGTGCTTCACACGATGGATCCGAAGAAGGTCGAGCAAGAGGCCGGTTCGATCTTCTTCTACAATCCGAGCATCGTGATTCCGCCGCTCGCGCAGGCCAGCGCGACGCGCGTCTGCCCGCTCTCCACGGACATTCATCTGGCCCTGCTCTGGTCGCATATGCATTCGCGCGGGGTCGACTTCAAAGCGACCTCCAGCGACGCAACCGTCCAGCAAAGTCTCGGCGATCTTTACGACAGCGCACAATGGAGCGAGCCGACGCCGCGCTCTTTTCCGTACGATCCCTCGGTCCCCCTGCCCTCCGGGTCTTCCATCTCTTACACGTGTAACTACGACAACACGACGTCGAAGCAGATCGTGCAAGGCCCAAGCGCAGCTACGAACGAAATGTGCATTCTCCACGGCATGTATTGGCCGCGGATGGATGCGGCGACCGAGCAGTGCGCACTCGGAAAGAGCTCGGGCGATGGCAGCGGCCTGTCGACGGCCGACGGCGGCGCGTCAGCCGACGCAGCGGCGGACTGAGCGCACCAAGTCTCAACGAATCTTCATGGCGGCTTCATGTTGAAACCGCACGCGGTGCTACGGTTGCCCTCGGCTAAGCGGGGGGCAACTGAGTCGTCATATCGAGGAAGTCGGTTTGGGGGCGGGGCAGCCGCAGTTCGTGTTTCGATCGCACCTCTTGAGGCAGGCGGCGGCGCGCCTGGCGCTCCGCGACGGTCGGCGCGTGGAAGCGGTGGCGACCTTCGCGGCCGTCGTTCTCGCGATGGCGGCGCTGTTGCTGCTCCTCTCGTCCGAGGTGATGTGCCTGGGCGTGGCGATGGACACGGTGCGCCTCCTCCGCGCGTTCGACTACGACGAAAATAACCTCGTCGGCATGCTGCTGCGAAATCTGCAGCACGGAAACCTCGACCCGAAGAGCAACCTGTATCCGCACGGGTTCTACGACTACGGCCAAGTCTATCAATCGATCGCGTACGGCCTGATTCGCCTCTTCGAGGGCCTCGGGTTCGGCCGCACCGTGTACCTCATCGCCTTCGCGCTTCGGTTCGTCTCGCTTGCAGCGGGGGTGCTCGCGGGTCTCTTGATGTACCGAGTCCAGCGGCGACTCGGTACGCCCGCCGCGATCGCGCTCTTGGCCGCGATCGCCCTCGTGGGGTCGCCTAACTTCTCCGCGTCGTCGGTATGGATCCACCCCGACGTCTTGCAAGCCGCCGCGATCTTGGCCGCGATGGCGTGCCTCCTCGGCACGTACTCCATTCGTCGCGTCTTCGCCGCCGCGGCGCTCGCGGGGGCGGCGTTCGGCGTGAAATACGGCGGGATTTTCGTTCTACCGGCACTCGCTGCGTGGGTCGTGCTGGGCGAGCTTTCCCGCCGCGCCGATGGCAAAGCGACGCCCGCTCGCCTCGCCCTTCGCGTCGCGTTGCTCGCCGGCGGCGTCGTCGGCGCGTTTTCGGCAGCGTGGCTCCTCACGAATCCTTACGTCTTGCCCGATTGGCGTTCGTTCATCCACACTCTCGAATGGCGCCACCGACACGTCGAGAGAGGCCATTTTGGAGCGGAGTCTTCGAATCCGTTGGCGTGGCTCGACGTCTTTTCGGCTGACTTCTCCCTCGTCGGAGTCGCGGTGTTCGTCGTTGGAGTCGCCCTTTCCGGGCAGTGGCTCTTCGATCGTGGAAGAGCCCCCCACGGGACTTTCTTCGCGAGGCTCCGCGTTTTTTCCCGGAGTCCGCGACGTCGCTACGTGACGGTGCTCGCCGTGTTCTGTCTGACGACGTTCGGCTTTCTGGCTGAAGACGTGAATATGCGCCGGATGCGTTACGCCTTCGTCGTCCTTCCGGTGGCGATCGCGCTCAGCGCTTTTGGAATCGGGCGCGGCATCTCGAAGCTCCGGCGCGGCGAATGGCGCGGCTTCGCGCTGGCGATGCTGTCCGCCTCGATCGTCCTCATGGTCGTGAACACGGTGCGCGCGAACGCGAACCTCGCCAATCGGTGGTTCGATCCACGAATCGAGGTCGGAGATTGGCTCGCCAACACCTACCCGCCCGAGACGACCATCCTCTCCGATGAGTACTCGTATATTCCGGTTCGCTTCACGAAACCGCGATTCGAGATGGGCGTCGACAAATCCGACGTGCAAAAGCGACACGCGCAGCTCGTCGTCCTCTCCGAACAGGCGAACGGACGTTTCTGCTGGAAGCGGCCCGGCACGCGCTTCGCCGAGCTGAAGTTGGTGTGCTCCGGGTTGGACGGCGTGAAAGGTTACCGAGCGTTTCAGCGCTGGCTCGCGTCTCCCGCGTCGGGTTACGCCGTCGTTCACGAGCAGCCGTGTTGCGTCGTTCTCGAACATCAAACGACTCCGCCGCCCGCACCCGGGCCGGATCCGGACGACGTATCGCACGAGAACTGACCACTGACGTAGTCGGAGCGATTCGCTCCATCGGAGATCCGGTTGCTCGACTCGAACAGCGGTCTTCCGAATCAGTAGGCGAGCCCTGGTTCGGTCGTGTATCGTCGTGTTCACCTCATTTCTCGAAGATTATCGGACGAGCGCCGCGACGAGGTCCATTCGCGTTCGTTTCAGAATTTGCGTCATGCCCAAACGAGCAGCGAGCACCGCGAGAAAACAGCCGCGCCAGGCCCGATCCCAGGCGACGGTTCACGCCATTTTGGAGGCCACGACTCGGATTTTGGATCGGGAGGGCACCGACGCGGCGACCACGACGCGAATCGCCGAAGTCGCCGGCGTGAGCATCGGTACGCTCTACCAGTACTTCTCGCATCGCGACGCCGTACTCGACGCGTTGCAGGACCGCGAATTCGAGCGAGCGCTCTCGCTCATGCAGAGCGTCCTGTCCGAAGGAAACCTCGTCCGTGCGCCGCGCGAAACCGTGACCGCCGTCGTCCGCGGTCTCGCTCAACTCTATTCGGCGTGCCCGGCGCTCCACCGCATCCTGACCGTCGAAGGCCTCCGTTCCGCGAAGGCCGATCGGGTCCATGCCTTCGACCTCCGCGTGATCGCGATCATTCGCCATTTCCTCGTCGCGACCCGTGCGCCCGTGCGCCGGACCAACCTCGATGCCGCCGCGTTCGTCGCGTATCAATCCGTGCGCGCGACGATGCTCGCCAGTTTGCTCGAGCGGCCGCCGGGCATCGACGAGGCGACCCTGGTCGACGAATTGGTCGACCTACTGCTCCGCTACCTCGTCAAATCGAAGGCCTGACGCCGATCACTCCGCGCCCACGCGCGCGACGGCTCCCGACCCGGTATCGACGGTGTAGCGGTGACTCCCGTCGAGCACCAGGGTCGCCGTGCCTGCGGAGCTGAACGATAGATCCGCGGCCATGTCGAACGTCGCCTCGGCGGTCTTCTGGTCGGATGCGGCCAGGCGTTCGGCAGTGATGGAGTAGTGAATCGCTCCACCCACGACGCGATGAAGAGACCGCTGCATCGTGACCCCGTCGTAGGTCGCGGCATAGTCGAGCCGATATTCGACCGACGCGGGGCGAAAGATCGACGTGAACTTGGCGTCGAACGAGAAAGTGCCGTCCCCCGCGAACTGCACGGTGTCCGTCTGCAGGCCCGACAGCGACCAATCACCTTGTCGCGTCACCGCCGCGGAGAAATTCGGAAGCCCCAGATTACCCGACCAATCGACCTTCACGTTCGCGGCATTGGTCGTGAACCCGCAGGCGCTCAAGGCGGCGCCCGCCGCGTCCTTGCAGCTCAACTGGTAGTCGTAGTCGAGCCCCAGACGGCTTCCGGCAAATTCGCCAGACGCATCGATCGCGAACCCGAGAGGAACGACGCCGACCGCGAGATCGACCGAATCCGACAGCGAGCCGACTTCTCCGCCGCCGCCCGTCGTTGCCACGACGGAACCGACCGCCTGCGCGACGTCGTCGTAGTCGCTCGGGCTCGCGGCCGTCGGTTGCGACGAATTTCCGTGGCTCGAGCAACCCGCGATCGCGACGAGCAAAGAAGACAATGAAGTAATGACGATGCTCTGTTTCACCTGGAACCTCCGACGTGGTGGCTCTGCAAGCGCTGCACCAACGTCGGCGAACCCCTTATCTTCCCTTACAGGGGCCGCAGATCGGCATTCGCCGTGGCAATGTGGCGGACGACGGCTCGCGTCGTGGCGTTCAGTCTCGATTCGAGTGCGGTCGACGTTCGCTTACGCCGTTGGCCACGCGCGTCCACCTTGGCCGATCGAGTCCGCGACGGTGCTCATCGCCGGCGCGGTCGCACGAGAACGCCGTCGCGTGGGCCGAGCGTGAGCGACACGCGCGGAACGATCGGGCGATTCGACGCCAGATCGAATCGAAAGCGTCTCGCCCATGTGGCCAGCACCAAGGTCGCTTCCGTCATGGCAAACGCGTTGCCGATACAAACGCGAGGACCACCGCCGAACGGTAGAAACGCATACTTCGGCAACGTTCGCGCGAAACCGTCCGCCCAGCGCTCGGGTCGAAACGCGAGAGGTTCGGGGAAGTAGTCCGCGTTGCGATGCATCACCCACGGAGACATGTAGATCTGCGTGCCCTTCGGAAAGGAAATGCCTCGTCGCTCGAACGGTTCGACGACCTCGCGCCCGAACCCCCACGCCGGCGGGTAGAGGCGCAGCGCCTCGTTCACGACCTGCTCCACGTACGGCAGGTTCGGCAGATCGTCGACCGACGGGCTGCGTTCACCGAGCACGGCGGCGAGCTCGGCATGCAGCTTCGCGTCGACCCGAGGGTGACGACCGAGAAGCGCGAAAGTCCACGCGAGGACGTTCGCCGTCGTGTCGTGCCCCGCAAGCACCATCGTCGCCACCTCGTCGCGCACCCAAACGTCGTCGAGCGGCTCTCCCATTTCCGTCTCTGCCGCCAGGAGCATCGACAGGAGATTCGTGCCTCCGTCGGTTCCGCGTGCCCGCTCGCGCGCGATCAGCTGCGTGATGACTCGGTCGAAGCCCAGCATGGCCGCCTTGAAACGCCGAAACTGCGGCAACGGCAGGCGCGTCATGCCTGGAATGAGCGAAAGAGGCCCGTCGAAACGCTCGGTCACCGCAGCCATCGCGACGAGAATGGCCTTGGCGTCGCGGTCGTCGAGCTCGGACCCGAACAGGCAACGCGTCACGATCTCAAGTGTCGTTCGCATCAAATCTGCGTGAAGATTCCGCGCTTCACCCTCGCGAAAGGCCGCTCCGACCGTTTCGGCCGTGCTCACCATCTGCTCGGCATACGTCCGGATCCGATCTCGATGAAACGCCGGCTGAGCAATGCGACGTTGACGTCGCCAGGACTCTCCTTCGCTCGTGAGGAGACCGTTGCCGAGGGCGTGTCTGAGGTCCTGCAAGGCGACGTCCTTCGACATGCCCTTGTGAGCCGTGACGAGGACGTATTCGATGTCCGCCGGATCGGAGAACTGGAAGGATTTCACCGGCGGCAGTCGAAGGTCGACGATCGGGCCGAGCTTCGCCGCACCTTCGAAGAATGCTAGCGGGTCTCGCATGTAGCTGACGGCGCCGCCCACGAGCGGCCACGCACGAACCCGCGGCGTCACGCCTTCGACTTGCATCGCCCGACGATACGGGCGGACCACGTCTCCGTCGATTCGCATTCGTCTCAGGTTTCGGAACCGGCGCCCACGGCGATGACCCGAGTTGGGACTGGGCGCGATGGTCCGTTGCGGCGTAGATATGAGCCGTCATCGTCCTGTGAAACGGAGACCCCATGGCGACGAGCCGAACCGCTGAATACATGGCACTTTATCGGGCGCTCGAGAGCAGCGTCCGGGATCGGCCGCCCCTCTTTCGCGATCCGTTCGCCGTCGCGTTCCTCGAGCCGAGCCTCCTTCGCGCCACTCGACTCGCGCGCGTTCTACCGCTTCGACGAGCGATCGAGCGCTACGCGGACTACCAGGTCCCCGGCGCCAGAACGTCGGCCATTGCTCGAACACGGTTCATCGACGACGCGCTCGTCGCGGCCATCGGGGCGGGCTCGAGCCAGGTCGTCATTCTGGGCGCCGGCTACGACTGTCGCGCGCACCGCCTGCCGGCACTTCGCGCCGCGGAGGTGTTCGAAGTCGATCGCGCCGAGACGCAAGCGGTCAAGCGCACGCGCCTCGGCGCTCGCGAGGTTCACGGGGCGCTTCGGTACGTCGCGGTCGACTTCGCCACGGACGACCTCGAGACGAGTCTCGACGCGGCGGGGTGGCAATCCGACGAGCCCACGGCCTTCGTGTGGGAGGGCGTTACGAACTACTTGAGCGACGCGGCCGTTTCGAAAGTCCTCTCCCTGGTCGGCAAAAGTGCAGCCGGCGGGCGACTGATTTTCACGTACATGCACCGAGGGGTGCTCGACGGATCGGTGCACTTCCCCGGCGGTGCGCGAGCGAGGGAACGCGTCAAACGACTGGGCGAACCCTGGACCTACGGGCTCGACCCCCGGGAGACCGAGTCGTTCTTACGCTCGTTCGGTCTCGTCCTCGACGAGGACGTCGGAGCCGACGCGTATCGTGCCCGCTACGCGCTCGAATCGAACGGATACGCGTTCTATCGCATCGCGGTCGCGCACGTGGCGCGCGACACCTGACCGCGTCGCGGACGCCGCGCGAGCCGGACTATTTCACCTTGAGTGCCCACATTCCGGCCTGCCAGGTGCCGGAGTAGAGGATCTTGTTCGCCGAGTCGTAGACCAGCTCGAACGGCCCTTGATCGAACATTTGCGAATTGAATGCGGTGAAGTTCGTCCCGTCACTCTCGGGCGACGTGTAGAACGCCGTGGGCCCGAAGGTCGGAGCCGTGTAGAGCGTGGTGCCGTCGCCGAGAATCGCGGTGAACCCGGACGAGCCGGAACCGATCGCCGTCCAGGTGACGCCGTTGTCCGTGCTGCGCTGATTCGAGGGGTATCCCGAGGCGTAAAGTACGCCCTTCGAATCGTAGTAGATCGTTCCACCGCCGTGCTCGATGCCGCCCGCGCTGCTCACCTCGGTCCAAGTATTCCCCGCGTCGGTCGTACGATAGCGAGTGCCGCCCTGGGTGCTGAGCAACCAGGTATTAGCATCGCCGATGTTGAGCGCCGGGTTGTACAAGAACGCGATCGCGTGGCCCGTTCCCCAGCTCGACGCTGAAGGCGCGTGAGCGGTCCACGTGTTGCCTCCGTCCTTGCTTTCGAGAACGCCGGAGGCCGTGTTCCACTTGGTGTCCGTCCAGCCCCACGCCGAATGCGACGTGACGAGGACGTGATTGAAATCGGTCGGGTCCACCGCCGCGTCGTACGTGTCGAGCTGGAAGAGCCCCTGAGTCGTTTGTAGGTTCGCGAAGCCGTCGGGCGTGTAGAACGTGTTGCCGCCGTCGCAAGACACCCAGAATCCCTCGCTGTTCCCTCGCACGCCGTCCACGACGTACAGGTGCTGCGAATTTTTGGGATCGATGCGCACGCGAATCGGTTCGTCGAGGTTGGTGGCCGTCGAGCTCGATATCGCGCCGACCAAGTTCCAACTCGAGCCGGCGTCCGTGCTCTTGTAGAGACCCGCCTTCGACGCGGCCGTGTCGAACCCGTCCACGCACAAGTACAAGGTCGACGCGTTGCACGGGTCCATCGCGATGCCCTGAGTGAACGTGGCGGAGTTACCGCCGCCGAAAGGAACTCCGGTCGGACCGATGTTGGCCCACGTCCCGGCAGTGAGCGAAGGAGCGCCCGAGGGAAGGGTCGTGTTGCACGTCCCGTTGCTCCCGGTGCAGGTCTTCGTCACGGTGACGGGCCCGCCGCCGCTTCCGCCATTCGAGGTGCCGCCGCCGCTCATTCCACCGGCGGACTTGCCGCCGGTCCCGCTCGAGCCGCCCGTCGAGCTCGTTCCGCCCTTCGCCGATCCCGCGCCGCCCGACCCGGAACTGCCGCCGGCATTCTTGCCGCTCGAACCGCCGTTCGGAGGAGTCGTTTCGCTTCCGCTGTCGCCCGCCGAGGAGACGCGTGCGCTGCTATTGCTGCCACCACCGCAAGCCACGACGGACCAGGCGACCACGCTCGTGATGGCGCATACGGCCACCGTTCGGGCGTCGGATCCTAGCCAAGTTAGTTTACGCATCTTCAGGTTCCTCGACTCTTCATCCAGGATTCAAATAAAATTCAGCAAAACCGTATCATCCGTACTTCGGCCCGGCAAGCGAGCCCGCCTCCTCGCCGTCTCGCTTGCACGTCAAACCATCCAAACGGCGCCGGGCGCTCGCATGATAAGTGCCCGGGCGATTCGATTGAACGCGGCGCGGCCGCGCCCGGCGTGGGCCGCCTCGGTGTTTGTATCAAGATGGAACCGATCGCCACTTCGGCCGTTTGAGCCGATATGGGCGAGCCGCTCCCCACGTTCGACGTCGCCTTCGCGGGCGGCTCGCCCGATTCCAGGACCCGCAAATCCCGGTTGGGTGCGCCTGGACCGATCTGCTATCCCCGCGACATGCCGAAGGGGCGAGCGCCGGACCCCCCGTTCGCGGTCGAAGCACTCCGGCACGCCGACGCGCTTCATCATTTCGCGCGCTATTTGACTCGAGAGTCCGTCGCCGCCGAAGATCTCGTCCAAGAAACGTTCGCGCGTTGCTTTTCGGCGCGCGCGCAATTCACGGAGGGGAGCAATCTGCGAGCATGGATGTTCCGCATCCTCCGCAACGCATTCATCGACGGCCGGCGCCGGAGCCGGAACAACCCCGGGCGTCGCGGCATCGACGCCGAAGACGCTTCCGACGACGACCTCCGCGACGGGGATCGGCTGCGCGGTGACGTCGAGATCGATCGACTTCGCGGGCTGGTAGCCGAGGACATCGAAGCCGCGCTGATGTCTCTCTCGGCCGACGCGCGGCTGGTGGTGCTCATGGATCTCGAAGGGTTCACGGAGCTCGAAATGGCGAACGTCATGGAGTGCCCGCCCGGAACCGTCAAATCCCGTCTCTTTCGCGCACGCGGCATTCTGCGCGAGCGACTCAAGGACTACGCGAGATGAGCGCCATCGAGTGCCATGACGTCGCGACCGTGGTCTTTGACCACGTCGCTGGTCGATTGAGTAACGAGCGAAGCGCCGAGGTCGCCGAGCACCTCGAGAGTTGCGCCGCGTGCCAGAAGCTCGTGGCCGAGGAGCGCGCCGTTTCGGAGCTCCTCGCGACACGGTTGCCTCGGTACGGCGCGCCGGAGTCGCTGAAACGGCGCCTCGCAGGGTCCCTGCGCCCGCCGCCTCGCGTGCCGGCGAATCGATTCGCCGCGCTCGGGATGTGGCTCGCGGCCGCGGCGGCGGTCGCCGGCGTCGTGTTCTTGTCGGTCGGGCCGCATCTGCGCGACGTCGATGGCGGTCCCGAACGAACCCTCGTCACCGAAGCGGTCAACGATCACCTGCGCGTGCTCTACGCCGCGCACCCGATCGAAATCGAAAGCGGCGGGATTCACCAAGTGAAGCCTTGGTTTTCGGGTCGGCTCGACTTCGCGCCGTCGATCGCGTTCGACGGCGACGCCGAGTTCGCGCTCGAGGGCGGCAGCGTCGGCTATTTCGTCGATCGCAAGGCCGCGGTGTTCATTTACAAGCTGCGCCTCCACACTGTCTCGCTCTTCGTGTTTCCCGCCGAGGGACTCCCGTGGAGCGACGGCACCGTCTCGATCGGCCATCACCGTGCGACCGTCTCCGAGCTCCGCGGCTTCCACATCGTGCTGCTCCGCGACGGCGATCTGGGCTACGCCATCGTCTCCGACGCTGCTCAGGCCGATCTCGTGAAGCTGATGGGCAAGATCGACGGCGCGACGTGAGGCAGGCCTTTCGACGATGAGGTAGTCTTCGGCGGCGATGGAACCGTCCCAGTACCAGCTCGCCCAGATCAACGTCGCGCGGATGCTCGCGCCGCTCGACTCACCGCGCATGGCGGGTTTCACGAATCGGCTCGCCGAGATCAACGCCCTCGCCGACGCGAGCCCCGGATTCGTGTGGCGGCTTCAGAGCGACGCGGGCGACGCGACGTCGGTCCGCGCCTACGACGACCCGTCGATCTTGGTCAACCTGTCCATCTGGGAATCGATCGAAGCGCTCCACCAGTACGTGTATCGGAGCACGCATCGAGAATTGCTCGCGGGACGCAAACAGTGGTTCGCGCGATTCGACGGCCCGTACTACGCGCTCTGGTGGGTGCCACGCGGCCATCGGCCGTCGCCCGAAGAAGGCAAAGAACGCTTGGCTACGTTCGCGGCGAGCGGACCCACGCCGTTCGCGTTCTGGTTCGGCGCGCCGTTCACGCCCGAGGGGGAGCCCCTGCGGCTCAGCGCCGACCGACCGACCGCGCGCTGAGTCGCGTCCCTAGCGCATTCTGTCCAGAAATCGCACCGCGACGTCGTCGAGCTCGGCGTGAAGCGCGACGCCGGGAAGCGGACGCCCGAAGAGGCGCGGCGTCACGTGCCGGGTGCGGGCGACGAGATAGCCGGAGCTCTCGTCGTAGTTCTGCCAGTAGTGGCAGCCGCGAGCCCACGCGCCGATGACGTCCGCGACGTAGTCGTGCCGCACGACGCGTCCGTCTCCGGCGAAGAAGAACCGCTGGCGCCGGCAGTGCGTCACCACGTCGTCCGGAAAATCGACGGTCACGGCGCTCATCGCGCTTCCCGGGTCGGGTTCGTGCCGCACGAACGCCGTTCGCGTCAGCAAGAACGGGACGCTCTGGTAGTACGCGAGCGCGTACCCGAAGAAATACGCGGCGTCCGCGGGCCCCCACGACCGAAACTTCGCGAGCCCGTCGAAGCGACGGCGAAAGTGGTCGTCGTCCAGGATCGCGACCCCATTGCGATCGAACACGCGCACGGCGCCGCGTTCGAACTCGATGCGCTCGCCCGAAGCGGGATAGTCCGCGAACACGGTGCGAAACGCGTGCGGCTTCACGACGATCTGCGACGGCAACGGAAAGGAGCGCCCGACACCCTTCGTCGACGGGATGAGCCCCGTGAGCGAACGCATCACGAGCGAGACCGTGTCGAGCGCGTCCCAGCGCTCCCAGCCGCCATGCCGGGCCACACTTCGTTCGACCAGAGCCCGCGCCGGCTCCGGCCACCCGGAGACGAATCGGTCGTCCTGGCGGCGCACGGCGCCATTATGGACGGGCGAGCGCCGATTCGAAACCCGAAGCGGTGGTCAGCGCCCCATCCATCCAGGGCTCAGGGCGTGAACGTATTCGACGACACCGTGAAGCCCGTGCCGTCGACGACGATCCCGGGCGCTTTCGCGTGCGTCACCGTGTTGCCGATCACCTGCCCGGTGTCGACGCTCGATCGCACTTCGATGCCGAAGCCGTTGCCGACTCCGGCGCTCGTGTCGGTGAACGAATTGTCGTTCACGACGAGATTTTGCACCGCGTTCGAGACGGAGCCGAACGTCTTGGAGCTCGCGCTATCCGTGGGATCGTCGGCGTACGCGAGCAAGCCGTCGTGGCTCCCGCCGAGGTTCGCGTCGGCCACCTGATTGCCGAAGACCGAGACGTCGAACGAACCGTACGTCTGGTACGAGCTTTCGCGCGCGATGTAGATGCCCGCCCATTGCGTACGCGCGATGTCGTTGTCGCTGAACGAGATGAAACCGCCCCCGACGGCCGAGAGACCGCGAGCGGCCCCGTCACGACCCCAGTTGGCGATGCACGTGCAGTGGTGAACCGGATCGCCGTCGCCCGCGTATCCGACGAAAGCGTAGAGGTCGTCGCCGCGCGTCGCCGAGGTCTGCGCGCGGTTTCCCACGACCTGGCAATAGTTCGACTGCCCGGTGTGATGGAACGTGTCGGCGTAGCCGTCGTGTGCGTAGTTGAACGCCCAGAGCCCGCCGTTCTCTTGGATGGCAAAGACGTGCGCGCCCGCGACGCCGTTGATTTCATTGCCCACGACGAGCGTGCCGTGAACGGCGGCGCCGGATGCCGTGCGCGCACCGACCCAGATCCCGCCGCTATCCGGGGTGGTCGCGCGCGAGGTGGCCGGCGCCGTGATCGTCAAAAAGAGCGCGCCGCTGCGATCGCCGCCGAGGTGCACCGCCGAAACCGTCGCGTCGGTGGCGTGAAGCGTCCCTCCTGCGCCTCGCAAACGCACGTTCGCGCCGACCTCGAGCACCGCGTCGTAGTCGAACGTGCCGGACGGGATCACGACGTCCACCGGATGGCTTGAGTCGGCCATCGTCGCGGCATCGGCGAGCGCGCTCTGAATCGCGGCCGTCGCGTCGGCGGGGCTCGCCGCAGCGCGATAGGGCGCAGCGGTCACGTCGAGCGAGCGACTCGCCGGCGCCGTGATCGGCAAGAAAGCTCGGACCTGGGCCGCCGTGAGCACGTCCCCCGGTGAGAAGCGCTGAATACGGACCGCAGTGACGTGCGTCTCGTTCTCCCATTGTGCCATCGCGGGCAAGCCGTTCACGTCCGCGCGCCACGTCGTTCCCGCGAGCAAGTGCACGTGATCGAGGTACGTGCGCGTCGGCGTGTCGATCGCGACGAGGTAGTCGCCGTCTTCGGATGCGACGCCGCCGTCCGAAGCGTTTCCCGCTGTGTCGGCATCGGTGTTTCGTCCGCCTACGCCGCTCCCTGAATCGGATCGGCCAGGGCCGCCGTCGGCCGCCACGCCGCCGGACGACGTCGGCGAGCCTCCCGCTCCATTACCGCCGACACCGTTGCCGCCCACGCCGATCTGCCCGCCGGCGCTCGCACCACCCGTCTCCACCTGCCCGCCTTGGCCGCCGCCGGAGCGCGCGTCGCTCGAGCCCGCGTCGCGAGATCCGCCGGAATCGTGGGTCTCACCGCAGGCCGCCAGGAACGCCAGGGCACCGGCCGCCGATAGGACGAACTCGACCCTCCGACGCCACGCTCGGCGCATAGACCCGCCAAAAGCATTGAATGAGGCCATTCCTGAGCGCGGCGCCGCCATCGGTAACAGTATGGGCGCTCGCGAGCCGGCACGAGGCTCAAGAAAGTGCTCAGCCGTTCACTTCGTGTTGTAGAGCCGCGATCGCCCCCCTCCTGAGCGCGCGGAGCGCGCGATTTGGCAGGGGGCGCGGGCGCGCAGCCGACGCGCGCCAGCGCGCGCAGGCGAGGCTCGGCGAGCCGAGCACGCGAGCACGTCGGCGAGCACCCGCGGGGGGAGGCACCCTCTTCTCATCGGCTAAAGCTTCTGACGATGAATCGCGCGCTCAGTTCGTCGCGAGCGGCGGACACGACGCGGTCGATTGAGCCATCAGGTTCGTGAGCGTGTCGAACATGGTCTTGTCTTGTGCGGCGTTGGACGCCTGCGTCTCGGCCGCGGCGAGGAATTCCTGAGCGCGCGTCATGCGGAGCTTCTGCAGGTCTTGATCGCACATCCAGTTGTCGGCTTGGAGCGAACCGATGAGCTTCCAGAAGAAGAGCCGGTAGAGATTCGCGACGAGGAGCTGGTACGTCGCGCGGCGCGCCGGGTCGGCCGGCATGAACAGCGTCTGATAGTGCACGTTGTTCGACGATTCGGCGTTGCCGGGTTGGTTCTGCTCGGCGAAGTTGATGACGTCGGGATAGTAGCCGGAGCGCACGTCGACGGCCGTGCACGGAAAATCCGTCGCGGGCCAGAGTTTGCACGACGCCATGTTCGGATTTTCGAGCGTCGCGACGTTGTGCATGAGCACCTCGTAGGCCGCGAAGATCCCGTACGTCGGATGCGCCGAACCCGGCTTCGAGCCGTCGAAGATCTCGTCGTTGTCGTTCGACCAGAAAATGGACCGCGTGAAGTATTCGTCTTTTTGCGCCGTCGGGTCGCCGGTGGCGAGCAACGTCGGGTCGAAGTGCGTCCACCACAACGTCATCCACGTATGGCGGAGGCGCGAGAAATTGCTGCTCAAGGTCGCGCCCGGCGTCAGGTTCGCGAGGAGGTGCGCGGGCCATTGCGGCAAATTCGCCGGCGCGTCGCCGCACGATTGCCACGTCGTGTCGCACGCGGGGTACTTCTCGTAGTTCGTGCCGAACAGGTTCGCTTCGCTGCCGATGTTCCACATGTCGGCCTTGTTCGGAAACGGCACGACGCCCTTGTCGTAGCAACCCGGCGTTCCCGAAAGCTCGAGGCGAATGCAATAATTCGCAAGGACGAGCGAGCGGTACTTGTTGTCGTCGAGATCGTGCGTGCCGTAGTCGTACGTGCCGGGCATCGTCCCCTGCCCGGCGTCGTATCTCACGTCCTGTTCGGTCTGGTCCGTCGGGTTCGCGAGGTACGCGTCCGCTTTCGCGTAAAAATTGGCGGGCGAATCCTGAATGTGCGGCGCGACCGGGATCCAATCGGCGATGGAACCATGGTCGTCGCAGCCGTCGATGTCGCTCGTGCAGTCGGACACGTAGCCGTCGGGGTTGTGATAGCCGTCTTCGGAGTAGCGGTTGAACGGCACCGGGATCCGGAGCGAGTGGCGATCGATCGCCCACACTTCGGCGAGCGCCGCGTCCGCGTCGGCGGACGACGCGATGGGCTTCGTGGCGACGATGAGCTTCATCGACGCGAGCTCCTGGCCGAACGCGGCGTCGCGCTCGACGATGCTCGAACCGGGGAGCATCCCGCCGCCCGGTTGAAACGGACGGACTTGCATCGGGTTGCGACGGCCGATGGCGTATTTGGCGCGAAGCGCGTGGATCATATCGACGATGTCGGCGACTTTGGTGCCCGGCAAATGTCCGAGACCGCGACGGAGCACGTCGCTGTCTTTGAAGCCGTAGTACGCGAGATCGAGCGGATCGGGCGCGTGGCACTGCACGCACGCGACGTTGGTCTTGATGCCGGCGGGGTCCGTCTTGCCGTCGGGCAGACGCCACGTGGCCATGCCGCGGCTCGACGCGTCGGCGATGTCGGCGTCGCTCATCGCGGGCAAGGGCTGGCAATTTTTCGTCTCCACGATGCGCGATTGCGTGAGGAACGCGTAGATGCGCCGGAGATCGTCGTCATTGAGCCATTCGGGCTTGAAGAACGGCATTTCGTCGTTCGCGGTGACGCGTCCGCCGCGAACGATGGTCTGAAGATCCGCGAACGCGCGTGGCACGGCGATGTTCGGATAGATGGAGTGGCCGGTGCCGTTCGGGCCGTGACACGCCGAGCATTCGTCGGTGAACGCTTGCGGCGGCTGGGTCGGCACGGTGCCGCTCGCGTCGAGCGTCGTCGCACACGTCTGACCCACGGGGGGCCAGAACGAGTTCGGATCGAGCGTCGCTCCGCCGATGAGCCGGCTCACCGGCAAATCGGCCGACGACGGCGCGTCGCTGTCGGGGGTCGAAACTCCGCCGTCGACGTTCGCCCCGCCGACGTCCGCGACGCCAGGGCTCCCCCCCAAACCAACATTGCCGCCCGAACCGGCGTTCGCGCCCGCTCCGCTCGCGGCTCCATTCGACGACGGACTCGGTGAGCCGGACACGTCCCCACCTCGGCTCCCGCACGCAGCGAGAGTCGCCGCAACGACGAACGGGAGCGCGACGGTCGCGAGCCCGCGAAGCGCTCCGCCGCGACGGACCTCGGCGAACGGCAGGCGATGGCGGCTCTCGAGCGGCGTCGCACGAACGGGGTGGGTCATTGGACTCCGGGGTGAGGGAGCAGCGGCGCGCTCAGATGGACGCCGGCCGCTGTCGGACGTTCCACCAGCAACGGATGTGCCGCCCGCGGGATGGGCCAAATTGCGCGGCAATTTTGGGTTTTTTCGCGGATCCGGAGCACCCCGGCGCGCCTCGAGGTGCGCTCGAAGCGGCGCTCACCGCGCTCGAACCGATCGCACTTCACGGTGCGATCGTCGAGGTAGGTCCGAGATTCAGGTTGGGGGTGCGTGCTGCGGAGAAGCGCGTCGCGGACACTCCGGCGAGGAGTTCCGCGGTACGATCCGTCCGCTATGAGCACCGCACCCGACGACGAAGACGGCGAAGCGACGGCACTCAGCGTCCTCGACGGACGTGCCCCGCCGCGATCGCATCGGGTGTTCGTCGTTCGCGTGGTGTCGGGTCCCGACGTCGGCAAGGCGTTTCGAGTGGACCCCGCGGAGACCGGTCGAATTTTGCTCGGCCAAGGGCCGGCCTGCGCCGTGAAGCTCGAGGACGGGACGGTGTCGCGACGACACGCGGCGTTCGATTGGCAGTCCGGCGCGCTGCGTCTGTACGATCTCGGGTCGACCAACGGCACGTTCGTGAACGGGGTGCGCGTGTTCGACGCGGAGATCACGGGCGGCGAAACCGTGCGCGTCGGCGACACCATCCTGCGCCTCGAGCCGGGCGACGAGATCGCCACCGCGTCGTCGACCCAGACCCGCTTCGGCGCGCTCCTCGGCGCGAGCGAAGAGATGCAGCGGCTCTACCCGATGATGGAGCGCGTCGCTGCGTCCGACATTCCCGTCGTGATCGAGGGCGAGACCGGCACCGGCAAAGAAGTGCTCGCTGAATCGCTCCACGAGCTCGGCCGGCGCGCGGCGGGGCCGTTCATCGTCTTCGATTGCACGACGGTCGCGCCGAGCATGACGGAAGCGACGCTCTTCGGGCACGAACGCGGCGCGTTCACCGGCGCGCTCCTGTCGATGCCGGGCCTCTTCGAGCAGGCGCACGAAGGTACGCTCTTCATCGACGAGATCGGCGATCTCGACGTCTCGCTCCAGGCCAAATTGCTCCGCGCCATCGAGCGCTCGGAGGTACGACGCATCGGCGGACGGAGCTGGATGCGCGTCGATGTGCGCGTGATCGCCGCGACGCGGCGCGACCTCGATCGCGAGGTGCAAGCGGGCCGATTCCGCGACGACCTCTTTTTTCGGCTCGCCGTCGCGCGGATCGAATTGCCGCCCCTCCGCCGTCGAAAGCGGGACATCGCGCTCCTCGGCGCGCATTTCTGGCAAAGCATGGGAGGCGCGCCCGCGGCACTCACCGGCGACATGCTCCGCCGGCTCGAAGACTACGAATGGCCGGGCAACGTGCGCGAGCTCCGCAACGTGATTGCCCAACGCATCGCCCTCGGCGATCTCGCCGAGCCCGAAGGCACCCACGCCCCCGGCTCGAAGCCGTCCGACGCTTTGTCCGTCGATCCCATCCAGCAAATCATCGAGCGGAATTTGCCGTTCCCGATCGCGCGCGACAAGGTCGTCGAGATCTTCGAGGAGCGCTACGTGAGCCACTTCCTCGAGCGCAACGGCGGCAACGTCACCCACGCCGCGCGCGCCGCCGGCATCGGACGGCGCTATTTCCAGACGATCCGCGGACGGAACAAATAGTCGCGTCCGCGGCGCCCACATCGGTGGCCCTTGTGCCGTGCATCGCAGGGATCGAGCTCGTGCGAGGGGGGCCGCGCAGCGGCGAAAGATACTTGAATGACTTAAACTATTGAATAGTCGTAAGTACATGCGCTGGAAGCGCGGTGGACTGAAGAATGAAGCGAAACGTCGACCGCGTCCGCGCCGACGAGCGCCGAGCTCCCGTACAAATCCGCGCCCGACTCTCGCTCTAAAATGCAGCCCCTAGAACCGGAGCACGGCGCTGCTCCGGACGCCGTGCAACGACGGGGCCACGACGAAATCCCACGCCGCAGCGCGCGGGCGTTCGAGGGCGCGAACCCCGAAATACGTCGCGGCCGCGACGGCGAGCACGCCGACGCCGAGGGCGATGTCCGCCGCGACGAGCTCCGTGTGCGCGTGATCGACGTCGGACGACGCGCACGCCGGAGCGCACGTCGAGCGCAGATGATCGGCGTCGTCCTTGCCGCGAACGCCGAAATACGTGAACACCCCGAGCGCGGCGACGCCCACGCCTCCGAAGACGACCACGCCGAGCGGGACGCCGCCCGAACCGCGTTCGGGAGTCGGGCTCGCCGTGACGTCGGTGCTCCGCGCCGTCGAGGACGGCGCCGCGGAAACGACCGGCGATGACGGCTCGACGGAAGCCGCGAGCGTCAGGACGATCGTGCGGCTCTTTTCGCCGGCCCGGATGACGACGCGTTGCTCGGCCGACCCGTGATTCGACCCTTCGACTCGGATGACGTGCGGTCCGGGGTTCAGTTCGATCGCGGTTCCGTCGAGGCGATCCTGCGCGCGAACGCCGTCCACCGTCGCGGTCGCGTCGAGCACGTCTTGGCCGTTCGCGTCGCGCGCTCCGACGACCACCGACGGGATCTGCCGTGTCGTCTCGTCGAGCCACGTCGTGCAATCGTGCCGGAGCACCGAAGGGCAGTCACTCGCGGCACATCGCGTGAAGAGCTCGCGTGCCTTGACGAGATTCGCACGGCTCTGTGCCTTCTCACCCTGCTCGGCCGCGTCGATGCACGCGAGCGTCGTCTTGTCCGCCGCGCTGGCGGGAGTCGCGCGAGTCAAGGAACAACCGACGGCGCCCGCCGCAATGACGATGCCGATCCGGCGTCGCGTGAAGGGAGCGGACACGATCAAAAGCAGTTGCGATGATAATGTTTGAAGCCCTTCGCGTCGACCGTGTACGGCGGGTCGCATTCGGACCTCACGGCGTGGTGCGGCTTGGACGAGCTCTTCGGCGCGGCGGTCGACGTTACCGGAGCAGACGACGCCAGCGTGCCCGCGACGTTGGCAGACGGAGCCGCATTCGACGGCGCCGAGCCCGCGACCGTCGGCACCGTCGTCGCACCGATCGGCGTTGACGCCGTCGACGAAGGCGCGACCGTTACCGAGGCGGGCACCTCCGGCGAGAGCGCGGTGACGCTCGACGATCGCGGCGCTCCATTTATCGCGCGAACCGCGAAGAACACCGCAACCGCAGCCAGGGTCGCCCCCGCGACGGCCATCGCCGTTCGCGTCCCGCTTCCGGTTCTCGTTCCTGTTTCGGTCCCCGTTCCGGTTTCAGTTCCTGTTCCCGTTCGCTTCCGCGTGCGCGAGGTCGCCGTCAGCGGTTCGAACGTCCCTTCCCCCACCGCGGCGCCGCCGGGTTCGTTCGATCCGTCGGGACGGAGTCGTTCGAGCAGACGAACGCGTTCTTCGGAGATTTCGAGATCGTCCGCGGCGGTCGTCGCCATCCATCGCGCCAGGTCGGCGGTGGATGCCGTCGCGCGACCTCGTCGAAGAGCGACCGCCATTGCGTCCGCGGTCGGAAACCGATGTGACGGATCGCGAGACAGGGCGCGAACGACGATCGCGTCGAGCGACGCGTCGTTCACGTCGCGATGCATCGCAAGCGGGGGCACGGCGCGCTCGCCGATCCGCCCGATCCGCTCGACGACGTCGGCGTCCGGGAAGAGCCGTCGATTCGCGAGCATCTCCCAGAGCACGACCGCCGCCGAATAGACGTCTGCCTGTCGGGCCACGGGGTCGCGAACGAGCTGCTCCGGCGCGACGTAGCTACTCTTTCCCTTCATCACGCCGGGCTCGGTGACCTGGAGGCGCGTCGCGGCTTGCGCAATGCCGAAGTCGATGAGACGCGGGACGCCGTCGGCACCGACCAGAATATTTTGCGGCGAGACGTCGCGGTGAACGATGCCGAGCGGCATCCCCTCCGCGTCGCGAGCTTCGTGAGCGGCGTGAAGCCCGAGGAGCACGGCCTCGACGATCGCGACGGCGACCTCGACCGGGATCGGGTGCTCTCCGAGGCGCTCGGTGAGCTCGGCCAGCGAGAGACCGTGCACGTAGTCCATGACGACGTAGAGGTCGCGGTCGGCCTCCACGACGTCGAGCATCGGCACGACGTTCGGGTGCCGGATCCGGGACGACAGCCGCGCCTCGTCGAGGAGCATCTGCCGGAACCCGCGGTCGGCCGAAATGCCCGGGAAAAGCCGCTTGATCGCGACGACGCGGGAAAACCCGCCCGCGCCTACGGTGCGCCCCAGATGCAGGGTGCCCATCCCGCCCGACGCAAAAGCCTCGCCGAGCAGATAGCGCCCGCCGAGGAGCGTCGAAGCGGGGTCGTTTTCGGGTGACGCTGACATGAAAGAGGAGCCGCGCGGCGCGGGCGCGTTCTCACATCGATGATGGCCGAAGCGCCGAGGAGCCGCAAATGGCAAAGAGTGCGCCGGTTTGCGCAGACCTGCGCGGCCTTCACCGGCTGTGCTAGCGTCGGTCTCGATGCGCGTGTCGCCGCGCTCTCTTCCGACGCTGGCTCTCGCGCTTCTCGTTTTCGCTCCACTCGCGACGGGCTGCGAAGCCGCGGTGAGCTTGAGCGGTCTCGAAGGGGGCTGTCCGCGAAAGCCCGGCGCGTCATTGGTCAAGATCACTTCGGGCGACCGCCCATTTTGCATCGACAGCACCGAAGCGACGAACGCCGAGTACGCGCAGTTTCTCGCGTCGGGCTTCACGTTGAACGCCGACAAGATCCCGGACGGATGCGCGGATGACACCGACCACACGCCGTCCGACCATTGGCCTCCGGCGCCGGGCTACGACGATTTCCCCGTCCAGTACGTCGATTGGTGTCAAGCGAGCGCGTACTGCGCATGGACCGGTAAGCGCCTCTGCGGCGCGATCGACGGAGGACCACTCGCCGCGACGAACTTCACGAACGCCAAGGTCTCGCAATGGCTCTGCGCCTGCTCGGACCACGGCGCGACGACGTACCCGTACGGCAACGACTTCGACGCGAACGCCTGCGCCGGCTCGGATCTGTCCATCGTCGCGAGCCACCCGGCGTGCGTCGGCAGCGTCAGCGGCCTGTACGACATGAGCGGCAACGTCTGGGAGTGGACCGATACCTGCGCCTCGTCCGACCCGACGGCGTTCTGCGACGCGATGGGCGGCGCCTTCGACTCCGTCGCTGCCGACTTCCCTTGCGCCGGCGAGCGCAATTGGACGCGCACCGCGAGCTCGGCAAACATCGGCTTCCGGTGTTGTCTCGATCTGTGACGACCTTCCTCGCGTCGTCCGACGACTTCGGCAACTACGACGACACGGGCCTGTTCACGGTTTCGATTGCTGGCTTGTAGACGGATTCCGACGGCGCCTTCGAAGACGCGCGGCGTCGGCTTCACGCTACGTTGAGGGGATGGAACGCCCGACGTCGCTTCTCCACTCGGAGAATGATTCAGCGCTCCTTCGCCGTCGGTCTATCGGAGCCGCATTGCTGATCGCCGGCACGTCGTGGCTCCTGTGTTGCGGCGAGGTCAGGGTTCCGGCGGTTATACACGCGGATGCCGGCGCGCCTCCGCGGGACGCGACCCGCTCGGCGCGGGACGCCGGGACTATTTTTTCCGACGCTTCCGCACCCGGCGCCACTCCCCCGTCCACTCCGACCCATCCAGTTGTCGTTTCTGACGGGGCTCTCTCGGATCGATCGGGCGACGGCGATTCGACTGTCGCCGTGCCCACCTGCTCCGGTGACGCCCGCGGTGGGCTCGAGTGCTCCGACGCGGTCGCTCCTTTGCCGTGCGCGTCGCGACCGGCGCGCGCGACGAGGAGGATCCGCCTCTGGGGAAACCTCGACGCGGAAAGCATGCCCCCCGCCGCGTTCGATCCGTCGAACCCCGGCGTCACGTCGAATTCGTCGATATGGGTCACCGTTTACGACTCGCTGGGCGTGAGTCACGAAATCAACGTCTACTTCAGCAAACTCGACGCGACGTCGGTCGCCTACAACGTCCTGGTCGATGCGAGCGAGCTCTGGCCGGCCGAGGCAGGAATCAATGTCGTGATCGGCTCGGGGACGCTCCTATTCGCGCCGAGTGGTCGTCTGCTGAACGACGTCGTTCTGTTCGCCATTGCGACCACGTTTCCCAACGGGGGCACCGTTCAGGGCATCGTGCTCGACTTCGGCGCAGCAGCCGACGGAGACTCCGGCGCCGCAGGATCGCTCTCGCAGTTCTACTCGCCGTCGACGTTCAGCGCACTAGTCCAGGACGGTTATCCCCCGGGGGGTTTTGGGTGCGTGGATCCCACGCGGACGACGGACGCGTCGAGTTCGCCAATCGATCCCTGAATCGGCAAGCCGCAGTCGAGTCGGCTTCTCCAGAACCCCTCGCCATCCGGCTGCGGCCCCGGGGCCTCATTCGTCCCTCGCGGTCCCCACTCCGGCGAGTTCCCCGAGGCCCGTTCACTAACTTAGCGAGTCGTCACTTTCGAAACGTCTGACAACCCGAGCGGTCGCACCGTGGTCCGAGCGCTCCGTCCGGCTTCGCGGTTGCGCCGTTGTCCGTCGAAAATGCTCGCTCGTGACCAGCAACCCGGCGGCCGGCAGCACCATCGTAGGATGGGGAGCGAGGAACTAATCGCTGTATCTTCGATTAGTTAGCATAACTGGCCGGTCGGCCGTTGTTCTTCTTCCAATGTCGCTGTACGTTAACCAGTGATCCGGACGAAGCGAGAAAACGACATGCGCCACGCCTCTCTTTTTGCCATCGCCACAGCAGCCCTCACGGGAGCCTGCGCCACGTCCCGCGACATAGACCCCAGTGGCGGTGTCTACGGCTTACAGGAAGCCGGCATCGAAAATGGCGGGACGTCCGCAGCGGGAAACGGTGGAGGTGGGTTCCCGAGCGTCGGTGGAAGCTCGGAAACCGGCGGGGTCGGGGGCGACACCTCGAGCGGAGGGTCGGGCGCCTTCGGCTCCGGCGGGCTCGAGACCGGGTCCGGCGGTGTAGCAGGAAACCAAACCGGTGGCGGCCCGTCTGGCGGCGCGAACACCGGCGGGGCGGGCGGTGTGACGAGCACGGGTGGCGCCGGAGGGTGCACGGCGCCCCAAAAGCTATGCGACGGCGCCTGTGCGTCTCCGACCCCCACCAACGGGTGCGGAGCGTCGAACTGCGACGCCTGCACCAACACGGCGCCGGATCACGCGATCCAGGTCTGCGGCGCTCAGGGGCAATGCGACTTCGAATGCCTCTCGGGATTCCAAAAGAACGGGTCCGCTTGTGACGCTATTGCCGGTTCGGGCGGCGCGACCGGAGCCGGCGGAACGACGTCCGGATGCGCCACCAATCAGAAGCTCTGCTTCTTGTGCCTTCCGATCAGCCCCGCGATCGGATGTTCGGCGTCGAGCTGCACGCCGTGCCCGGATGCTCCCGCACACGGCACGCAGTCTTGCAACGCCCAGGGCGCCTGCGACTTCGATTGCATGACCGGGTATCAAAAGAACGGCACGAGCTGCGACCAGCAGACCGGCACGGGCGGAACGACGAGCTCTGGTGGAACGACGAGCTCTGGTGGAACGACGAGCTCTGGTGGAACGACGAGCTCTGGTG
>CAZDNG010000034.1:59604-82968 GCA_964506835.1 uncultured Polyangiaceae bacterium
GAACGACGAGCTCCAGCGGCGGGGCGGGCGACGGCGGCACGGTCGGCGCGACGATGTGTGGCCAGCAGAAATGCAACTGCCCGTCGAACCAGGTCAGTTGTTGCGACAAACAATCCGGCAATGCCTGCCTTTGCGTCTTTTCGAATCAGACGAACCTCTGCAGGTAGTCGCCGCGTCGGTCCTTGGATCAGCCACGAATCGGGAACCGCTTGAACGGGGCGGCTCGAGTGATACTTTTGCCGACGAAGGTTCTCCTCGGGAGGTCGTCATGACGAGCAACGGCAAGAAACGCTTCGCCATCCGTTTCGACGATTGGTATCGAATCCTTTCGAGCGCGCTCCTCCTTCTCCCGTCCGACTCCTTCGTCGAGGTCGACGAAGACCAAGTCAGCGTGAAGATGGGCTGGGCCTTCCGGGCGCGGTTCCCCCGATCGTCGATCGAATCGACCGAGGTGCTCGCGAAGAGACCCTTGAGCCGCGGCGTGCACGGGTTCCTCGGACGCTGGCTGGTGAACGGATCGGGCGACGGAATCGTCGCGCTGAATCTGAGCCCGCGCCAACGCGCCTCGACTGTCGGCATTCCTGTTCGGCTCCGGCAGCTCATGGTGAGCGTCGACGATCCCCGCGCCTTCACGGACGCGCTACGCGAAGGTACCGCGTAGACCTACTGCGCCCGCCCGCTGCTATGGCGTCGAAGGTTTCGGCGCGAACATGATCGCGTTCTGTCCCGGGGGACGGGGCGAGCAAAGACCGCACCCCCCCGACTCCCTGCTGACACCCCAATAGACGTTGGTCGCGTCGAGCGCCGGACCCGCGGTGAGATTCACCGGGCGTGCAACGACGCGGCTCGGCCCTCCCAGTCGAGGAACGACGTTGACGGTTCCGTCGCTGCTCGCCCAGTAGACGGCGGTAGCGTCCACGGCGATCCCCCTGGCGCACGACGACGCGAGCGACGCAGCGGGTCCGCCAGCGCGAGCAACCCGGAAGAGACTCGACGGGGTGCTGTCGTCGTAGCTGCACACGGAAAAGTAAATATTCTCATCGTCGATCACGACCGACGGTGACCAGTCGGCAACGATGGTGTTGGAGGGAACGCCGGGCCCTTTCGCGAGCGTCGTCACGGTGCCCCCGGTCACCGGAACGGAGAGAAGGTCGCCCGCCGTATCCATGAAGTAGAGAGTGCCCCCTCCAACGGCGAGGCCTCCGGGACCGGTAAGGTGCCCGGCGACGACGCTCGCCGCACCACCGGCGAGTGGGACTCGCTCGATGGTCCCGGTGTCTTGATTCACCCAATACAGAAAGGTGCCATCGATCGCGAGGCCGGCAGTGAACCCCACGGAGTGAGCCAAGACGGTGACTGCGCCGCCGTCGATGGAGACGCGCGCGATGGGGCCCGAAGTGTCACCGCCGGAGCTTTCGGAGAAATACAGATACGCGGAGTCGGATGAGAAAAAGCTTTCGAAGACGACACCCGCTTCGGCCGAGCCGACGAGCGACGTCGCGCTGCCCCCGGCGAGCGGGAACGACAGCAATCCGTCGAACGTCTCTGCGACGTAGAGACGGCTCCCGGACACGGTCAGCGCGAGGGGCTGGTCGTCCAACTTCGCAAAGACGCTTCCGGAGTTTCCCGCTCCTGCGTCGCCGCCGTCGTTGCCGCTGGCGTCGAGCGGCGGACGTGCGCCGGCATCACCCGGCTGACGTGCGCTGCCATCGAGCGGCGGACGTGCGCCCGCGTCGCGCGGTTGACCCGCGCCTGCATCGCCGCAGAGAAACACCCCTTTTCCCGCTCCCCAGTTGCCGCCGTCGCACGAAAATTCGCTCTTGTAGCCGTTCACGCAGGCGGTCCAGCAAACGCCGGCAGGCCCCGTGCACGACGCGCCCTCGACGAACGTTGCCGGGCATTGCGTCTCGGTGCCGCCCCCGCCGCTGACATCCGCGGCGCATCCGGCAAACAACGACAACGAGAACGCGCAAATCAGGACGTTGAGCGTTGGCCTCGTGAGACTCCGTAATTTCGACATATCGCCCCCCCTGCACATGGGACACATGGGTCACTAGCTCGTGTCGCCAAGTGCGCCGCGACGTTTCTCTCGACCGGATCGGCATGACAGAGTACCCCTTTTCGTCGATGGATGTCGCCGTCGTCCCCGCGGATCCGCAACAAGAGCCCGTCTTCGCGGCGTTGACACAGCTCTACGTTTACGACTTCAGTGAGCTCTTGAAGCTGGAGATCGCCGACGACGGACGTTTCCAGTTCGACCGCTACCGAGCTTATTGGACGGACGCGCGCTATCGGCCGTTTCTCATTCGGACCAGCGGGCATCTCGCCGGATTCGTCGTGGTCGATGCCGTGAGTCGTCTCACCGACGAACCGCTCTGGGACATGAGCCAGTTCTTCGTCTTGCGAAGGCACCGCACGGCCGGCGTCGGCGCGTGCGCCGCCGCGGCGGCATTCGACCTGTTTCCCGGGCGATGGGAAGTGCGCGTCGAGGCCCTCAACGCGCCGGCCCAAGCATTCTGGCGCAAGGTCGTCAGTCGTTACACCGACGGGCATTACTCGGAGATCGCCTGGAGCGACGATCGGTTTCACGGTTTGGTGTTCCGGTTCGAGACCGTTCGATGAAGGTCGGCGAATCGGGAACGACGCTCACTCACGCCGTCGCGGCCGCGCGCAACGTCGCGGAGAGCTCTCGCATCGACGGGTAGCGCTCTTCGCGTTTCTTGCGAAGATAGGCGCGCAAGATCCGTTCGACGAACGGCGGAGGGGCTCCGGCGTCGAACGCCTCTCCGAGGGGAAGCGGAGGACGGGTCATTGCGGCGGAAAAGAGCTCGAGATCGTCGGTGCCGGGAAACGGCAATCGACCGGCGATCAATTGGTACATCACGACGCCCATCGACCAAATGTCGCTCCGGGCGTCGACCTCGGTCGAGGCGAGCATCTGCTCCGGGGACATGTACGCCGGCGTTCCGATCAAGTGGCCCATGTTCGTGAGCCCGACGGGACGCTTCGCGGAGGGCTCGCCTGCGGCAATCCCGAAATCCAGCACCTTCACGATCGGCGCGGCGTTGGGCACGTGAGCCAGGAAGACGTTGGAGGGCTTGAGATCTCGATGGACGACGCCGAGAGCGTGCGCGGCGGCGACTCCGTCGCAGGCGTCGGCGCACCACGCAAACGCGTCGCGGAACGGGACGCGCCCGACGTGCGCGAGCACGTTGTCCAGATCCTCGCCCTCCAGATATTCGAGCACCAGAAACGGCAAATCGCCGAGCTCCGGGTCGAGGTTGCCGACGTCGAGCAATTTTCCGACGTTCGGCGACGACAGACGCATGAGCACGCGCGCCTCTCGCGCAAAGCGCTCGAGCACCGCCTCCTCGTTTCGCCACTCGGGTAAGAGCATTTTCAGCGCGACTCGCTGTCCGTCCTCGTCACGAGCCTCGAACACCGCGCCGACCCCGCCGCGCCCGATCTCGCGGACGACGTGCCATCGGTCACCCACGACGCTACCGGGTCCGACGGCGAAGGTCGGTGACCGGCGCGAGCCTTTCACCGCGCGGTCGAGATCTCGCCGCAACTTGAGCTCGCGCGAGATCTGCGCGGCGAGCCGTCGCAAACACTCGAGCTGGCGCGGCGTGATGCTGCGCGGTGAGCGATCGGCCACCGAAAGCGCACCCACCGCCGAGCCTTCGTCGATTTCCAGTGGAACCCCCGCGTAAAACCGGATGTGGGGATCTCCGGTGACCAATGGGTTGTCGGCGAAGCGCGGGTCCAAAAACGTGTCCTCGATCACCATGGGGTGTCGCTCGGTGATGCAATGACCGCAAAAAGAGAGATCTCGCGCGGTGTCGGTTTGCTCGACCCCGACGCGCGCTTTGAACCACTGCCGGTCGGAGTCGACCAACGTGATCAGCGCGATTTCCGTGCCGCAAAGATCCGCCGCGAGTCGGGCAACCTCGTCGAACGCCTGCTCGGCAGGCGTGTACATGATCCGGCACGCCTTCAAGAGCTCGAGCCGAGTCTCTTCGTCATCCGGAATGGGCGCTTCCAACATGACCCGACGAGCGTATCACGGCGTCCCATGGCACGCGCGCTTACCTGACAGAGAATTGAGAGGCCGTCGCGAGGACCCCAGAGTCATTCGCACGACGCCCTCATCTTCGGGGGCGCCGAACCTGGAGTTCGACGATGAAGATCTACGGTCATCCCTGGAGTGTCTACACGCGCAAGGTGCTCATGGCAGTCGCCGAGAAGGGTCACCCAGCGAACCTTTCGCTCGTGATGATGCCGAAAGGCGAGCACAAGCAGCCCGCGCACGTTGCGCGGCACCCGTTCGGCAAGGTCCCCGTTCTCGACGACGACGGCTTCGTCCTCTACGAGGCGTCGGCCATCAACTCATATCTCGATCGGCGGCTCGAGGGACCGTCGCTGATCCCGACCGAGGCTCGCGACGCTGCCCGCATGGGACAGTGGCTCAGTGTCTGCGAGTCGTACCTCGCTCCCCACGCCCATCCGCTGATCGTCGAGACGCTCTTCCGGAGGTACCTCGGCGGCGAGCGGAACGCCGCGGCCATCGAGGCGGGACGCGTCGGAATGCAAACGGCGCTCGACACCGCCGATGGATGGCTCGCGTCGAACGCCTACCTCGCTGGAACGTCGTTTTCGCTCGCCGACATTCACTGGATGCCGCACCTCGAATACCTGACGCAGATCGGCTACGCGGACGAGGTCACCGGGCGCACCCACCTGGGCGCGTGGTGGCAGCGAGTCAGTTCGCGGCCGACCTGGCTTTCCGTGGCCAGAAAAGGCCCGCAACCGTACGAGGAGGTGATGACGGCCGACGTCATCGAGAAGACTTACCGCTGACGTCGCGTCGGCACTTACGTCCGAGGGAATTGTCGCGCCGCGGGGGGTGAGCAGATAGTCGGGCATGACCCAGACGAGCTCCGCCCCCGTCGCCGCGACGCCCATCGGTCCGCTCCTTCAGTACTGGAGAAAAGCCCGCAACCTGAGCCAGCTCGCGCTCGCGCACGAAGCCGACGTCTCGCCGAGACACATCTGCTTCGTCGAAACGGGTCGGGCGCGACCGAGTCGCGAGATGGTGCTGCTGCTCGCCGCAGCCCTCGACGTCCCTCTTCGCGAACGCAACGCGCTCCTGCTCGCCGCCGGTTTCGCGCCCGTCTACGGCGAGTCGAGCCTCGACGCGCCCGGGCTCGCCGTCGTGCGCCTGGCGCTCGCGGCGATCTTGCGCCAACAAGAGCCGTTCCCGGCGGTCGTGTTGAATCGCCATTGGGACATCGTCGACGCGAACGACGCCGCGAAGCGCTTTTTCACATTTCTCTTCGCGCCGCGTGAGCGGCCCGCGGTCGGAAACGTGCTCCGCTTGATGTTCGATCCCGAAGGACTTCGCCCCCACGTGCAGAACTGGAACGATACGGCGGCCGTACTCCTTCAACGCGCGCAGCGCGAAACGGTGAGCGGCGCGAAAGACCCGAAAATCGACGAGCTCCTGCGGGCCATCCTCGCCTACCCCGGCGTTCCGGAACGGCTTCGGCCGTCGCACCACGACGCGCCGTTGTCTCCCGTCGTCCCGATCCGCTTCCGCAAGGACGGCCTATCGTTCGACTACTTCTCGACCGTGACGACCCTCGGAACGCCGCAGGACATCACGGCGCAAGAGACGCGGATCGAATGCTTCTTTCCGGCGAACGAAGAGACCGCGGAGCGCGCGCGCAGGATGGCGGCGGGCTAACGCCCGGAAGCGTGGTATTCGCGCGCTCATGCGGATCTGCATTTTGGGAGCCACCGGGCTCGTCGGGCGCGAGACCGTCGACCTTTGCGGCAGAGCGCCTACCGGGCCGATCCGAACGTGCCGCTCGTCGTCGCGGGCGTGAACTCCCGCACCTTGGATGCGTCCACCCAGCTGGTCGCCAATCCGAACTGCACGACGATCCCGTTCGCGCTGGCCGCGCGCCCGCTCGCGTCGCGATGGGGACTCCACGCGGCGACGGTGAGCACTTACCAAGCCGTCAGCGGCGCCGGCATTGGACCTCTCGACGAATTCCTCGCCGACGCCCACCGCGGCTACGCCGAGCACGACCGGCTCGGACGAGCCTTCGACGCGAGCCACTACGCCGGAAACACCGTCCCTCACAACGGGAAGACGGATGAGACCGGCTTCTCGGCGGAGGAGCGAAAGCTCACCTTCGAGAGCCGGAAGATCCTCGGTCTCCCCGAGTTGTCGATTTCCGCCCAGTGCTGCCGCGTCCCCGTCGCGGTCGGCCACTACCTGAACGCTTGGATCACGCTCGGTGAGACCGCCGACGCCGAGGCGATCGAGTCGGTGCTCGGCGACGACTCGACTGCCCCTTTCGTGCGGCTCCTCCGAGGCCCGGCGGGCGACGGCTTGAGCGCGCTTTCTTGCGTCGCCGACCGAGATCGCGCGCTCGTCGGCCGTCTCCGGCCCGACGCTCGCGACGCTTCCGGGCGCTCGTGGTGCATCACGGTCGCCGGGGACAACCTCCGCCTCGGTGCCGCTACGAACGCCGTGCGCGTTGCAAGCAAATGGTTTCCAAGTGCGGATGCAGAGCTGCAGAGTCCATAAACGAACGTCGTCAGCGCGCACGTCGGGTAGGGCACAAGAGGTGACGCGGCCGGTAAATAGCCCGAGCTAGACGCCGCTCCGGTGGAGTGGCACACGGCATCCGGCGCGTCCCGCGCAATGATTCTTCAAAGAAGGACAGTCCATGGAAACGCGTCTCCACATTTCGGTCTCGATGGCTTGTGCAATGGGCTTCGTGCTCGCAGCCTGTGGCAGCGACAAGGGCACGTCGGGCACGGGCGGCACGGGTGGCACGAGTGGCCAGGCGGTCACGCTCGCGGACTGTACTCAGGTCGGTGAGAGCAGCGCGAAGCCGGTCACGCAGGCGTGCGGCACGTTCACGACGGCCCCGGGCGTTCATCTTCAGCTCGGCAAGTACGGCGCGAGCATGGACGTGAACGCGGGCGCCGGCTTCGAGAACAAAGACCCGATGGACGATGCGATGTGCAACGGCACCAATGGCATGCCCGGCTTTCTCGACCTGTTCATGGAGGACGCGGCCCAGACCGCGCAGATCGCCGATACCGGTACCCAGCCCTGCAACGCGACGGCACCGAATACCGGCACCTGTCTCGACTACAAGCTTTACTCGGTCTATCGCCCGGCGATCTGGCCGGCGGGGAAGATTCCGGTCATCTCGTGGGCCAACGGCACCTGCGCGCAGCCCGAAGGCTACGGCGGGCTCTTGCGCTACGTCGCCTCGTACGGGTTCTTCGTCGTGGCCGCCAATAACCGCGAAATGGCGACGGGCACCGAGCAACGGCACGCGATCGACTTCGCCGCTGCCGCCAACGCCGACCCGTCGAGCCCGTACTACGGACATCTCGATCTCACGAAGGTCGGCGTCATGGGCCACTCGCAAGGCTCGGCGTCCACCGCGCTCGCGGCCCAGGACAGCCGAGTGAGTGCCGCGATCCTCTTCAACGTCGGCGATAGCGCACCGAAACCGTTCCTCGCCATCTCGGGCGAAAAGGACGTCACGGCTTACACGTCCGCCGCAATGGCGACTGCCATCGCCGCAGCTCCCAAGGCCGCTTTTCTCTACTACTACAACCCCACGGGCTCAGCCGCCGACCCGCTTCCGGGCCACCTCGTCCTGATCTTGACCCCGAATCGGCTCGTCGATCAGACCGTCGCCTGGTGGCAGCTCATGTTCAACAACGACGCGACGGCGAAGGCCGACTTCGTCGGGGCTAACTGCACCTTCTGCGGTCACACCGGGGACTACGACGAAGGCGAGAACGGGCTGTAGAACATCCGCTGAACGGCCCCGCGCAGTTCACCCGAAGAGCGATTTGGGCTGCGCGGGAGCTTCGCCTCGTCGTCGACCGCCCGGTGCGTGAGCCCGCGAGAACCGAGTAGAGTCTTCGCCGGAACCATGACCGAAGACGCCGTCCCCGTCACCTACTTCCCGGTCGCCACGCAGCGTCAGTTCGAGAAGAACCGAGAGCTCATTCGGGGCAAGCCGTATGAGCGGTACTTCAACGGCGACCTGTGGCTCCACGCCGACGTCTTGCCGTCCATTCGCCATGAGATGGACCCGGCGGACGCCCTGGACTCTCGCGACCTGAACTCGCTCTTGGAGCCGGGCTATCACGCCGTCGAAAACGGCTTCTGCGAACTACCCGACGGCTCCGCTTACGTGGCGAGTCGCGTGCCCTTTCCGGACGCGACCGGCGAGATGTACCAGTGGTGGTTCTGGTGGCACTCCGTGGAGTCGGCTCGCTACACGCTCTGGTATCCGCACAACCACATCACGGCCAATCGCTTCGATCGCGACGTCCTGACCCGCCCCGGGCTCACGCACGAAGAGCGCTACGTCGGCAGCACGCATCACGTGGACGAGTACATCGGACCGAAACGCCTCCAGGTCGTGATTCGCTTCGTCGACCCGTCCGAGCTCGGTCTCGATACGAGTCGCTTCGCCGCCGCGGGGATCGTCGGTCACGCCTGCGGGCGCGTGCGCTTGAGGCATTCGCCGCTCGAAGTCGTCACGATGGTGCACCTCGCGCGGAAGACGGACGGCGGCATCGAGCAACGAAGCCGCTACTGGATCGGCCACGACGTGAAACTGCGCATCCTCGGTCGCGAGTTCTCGATCGATCGCGCCGGAGCTGCGCGCGGCATCAAGCGACGCATGGCCGGCGCACGCGTCGCCTACGAACAGCTCCTCCACGATCAGATCGAGTTCACGCATCTGTCGACGTTCTTGCCGCAGCTCTGGCGTGAATTCGGGTAGTCCGCGCCGAAAACCCGCATCCGGCTCACCACGCCGGCACTTCCCGGATCTCGACCTCGTTCACCTTCACGACGTCGCCGAAGCGCTTGCCCCACTCGATGGCCGCTGCCTTCGACGGCAGCTCGACGATCGCGTAACCGGCGACGAGCTCTTTCGACTCCGTGAAGGGGCCGTCGATCACGGTGTGCTTGCCGCCTTCGAAACGGATCCGCGCGCCCTTCTTCGTGCTCGCTAGGCCCCCCGTCGCCTGAAGCGCACCCGCCTTCGTCATTTCGTCGATGAGTGCGCCCATCCTCGCGACGAGCGCGGCATCCGGCGGAACCTCGTTCTCCGAGCGCTCGTCCGCCTTGTGCATCGAGAGGAAGCGGAGCGGCGGGTTCGCCGGCTTGGGCATCATTCCGATGTCCCAGGGCTCGACGACGGGCCCCAAAAAGAGCTCCGAGTCGCCGATCACGGCCGCAAACTTGTCGCACCACGAGATGGCCTCGTCCCTCGAGCGCACCCGCATGAGCGCGAAGCCCGCGACGAGCTCCTTGGCGTCGGTGAACGGCCCTTCCGTGACCGTGCGCTTGCCGTTCTTGTACACGATGTGCGCCCGCGTCGACGTCGGCTTGAGTCCCTCGCCGTCGACGAAAATCTTGTCCTTCGCGCCTTCCTGGATGAGCTTACCTACGGCCTCGATCGTCGAGGGATCCGGCGGAAAGTTCTTTTCCATCTCTTCGGTTACCTTGTGCATGACCATGAATCGCATCGCGTCTCTCCTGGCTTCGAGCTTGGCGTCCGTGCCTTGCTTCTGGAACGGCGACGAAGCAACCCGACCCGGATCGACACGGCCGCCAACTTTTTTTCGACCCCTGCCCTTTTCGTCGGATCTCTAGCGAAAACCCGAAGATGGAGACGGATTCGCAAGCCCGACGAGACGTGGACGTCCTGGTGGTCGGCTACGGGCCGGTCGGCGCGACCATCGCGTGCCTCCTCGGGCAATACGGAGTGCGCGTGCTGGTCATCGACAAGTCTCCCGACGTCTACGGGGCGCCCCGGGCGATTGCCCTCGACAACGAAGCGCTGCGCGTCCTTCAGATGGCGGGTCTCGATGAAGTCTCGTTCGAACGAGTCGTGATCCCGTTCGTCCGCATGCGCTGCCCGTACGTCGGCGAATTCAGCCGCGTCAACACGAGCGGCGCCATCGACGGGCACCCGAAGCTGGTCACGTTCTTCCAACCCGACCTCGAACGCGCCCTCCGCGCGAAAGTCGCGGAGCACGGAACCGTCCAGACCAGGCTCGGCGTCGAGCTCCAGAGCTTCGTCGACCACGGAGGCGGCGTCGACGCCGCGTTGCAGCTCGCCGACGGCCGCGCCTTCACCGTCCGAGCGAAGTATCTGGTCGGCGCCGACGGCGCGTCGTCGTTCGTTCGCGGCGCGATCGGTCAGGAATTCGACGGACAGACCTATCCCGAAGACTGGCTGATCGTGGATGCGCGACACGTGCCCCACCCGATCGATCACGTCGAGTTCCTCTGCGATCCCCACCGCGCCGTGCCGCACATGGTGGCGCCGGGGCAGCGCGAGCGCTGGGAGTTCTTGCTTCGCCCGGGCGAGAAGCCCGAAGACATGGAACGACCGGGCGCGATCCGTGAGCTCTTGAAGCCCTGGGGCACCCCCGAAGAGATGCAGATCGAGCGCACGGCGGTGTACCGATTCCACGCGCGCTGCTGCGATGCGTTTTCCAAGGGCCGTGTGTTCCTCGCCGGCGACGCCGCTCACGTCACGCCGCCGTTCGTCGGCCAAGGGCTCGTCGCGGGGTTCCGCGACGCCGCGAATCTGTCTTGGAAGCTGGCTGCGGTAACCAAAGGCCACGCCACTCCGACGATCCTCTCGAGCTACGACGAAGAGCGCCGGCCGCACGCCAAAGCCATGATCGGACTTGCAAAGCTCATGGGCCATCTCGTCATGCCGAAGAACGCGTTCGCGGCCGTCCTGAACCACGGCTTGGTGCGCACGCTTCGGCTCTTCCCACCGCTCCGTCACTTTCTCGACGACCTCGGGATCAAGCCGAAAAACCGGTTCCGTCGCGGTCTCTTCGTCCGAGGCGGAGGTCCGCTCGTTCGCGGCGGGCAGCTCCCGCAAGGCCTCGTGCGCGACGCGAGCGGCGCGACTCGGCTCAGCGACGTCATCCTCGGCCCCGGTCTCACGCTCCTCGGTTTCGGCGTGGACCCGTCGCAGCGATTGACCCCCGACGCCGCGCGCGCGTGGACTGCTGCCGGCGGAACCGTCGCGCAAATCGCCCAGCGAGGACGGCCGCTTCACCAAGCCGGCAACGCGTTCGAGGATCTCGACGACGTGTTCATCCCCGCCGCCACTCCGATCGGGTGGTTGGCCGTCATTCGTCCCGACCAGGTCGTTCTCCATCAAGGCCCGGTTGCCGAAGCCGATCGCGTCGTTCGCGAATCGCTGGCGCTCATGAACGCCTGACCCCTTGCACGGCTCGCGGCCTTCCGACTTGCGCGAGACGTGACCCTCGTTATACGTTCGTAATAACGCCATGCGAAAGCATCTCTCTGCCATCGGCAACAGCCTCGGCCTCGTGATCGAAAAACCCATCCTCGATCTGCTCAACATCACGAAGGACACCGAGCTCGAGGTCGTGACCGACGGGGAGCGCATCATCATCGAGCCGGTCCGCTCGAAGACCGAACGGAGCGAGCACCAGCGTCGCCTCGCGACCGCAACGAAGAAGGTCGCCGCCCGGCACCGCGAGCTGTTTGCTAAGCTGGCGAAGTGAAGACCCCTGAATTCCTCGACGTCGACGACGTCATGGCCGTGCACGAGGTCCTGCTCGACGAGCACGGCGGCCAGTCCGGCATCCGAGACCGCGGCATGCTCGAGTCCGCCGTCGGCACGCCGTCCGCGACCTTCGACGGCGAGTTTCTGCACGAAGACGTCTTCGCAATGGCCGCGGCCTACGCTTTCCACATCGCCGAGAATCAGCCCTTCATCGACGGCAACAAGCGAGCGGCCATCGGTGCCGCTCTGGTCTTCCTCGACCTCAACGACGCCGACATCCCCGAAGCGACGGACGCGCTCTACGAGGCCATGATCGGCTTCGCGACGCGCAGGCTCGGGAAGAGTGGCTTGGCCGACTTGTTACGAGGGCTCGCCTCGAAGGAGTAACTCCGGCTGCGGGTCACCCGAACGGCGCGACTGCATCGTTCAGGCGGAGGCCGGGTTACAGCATGCCCAGGAGCAGAACGCCGCCGTTCACCACGATGTTCTCGTCCTGCTCCACGCCGTTCTTGATGGGGACGTAGGTACCATCGGACATCTCGTCGACCGCAATTGGCCGTCGTTCGAAGCGCAGCTGACCGTTCTTGGTCGTTCCCACTTGCGCAAAGACGACGGGTTGCTCACCGAGCAGCAAGACGGCAGACCGCTTGACTGCGAATTTCCGAGCGGGGTCGACGCTGATGGCCGCGGTTCCGAACATCTCCGGCCGAAGCTTCCTCGCGGGGTTGTCGATCGAGCAGCGGACTTTGGCGACGTGCGAAATCGGATCGAGCGTGCCGGAAATCCACTCCACGACACCTTTGAAAGACTCGTCGGGATAGGAGAGAACCTTGACCTCGACGTCGGCTCCCATCTTCACGTGCGGCAAATCCATCTCGTAGACGTCGGCGAGTACCCAGACGCGATCGAGCTCGCCGATGGTGAACAGCTCCACGGCGCTGCCGCCCGAGTATTGGCCCTGGAGCTCGAGTCCGGGGTTTGCGCCTCTCATGATGACTTCACCGGCGATGGGCGATGGCAGGACGTACTCCTGAGTCACGGCATCGAGGCCAGCGTTGCGGAGGAGTCTCGCCTTACGCTCCGCGCGCTCCATCTCCGCCTTGGCGTTCAAGTAGGTGCTTTCGGCCATCTCGTAGTCTCGCTGGGCCGCTGCATGGAGTTCGAGCAGATCCTTTTGCCGCTTCCAGTCCGTCTCCGCCTGGAAGAGTGACGCCTGTGCCTTGGCCAAGTCGGATACGGCGGTACCCATGTCGGGGGATTGGATCACGCACAATGGTTGCCCCTTTTCCACGCGCTGCCCCGGCTGAGCCAGGATCTTCGTGATCCGACCGGTGACCGGAGAGAAGACGTGCCCCACCCGGAGATCATCGAAGGTGACGCGCCCAGCCGCGTGGAGCATCCCACCCACGGGCCGGTCGGCGGCCGGCTCGATCTCCAAGCGGGCGTCCCTTACCTGCGCGGGCGTCAGCCAGACTTCTCCTGGGGGCGCATCCGACACGTGGGATGCTGTCGGAGCGCGGGAAATACAGCCGCTTGCGGCGACCGCCAAGCACGCCAAAACGGCATTCTTCAGCCTATTCACTTTGATCTCCATTTTCGGTTCGTATTGAGTGCGCGAGGCTCGCGCGCGTCCGGAATCGACACGACGTGATCTCAATGTGAGGACGAATGCGAAGGCTCGTTCGCGAGGGCGCATCACCGGATTGGCTCCGCGCGTTTCACACGGCGTCACCACCTTGAGCATGGCCTCTCTGTCCTAAGGAAGCCGTCAATTCGAGCCGGGAGCTCTTCAAGGAAACGTCATGACGCGCCCGCCCGCCGCAGAACGGGTCGCCACGCGCCCGCACGTGGGTGCCACAAGGGCAAGCGGTGACATCAACGCGTGGCGGCCGCGCGTTCGTTGGCTCGCCGTCTTCGGATCGTCGCTCGGGACGAAGTGCCGGCCAAACATGCGCGAGCAATCGAACCAGCGGCGTGGTCGCGCGTGCATCGAGGAATCATTCGCGCCGCTCTTCGCTGAAGACTTCGTCATCCGCGAGGCATTTCGACACGTCGATGAGTCCCGTCTTGCAACACCGCGCGAGCGGGTTGTGCAGGGATCTATACGCTCGCGCAACGCGTTGCACACGAACGCACACTGGCTTGCACAGTGGAGTTTTGAGCGACTGAAGTCGTCGCGGATCGATTGACAGATCGGCAGTGCTGGGCGCAGTGTCGTGACACGCAGACGCGAGATGCGGTTCACCTACGCGCTCCAGGGAGGCGATCATGAAGAAGATGGGATCCACACTAGTAGCGATGACACTGGCTTCGACGACCTTGGTAGCGGCGCACACCGCGTCGGCCAACGAGTTCGTGATGTCGGGTTACCAGCAGCTCTCCGGCGGCCTGGGGTTCACCGAGATCGCGTCCGAGTTCCAAGTGCCTCCAGCCCCGGCGAACTTCTCCGCCTCGTTCGCGATCTGGCCAGGATTGCAGAGCAACTCGCACGTCATCCAACCCGTCCTCAAGTACTTCGACTCCTGCGAAGGAGGAGACAACGGCCCCTGCCCTTCATGGACAATGCAGAACGAGGTCGAACCCGGCGCCCTTTTCGGGAGGAGCTTGGTGGTAAACCCAGGCGACTGGATCCTCGCCGAGGTGTGGCTCGACAACAGCAACCCCGGAAGTAGCTGCAATCCGTTCTCTGGGGCGAACTGCAACTACCTCGTGGGGTGGGTCGACTTGAGCAACAGCACCCAGACCGATATCGGTCTATCCCAGAGCGGCAAGACGGACTTCATGTTCACCGACGCCCCATCCATCGCCTATGGTTTGCTCCTCGAAACGGGCAACAGCCTTCCGAACACCTACAACAACTGCAGCGACTTCCCCGCGCAGGGCATCATCGGAGAAACCGAGATGTTTCAGGCCACCTTCAGCAGCAGTGGTTTGTACACTCCCGTGACGAGCGACCTCGTGCTGGGCATCCCAGGGCTCACGCCGGGGTACACCGACCAGTCCCTGACCAGCGGAGGAACGGTCTTCTCCACGTGTCACTTCAGCATGGGCGTGGGTACCGTTTCGACCGACGTCGGCCTGATGGAAATGGGGCTCTGAGCGACGCTTCAGGGTCGAGCGTCGAGCTCGCTCACAGCGCCGCGAGTGCTGCCTTGGCGGCTGGGTAGTCCGGCTTGAGGTGAAGCGCGGTTTCGAAGGCCAAGCGGGCGCGGATCGGGTTGTCCTTCGCGCGTTGCAGTCGCCCGAGTGCGTACCAGGCGACTGCGCTGTCGGCGGACGCCTTCTGCGCGAGATCGATCAGGCGTTCCGCGTCGTCCATGAAACCGTCGGTGTCGAGAAGAAAGACGGCCTTGCCCGCGTAGGCGTCGGCGAGGATGGTGCGGCCCGCCGGGTAGTCGAACGTCGCGAGCGCTTTCCTTGCCCACTCGATCGCCTCGTCGTGCTTACCGCGCCAGGAGAGGTACTGCGCGTAGTTGCCCTTCGACCAGGCGCTGTCGGGGTCGATGTTGAACAAGGACGAATAGGTGCTTTCGACGGCATCCCACTCTTCGCGCTCCTCATAGGGTTTGATGAGCGCAGCGTAGGCCAGGGACAGCGTGTGAGGGTCCTTGGACGTTTCGATGAGACTCCGCGCAGTGTCGAACTGAAGGTCGTAGTTCTTCGCCGCTTCGGCAAGCGACAGGGAGAGAAGCACGACGCGGTCTTGCGTCGGCGCAAGTTTGGTGGCCTGGGCCGAACTCGCCCGGGCGTCGTCCAGGTGCTTCGCGAAGAGCTGCGCGTATCCTCGCGCGATATAGGCCTCGGCGAGGGTCGGATCGAGGGCCACGGCACGCTCGGCTTCGGAAAGCGCCCGCTCGAGGCTCGCCGGATCGTACTCGTCGTAATGCCGATATCCGGAGCGATATTCGAGACGCGCGAGTTCGACGTGAGCCGGGGCGTATTTCGGGTTGAGCGCGATCGCGCGCGTCAAGAGCTCTCTCGTGTGCTGGAAAGGGCCGGCCGAGTGATCGTCGATGTCGCGCTGAGCGGTGAGGGTGAGTTTCTTTTCTTGCGGATCGGTCGCGGCGAACTCGAGGGGCGGTCGCGGCATCGGTGCCGTGACTAGGGGCGGCTGCCAGCTCGGCTCACGCAAAGTGAACAGCGACGCGGCGCTTCCCGCGTGGGCCGCGATGAACCGCTTGCCGTCGGGCAAGAACACCAGCTTGAGGATGGGTTCGAGCTTGGTCTGGTAGATGTCGTTCTGCGAACCGCTGTAGAGGTTCCAGAGGCGGAGCGTGCCGTCCTTGCCGCCGCTCACCAGGGTCTGGCCGTCCGTGGCAAGCGCAATGGCCCACACTTCGTCCTCGTGTCCGGTCAAGTGCCGGATCACGGACAAGGGCGCGCCGCCGAGGACGCCGATCGTGTGGTCGTCACTCGAGGTCACCACCGTCTTTCCGTCTGGAGAGAAGAGGATCGCGTCGATCGCACTCGTGTGGGCGCGAAGCTCGCTCGTCTTTTGGCCCGTCGTGGGGTTCGCGACGTAGACGGAGCCGTCTTCGCAACCGACCGCGATTTTGTCCCCGTCGCCACTCCACGCGACGCCGAAGCAGCGCGTGGGTTCGGCAATTTGGCGAAGCTCGGTCCCCGGTCCGAGGTCCCAGATCCGGCACGTTCCATCGAAAGCCGTGGAAGCGAGCCGGGTGCCGTCGGGCGAAATGGCGAGAGACGCGACTTCGGCGGTATGTCCGTCCAGCGTCTTCACCAGGGCTGCGGTGTCGACGTCGAACACGCGAATCGTATCGCTTCCGGTAATGATGCGCTCGCCGTCGCGCGTGAACACGGAGGCACCCACGCGGCCCTTGTGGCCGAGGAAACTCCGAAGGGGGCTTCCCTTGTCGATGTCCCAGAGCTTCGCCGTGCCGTCGTTGCTCGTCGTGACGAGATTCTTTCCCGCCGGGTCGACCGCGACGCTGAACACCGCACTCCAGTGGCCGATGAAGTTTCGCACCCAACGGATGCGGCCCGTCGCATGCGTCACGTCGCTCGCGGTACGCGCCGTTTGCCCCGGAAGCGCGGCAGGGCCGCGAGCCAGCGACTGGGGCGACTTCGGCCACAGATCCCGGAGTGCGATCGCGACGACCACCGCGACGCTGGCCACGATGACCGCCGCAAGCCGAACGGCGCGGGAGCGCCTCGACGACCGCGTGGAAACGGGCGCCGGGTCGCGGAGTGCCTGGCGCGCCAACGCGGCCGATGAAAACCGCTCTTCCGGGGCACGGAGCACGAGGCGCGCGATCCAAGCTTCGAGGGCCGGCGAGACCGTCGCCAAGGCCACCTTGGGCTGGCCGTTCTTTTCCGGAAGCTCCGCCGGTGTGCGCCGGCTCAGCATCCACAGGCACGTCGCGCCGACGCCGTAGAGATCCGTTTGCGGAACCGCGTGGCCGCGAAATTGTTCCGGCGCCATGAAGCCGTAGGTGCCGACGATCGTGCTGCCCTCGGACGTTTGGCTCTTCAAGGTGTCGCGCGCCGCACCGAAGTCGACGAGCGCGATGCGCCCGTCAGTTCGCCAGATGAGGTTTGCCGGCTTGATGTCTCGATGAATCACCGGCGGAGAGAGCCCGTGCAGGTATTCGAGGATGCCGAGAAGCTCGTCGGCGAGGTTGCGAACGAGCGTCTCGGGTGGATGAAAGCCGGACTCGACCCAGGCCTTGAGCGTCCTGCCTTCGGCGAGCTCTTGCGCGAGGTAAAAGCAGGGGCCGCGCGCCGTCTCGAGCTGGAAGAAGTCGAAGTACTTGGGGATCGCCGGATGATTGAGGCCTGCCAACACACGAGCTTCGCGCTCGAAGAGCTCGAGCACCTTCCAGTCGTTGCGGTGCCAGAGCCAGAGTTGCTTGAGGGCCACGCGGCGGCCTCGTTCGAGGTCGTCCGCGGAATAGGTCGTCGCCGTCCCTCCGCGTCCGAGAGTGCCGACGATCCGGTATCGCTCGTTGACGAGCTCACCCGGCGCGTGCTCGAACGGACGATCGCCTTCCCCCGCGTGCTCCACGACAGCCAGTATCGGAGATCTTGCCTCGACCGAGCAAGTCACTGCGCGCCGCGATAGGACCCCTCGATGGAGCTACCAGGTTGCGTTCTTACGCTGGATGTCCGTCCACGGGCTCTCGCAGAGCAGGCAATCGTCGCCGTAGAAATACTTCTTGGCGCCTCGATCGCCGTAGACCCAGAGGCGGAGCCAGGCGATGGCCGGCGCGCGTTCTTCTCCGGCGTCTCCGAGTGGATAGAGGTGCCCGGCGAAGGTGGCCGAAGCGTCGGGCACGTCCAAGGTAGCGAGGATGGTCGGCACCTTCGTGGAGCCGTCGTAGTTGGGCTGGACATAGCCCGACTTCGTCACGAACCCGTCTGCCGTCGACGTGAACAAGAGGAGCGGGCCGTTCAACGACGCGGCCGCGCCTTGCAAGCCGTGAAAGGAGACCGTAGCGAGAACCCCCGCGTGATTGCCGGCGTTCACCGCAGCACCGCCACCGAGGGAGTAACCGACCGTCGCTGCGCAGTCCGTGTTGAGCTTTCCCTCGAACTGCCCGCCGGCGGCGTTCTGCTGGATCAACCAATCGAGACCCGCGGTCATGAGATCGGCGGTGACCTGCGTGCTGTCGCTCGCGATGATCACGAAGCCGTGCGACGCAATCCCGCTGAGCAGGCCCGGATACAGCGCCGGCGTCGTGAGAATGCCATTGCCCCAAGTGATGATGGGATGTTTGAACCCGTTTTCGCCCAACGTCGCGGGCATGATCACCGTGTATTGCCCGTCCGGACCGGACCCATCCGTCGTCGTCGTGTTCGGAAACGGACCCGGCGCGGCATAGTCGTCCACCGGCGCGAGGGTTCCGCAATTCGGGCTTCCCGGCGGAGGGCCAGCGTCGCGCCCACCGGCACCGCCGCTGCCCGCGCCGTGCGCGGAGCCGTCGCTCTTGGAACTACATGCGGCGAGCCCGAGGCTCGAAGCCGCCGTCACCACGGCCAGCGCACAGCGTAGCTTCGTCATCCGTGTTCACTCACTCGTCGGATCGCCGCGGGTCTTCATAACAAGGCGCGCCACGGTGCGTTTTCCCGACTCCGCCAATCTGTTACCTCGTCGAGCGGTCGCATCGCCGACGTCGGCGCCTTCGCGAACGGTTGCGGGCTCTCGACGCCGACACCCCGGCGCTAGTCGACTCATGGGGGAGCGACTTGCCCGTGACCGACGCGGTCGCCGTGCTACACTCGCCAGTGTGTCAAAGTCCGTCGTCGTCGAGTGGAACGGGCAGGATGTCCCGGAGCAACTGCGAGCGCTGCCGGCCGGGCGCTATGTCGTCGCATCGGTGGACGAAGCCGTCTCCTTGTCGGAGGAGGAAGAGGCCGGCCTCATCGCCGCGTTGAAGTCTGCGGAGAGCCGCGTGCTCACCCACGACGACGTCATGGGTCGAGCGAAGAACATCATCGGCGGCTAGTGGCGATCGTCTGGACCGCGGAGGGTGCGGAAGATTTTCTCGCCGCCCTCACCTACTTGCGCAAACGGAACCGCGCTGCAGCGGAGCGCTCGATGCACGAGGTGAACGCCGCGCTCCAGCGGCTCGACGAGCTCCCGATCGACGGACCCGAGGGTCAACTGTCCAGCGGCGCGCTCGTGCGCAGCTGGCCGGTCCCACCATTTCGCGTGTACTACCAGCGGCGTAGTCACGACGTACTCATCTTGAGGCTCTACGACCAAAGACGCGAACCCATCGAACGAGAGTGACGAATGGAGAGCGAGCACTCGAGACTTACTAGATGGCAATCCGTCTGCCCTGCACCGTTCGACGCGAGCACAGCGGGGCGGTCCGTCTGCCCCGCTCCGCTCGACGTGAGTCGCGCGGGGCGGTCTGTCTGCCCCGCATCGGTCGACTTGAGTCTCGCGGGGCGGTCTGTCTGCCCCGTACGGCTCGATGTGAGTCGTGTGAGGGTCTCGTTTAGCCCCGCACCAGGTTGCGCCATCCAAAAAATGAACGTCGGTTCTCCATTTTCCTCGTCGCTCGAACCTCGCGGGGCTAACCAGTTGCCGTGGTGTACTGGAGGCCGCGCAAGCGGGGCCGGCGGAAGCCCATTCCGAAGGAGCCGGGGAGCAGCCGGTCGAAGCTGGCCGACGCCATTGTGCGGGCGCGCCGCGCGACGGGGCTCACCCAGGAGCAACTCGGGCGTCGCCTCGGCTTGAAAGGCCGAGCCGTCTATCGCTGGGAACGCGACGAGAGCGCGCCCACGAAGCGCAACCGGGCCGCTCTCGTGACGGCGCTCACGGCCGTGAACCCCGAAGTCGGCGCATGGTTCGCCCAGGCGATCGCCGTCCCTGCCGAAAGCCCGAACCCCGCCCCCACGGCTCCGGCCCTCGCCGCTCCGAGTGCCCCAGAAATTCTCGAGCGCTCCGTGTTCGCGCTCGCGGACGAGCTCGACTTGCCTCCGCGGCGAGCGCGCGGCGCATTGAAGCGCTTCGTCGCGCGGCTCAGCGCGGCGAACCTGAGCCTAGACGCCGTACAGAGCCTTCTCGAGGAATGGATCCAGCGCACGGAGTAGCCTGAACCATGACCGCCCTGCCCTCATCGCCACTCGCCATCCGCGGCATCGAAGTCCCTCCCTTTCTTTACGGCACGGCGTGGAAGGAAGAGGCGACGGAGGAGCTCGTCGCGCTCGCCCTCCGCTCCGGCTTTCGCGGCATCGACACGGCCAACCAGCGCAAGCATTACTTCGAGGCCGCCGTGGGCGACGCCATCCGAAAGAGCGGCATCGACCGCAGCGCGCTCTTCATCCAGACGAAGTTCACGTTCCGCGCAGGACAGGATTCTCGCCTGCCGTACGATCCCGCGAAGGACATCGCGACGCAGGTCCAGCAGTCGTTCGAGAGCTCCCTCGCGCACCTCCAGACGACGACGCTCGATTCGTACGTGCTGCATGGTCCGTCGGTCCGTCGTGGCCTCGCCGCGGACGACTGGTCCGCGTGGCGCGCGATGGAACAACTCGCCCAGGCGGGCAGGACGCGCCTCCTCGGCGTGAGCAACGTCTCTCTCGAGCAACTCGCGCTGCTCCATCGCAGTGCGACCGTGAAGCCCGCGTTCGTGCAGAACCGGTGCTACGCCAGCACCGGATGGGACCGAGACGTGCGCGCCTTCTGCCGCGAGCACGCCATCGTCTATCAGGGCTTCTCCCTCCTCACCGCGAACGCCCGCGAAGTGGATTCGAAAGCACTCGGCACGATCGCGGAGCGCCTCGGCCGGACGCGGGCACAGATCGTCTTCAGGTTCGCGCTTCAGCTCGGCATGCTTCCACTCACCGGAACCACGAGCGAGGCGCACCAGCGAGAAGACCTCGCCTGCACCGACTTCGAATTGTCGGACGACGACGTGCGAGTGGTGGAGCGGCTCGGGTGAGGCCATGGCATCCCTAGGACGCGCACGGACGTGACGATGAGCGACCCATCGAAGATATCGGCCACGATTTCGGCAGCCACGAAAGAGAAGCTCGACCGCTTCACGGAGAGCCACGGGCTCAAGAAGAACTTCGTGGTCGAGCAGGCGCTACTCTATTTCATGGAGGCGCGCCGGGAGCTGCCGGACGAAGCACTCATCCCGACTCGCCTCGTTCTGGACGATAGAGCGTTCGATCGCGTCGTCACCTCGCTCGAGAGCCCCGCTGCCCCGACTCAGGGCCTGCGCGAGTTGATGCGGGGCCAAAGCCGCTGAGATCCGCCACTCCTCGCATTGGCGCTCGACCAGCGCGAGCGTCTCGGCTGCGTTGGAGTCGTGACGGACGCCGAGACCGAAGTAGTGGCGTTCTACCAGGCTCTCGGATTCTCCGCGCTCGACGATGTTGGAGAGGGTCTTCTCGTCGGCGAACCGCTACCGATGTTCTTGGGTATCGAGACACGAGCGTGCGATCGAGCGCGTCTCGTCACCCCTCGGCCGCAGAAAACGTCGGGGGGCGGCGGGTTTCTCGACGGCCACTCGCGCGTCCAGAGGCGCTTCCGGGGGCCGCTTGCCCGGAGCTCACCGGCAAATGTCGACCCGTCGCGCGCTCTCCGTTCACCAAACCACCGCCACCGGAGTCGGCGAGTCGGTCGTCGTCCCGTCGCCGAGCTGACCGCCGCTGTTGGCCCCCCAGCACTGAACCGATCCGTGCGATAGCGCGCAGGCGGTCTCTGCGCCTACGGAGACCGAACTGGAGACCAATTCCGGTACTACGGTAACCGGGGTCGATGAGTCGGTCGTCGTCCCGTCGCCGAGCTGACCATCGGTGTTGGCCCCCCAGCAGCGGATTGAATTCCCCAACACAGCGCAAGCACTATCTGCACCCACGGAAATGGCCCTGAGCGTAGTCGAGCTCAGCCCTGATACCGGAACTGGGGTCGACGAGTTGGTCGTGGTGCCGTTGCCGAGCTGGCCCTCGGCGTTGTCTCCCCAGCACTCGACTCGCGTGCCCGATGACGCGCAGGCGCTATCACCGCCCACGGAGACGGCTGCGACGTTGCTCAATCCCGGCACCGTCACCGGGATCGACGAGCTGGTCGTCGTGCCATTGCCGAGCTGGCCTTGGGCGTTGGCGCCCCAGCATTCGACGGTATCGTTCGCTAGCACCGCGCAGGCACTGGAGAGCCCCACCGAGATGGCCCTCACGCCCTTCAGTCCCGACACCGCGACCGGCGTCGATGAGCTGGTCGTCGTCCCATCGCCGAGCTGGCCTTGGGCGTTGGCGCCCCAGCATTCGACGGTATCGTTCGCTAGCACCGCGCAGGCACTGGAGAGCCCCACCGAGATGGCCCTCACGCCCTTCAATCCCGACACCGCGACCGGCGTCGATGAGTTGGTCGTCGTCCCATCGCCGAGCTGGCCTTCGGCGTTGTCGCCCCAGCACGCGACAGTCCTATCCGACAGCAGTGCGCACGCGCTCTCGGAGCCCGTGGAAACAGCCGTGACGCCACTCAACGGGGTCGTCTGGGTACCTTTCGTCCCGCCGCCACTCAAGACGGAGACCGGCGTCGACGAGCTGATCGTCGTGCCGTTGCCGAGCTGACCGAACGTGTTGGGGCCCCAGCACGCGACGGAGCTGTCCGATAGCAGTGCGCAAGCGGCCACCCCGCCCTCCTTTGACCCCTCCTTGAATGCTCTTCCGGACCCCACCGAGACGGCCGTGACGCCGTCGCACTTGCCGTCGAGGCCGCACGTGACCGCGCACGCCGCTGCCGGCCGCCACTGCCCGTCGGCTACGCAAGTCTGTTCGTCGTTACGTGACGAACACTGCGTTGTCCCCGGGGTGCAGACGCCGACGCACGCTCCTCCAACGCACGCCTGGCTCAAGCTATCGCACGACGGGCCAATGTTCTCCCATGTTCCGTCAGCCCCGCACTGTTGCGGCTGTTGGTCGGCGCATTGCAGGGCGCTGACTACGCAGGACGTGGCACCCGCGTCGGCGCCAGAGCTGACGCCGTTGCACACGTACGCCGTCTGCTCGACGATGAACCCTCCATCGCCGGCGACGCCCACGTCGATGCGTTGTCCGCCTGAGGAGCAGTTGGCACCGGGCGGCTCGGACGTCAGTTGAATCTGCGATCCGGGCGCACCGGCGGGCCCTTGCGGACCAACGGCGCCTTGCGGACCGGTTGCGCCCGCATCGCCCTGCTGTCCCTTTGCCCCCGTCTCACCGGTATCACCGGTCGCACCCGTGGCTCCCGTCGCACCCGTGGCTCCCGTCGCACCCGTGGCTCCCG
>CAZDNG010000034.1:83068-90425 GCA_964506835.1 uncultured Polyangiaceae bacterium
CCGTCGCACCCGTGGCTCCCGTCGCACCCGTGGCTCCCGTCGCACCCGTGGCTCCTGTCGCACCCATTGCGCCCGGAGGCCCCTGCGGCAACGTGATTTGCGACCATGCAGGGAGGGCGCCCGTCGCGCTCTGCGTGCAAGCCCACAGCGAGTCGGTAGCGCTGTCGAAGGCGACACTGCCTCCAACGAGACAGGGAATCGGCACCCACGCGCCCGCGACACACGCTTCGAGCGTCGCGCTGGTGGTCGAGGTGACTATCGCCGTCTCTCCCGCGGTCTTGGCGTTGCACACGGGCAGACTCGAAACGCTACTGGCCTCGATCCGCACGGCGTAGACGCCGTTCACGGCCAGCGGGGGTGCCGCCGACGTCGACGGGGGCGAGTTTCCGCAACCGGCGGCGCCGATCAGCGCGCTGGCGGCGACTCCGATGGCGAACGACGACGCAAGTGATCCCCGAACCCCGACGGCTCTAGCGTGCATGCCGAGCCACTATCGCGAACGCGGTTCAAGCGTCCATGAGCAATACTTCGTACAGCCCGCGGTCGCGTCGTGAACTCGCGACTTGTCTCGGCTTTGATTCGCAGTCGTCAGTTTTGCTAAACTCGTTTGCATGAGCGCAGCAAGGACGACGAAGGGGACGCATCGTTTGCCTCGATCAACGCTCGGCATGGAGACGAATGAAGCGCCTGCGTCGACCGAGCTTCGAACCACTGAGTTCGAGTTCGCGGGCGATGACTACGTCGTCCTGAGCTACCCACACGCCGCAGCCGCGCCGCCTCCGGCGCTGACATCGACTGAGCAGGCCATCTTCACGGCTCTGCTCGACGGGCAATCCAATCACCAGATCGCAGCTCGCAGGGGGCGCGCATTGCGGACGGTCGCGAACCAAGTCGCGGCGATATTTCAGAAGCTCGGCGTTGGTTCCCGTGCCGAGCTCGCCGCGAAGTTCAGCGGTCTACGCTAACCCCGCTCGGGTTTTTCGGCGCCACTTGCGGCATAGAGCCGCGCCAGATCGGCGCGCGACGAAACGCTGAGCTTGGCGAGTGACCGGCGGGCGACCTCTGAAACCGACGACGCGGAAAGCCCGAGCTCGTACGCGATACGCTTGTTCGAGTGACCGAGCGCGAGATACGCGGTCACTTGCTGCTCGCGGGACGTCAGCGTGGCGAGCGCGCGCGTTCTCGGATCGTTGCGGCGCGCAACGAGGTACCTTCGGCCGTCGCTGTCGAACTTGTCGACCAGTGACCAGCGCCCGGATACCAATGCGCGCCAGATCGACAGCGCCTCGTCTGGATCTTTGCGGCGAAGCGACGAGCGCGCGCGGTCCATGGCGATCGCGGCGTCTCGTAGCGAGCTGCGCGCTGCATTCGTTTTCGCGTCCTCAGCGGCGTGTTCGACGTGGCCGTCGGGGCGCAAGATGGCGTCCCCGGTGTCGCTTTCTGCGCTCGGGCCCTCACTCGGCTCGAGCAAGCGGCGCTGCAGCCGGTGACCCGCGGCGAGGTGAGCCGCGAGGCGATCCCATAGGTCGCGTTCCCGGCGAGAGAGGATACTGACGTCCGGCAGCGCGACGATCAAGCCGACCATCAGTCCATCCGGGTTGACAGACGTAACGCCGAGCATGTCGCGGCAACCCAAGTGCGACGTCGCTTGAGAAAGGGCGGCCGAGGCTTCGTCGCCCCCAGCTTCGCTTAATGTAGCTCCGGAAGAGGCTCTCTGAACGGAGCGCGCACCCAAGTCGGGGTTGCCCTCCGTAGCGACTTGAAGGGCTCTCTCGAGCTCTGGGCGCATATTGCGAGTTGCGTTCGCTTCTAGCTTCAAGCCGTACCCGGGCACAATGCTTCCGGAAAACGCGATGAGCCCTAGTCCCCGATCAAAGATTCCGGCCGCATCAGCCAGGTGATTGAGCCACGCTCCCGGGTCGGGCTCGGCGCGATATGCGGCCTCGACGAGGCCGATCGGATCTCCCATGGCTGGCAATCGACCTTAGTGTGCACCAACCGGAGTGAGCCGTACATGCGGACGCGCCGGTGCGGGTTGGCCGAGCAAACCGGCGCTCAGAGTCGCCTGTGATTTTGGCTTCGCGCTTTGCGTTTGTACGAGGAAATTACTACGAGCTCCGCACCCGCAGACGGTTTCTGGTGGGAGTGGCGCGCACGGGCGCGATACGCGACGCGTTCTTTCTCCGTGCGGAGAGTGTCTTCAACGTGGCGACGGAGATCGAACGCCTCGATGCCGAACCGGCAGCTACCCCGCCGATCATCGATTCGTACGGGGGCATCTCGCTCCACGAGCGCTCCCACGGCGAATCCGCTCGGCGTCGCCCGTCAAACCCCGAGCACCGGCACTCCGGGGAAATGCATCGAAAGCTTGTCGAAGTCCCGCGGGGCACTGGTCACCACGATGGCGTCGAGAAGGGCCGCCGTCGCCAACACGATTGCATCGATCGTGAGCTCGGCGCGGACGCTCCTCGTGCGCGCGAGCGCAACGCCAGCAGCCTGCGCGATCTCAACCCTGGCCACCACCTGGCTCGCAGCGAGGATTTCCTCGCGCGCGTCCGTACGGCCCCGCCACCATTCGGCGACCACCGGAAGGGGAACGAGAATGCGGGCTCGACCCGCGCGAACGAGACGCAGAAAACGAGCCGCGCGCTCTTTGCCGCGCTCTGCGGCGATGAGCGCCCCCGTATCGAAGACGTAGCTCAGCATCAAGCGACCCGGCGCTTGGGGTGTCGCTTCCGGAGGGCCGCCAACTCACGGTCGATCTCGGCTTGCAGAGCGTCGCCCTCGATTGCAGTCGGCTCCGCGATTCCATGTCGCCGTAGGTAGGCCCCCGCCGCCATTCGACGACGCGCGTCCTCCGCCATATCGGTCACCAGCGCGGACATATTGCCCCCGAAGGCGCTGTTCGCTAGCGCCCGCAGCGCCCGCTTGGTCTCGGGGTCGACCGACACGGAAAACGTCTCCGTCGCACCGGCCCGGCGGGACTTCTTTTTCATGCTGATCGTGTAGCACAATCGATCTTAGCTGGTGCGTACCGTGAGATTCGCCCGCCACGGGTGGGTCGTGGGAAATGCGCAGTGCCGAAAGTGCGGCCTCGCTCGGCGGCGCGCGTCCTCCGAATCGAGGCGACGCGGCGATCTCCGCCGCTGCTGCTCCCAGCAACGCCGTTCAGGCGCCGTCACGCTGGCGCGATCCCCGTGGTCCGACGCGAATCATGGCGGAAACGTGACCAGAACGCTGGTCGGTAGAGTTTCCAGAGGGTAGCGAATTTCCGATTTTCGGAGGGCTAGTTTCGGGGCGATCGGTCGTACGAGGGGCAACGAAACATTCTCGGGGCGCCCGGGGCGTGCACCGAGGAGGGAGAAATATCGATGTTTTTCTGCAAGAGCTTTGGTGGGTGGCGAGCGATCGCGGTGGCGTCGAGCTTCGTGCTCATGGGCGTGGCGGCGATGGAGGCGACGGGATGCCAGACGGCTTCGTCCGATGGGGTGAAGCCGTGCGTCGGGCAGAACCTCGCTGCGCTGTGTTCGCCGGGGTGGAATCCAGTGCTGAACAGCGCGGCGAAGGGGGATTGCAACGGAAGCGCGAACTACAACGGAGACAATGGGTCGGGGTCGGGGACCTATAGCTGCGCGTCCGACGGGCAGTGCTCGATTCAATGCGTGCGCGCGGACGCTTGCCCTTGCGGCATCGCGAGCGTGTCGCGGACGGAGCTGGTGTGCCGGACGGATTGCCCGACGGGGTGTCCCGACGGAACGTGCGAGAGCAACGAGACGGCAGATTCGTGCCCAGGTGACTGCGCGCCGGCGGCGGGGACTTCCGCGGGCGTCGACGGTGGGAGCAGCATCGGATCCTCGCCGACTGGAACGCCTGGTTCGTCGACGCCGGGCGCGGGCGACCCGGGCTCCGAAAACATCCCCAACGCCGTGGTCTCTTCCGAAGACTTCGAGACGAGCGTGCCCCCTGGAAGCTGGCAAGTCGACAGCACGCGCTATCATACCGGGAGTTCCTCGGCGCACGCGAAGCCGCTCACCGGACCGGGCACGACGTCGATGGAGCTCGAATGCGACGGCAGCGGCGTCACGCCGACGGCGCAATCGCACAGCGAGATGAGCTTCTGGTACCTCGGCGATCCGGCGACCGGCCAAACGCTGAACTTCTACGTCGACGACGCGCTCTACCAGACCTACGGCAGCACCTACAGTAGCTGGGGGGCCGGTGGGTACAACTGGACGAACGTGATTCTGGTGGTGCCCAATGGAACCCACACTTATAAGTGGGAAGAGGTTGCAACGAACGGCGGCGCGCCTGGGTTCTTCGTCGATACGGTGAGCTGCACGTCCACGCCGGCCACGGCGAACAAGACCACCACGTGGGACTTCGAAGGGGGGTTCGTGCCGCCGGAGATTACCGGCACCTTCGAGATCGACAACTCGCGCGCTCAGGCGGGGACGTTCGGCGCACACCCCGGTCTCGCCGACGCGAACGGCGCAACGATGGCGTTCTCGTGCGGCGGAAAATCGCACTCGTCCATCAGCTTCTACTATATGGGCTACCCGACCGAGGGAGAGAGCCTCGACTTCTACGTCGATGACATGCTCTATCAATCGTACGGCAGCACCTACAGTAGCTGGGGCGCCGGCGGGTACAACTGGACGAACGAGAGCATCAAGGTGTCGAGCGGCACGCACTCGTACCGCTGGGTCGAGACCGGGCCCGACGGCGGCGTCTCGACGCCCTCGTATTCGATCGACACGATCTCGTGCAAGTGATCTCACTCTCGCAACAACGCTTCGAGCTTCTGCCGCGCCTCGGCGGCGCGTTCGGTCTGGCCGGCTTCCCCGAGATAACCGGCGAGAGCTTGTAGGGCATTGGCGTCGTTCGGACGATCCTTCAGGGTCACCTCGAGAACATGAATCGCTTCGTCGCGCTCGCCGTTGTCGGCCAACGCCACGGCGAGCACGTAGCTGAAGCGCGTATTGGCAGGGGCGAGCTCGACGGCCTTCTTCAAGCTGACAATCGCCGCCTTCGATTGATGCGCGCGCACCTGCCAGAGGCCGAGCGCGTGATAGGCGGCGGCGTGTTGCGGGTTGCACGCGAGCGCCGCGCGGATGGAGCGCTCTGCTCCGGTTTCGTCGCCGCGCTGGCGCGAAAGGTCGGCCAGGTTCAGCTCGGCTTCGGCGAGGCACGGCGTCAGACGAAGCGCAGTTTGAAGCGACGCTTCGGCCTCGGAGAGCTTGCCGCGAGCGAGCTCGAACGCGCTCCGTTCGACGTGCGTCTCCGCTCGCGATGCGCTCACGGCGTAGCTCTGCTCGACCTCGATGAAGGCGCGCTCGAGCGCCGAACGAGCACTCGCCGGCAGCTTTTCGATGGGCACGCCCGCGAGCGCCCGGGCCGCAGCGATGCGCACCACTCGCGTGCGGTGATCGAGCGCGGGCAAGAGTAACGACGCGCGCTCGGGTGGCGGAAGCTGCGCCGCGCCGAGCACGGCTCCGTAGACGACGAGCGGCTCAGGACTCGCGAGCGCAGTTCGCAGCGCCTCGACCGCTTTCGGGGAGGCATACTGTCCCAGGCGTTCGAGAGCGGTGGCACGCGCGACGGCGGGGACCGTTACGTTCTCCGCGAGAGTGCGAAGGGCACCGGGCGCGTCCAGCGCCCCTTTGCGATCTTTCTCGAGCGCATCCCCGAAGTGCGGTCGCGCCGATAGTGACGGGTACCACTTGGCGAGCGCGTCGCGGGCCCAGGTCGTGGACTCTTTCGTGTGGCAGCGATTACACGCATTCGGCACGCCGAGCTCGACGCTGCGATCGGGGCGCGGGATGCGGATCGAGTGATCGCGCCGCTCGTCGATTTGCATGAACGTGGAGGGTGGCATGTGGCAATCGATGCAGAGCGGCGCCGTCGCTCGTTGCGCGTGATGTGAATGCGCTTCCACGTCGAAGTGCGCGGCGTCGTGGCAGCGCACGCAGAGCGCGTTTCCCGTCGCATAGAGCTTGCCCGAGTGCGGGTCGTGGCAATCGGAACACCGGACGCCCGCGTTGTACATGCGGCTCTGCAGGAACGAGGCCCACTCATAGACCTCGCCCTCGACCTGACCGTCTGCGTGATAGCGACCGGGCCGCAAGAGCTCGGGCTCGAACGAATCCAGGAACGGATCGCTCGCGAGAAAGCCTTCCTTCAGTGGCTTACGGCGGCTGTGGCACGGCGCGCAGACTTCCACCTCTACGCCGTCCTGAGTGCGCGGCGTGGGGCTGCCCGTTGCGGACGGACTCCACGGCTCGGACGGCTTCAAGCGCGCCGCAAACGGAGTCACGTGTTCGGAGGGCTTCGCCGCTTGAGCGGAGCGAACGTGCTCGGCACCGGGGCCGTGACAGGCTTCGCAACCGACGGAGATCTCCGCCCAGCGCGTGTCGAAACTGTCGGCGGCGGGATCGTAACGGCGCTCGACCAGCGTCGAGTGGCACTCCGCGCACATGTGATTCCAGTTTTGAGCGGCCGACGTGAAGAACAAAGGATCGTTCGGCGCGACGCCTCCCGGACCGTAGACGTGAAACCATTTGCTTCCGCCTTCGGCCGCCGTGCGGCTGTCCCACACGACGCCGAGCGACTGGAGCTTGCCGCGTTCCGTCGGCACGACGTATTGCTCGAGCGGCCAGACGCCGGACACGTAACGGATCGGAAAGGTTTCCGTCTTACCGCCCGCAACAGGCGTGCTCACGAAAGGCGCGCCGTCCCGGAGGGCGAACGTCGTCGTCCCTCCGAGCTTCGACGCAAAATGGCTACCGTCGAAGCGCGTCTTCGCAAGCTCGTGACTCGGCGTCACGAGCGCCTTGGCATGATGCGAGCCGACGTAAGCGTCGCTCTGCGCTCGGTGACAACCCGCGCAAGCCGCCGAACCAACGAAGTCATCACGCCCTGCGCGTGCTCCGTTCGAAGACAACGCCGGTGCCGCCAGCGTGCGCGTCGATGAACCGCTGCTGATGCTCCGCGAATCGGAGGTCAACACCTCGTCGGGACGCGTGTTGCAGGATGCCGAAAAAGCAGCGCCAACAAGAACGCCAAAGAGAGTGAACAGCCTTCGCAAGTTGGAACTCTAGTCGCCGCAGGCGACTCTTCAGGCGGGGGGAGCGGTCGCGCAGCGAGCCGCGGGGGGTCAAGACCCCCCAAGAACCAATCCCACGTCGCGCGCGACGTCTTGCGAGCGGAGCGAGCCCGCCGAAGGCGGCGGGGGGATGAGCCCGTTTCGCATTGTCTAGTAAGTCACTATCCAGAAACGACACTCTCGTCGTGGGATTGGGTCCCGGGGGGGGGGGGGGGGGCCCCCCCCCCCCCCCCCCCCCCCCCCCCCCCCCCCCCC
>CAZDNG010000035.1:0-86766 GCA_964506835.1 uncultured Polyangiaceae bacterium
GGCGGGCGAGCCGAAAGGTTCTGGTGATGGCGCCGAGCCTCAGCCGAGCGGAAGGTCCGCGTCGGTGATTTTCTTGTAGTCCTTCCGATCCTTCAGGGCGCGCGTCGCGGCGAAGACGTCTTCGGGGCCGAGCAAGGAACGATCGGGCATCGCTCGAGCGACGCGTTCTCGCAGGGTCGGCGAGGCATGCCGCAAGAAGGGGTTCGTGCTCCGCTCCACCGCAATCGTGGAGGGCACCGAGCAGCCGCCGTCCCCTCGAAGCGCCCACGTCGAACGAATGCGATGGACGAGGTCCGCGTTGTCGGGCTCGACGCTGAAGGCAAAGCGCAGATTGTCCTGGGTGTATTCGTGCGCGCAGCACACGGGTGTCGCGCCGTCGAGGGCGGCGAGCCGAGAGAGACTCTTCCACATCTTCGCGGGCGGGCCGTCGAACAAATAGCCGCAGCCCGCGCCGAACATCGTGTCGCCGCAGAACAGCACGCCGTCGAGCACGTAGGAAATGTGCCCGTTGATGTGCCCTTCGGTGAGGAGCACGTCGGCCGAAGCACCGCCGAACGTGATCCGATCGCCGTCGTCCGCGGGCTCGGTGATGCCGGGGACGTCCTGGGCGACGCGCTTCGGCCCCACGACGCGCATCTTCTCGAGGAGACCGCGCTCTCCGAGATCGCGGTTGATGCCGATGTGATCGCCGTGCGTGTGCGTGTTGAGGATGGTCGTCAAGGTCAGCCCATGCGTTTTGCAATAGTCGAGGACGCCTTGGGCGTCGGGGCCGTCCACCGCGGCGGCCTCGCCGTTCGGCGTGGCGAGGAGCCAGATCAAGTTATCGCTCGCGGCGGGGATCTGGTGCACTTCGAGCGCGCCACTTCGAGTGCGAAAAGGAGGCGTGGGTTTCGTGACGACGTGAGTCATTTTGCGCTCCGGTCGGGACACTTTTTTGCCCGCGGAGCGGATCGTAGTCGCCCGAGCCCCACTCCGGTAGTTGACGGCCGCGGCGCCGTCGGAAACGATGGGGCAACGGGCCACGCGGTCGTCCGCGCCGGGGGTCCACTCGCTCATGCTCCGCACTGTTCACCTGCCTTGCATCGTCGTGTGCGCCGCGCTGTCGCTCGCCGCCTGCGACTCCGGCGACAAAGAGCGCGCGAAGGAGCAAGACATTCAGCACCAGGCCGATCTCCGAGTCGCCGAGGTTCAAAAGCAGGCGAAGGACCAGATCGAGGCCGCGGACAAGAAGATCGACGAGCTCACCCACGAGCTCGCCGACGCCGGCGCCCACGCTCGCACCGAGATCCAGGAAGAGCTCACCAAGGCGAAGGAAGACGCGGACCGGCTCGCCACCGAGGCAGCCGCTGCCCTCGCCAAGGCTCGGAGCGCGTACAAGGAATCGGCGAACCGGCAATACGGCGAGATTTTGCACGACACCGAGGAGCTTCATCTGAAGGCCCTGAAAGCCCAGCCCAAGGTGAAAGCGCAGATCGACAAGACGGTGAAGGACGTATCGGCGAAGCGGGCCGATGTGAAGAAGGCCATCGACGCGTTCGACAACGCGACGCTCGACACCTTGAACAGCACGCGCGCCAAAGTGGAGCAGCGCCTGCACGAGCTCCGTCAAATGGTCCACGCCGCCCGCGCGAAGCTCGGCGCCTGAAGCTATCTCATAAACCTACTGCGCCCCCCGCTGCGTCGGTCGGCCTCCTCGAAATACCAGCGTATGCCTGCGTCGGCCTTCCTAGCAGCGGGGTGCTCGCTACGGTTTCTGAGATAGCTTCCGGATGAGAGCGGTCACCGCGAGCCGGGCCAGAGCGTCGAGGGCTCGCCGGGGCCGCGCACGCGGTGAAACCGGATCGTGTTGGTTTCCTTGCCGGCACCGAGCGGCACAGCGGCCACGGTGACGACGACGTCGCCAGCCTTGGCGTAGCCGACCTCGAGCAAGAATTGATCGGCCAGCGTGAGCTGCGTTTCGACGTCCACGTCGTCCGGCACGCGGAGTGGACGCACGCCGCGGAGCAAATTCAAGCGGTGAATCGCGCCGGGAACCGAGCTCAACGCGACGATGGGCCACGGCGGACGCCACTTGGAGACGTGAAGGGCGGTCAACCCGGAGCCGGCGAGCGCGATGATGGCTCGCGCGCCGATGCGATCTGCCGCGCCGACGGCGGCTCCGGCGGCGGCCGACGAAAAGGAATGTGCGCTCGTCTCGACGGCGAGCACGCGATGCGCTCGGTCGTATTCTTCGGCGGCGCGAGTGAGTAAATCCATCGCTTTGACGGACAGGATCGGATTTTCTCCGACCGCCGTCTCTTCGCTCAACATGACCGCGTCCGCGCCGTCGAGGACGGCGTTCAAGACGTCCGAGGCCTCGGCCCGCGATGGGCGCCGCGACGCGACCATCGACGCGAGCATTTGCGTCGCCACGATCGCCCAGCGTCCGCGCTCGGCGGCCCGCGCGAGGATGCGTTTTTGTAGCACCGGAACGCGCTCGAACGGCAATTCCACGCCGAGATCGCCGCGCGCCACCATGATGCCGTCGGATGCGTCGAGAATGTCGTCGAGGCAATCGAGGGCTTCCGGGCGCTCGAGCTTCGCGATGATGGGGAGGTCGTTGCCCTTGCCGAGGAGGTCACGCGCGAGCTCGATGTCCCTCGGCGAGCGCACGAACGACACCGCGACGAGATCGACGTCGGTTCCGGAAAGATACGCGAGATCTCGACGGTCCTTGTCGGTGAGCGTTTCCACGCTCACCGGCCGACCCGGCAGGTTCAGACCCTTGTGCGAGAACAGGCGGCCGCCCGTGACGACGCGACAGATCACGTCGTCGCCGGCGATGGATTGCACCTCGAGCTCGATGGTGCCGTCGGCCAGTAAGATCCGCGCGCCGGGTTCGACGTCGCGAGCGAGCGCCGCGTGCGCAGTGTGCGCCGCTCGATCGGAGCCGTCGATCTCGCGCGGCGTCAGCGTGAATTCACTTCCCTCGACGAGCAAGGCGCCGGCACGGGGCATACTGCCGATGCGGAGCTTCGGTCCCTGAATGTCGGCGAGGATCGCGGTCTCTTGTCCCTCGAGGCGCGCCGCTTCACGGATGTTCGCGAGGAACGGCGCGAGCGATGCACCGTCGCCGTGCGAGAAGTTCACGCGGCAACAATCAGCGCCGGCTCGGATGAGCTCGCGGAGCACTTCCACGCTCGACGTCGCGGGGCCGACAGTGGCAATGATCTTCGTGAACTTGGGTGAAAGCACGCGGGTTCCCCCGTTCGCGACGCTGGACACCGCCGCCAGGACGAACCGAGTATAGCATCCGCCTCATGAGCGGCGCGCCCTTCGACTCCGGTTTTCTCGACGATCTGCCGTACCACCCGGAGGTGCTCCTCTTCGACGCGCTCCTCGATCTCGATCGCGACCGGAACCGAGTCACTTGTCGTATGCCGACGTCGGACTCGCTTCCGCTCACTCGAAGTCAACGCGTCGACCCGGTGCTCCATCCGCGGCACGTCTCCGGAGGTCTCCTCGTGCATGCGACGGGCATGCTCGGCTTCGTGCATGCGTATTTCGTGCTCGGACTGCGTCATCGCGACGGGTGGGTCGGCTACGGCACGCACATCCACCAGGCGACCTTCCGTAAGCTCGTCTCTCCGGGCGCGCCGATCATCGCGACCTGCGAGGCGACCAAGGTTCGCTCGGGAAAATCGCGGCACCTCGTCCGATACGACTTCCGCTTCGTGCACGAAGGCGAGATTTGTTACGAGGGCGATCAGACCGCGATGTGGATGAAGGTCGATACTTCCGCCGCGTCGACCGCCGAACCCGCACCGAGGGACGGCTCGAGCACCGGCTGAAAAGCCGGTCGGCGGGGTGAACATTTTTTGCGCTGCGTCGCACACACGGTGGGCGGGGGCGCGCCGCATTCTGGAGTGGAGTGGCGCCCGTTGATTTAGAATGGTCGCGTGGGAACTCTTCTCGACGCACGCACGTGGCCAACGGCGATCGGACCGGAGTTGATCTGGGGTCTGTTCGTGCGCGGCCTCGGCTTTCTGTTCGTCATCTCGTTCATCTCGCTGGTCGGACAGGTCGCCACCAATTCGGGACGCGACGGCGGTCTACCGGTCGGGTTGCGACTCCGGCGCATCGAGCGAGATTTCCCGAGTGTTCGCCGCTTCTACTATTTCCCGACGCTACTCTGGTTGAACGACAGCGACGCGATGCTCCGCGCGCTCGCAGTCGTGGGGCTCGGCGCCGGCGTGCTCACGATCTACGGCGGACCGTTCGGCTACGCGGGGCTCGTCGGTTGCTACGTCTGTTACCTCTCCCTCGACATGCCGGTGGGCCTGATCTTCCCGTGGGACTCGCTGCTCTTCGAGTCCACGGTGCTCGCGTTGTTCCTGCCGCACATCCGCGCGCTGCCGAATCTCGAGGCCGTCTCCGCGCCGGCGCCCGCGCTCGCTTGGGCGTATCGCATCCTGCTCTTTCGGTTGATGTTCGGATTCGGAAAGCAAAAATTCGTCGGGAGCCGAAACAAGGATCTGTCTTATCTGAAGGGGTTTCTGGTCGCGCAACCCCTTCCCTCGCCGCTCGGTTGGTACGCGCAAAAACTGCCGACGGCCCTCCTTCGACCGGCCGTGCTGTTCATGTTCTTCGCCGAGATCCCGGCGCCCTTCTTCGCGCTGTTTCCTGGATGGCCGAGCCTCGTGTGCGCGGCGGCGACCGCCTTTCTGATGATCGGGATCCAGGCGATGGGGAGCTTCGGCTACTTCAGCCTGCTCACGATCGTCGATTGCCTGCCGCTCCTCGACAACGTGACGCCACGCGCACTGCACGTGTCGGAGATGTTCTCGTCGGGCGCGCCGATCTTCACGAACGCATTCGTCGTGCTCCACACGGTGGCGGCGGTGTTCGCGTTCCCGTTCAACAGTTGGATCGCACAGAGCTGGCACCTGTGGGCGTTCTGGTACCGTCTGAAGTGGCCGCTTCAGCTCCCATTCCATTTCTTGCGATTCATGCACCCGCTTCGATGGGTGCACCCTTACGGGGTGTTTCCGCCGAATAACCAGCCCGGGGTGAAGGTGACGTTGGTCGTCGAGGCGACGTGGGACCGGGAGCACTGGGAAGAGCTCGAGCTCGCCTATTCGCCGTCGAAACCGACGTCACCACCCAGATTCGTCGCGCCACACCACCCGCGCGGCGATCAAGCCGTCATCTACGACACCTTCGGACTGAACCCGCAGAGCCTGATCAGTAGCTTGCTCGGACCGTGGGATCCGTATCCGTTCGGCGCGAAGAGCGCCGCCGTCGGCTTCGTGCAGCGCCTCATGGAGGGCAAGACGCTCGGCTTCGTGAGCGACGCGTCGTTCAAGACGCACGGCGGTCCGCCGGTGTTGGCGCGTCTCACCACCGTCATGCTCGAGCCGGTGAGCCTGGCCGAACATCGCGCGACCGGTAAGTGGTGGAAGCGGACGTACATCGGCCCGCACACGCCACCGAACGAGCTCGATCCGCACTTCTGGGACGATTATCTCCCCGATCCGGAGATGTGGCACTTCGACGCGATTTTTTGGCGGCGTCGCTCGCGCCTTCGGCCGATACTCGACCGCGCTGCGACGGGCATCGAAGATCCTCTGGCCCTCGCGCTGGTCGATCTGGACGGCGTGACGCCCGAAGACGTCGAGCGGTTTTGGACCGAGTTCGTCCCGATCATCGGCGGGCCGCACCGGGCCGACTTCGACACGTTACCGGAGGTCGTGAACGATTTTCGCGCGCGCTTCGACCGCGTCGAGCAACGCAAATTCCAACGCTTGCTCGGGCGCTATTGCATGGTGCTTGCCGCTCGTTTCGAACCACTCTATCTCGGGCGCGGCTTGAAGCCGCCGCTCCAGGCGAAGACGTATTTCCATCTCTGGATGCTTGCGTCGCAGCTCGTTGGAGACGGCAAGGAGGCCTATCTCGCCGTGTACCGCGACCCGTTGTCGGCAAACGAGCACCTGCCGAAGATGACGACGCAGACCGGGCTCTACGCGCTCACCTTGTTCCGCTTCGAGCAAACGACGTTCGAAGCGCAGAAGCTACGCCTGCTCCTCGCCGTTCTCTATCCGCACGACGAGAAGGTGAAGATGGCAAAGGCGCGAATGGAAAACATCAGCAGCACCGAGCGGCTATTCATCCGCATCGCCATCGCCCTGTCGGCGTTCTTCGACGTTACCCCGGCGATTCGCGACAATTTCAAGGGGCCGCGCTACGACCGCGGCTATCCGGAGCTCTATCCGAAGTTTCACGAGTTCGAGTCCGGCGAGGTCAAGGTTCGTGCCTATGCGGATCCGCCCGCAGGTGTGCCAATTCCGCTCGGGGGCACGAACGCCGCGGAGTGACTGAGGCGGGCGAACCAATCGTGCCGACCGAAAGGAAGATCGACGTGCCGTTCGGGGTGGCAGCTGGGCGACACGGGGGCTAAGTAGTTTGTGAACATCGCGTCACGAGCTCCGTCGGCGCGGGTTCCCCGAGGTGGATATGGCGAGCACTCCGAAGAAGCCCAAGCCCGGCGCCAAGGTCGCCGCGAAACCCGCAAAGGTCGCTCCCGTTCGGCGGCGTGACGGGGCGGGGCACATCGATCCCGAGCATGCAAAGCGGCTGCTCGCGCTCGCCGGCGAACACGACGGAGCCGCGAAGGATCGCAGCTTCTTCTCGAAGCCGCGCTCGGGCGATAGTCTCGCCGAGGAGGCCGGCGAGGAAGCCGTGCGCGCCATGACCACCGGCGAGGACGAGTTTCCGGATGATCGGGACGCCACGGTGGAAGAGGAAACGGGTGGCCCGTTCGTCGAGACGACCGGCGCCGAAGAGTACGCGCGGGGAACCGACGAATCGAACATTCGCGGAGCGACGCGCGAGCCGTTTCCACGAACCTCCGGCGGCGACGACTAGGACGGAAGCTATCTCAGAAACCGGAGCGAGCACCGCTGTCACGATGCCTAGGAAGGCCGGCGCAGGCATACGCTGGTTACGCTGTATTTCGATGGGGCTGACCGAAGCAGCGGGGGGCGCAGTAGGTTGATGAGATAGCTTCGATGTCAGGCCCCGTCGTCATCGTGGGTGCGGGGTCGAGCGGCGCCGTGCTCGGGCGTCGCTTGACCGAGCGAAGTGATCGCGAGGTCGTCCTCATCGAGGCAGGGCCGGACTACGTGCCGTCCGAGTTGCCGCGCGATCTCGCGGACGGAACGCGGAACTCGATGACGGCTCACGACTGGGGCTATCGGCACAAGCCGAGCTCCGCCGCGTTCGTATCGCCCTTGCCGCGCGGACGCGTCGTGGGCGGCTCGTCGGCAGTGAATACCTGCATCGCGCTCCGCGGTCAGCCCGAAGACTTCGACGAGTGGGCGGCGCTCGGGCTCGACGAGTGGAGCTTCGACCGCTGTTTACCCGCGTTCCGGCGTCTCGAGCACGACCTCGATTTCGCGGGCGATCATCACGGCACGAGCGGTCCGTTGCCCATTCGCCGGCACCCGGTCGGCGAGCTCGTGCCGTTTCAAGCGGCGTTCATGGAAGCCTGCGCCGAAGTCGGGCTCCCGCCGTGCCCCGACAGTAACGCCCCGGGCGCGTGGGGCTACGGACCGCACGCGATGAACAAGCTCGGCGGGCGACGGGTCAGCGCCGCAGAGGCGTATCTCACTACCGAGGTGCGCGCGCGGCCGAACCTCCGGATCCTCGCCGACACGCTCGTCCGTCGCGTCGTGTTCCAGAACAAGCGAGCGGTCGCGCTCGAAGCGCTGACGAAGAACGGCGTCGAACGCATCGAGGCGTCGAGCATCGTCTTGTGCGCCGGAGCGATCAACACGCCGGGCGTCTTGTTGCGCTCGGGGATCGGACCGGACCGCGACGTGCGCCGCCTTCAGTGCGAGCCCGTGGTCGACGCGAGCGCCGTCGGGCGCCGTCTCCTCGATCACCCCGGGACGGGCATTTTCGTCTGGGCGCGCCGCGGCGTCCGGGTCGACCGCAGCGCGCCGATCATTCAGACCGCGCTCCGGTATTCGTCCGGGCTGTGCGATCACCCGGCCGACGTGTTGCTCCAGCCCGTCTCGTTCACGATGATCCTGCGGCGACTTCCGCTTTTCGGTCTGGTCATGCAGGTCGGGAAGCCGCGCGGCACCGGCGTCTTGCGATTCACGGACGCCGACCCGCGTTCGCGTCCGCTCATCGAGTCGCGGTTTTTCGAAGACGCTCAGGATCGCCGGATCGCCCTCGACGCGCTTCGGCGTTGTCACGCGCTCCTCGAAACCCGGGCGCTCTCGAAGATGGGACGCGCGGTTCTGCCGTCACCGGTGATCCTGCGAAACGGCGCTCTCCTCGACCGCGCGCTTCGCGTGCTGTGCGACTCGGGCTATCACCCTTCCGGAACCGTGCCGATGGGCAAGCGTCCGAGCGCGAACGCCGCCGTCGACCCTCACGGCAAGGTATTCGGCGTGGAAGGCCTCTACGTCGTCGATGCGAGCGTCATGCCGACCATCCCGTCGAGCAACATCCACTTACCGACGTTGATGATCGCCGAGCGCATGGCAGAGTGGCTCGCCGACGCGGTGTGACGCGCCGAACGCCGTTCACTTCGGTTCTGGCGCCGGCGACGGGGTCTTGCCGGGCTCGGACGGTGCAGCGGCACCGCCGCTGGTCGGATCGGCGTCGTCGTTCTCGATTTGGATCACGTTGTCGCTCGCGGCCTTGATCTTGGCGTCCGCGGCGGCGAGCGTGCGCTCGGTCTCGACGAACGTGAACCCGAGCGTCCCGGCGCATCCGAGCCCGAGGACGACCGCGGCGATCCACATGAACTGACTCGAAAGGAGGAGCGCGATCGACGCGACGACGATCCCCACTTCGGCCGCGAGCTGCGCGAGCTCGAACCGCTCCGCCGACTCGTGATGGGCGTCGATGACGGCTTCGTACGCCTCGGCGTCTTCTTTCGCTTCGAGCATGTCGCGCTTGTACGAACGAGACATCTTGCCGAAGCGGGTGATCTCTTCCGGATCGGGAGTCAGAAGATCCGCCATGTCCTCGGTCGCCGACGCGATGAGTTCCTTCAGTTCGGCCGTATCTTCGTCGTCACCCTTGCCGCCCGCGCCTCGCTTCTTGCGGAGCGTGTCTTCGACTTTCTTGATCTCGTCGGGCTTCGGCGAAATGGACTTCAGAAGCTCGAGATCCGCGGAAATCATCCGAAATTTCGTCGTCTCGCCCTGATAGAAGCCGTACTTCGTCGACTGCATCACCATCGCGCGCATGAGCTCGGTGCGCTGAGCGCCGACCTGCGCGGAGCAGAAGGCGAGCATCACGCCGAGCACGGCCATCGTGATGCCGACGACGCGTCCCGAGGCCTTCCCTTTCGGATGGCCATGCCCGCCATGTCCGCCGGGATGCTCGCTGTGCGCGACGTGTTCGATCTTCTCCGCTAGCTCGTGCACTGCATTCATGAATCACGATCCGAAAAAGGCGGTCGTCAGGGACGATGGGCGGGTTCGGCGTGTGCCGGATGCGGAGCGCCCGGCACGGGCTCGCGGCGGGGTTCGGCCGCTCGGGGTCGAACGGTGTTGTGATTGAGAGGGATGGGTTGGGCGACACCGGCCGCCGGCACGGGGGCGGCCGCGGGTGGCGCGACGCCGTTCGCCGGGTCGGTAGGGGTCGCCGCGGATGCTCCTGCGATCGCGGTCTCTGTCGCGCTGCTCGCCGCGGCGAAGCCCGCGACACCGGCGACGACGATTCCGATCAAGAGCACCACGACGCCGCCTGCCTTACCCCAGAACCCCGTGTACGACGAAATGGTTTCTCCACTCGCCGTGCGCATCTCCTTCAAATCGATCTGCTGCGAGACGCTGCGCCGGAACCACCCGACGACTTCCACCTGCTGCTGCATCAGCTTTCCGACGCGACGGATGGCGAACCACCAATTGCCGATGAACGAAAACGGGGACTCGTAGTTGATCGCCACGAGACCACCGGTCGGGTCTTCCAGCGTGACGTCTTCGCCCACGTAGCTTCCGGCGGCGACTCTGCCGACGACCGTTCCCCCGACGTGGACCGGACGGCCCTTCAGCGGCGAAGCGTACGGATCGCTCATGAGATCGATGACCGTCGTGCGCTCGGGGTTGCCGAGCGACCCGAAGCGGTAAAAGCCCTTGATCGTCATCCCGAGGCCGATGCCGAACACGATCATTCCCGCAGCGACCGCGGCGAGCGTGGTCTGCCCGAACAAGGCGAGCCCACCGGCGGCCATGGCGAACCAGGCGCCAAAAATAAAAGGCGCGAAGTAGATGGCTATCTCGAAAAAGAACGTGCTGTACATCCGCGTCATGTCGAGGGCGCGGCCTTGCGCGTCCACTCGCTCGAACGACAAGAGCGGCGGCCTGCCGAGCGCGGCCGATTGCGCGCCGAGCGCCTGGATGCGCTTGCCGGTGAGCGGGTGCGTCGACCCGAGCTCGCTGACGCTCGCCCACGGGTTGTAGAGGTCGAACAGCATCACTTTCTCGATGCGGCGAACGCCGTCGAGGGTGATCGGCATGGCCGGGCCCGCGGCGCGCGGCACACCGTCGGCCGTCGGCGCCCAACCACCGGGGGCGACCGCGGCTGCGCCGCTCGGGTTGTTGCTCACTGCCCGGTACGCCGCGCCCGTCGTTCCCGCCGACTTGAAGTCGCTGATGCCGAGCGCGCGCGTACCGCCCATGAGGCGCTGGCTTACCGGAGTGAGCGATTGCGACGTGATGCCGTACGCGATCTTGATGAGCGCGAGCGACAGGGCGTTCGGGTTCCCGGTCTCCTCCGCGGAGAACTGGTCGGCGTAGTACTCACGCGCGCGCGATAGATAGAGGAGCATGTACTGGCCGACCCAGTAGAACGCGAGCGCGGCGAGTGCGACGACGTAGAGCGGACGCGAATTCTTGCGCCCTCTCACGTTCTTGCCGATGACGTAAACGTTCCAGAGAATGCTGAGCAAGGTCGCCGCGACGGTCATCACGATGAAGTCGCGATGGACGATGTGACCGAGCTCATGGCCGTAGACGGCCTTCGCTTCTTCGTCGTCGAGGTAATGGAAGATGCCGCGGGTCACGACGAGGCGCGCGCTGTTCGCGGTGCTGCCGTAGCAATAAGCCTGCGGCGTTTGATCTTCGATGATCTTGAGCCGCGGGACGCGAATGCCGTGCCGCTGGCAAACCTGTGAGACGAACGCGGCGACCGCCGGCCGTTCGCGGGCGAGTTCGTCCAGCGAGATTTCGCGCGACTTGTAAGCGAAGCGCTGGATCAGGTCCATGATGAACGGGGAGATCAGCCACACCAGGAGCGACCACAACGCCGTCAAACCGATGCTCAGGAGGAGCGCGAGGGGGACGCTCACCGTTTGCGACGCGATGGCGAGAGCCGAGCACGTGGCGAACACGAAGCCCGTCAAAAAGACGAGGGTCGCGGCCGATGCAAAGACGGTTTTTCCACGCATGATGGTCCTTATCTGTTCTCCGCGTTGCCCCCGCGAACGGCGCAGGATAACCCGAAATTCTCCGACATTGCTACTCGCAGATCGGCGCCTCCGGCCGCGCCGTCATCGACGCTCCACACGCCGTCGCTTGTTACAGATTGGTTTTCGACCCTGCCGCCGGCTCAAACGAAGTTGGGCGACCCGTTGAACACCGGGGAGCTCGTGCACGTCGAACGCACGGCTATTCGCCGGCGCCGAGCTCGCCGCGAGCGTCGATCGCCGTCCAGGGCATGCTGCTCGTCGTGCGCGCGAGCGCGACGTTGCCACGCGCGTCGACGACGATGAGGCCGCCGGTAGAACCGACGCGGGTGCGCATCAAGGCGAGCGTGTCGCGCGCAGCGGCGGCGGGCGCGAGGCCGCTCTGAATCCCAGCGAGGACCCGAGACGCGAGCGCCACGCGAAGGATCCCTTCGCCGTGGCCCGTCGCGGAAACTGCGCCTGTGGCGTCGTCGGCGTAGGTGCCGGCGCCGAGGATCGGTGAGTCGCCGATCCGTCCACGTCGCTTGCCGATGATGCCTCCGGTGCTGGTCGCGGCGGCGACCGTTCCCCTGGCGTCGCGCGCGACCGCGCCGACGGTGTTTCCTTGTCGCTCGCGGCCGTCGGCGACGAATCGCGCGAGCCGTTCACGCGCGCGTTCGGTCACGAGCTCACGCGGGTCGATCGCCGAAAATCCGTGGGCCCCGGCGAACGCCGCGGCGCCGTCGGCGGCGAAGAGCACGTGCCGCCCGTCATCGAGGACCGCGCGCGCGATGCGGATCGGATTTCCAAAACCGCGAAGCGACGCGACGGCGCCCGCGGCGAGTTCTTTGCCGTCCATGATCGCCGCGTCGAGCTCGACGTCACCATCGGCGTTCAGCGCCGCCCCGAACCCCGCGTTGTAGCGCGGGTCGTCCTCGAGCACGACGACCGCGCGTTCAACGGCGTCGAGCGCGCTCCCGCCCGCTTCGAGCACCCGGGCGCCGGCAAGTGCCGCGGCGCGGCACCCCGTGACCTCGTCGCGCGCCTCGTCCGGCGCGCGCGTCCCCGCGCCGCCGTGCACGACGATGACGAACTCGCTCGCCGCTCCAGACCAGGAGGCTAGTTCCGAAGCCATAGGTCGAGCTTAGCGCCGTTACAGCGCCGTCGGCGCCGGATTCATTTTCGAGATCCGTGAGTAGCGTCGCGCGACCAGCGCGTTCTGCGAGCGACCCGCGCCGGAGATTTTCTGAAGACTCGCTGGCAGCGTTGCTCGATCTTGGTGCGCTGCGAGCGACCCGCGCCGGGTCGTTAGCAGCACGAAAATGTCGCGCGGCATCTCTACCCAATCACAAAAATTCAAAACCCTAAAAACTCTGATGCACTACGTCTAGCTTCGCGTTCGACGGCCAACTGAGCTTTCGCGTCGCGCGATCGATGCATGCGGCGAGACGCTTGCTCGACGGGCTCACGTTGACGGTGACGCCGAGCGGCTTTCCGTATTTGATGGCCACGCAGATTTGCGCCTTCTGACTGTCGGCGAGGCCGCAGTTGGAGAAGAAGGACGTCGTTTGAACGGGCCCGCCGAGCTGGTCGTCGGTGAGATCCGGCACGCCGGAGGGGCCGGCGCCGATGTCCATGGTTTGCGGATTTTCGTCGATGGCCTTTTCGCAGCTCATCCCCGTGCTGACGTCGACGTGGACGTGCATCTCTTCGTGCTCGGTCGCGCCGCTGTCGTGGTCGAACACGCCGACGTCGAGCTTCGTCCCCGCGTCGGTCAACGTGTCGAGCTCGTCGTAGGGGATCAACTTGTCGCCGTGATAACCGTCGGCGGTGCGGGCCAGCGGAACCTCGACGGCCTTGGCGTTGCGACCCTTCGGATAGACGAGCACCGCATCGCGACCTTTCAAATCCGAACCAAACACCCCTTCCTTGAAGTCGTCGTCGGTCGCGTCGATGGTCACTCGAATGCCGTCTTTTTCCGATTCGACGTGCACGACGCCCGAATAGTCGTTCGCGCCGTCCTTCGAGCACGGGACGAGGGCTGCGGTTTCACCGGGCTCGTCGGGGTCGAGCTCGTGATGATGCGCGTCTTGTTCGTTGCCGCAAGCGTGCGGCGCGGGCAACGCAGCGCCGGCTCCGGCGTTCGAAGCACCGGCGGAGTTCGCCGAGCCTCCGCCGCACGCGACCGCGAGCAGCGCGACCAGCGAGAGTGTGTAGCGAGAGCCCGCGAGCACGATCGCGCGACTCATTTCGGCCTCGCGTAAACGCCGACGACGTAGTTGCCATGCCCCTCGCCCTTCACGGCGACGTTCAGGTCGTACTCGATGTCGTCGTCCATGCACCAGGGCTTGTCCGACTGAATGATGGCCACCGGGCCCTTCGTCTGATCGTCGCCGACCATGTCGCCGCCGTAGCGTTCGACGAGAATGTCGAGATCGTCGATGCTCGAATCTGCGACGGCGAAATAGCGATAGCAGTAGCCGCCGGCGAGCTGGAGCTTGAACTCGTCGCGCTTGTCGTGGTCGTGGTGCAGGTGACCGGTCGCGGGATGCGCGTACTCGACGACGCCGGTCGGCGTGCCGCAATGCGAGACGAGATTGTCGTAGTCGACCTTCGCGGTGCCCGAGAGCTCGAGCCCTTGCCAGCACTCGTGGTCGCTGATCGTGGCCTTCGGGAACTTCGGCGGATTGTGCTTCGTGAACAGCGGCGTGAGCACGATCGGCGCCGAGCTTTCGTTGGGGTCCGCTTCTTCGTCGGCGACCGCTTTGGCCGCCGGTGTGGAAGGCGCGACCGCTCGAGGCGCGGGGGACGCGGACGCTTCGTTGTTCGGAACCACGGGCGGCGACGAGGGCGAGCCACCGCACCCGGTCACGAGGACCAGAGCAACGAGCCCGCTGAGAGTGGTGAATGAGTGAACCGAATCGCTGGTGAGTTTGCGCACGATCCAAAACTATAGGGCGAAGCGTCGTCGCTTGACGAGCGCGAACCATGTCTCTCACTCCGTCACACCGGGTGCGACATTTCGGACGTTCGTTGTTTTCTCAAGCTCTCGCGCGTTCGACCGTTCATCACGACGTGCGCTGGTCTCGTACGCTTCACGCCATGCTCCTCGTCGGCCTCCTCGCGGGCTGCGACAAGGTACAGGCGCAGCTTTGCCCGACCCCGGCGAAGACCGAGGCCAAGCCGGAAGCATCCGCCGCGCCCGAAGGGAAAACCGACCAGAGCGAGTCGCCAACCGCTCCGACCAAGTCGGAACACGACGACGGCGACCAGTACATGCTTCCGTTCGCCTGGGAGTCTTCCGACGCGGAACCTCTCGGGAAAACGCGCAACTTTCTCGCGGAAGCGCTCGGCGCCAATTCCAGCTACGCAAAAAACCAAGCGAAGCTTTTTCCGTCACTCGTCGCCCCTCAAACGCCGCGCGCGACGGTCGTCACGTGTTCGGATTCCGCCGTTCAATCGTCGGCGTTCGACGCCACGCCCGAGAACGACGACTACGTCATTCGAAACTGGGGAAATCGCGTCGACGCCGATGTTCGATCGCTCGAATACGGCGTCGAGCACCTGAACACGCCGTTATTGCTCATCGTCGGCCACACCGGATGCTCGGCGATGCACGAAGCCAAGAGCGGCGGGGCCGCGAAGAAGGACGCGAAAGACGAAGCGAAGGCCGACGACAAGAAACCCGCCGACGCCGCGGAAGACGCGAAGGACGCGAAAGACGCGAAAGACGCGAAAGACGCGAAAGACGCGAAAGACGTCGAGAGCGACAAAGCCGAGAAGCTGCATCCGCTGTCCCCCGACGCCAATGCCGTCGTCGCCAACGTCCACGCGCAGGTGACGAGCGCGCTCGCGCACTTCGGAAAGCGCGTGCAAGCCGGACGACTCACCGTGGTCGGCGTCGTGCTCGACATCGACGACTCGTTCAAGACCGGCGCCGGACGCCTCGTCATCGTCGACGTGAACGCCAATCGCGACCCCAAGCGACTCGCGGCGTTCGTCTCCGCCGTCATGAGCCGTGGCAAAGACCACGGAGTCGTCGACGAGCACTCGGACGAACGCTCCCAGTTTCGTCACGCACTCCTGGACGGACTCGCGAGCATCGGCACGGGCGGCGATCCAGGCGCGCACGAGTGAGCCGCGCGAGACTCAGTCCTTCGAGTACACCCGCACGTAGTCGACCGACATTTGCTGCGGGAACACCGTCGTGCCGTCGGGGCTACCGGGCCAGGTTCCGCCCACCGCGACGTTCAAGAGAATGAAGAACGGGTGGTCGTACACCCACGGCGCGTTGCTCGGCAGATCGCTCGTGACGTGCGTCCCGTAGAGCGTGCCATCGACGTAAAAACGAATGGCGGCGGCCTCCCACTGCATCGAAAACACGTGATAGTCGTCCGCGACCTTCGCGCCGTTCGGTAAGGTGAAGGACGTCCCGTTCGAGTAGTTCGTGCCGTGGATCGTGCCGTGAACGATCGACGGCTCCTTGCCGATGTTCTCCATGATGTCGATCTCGCCGCACGCGGGCCAGCTCACGGTGTCGATGTTGTTGCCGAGGAGCCAGAACGCCGGCCAAAGCCCCTGCCCGCGCGGAATCTTGATCCGCGCGTCGAATCGACCATATTTCTGGTCGAATTTGCCGGCCGTCTTCATGCGCGCCGACGTGTAGTCGCTCCCCATGTACGACTCTTTTTTCGCCGTGATGACGAGGTAACCGTTGCCGTCGAGGGCCGCGTTGTCCGTGCGAGCCGTGTAGTACTCGAGCTCGGAGTTACCCCAGCCGTTACCGCCCGTCTCGAATACCCAGTTGTCCGCGTTCGGCGACGCGCCGCTCGGGCCGTCGAACTCGTCGTGCCACGTCAGGGTCCACCCCGGCAATGAGCCGACGCCTCCGTCGGTGCTCGCCGTCCCTCCGGTCGACGTCGACGTCGCGCCGCCCGAAGCCGCGCCGCCCGAAGCCGCGCCGCCCGAGGCTGCCCCGCCCGTACCGCTCGCGCCCGAACCCCCGCCGGTGCCGCCGCTCGAGGTCGTACTCTGTCCACCCGTGTTGCCGGAAACTCCGCCGGAGCTCGCCGTTGCTCCACCGCTACTCGTCGAGGTGCCGCCAGTGCTCGCGCCCGCGCCGCCCCCGGTCGACGTTCCGGCAGGGGCCGCGTCGGGCGAGCCCGACGACGAGGACGAGCTGCTGCATCCGGCGATGAGCGACGCGGCGGCCGCGACCAACACGAGACGAACCTTGGACATGAAACGAATTACAGCACGATCGATGCCGATTCGTGCGCATTTCGGCCGTCTCGGATCGGCGACACTGTGGTCGCGCTGCAACACGTCGCACGCCGGTGCGATCGACCGGAACGCGCCTCCGGGGAAAGCGTCGCGATTCCGCGGCTCGAATACCGCGCTCGTTTTGGCCGCGCCCGGCGCCGTGCGAGGGATCGCTTCTTGCTGTGACCGCGACCATGCGTTCGCTTTTTTTTGGTTGCCTCTTGCTCCCGTTCCTAGCGTTCCTTCTTCCTGCGTGCGCCGGGGACTACTGTCAGATCGGGCCGAAGTCCGGCACGCAGTGCTATTCGTCCAACGAGGTCGAGCGGCAGGAGACCCAGGTTCACGGCGAAGGCGACTCCTCGAGCGGAAAGCGCGTCCCGGCACCGGGCGCAGTTCGCTAGATTTGGGCTCCCTGAGCGGACGCGTCCGTCGGCGGTTCGTTGGTGTAAGGTCCCGAGCCCGATGTCCGCGCCCCACTCCGGTGACTCGCGAAAAGTCGTGCTCGCCGCGCTCGGCGGCAACGTGCTCATCGCGCTCGCAAAGATCGTCGCCGCGACGTTGTCGGGAAGTGCCGCCATGCTCGCCGAAGGCGTGCACTCGGTCGCCGACACGGCCAATCAGGCCTTGCTCCTGGTCGGGATGGGCCTGTCCGCCCGGGAAAACCGCGAGCGCTACCCGTTCGGCCGTGCGATGGAGACGTACTTCTGGGCGTTCGTCGTCGCGCTCATGCTCTTCACGCTCGGCGGCGCGTTCGCCATCTACGAAGGCGTCCATCGGTTGCTCGCGCCGCCCCGCGAGCCCGAATCCCTCGTCGTCTCCGTCGTCGTGCTCTTCATTTCCCTTGCGATTGAGGGCACGAGCTTTTCGGTCGCCGCGCGCGAATTCAACCGGGCGCGTCAGGGCCGGTCCATTCGAAGCGCGCTGTTCGAAGGACGCGACCCGACGATCGCCATCGTGCTCCTCGAAGATTCGGCTGCGGTGGTCGGTCTTGCCATCGCGCTCGTCGCGGTCGCGGTCAGCGCGTTCACTGGAAGTAACGTCGCGGACGCCGTCGGGTCACTCGCCATCGGCGTCTTGCTGTGCGGCGTCGGCGTCGTGCTCGCCCTCGAGACGCACGGCCTTCTCATCGGCGAGAGCGCGACCCCGGAAATGCGCGAGCGCGCGTTCACGCTCGTTCGCGAAACGCCGGGCGTAGACGACGTCACCCAGATGCTCACGATGCACCTCGGTCCGGAGACCGTCATTCTCGCGCTCAAGGTCCGGTTTCAGCGGCACACGCGCGTGGAAGACGTCGAGCGCATCACCGACGACCTCGAAGCCCGCGTTCGCGCCGAGATCCCCCAGATGAAGAAGATCTTCGTCGAAGCCGACGGCCACTACGACGAATCCCGCGATCCGTCGGTGCACCCGCCGGCGTGATGGGGCTCGAGCGCGGCGTCGCGGCACCCGACCCCCGCACCCGCCGCGACGCTCCGGGCGCGCACCGTCTCGAGCGCGCGAGTGCGCTCCCTACTGGCTCGCGGCGTTCACGATGACGATCCACTCGGCCGCCGTAGGGACGAATGCCCCCACCGACCGCGGATAGAGGATCACCACGGCACTGGTGGCCGTTTGACCCGCTTCGGGGAGCGCCTCCGGCAACGCCGTTTGCCACACGACGTCGAGAGCGTGGCTGCTCGCGGTCGACAACGGCGCACCAGATTGGCTCTCGCTGAGATCGAACGCTTGCGCCGGGGGCTTCGTGGCGAACGAGCAGCTCCGTCCGAGCTCGTCCGGAGAGCGCCACGTCTTCGGGTACGCGATATCGCCGTGGCCGGCGAAGACGATCGTGGCACCGAACGCCGTCTGCCCAGTGCCCACGCTGACGGCCGCCACCTCGCCGAAGTCGCCCGGCGATTTCTCGAAGATCCACTCGTCGTCGGGGGTCGCGCCCGAGAGCAACTTCGCGTCGCTCGGAAAACCGGTGTCCGCGCCGAACCCGGTGTCCGTCACCGCGCGCGAGAGTGCACCCGCCTGATCGAGTGTCGCGCCCGCGTCGGCACCGGTGGCGCCGTATTGAAAGCCGAGGACGCGATACGTCGTGAAATCGAGGCGCACGGTCGTCCATGACGCCCGCGGCGCGGAGCCCGAGTCGGCGCCGCCAAAGAGGTTCACGAGCGCCGTCGGGACGTTCGCGACGCAGTTCGCATCGCACGTTCCCGCCGCGCAAGCGTCGGTATCCGGAGCGCCGCCGGAATCGACGGAACCAGCCGAACCCCCGGTGCCCGGTTCCGTGCTCGGCCCGGAATCGACCAGCGGAGAAGAACCGCCGCTGCCCCCGGCTCCGCCGTCGACAAAGGTTTCGCGACAAACATTCTGGACGCACGAGTAGTTGGCACCGTAAAGCGCGACGCATTTTGCGTCGGTCGTGCACGTGTTGAAGTGCGTCTCGCTACTGGTCTGGGGCCCCTTCGACGAGCACCCGAATCCAACCAAAAGAGAAACGAAAGCAACGGGGACTAAGCGACGGCTCATTCTTCTCCTCCTCGAGCGTCTTCTACGATCACGCACTGGCCTGCGTAAGAAACGAATTTTTGATGGCGCGGAGGGATCCCCGCCGAAGCGTTGAAGGCGTCGACGCTCGCGCGGAGCTCGCTCCGCCGGCGCCGGTAGTCGGCGAGCTCGCCGGAAACGGCGTCGAAGTACGGATGGCCGGGCCAGACGACGAACGTGTAGGTGCTGCCGCCGACGAGCTCCGGCGAGACGTCGCCGGGCGGGTCACGCCGCAGCTTCGACGTCACGGTCTTCACGAGTGCCTGGAAATGGTCGAAGACCGCGGCTTCCCAACCCGCCTTGGCGTCGAGCGAGATCACGAGCTCGGAAGAACGATAGACGACGGCGTCGTCGACGGTCTCGGCCGTAATGCGACCAGCGTCTTCGAGCCGCGCGAGCGAGCCGTCCAGGCGATCGGCCACTAGCGTGGTCAGACGTGAGAGGCTCGCGTGCGAGACCGGACCCTCGCGGTACACCAGCGTCCAGACCAACGCGTCGGCGCCTTCGGCGTCGTCCGGAGCCACGTCGTCGAGCTCGCTCCGCGCGGCAACGCGGTACTCGGTGTTCGGACCGCGACCGGAGGCGAACACGACGCCGCTGTCCGTCAGATCGTGAAGGACGCCCGCGACGAGCTCTTCGTCGTCGCGATCGAATCTCGTGAGCACCTCGGCGCGGGTCACTTCGCCGCGCTCCACCAGGAAGTCGAACACGGCTTCCCAGAGCGAGCGGCCGCGCACGGTGGAGCTCTCTCGGAGCCGGGCGATTTTCCGTTGGTAGCTCCGGAGCGCGAGCCCGAACATGTCGGCGCTCACTTTGCGACTGACCCCTTGGCGATCGAGCTCGCGAGCCAACTCGAGAAATACCTGGTTGGCGACGTGGGCGAGCGGCGCCCGAGCACCCCCTGCCGTCGCGAGCTCGGCGATGAGCACCGTCGTTTGACGCACGATGGCGTCGATCAGGAGCTGAACGTTCATGGCGACTCCCCGAGCCTATTGGCACGTGAATCGCCTCGGCAGTGACAAGAATGTCGCCCCCTCGCCTTCGTCCCGACGCGAGAACGAAAGCGCTAACGCCGCTCGCCGCGTCGAGTCCCGATTGGACCCGAAGTGGTCTTCGCCGCTACCGGCCGCGACCGATGCAGCAGGGCTCCTGCCCGCAGATCTGGCTACCGAGCGTCGTCGTGTCACCAATCGGCAACCAGCAACAGCACCCGTTGCAATCGGTCCACGCCGGGTTCGTCGCGCTCACATGGCAGACGGCGTCGCACGTCGAGCCCGCAGCGCCACCCGCGGCCGCACCGCCGGACGCCGTGACGCCGCCGGACGCCGTGGCTCCGCCGGTCGCGGTCTCGCCGCCGGTACCCGTCGAACTCCCGCCGCTGCCGTCGCTACCGCAGCCAACGATTCCGACGGTCGAAGACGCGCCGGTTACCACGAGCACTTGAAAAAGCCGGTCGATCTTCATGGGGAACCTCACAATACCTTCCCCTCTTGTTTGAGCGGCACAACGGCTCGGTTACACGCTTCGCCGTCCGAACGAGCCGCACTCATCGAGAATCGAACGATGGGCTCCGAAAATCGAACGGTCGCCAAGCGATGCCCGTGTTGCGGCGCGCGCGGAATGAGCACGTTCTCTGCCGGTTTTCGACGCATGACGACTGGTTCGTGAGTCACGCGAACCTGGCGTGAGGCTTGCGTCTGGCGGGCCGGCGCGCCCCTCGGCGCGACCTCGGAGGTCCATCGTGATTCGAAGAAATAACAAATCCATTTTGGCGATCATTTCCGCCACAGCCTGCATCCTCGGAAGCGCCTGCTCCGGCGAAGAAGGACGTTCGGCGCCGTCGGCCTCGAACGACTCGGACAGCGGCAGCATCAACCTCGCCCTTCAATCGGGCGGCATCACCCTCAACGCCCTCACCTATACGATCACCGGACCCAATGGGTTCACGAAAACCGGCACGCTGAACCTCGTCAGCGCAACGAAGATCGCCGGTCTGATCGGCGGCCTCCCCGCGGGCACCGGGTTCACGATCACCCTCACCGGCACGGCGACCGACGGAACGACCACCTGCGCGGGCAGCGCGACGTTCAACGTCACCGCACACGGGACCACGCAAGTCGCGGTCAGCCTCGACTGCCACCAGAACGCGAAGACCGGTTCGATCAGCGTCAACGGCACGATCAATGTCTGTCCGACCATCCAGGCCGTCTCGGCGACGCCGAGCTCCGTGCTCGTCGGGGGCAGCGTGGCGCTGGACGCCGAGGCCACCGACCCGGACAACGGGCCCTCTCCCCTCGCGTATGCATGGACCGCGACCAGCGGCTCGTTCGACGACGCGACGAAACCGAACCCGACCTTCACCTGCACGACCGCCGGCACGGCGTCGTTGACGCTCACGGTTTCCGACGGCGATCCGCTGAAGAGCTGCGCCGACACGTCGACCGTGACCGTGTCGTGCAGCGGCCACGTCGACGCCGCGCAGGCGTTCCCGACCGCCACGAAGATCAAGCACCTCATCGTCGTGTTCGGTGAAAACGTCTCGTACGACCACTACTTCGGCACCTACCCGACTGCTCAGAACGCCTCCGGCGAAACCGCATTCACCGCGGCGCCGGGCACGCCGAGCGCGAACAACCTGTCCACCCCGCTGGACGCAACGAACGCCTTCAGTCCGGTTTCGGGCGTCGACCTCCTGAACCACAACCCGAACCTTTCGAACACGGGGAACGGCACCGGCGCGGCCAATCCGTTCCGGCTCGCGCCCTCGCAGGCGGCCACGCAGGACCAGGGTCACAACTACAAGCCCGAGCAGCAGGCCTCGGACAACGGCGCGATGGACCTCTTCCCGGAGTTCACCGGAACGGCCGGGCCGCCCCCCGGCGCACCGGCCGCCGCGACGACGAAGGGCCTCGTGATGGCTTACTTCGACGGCAACACGGTGAGCGCGATGTGGAACTACGCGCAGAACTTCGCCATGAACGACAATTCGTGGACGACGACGTTCGGTCCGTCGACGCCCGGCGCGATCAACCTGATCGCGGGACAGACGAACGGCTTCGCACAGACGAACAAGGATCCGACGACGATGTCGGGTAGCCACGTGGTCCCCGACGGCAACGGCGGCTTCACGCTCATCGGCGACACTGACCCGCTCGGTGACGTGTGCAGCTCCGCGGCCGATCAGAACTCGTTCAAGGGCAAGAACATCGGCGACCTCCTGAACGCGCAGCAGATCAGCTGGGGTTGGTTCGAAGGTGGCTTCGACTTGACCCTCACCAACACGAACGGGACCACCGGATGCGCCCGCTCGACACCGCAGACGGTGGCAAACCCGGCGTCGATCTCGACCGACTACATCCCGCACCACGCGCCGTTCCAGTACTACGCGTCGACCGCGAACCTGACCCACGCTCGGCCGAGCTCGATCTCCGCGATCGGAAGCAGCGTCGAGAACGACGGCAAGACGGCGGATCCGGCCAATCACCAGTACGACAGCCACGACTTCTTGGACGCGCTCAACGCCGGGAATCTACCGGCGGTGTCGTACGTGAAGGCGCCGGCCTTCCAGGACGGCCACGCCGGCTACTCGAACCCGATCGACGAGCAGAACTTCATCGTGAACCTCGTGAACACGGTGCAGGCGAGCCAGGAGTGGGACTCGACGGCCATCGTCCTCGCGTACGACGACTCGGACGGCTGGTACGATCACCAGGCGCCCCCGATCGTGAACCCGTCGACGGGCGTGGCCGACGCGCTCAACGGCGCGGGCGTCTGCAACAGCGGCGCGCAACAGACCGGAGCCGCGCCGACCACGCCGCTCCTCGGCGCCGACGGCAAGCCCGCGCTCGGGCGCTGCGGGTACGGCACGCGCATGCCGCTGCTCGTCATCTCGCCGTTCTCGAAGAAGAACTTCGTCGATCACACGCTGACCGATCAGTCGTCGATCTTGAAGTTCGTCGAGGACAACTGGCTCGAGGGCCAGCGGATCCAGCCCGGCGGATCGTTCGACACGATCGCCGGCACCATCGAAAACATGCTCGACCTCTGAGACGACGCGAGCCTCGCCGCCAGCGGTCTGCACCGGGGCGGCGGGGCTCGTTCTTTTTTGTCACCGGCGGGCGGGGCTGACGACGCCGTGACGCCGTTCCGCTTCGGCGCCGACCGCGCGCCACCACGGCGTCGGGCCCTCGACGAGATCGGGCTCGAAGGGTCGACCGAGGATCGGCGTGAGGAGACGCGCCTCTCTTTTCGACGCGAGGGCGAGCAAGGTCTCCGCGGGTTCGTCCCAGCGATGGAGCGCAAGGTCGAAGGTGCCCCAGTGGATCGGCAGAAGCGTCCCACGGCCGAGCATCTCGAACGCGGACAGGGCGTTCTCCGGGCCGAGGTGAATGTCGCCCCACGCGGCGTTCCAGGCGCCGATCTCCAGCATCGTGACGTCGAACGGGCCGAGGCGCGCGCCGATATCGGCAAGCTCGGTGGTCAGACCGGTGTCTCCCGAGAAGAAGAGCTTACGCCGTTCGGTGGTGATGACCCACGACGACCACAGGCTCAGGTTTCTGTCGCCGAAACCGCGCCCGGAGAAATGCTGGGCCGGCGCCGCCGTGAACGCGAGCGCCCCGCCGGGCAAGGTGAACCCTTCCCACCAGTCGAGCTCGGTGATCATGCGTGGGTCCACGCCGAGCGGCTCGAGGTAAGCCCCGACGCCGAGCGACGTGATGATCGGCACCTTCGTCCTCGCGAGCTCCACGAGGCTCGATTTGCAAAAGTGATCGTAGTGGTTGTGCGAGAGGAGCACCGCGTCGAGCGGCGGGAGCTCCGCGATCGACGCGGGAACCGGGTGAAATCGCTTCGGGCCCGCGAACGAGAAGGGCGACGCCCGCTCGCCGAACACCGGATCGGTGAGCACACGCACCCCGTCCGACTCGATGAGGAGGGTGCTGTGACCGAGCCAGGTGATCCGCAGGCCCGACGCGCTCGGCTTCGTCCAGGCGGAGAGCGGACTTTCGACGGGGAGCGGTCCTTTCGGCGCACGCGCCTTGCCCCCGAAGAAGAATTCGCCCATCACCGAAGGCGACGGGCCCTGAGCAGAAACGCGGGCGCCGGACGTGTTGCGGAAGCTCTCGTCGCGATATTGCTTCGACGCCTGTGCGCGTTCGAGACGAAGACCCGTGAGTGACGGCATCGCTTGGTACTAGTGCAGCGCCCGCGAGATAGAGTCAATGAAACGACGACGCTGCACTAGACGCTTGCGAAGCAAGCGGGGGCGCGGGGCGCAGCCCCGCCGAGAAAAACTAGTGCAGCGGCCGGCCGCGAAGCGGCACCATCCCGAAGGGATGGTTGATTTCATATCGCGGGCGCTGCACTAGCACGACGGGCCGCGTCCACCGCGCGCGTCTCGAGCGACGACCGTGCTCAGACTCGCGACGCGATCTCTTCGGCCATTTCGTGCAGCGGCGCTTCGGCGACGGCGAGCCCGGCGTGGTGGACCGCGCGTGGCATCCCGTACACGACGGACGTGGACTGCGACTCGGTGACGACCGAGCCGCCGGCGGCGCGGATCGCGCGCGAGCCCACGAGGCCGTCGTCCCCCATGCCGGTCAAGACGACGCCGAGGACGCCGTCTCGATATTCGGCAGCGGCGCTTTCGAACAGGCGGTCCACCGACGGCGAGTAGAGGGACGTGAGCTCCGCCTCGTCGGTGCGCGCCACGTGTTTGCCGTTGCGGTTCGCGATCGTCAGGTGCGAGCCTCCGCGCGCGATCACGACGAGGCCCGGGCGCAGCTCGGTTTCGGCGCCGGCTTCGACGACCTCGAGCGGACTGTTGTCATGGAGCCGGCGCGCGAGAGCCTCCGTGTAGCCCGCTGGGATGTGCAGCGCGACGGCGATCGGCACCGGAAAATCGGCCCGGAACGCCGGAATGAGTCGCGACAGCGCTTGCGGTCCGCCGGTGGACGTCCCGATGACCACGAGTCGAACGGCGCCGGTGGGCGCGCGATTCGGCGGGCGAACCGTGGGCGGCAACGGCGTCACCCGATGTGTCGAGCGCGCGGCGGTGGCCGCCGCGACGACCTTCGCGCCGAGCTCGGTGGCGAGCTCGAAGAGCCGTTCGGTCGCGAGTGCCGTCGGCTTGTGGACGATGTCGATGGCCCCGGCCTGCAACGCCTCGAGGCCGAGGTCGCTATTCTGATCGGAAATGCTGACCACGACGACTCGCGGCCCGCGCAGGGGGTCGAGGGCACGGAGCACGCCGATCCCGTCGAGGTTCGGCATCACCAGATCCAGGGTCACGACGTCCGGCTTCAGCGCGGCGATTTTTTCGAGCGCCTCGAGGCCGTCGCGCGCCGTCCCAACGACCTCAACGAGTGGGTTGGACCGCAAGGATTCGCCGAGCACCTTGCGGGCGAAAGCCGAGTCATCGACCACGAGCACGCGAATGCGCGGCGGCGCCATCAGCCCGGCTTCCTGTAGAAAAACGTGCCGGCGCGCTCCTCGCACACCAGCGCCGTACCGAGGCGCAAGAGCGACTCGGAGACGCCGACGAAGAGCGCGCCGCCCGGTACGAGCACCGACCCAATATTTTCGACCACTTGCACGGTCGTTTCCACCTTGAAATAGATGAGGACATTGCGACAGAGGACGACGTCGAAATGGCCGAGCTCGGAAACGGCACCGCGGTCGGTGAGATTCACCCGGCGAAAGTCGATCGACGCACCGAGCTCGGGACGGACTCGGGTGACGCCGTCCCGGGTGTCGATGAAACGAGACGCGAGCTCGGAGTCGGGAATTTGCCGGAGCGCGCGGCGCCCGAATTTCCCGGCGCGCGCTCGCTCGAGCACGCGATAGCTGATGTCACTGGCGACCAGGTCGACCTCGGCGAGGATGCCGCGATCGGCGAGGAGCATCGCGAGCGACAGCGGTTCTTCGCCGGTAGCGCACGCCGCGCACCACACGCGCGGGCGCTTCCCCGCGGCCACTGCGGGCGCGAGAAACTCCGACACGACGACCTTCACCGCGTCGAACTCGCGAAAAAAATACGTCTCGGGAACGACGAGCACGTCGATCAGCGCGTCGAACTCGCGCGAGTCCTCGTCGTCGTAGCGAAGCAAGTAGTAGTAGTCGAGGAGAGAGTCGAATCCGAGCTCGCGCGCACGCGATGCGACCTTGTCGGTGAGCAGTCCGGTGTCGTCGGTGCCGTAGTGGATCCCGGTCTTCGCTTCGATGAGAGCGCTCAAGATCGCCAGGACCTGCGGTGAAACGGTCGATTTCGACACGGCGCTCAACTCGACCTGAGAAGCGCGCAAATACGCCGCACCTCGGGATCGGGATCCTCGGTCTCGGCTCGGCGGAGCGCGTCGGTGGACTCGCGCGTCCCGAGCGCGCCGAGAACCGGCGCCACGAGCCGTCGCACGACAGGGTTCTCGCGAGTCATGGCGGCGACCAGCGCGGCCGTCGCCTCCTCGGTCCCGGTCCTCGCCAGCGCAGAGACGAGACCCCTCGCCGTCGCTTCTTGCGGCTCGCGCAAGTTCGAAACGATGTCGCTCACGCGCCCTCTGATCGGCGACGAGAGTGCGGTCACGGCGCGCTCGACGTTCTTGCCCTTGCGCAATTGCTCCACCAGCGCCGCCGTTACGTCGGCGCCGGACCGGGTGGCGAGAAAGCCCCACGCAGCGTTTCGCACCGACGGATCGGCGTCGCCGAGCGTCCGTATCAGGGCCTCCAGGACCTTCGGCGAGTCGAACTTGGAGAGCGCCGAGAGCGCCATGAGCCGCGTCGTCGGCTCGGCGGCGCTCGACGCGGAGAGCAACGTAGGCAACGCATCGGGGTGCGGCACGATGCCGAGACCGATGAGCGCGGCACGCGAGAGATCGCCGTCGTCGGACGTTGCCGCGTTGAGTAGCGCCCGGCGCGCGCGATCCCCGCCGAGGTGAGACAGCGCTTCGATCGCCGAGACGCGAACCTGCCCGGCAGCGTCGCGGAGCAGCTCCTCGATGCGCGGCGCCGCGTCGTTCCACTCGAGCTTTCCAAGCGACTGGCACGAGTAGTAACGCACCCAGGGGTCGGCGTCGCGGAGCGCGTCCATCAGCGCGCCGATCACGCGCGAGTCGGCGTCGCGCTGGCCCAGGGCTTTGGCGGCCACCGCGCGCGTCCGCGCCGAGGCGCTGGCCGACGCGGCGAGGAGCGTCTTGGTCGCGCGGTCGCCTTCGATGAGGGCGATGCCGCTCAGGGCGAGCTCGCGAAGGCGCGCATCTTCGTCGTTCATCACGTCGATGAACACGTCGAGCGCGGCGGGGAAGCCGAAGTAGGCGAGGATCCGCAGCGCCGACCGCCGCAAATTCGCAACCGGAGAACGGGCGAGCGCCGTGGCCAGTCGCTCGGTCATGGGTCCGCCGAGCGCTTGAATCGCCGAAAGAGCAGCCTGCGCGACCTCCGCGTCGGGATCTTCGAGCCGCTCGAACAGCGCGCCGACGACACTCGGGTCGCCGAACTTCGCGAGCGCCGCGCAGGCGAGCACCCGAACGTTCGAGTCGTCGTCCCGAAGACAATCGACGACGAGCTCCCTGGCGTCGGTGCTGCTCAAGAACGGCAAGATCGCGAGCCGCTGCTGCGTGCCGCCTTGACGAATGACGTGGAGCAGCTCGGCCTGCGCGTCGCGACCGAGGCGGTTCAACGCCTTCGAGGCCGCTTCACCGAGGGGCGGAGGCGACTCGACCAGACGCGCGAGCGCGCCGATCGCCGCCTCGTTGGCCAGCGCGCCGAGCACGACGCAGAACGCGATCTGTTCGGCCGAATCGGCGTCGGGAAGGCCCCGAGCAAGCCGTTCGGCCAGGGCCGATGACTGCGCGAGCGGGCGCAACGCCTCCACGATGCTGGCCGCAGTGCCGTATCTGAGCTCGGCTTGCTCGTACAGCTCGGCCAGGGCGACCGCGCCGATGCGTAGGTTCGCGCCGCTCCGGCTCGACAAGAGCTGCGAGAGCGGTGCGACGGCGGCGCGCTCTCCGGTGCGCGACAGAGCTCGGGCGGCTTCGAGCGCGTAGAGCGGATTCGAGAGCAGGGCGGCGAGCGGTGCGACGGCGCGCGGATCCTGCGTTCGACCAAGCACGTCGATGGCCGGGAACACGCGGAAGAAGCTGCTCCCCTGGGCCGCGGCGACCAACGAATCGAGCGCGCGCGCGCCGCCGATTCGTCCGAGGGCCTCGATGGCCGCGACGGCGACGTTGTCGTCGGGTCCGTGAATCAATGCTTCGAGCGCGGGGAGCGCGGAAACGACGCGCCGTCGGCCCAGGATTTGGGCGCCATCGGCGGCGATCGCCGGATTCGGATCGGCGGTGAGCAACAGCGCCGCCTGGTCGGCCTTCCCCGACGATGCGGAGAACGCATCGACCGCGGCGGCGACTCGCGTCTCGGAATCTCGCTCGGTGCGCAATGCCTGGGCGAGCCCCGGCAACGCCGCGTCTCCGAGCGCGGCGAGTCCCGCGACGACCGCGCGTCGAACCGCCCAGCTCGGCTCGACGAGCATCCGGAGCAGCGACAGGACGTCCTCGGCGCCGCCCTTGGCCACGCGAACGTCGACTGCCGCAATCTTCGCCCGCTCCTGCTCCGACAGCGCGAAGGGCGGACGAGATTCGCTCACGGTTTCTCCGGCGTGTCGCGAGTGGCGCCCCGGCCGTTCCTACCCGACGCGGCCTCGGGTGCCTCGCCGTCGTGGTCGCTGCCCCCATTGCCGTTCGGGAGGTGCCCGAGGTCGTTCATCAGCGACTCGACGCCACTGACGACCGCCGACGCGGTGCGCTCTTGTTCGGAGAGCCCGGTCGTCATTTCGCGAGCTTGACGGCGCATCACCAAGACGGCCTGCGCGATCTGCTCGGTGGCCGTGGCGTGCTCGGCCGCGCCGCGCGCGACGGTTTGCATGGCCGAAGTTTGTCGGTTGGCACCCGCGGCGAGGGACGCGATGGCGGCCGCTTGCTCGACTTGCGCTCGCGCCGATTGTTTGGCGCCGAGCCGTACCCGACCGGCCTCCTCCGAGAGCTCGGCGACTGCCCTCGCTTGCTCGTTCATCGCGCCGGTGATCGACGCTGCCAATCTGGCCACTTCACCGGTCGCACTCGCGATCTCCTTCGCGGCGCGCGATTGCTCGACGACCGCCTTGGCCGTCGACACGGATTGCTTTCGCGCGTCATCCATCGCCTTCGCGACCTGGTTCGCTCCGACGGCCTGCTCGTTCAGCCCGGCCACGGTTCGCGCGGTAGCCATGGAGACCTCCTGGACGGTCGCCGTGAGGCCGGTCAGCGCGCGCGCCTGTTCGGCGAGCGTCACCGTCGCCGCCTGAGTGATGCTGCGCATCTGGAGCGCGGCTTTCGCGAGCTGGGCTGCGCCGGTGGCCTGCTCGTCGACCGATTGCGCCACCCTCTCGCTCGACGCTTTCAGTTGCTGGTTCGTGCGGACCAGGTCACGAACGGCCCGCGCCTGATCGTTGGCCGCTTCCTTGGTTTGCTTGGCCATCGCCCTGAGCTCGACGCCGCCCAGCGCCAGGGCCCGCGTCGCGGTGGTCTGCTCCGCCGCGGCTCCGGCGATGCTCCGCGCTTGCTCGTTGGTCTTGGCCGCCGACTGCACCATCGCCTTCACGCACTGCACTTGCTCGGTGTTGTCGCGATCGATCTCGACGACCGATCGACCGAGCTCGTCGACGCCTTTCAAGATGGTCGCCAGCGCCCGCTCCGCGTCACCGGCGAGCCGCCCGCTCTCGGCTACGACCTTGACGCTCTCCGACGAGGCGCTCACCGCGTCGCGAGCGGTGGTTTGCAAGCTCCGGATGATCTTCGCGATGTCGGAGCTCGCCGCGGCGGCGCGATCGGCGAGGTTCCTGATCTCCTCGGCGACCACCGCGAACCCGCGGCCGTGTTCGCCGGCGCGCGCCGCCTCGATGCTCGCGTTCAAGGAGAGCAGGTTCGTGCGATCGGCGATCATGTTGATGGTCTGCACGATGTCGCCGACCTCTTCGGCTCGCTTGCCCACGTCCTTGAGCACGGTCGACGACTCGCTCATGGATTCGCGCACGGTGGAGAACAGGGCGATTGCCTTGTTCACCGCGGTCGCGCCTTCGCGAGCGTCGTCGGTGGCGCGCTGCGCGACTTGTCGCGCCGATTGCACGACCGCCGTGATGCGCCGGGTCGACGCTTCCACCTGTGTCGCGGCCGTCGCGGTCGACGCGGACAGGCCGGTGATCTCCTCGGCGGCCTTGGCGACGACCGTCGCCGAACGGGCCACTTCTTCGATCCCGGACGCGCTGGCGTCGCTCACCGCGGCCGATTTCTCGGCCGTCGCCGCCACTTCTTCGACCGAAGCGGCGAGCTCCGTCGTCGTCGTCGCGGCCTCGCTAGCCGCCGCGGAATACTCCTTCGTGCTCTCGGCGATGGTCCGGATCGACCGGGCCATCTCTTCGGCCGTCGCCGCGGTTTCTTCGACCGCGGAGGCCATGTCCACGGCCCCTCTGGCGACGTTGTCGACCGCTGCGGAGGTGCCCTTCAAGGTCGCCGCGATGCCGCTCGTCCGCTCTCCCACGTCGCGAGCGTCCGTCGATAAGCGCGAGAGGCCCTTGGCCATTTCCTCGATGGTCGCGGCGACCTCCTGGATGGTCGCTGCGTTCGCGTCGCCTCGACTGGCGAGGTCCGCCGTGCTGGCGCTGGTCTCGGTGGCCGAGGCGACCAGCTCTTCGCTCGCCGCGCCGAGATCCGCAGCGCTGCTACTGACGCCCTTGATGGAACGGGCCATTTCTTCCAGCGTCGCGGCGGTGGTCTCGATGGATCCGGCTAGCGCCTCTCCGTCCCGCGCGACCGTCGCCACCGAGGCGGCGAGCTCTTGCAGCCCGGTGCTGCTGCTCACCAGCCCATCGGAGACCTCCTTGGCGGCGTCGCTCGCACTCCTTTGTGAACGTGCCAGCGATTGGATCGTCGCGCTGGTCTCTTCGATGCCGGCCGCGACTCCTTCCATGGACACCCGGAGCTGCGCGTTGGTGGCCGATTGGTCGTTCCCGGCGGACGCGATCCGGGTGAGCTTCGCCTCGATGGCGAGGCGAGGCGCGTCGGCAAGGCCCGACGGATGGGTCGACGCTTCATTCTGCATGGTTGGGTTCCTCACCAATGATCTTCTGGAAGTCGACCAGCATGACGAGCCGATTTCCGGACGTTGCCACCGACTTCACGAATCCCTTCGACTGCCGCGACACGACCTCGGGAGGGGGGTGAAAATCGGACGGGGGAATGCGCACGACCTCGCGCGCCGCATCGACCAGGAGAGCGACCGTGCGTGCACCGTCCTTGACGATCACGACGCGCGAGTCGAGCGTGGGCTCGAGCTTCGGTAGGTTGAATCGCAGCCGGACGTCGATGACCGGCACGACTTGTCCGCGCACCTGCACGAGGCCCGCGACGTGCGCCCGCGTGCCGGGAACGAACGTCGCCGTGGTGAACGACTCCATCTGCACGACGTCCGCGGCCGGAACGACGTACTCGGCGTCCGCCACCTTGAACAAGACGTGAAGCACGCTCATGCGAGCGCCTCCTCACGCGACGAGATGGTGCCGCACAGCGCGACGAGGTCGAGCACCAACGTCGGCTTTCCGTCTCCCAGATCGGTGGAGCCCGAAACGCCGGTCACTCGCACCAGCGGATCTTCCAGCGGCCTCACCACGACTTCCTGCTGCCCCAGCATGCGCTCCACTTCGAACGCATATTGCTGCGCTTGCCGGCGAATGATCAGCGCTTTGCCCGGGCCGGTCGACGCCGGCTTCAGGCCAAAGAGACCGCTCAATCCGAAGAGCGGCAAGCCTTCGCCGCGACGGCGGAGCATCTTGGCGTCGCGCCCGCCGCCGTGCGCCACCGGCACGCGCACCACGTGGGCTGGATCGATCTCGACGATCTCTTCGACGGCTCCGATCGGCGTCACGAACCGCTCTCCGCCGCATTCGAACGAGAACGCGTCGACGATGGTGATGGTGAGCGGGACGCGCAAAGTGAACGTGGTCCCCACACCGGGCTCGGTTTCCAGCGAGAGCGCACCACCCAGGTCTCCGACGACGATGCGCTTCACGATGTCCATGCCGAGACCGCGACCGCTCGTCGTGGTCACCCGGCCGGCGGTGGAAACGCCAGGCAAGGCGATCAGGTCGAGGAGCTCCGCGTCGCTTTCGGGCACCGGGCGGTTCGCTCGCTTCGCGACCGCGTCGCGATCGAGGCCGCGCCCGTCGTCGCTGAGGGTCAAATCGAGCTCGGTATTCGAGTGCTGCGAGCACGTGATCCGCAAGGTGCCCGCCTCGGGCTTTCCGGCGCGGAGCCGCTCGGATCGCGTCTCGATGCCGTGATCGACGGCGTTCCGCACCAGGTGCAAGATCGCCGGCAGCACGCGCTCGGCGACCGACTTGTCGAGCTCGGCCTCGCCGGTTTCGAGGATCACTTTGACGGCGCGATCCGAGTCGCGAGTGAGGCCGCGGACCATCAACGGCACCCGTTCGAGGAGCGAGCGCACGGTCACCATTCGCGTGCGCACGATCGCGGCGCGAAGGTCGCGGAGATCTCGTCCCGTTTCGCCGACGATCAACGACAGGTCGCGCACGTCGACGCCGCTTGCGGCGAGGCTCGCAACGGCCCGGACGAGCTTGAACCGCGTCACGACGAGCGATGACAGACATTCGAGCGCCTCGTCGAGCCGCGACACCTCGACGCGCACGAACGTGCCTCGATGGGCGTCGCTTCCGTCGTCCCGCTCGATCTCGGCGCGGGCTGGCTCCACCCGCGGACGATGCGCCACTGCGACGATGCCGCTCGAGTCGCTGCCGGCGGCGTCACCGAGAACGCCGTCCTCGGCCGAGGTCACCACGAACAGGGCGAAGCACAGCCCACCCGGCGACGCTTCGCTCTCGGGAATCGAAACGGGAACCACCTTGACGATGTCGGCGACGCGGCCGACGCGCTCGCGCACGGCGGTGATCGACAAGCCGTCCGCGCGACCCGGCGACGGCGTGAAATCGACACGCAACGCACGCTTCCCCGCCGCGGCGGCGCTGGCGAGCTGCTGCTTTTCGCCCGCGGTGAACTTCGAGGCGAGCGCCGCGTCGATCTCGAGCACGATCTCGTCGCCGCCACCGTTCGACGTGCCGCGCGCTTCGAGCGCGGAGAATGCGTCGATGAGGGACTCGGGCGCCGGTTGCGGCGAGGCTCCCTTGGCAAGCGCTCGGACACGTTCATCGATGGCGTGAAGCCCCTTCTGGAGGAGATCGGCGGCGTCTTCGGAGAGACGGCCGGACGCGAGATCCGCCATGCGGAGCACGGTCTCCATCGCGTGCGAGATCTCGACGATCGGCTCGACGCCCACCATCGCGGAGAGGCCCTTGATGGTGTGGAGCGAGCGAAAGAGTTCGCGCACGGCGCGCGGATTCGTCTCGGCTTTGGCCAGCGATTGTTCGACCGCGACGAGATTGGCGTTCGCCGAGGTCAGGTGTTCGTCGGCCTCACCCAGGAACCCCGCGAGAAATCCGCGGAGATCGACCGGGCTGCTCACGAGACGCTCCCCGCCGCGGGCGACAGCAGGGTCCGAACCTCGGCGAGGATGACGTCGGGAGAGAATGGCTTCGTCAAGAACGCGGACGCGCCCGATTCGAGCGCTTTCGCGCGGGACGTCTCGTCGCCGCGCGTCGTCACCACGAGGATCGGCAGGGCTCGGAGTTTGTCCTGCCCTCGCACGAACTCGAGCACCTCGAATCCGCCGATATCCGGCATGTTCAGATCGAGTACGACCAGATCGAACGCTTTGAGCGAGAGCTTTTCGAGCGCTTCGAGGCCGCTCGCCGCGTGAGTGAACGAAAGTCCGTCGTGGGCGCGAAGGCACGCGATGACCATCTCGCGCATCACCTTGCTGTCATCGACGACGAGTACTTCCGCCACGCGCCGCACACTAGCTGCCCCGCGGGCGGGAAGCCATCCGCGGGCAGGTACGAACACGAATCAGAAACGACCTTCACACACTGTGCCCTATTGCCACATGAGCAGATGTGCTTCGGACGACGGTGTCAGCTTGGCCTCCCTGCGGCGCAGCAGTAGTGTCGACGCCGCCGATGGTCCCTTCTCCGCGCCCTACCGCTTGGGTGGTCGACGACAGCCCACTCGACGGGACGCGCGCCGCGAGCGCGCTGCGGAATGACTACGATGTCCTGGTTTTTTCGGACGGATCCGCGGCACTCGAGCATCTGGCCAGTCACCCCGCGCCGGACGTCATGGTCCTCGATTGGGTGATGCCGGGGATCTCGGGAATCGACGTGTGTCGATTCGTGCGCTCCTCGTCGCAACGAGGCACGCAATCGATCGCCATCCTGCTGCTGACGGGTCATCAGCGCACTGAACAGGTGGTCGAGGGACTCGCCGCGGGGGCAAATGATTACCTATCGAAACCTTACGCAGAGGAAGAGCTACGCGCCCGCGTCGCGTCGCTGCTCCGCTCGAAGGAGCTCCTCGAACGGGCAGAGCGCGCCGAACGTTCGCTGCGCGTGGTGCTCGACACGGCGCCCGACGCCCTCCTCGCACTCGACGCGGGCGGACGCGTTTCGTACGCCAACGCCGAAGCCGCTCGCGCCCTCGGCCTTTCGGTGGAGCAGATCCACGGCAAGCAGGCGACCGACCTCGTGCCGGGCATCCGCTTGGAGAACGAACGCGAGACACCGACGCCGACGTCGTTCGCCGACATCGCGATTGGTACGGACGTATACGCCCCGGTCGTGCGGCTCTTTTCGAGCGACGACGGCGGCGGCAACACGACCGTCGCCCTTCGCAAGGTGACGGAACACCGGCGGCGCGAGGCGCAACGTCTCGATTTTTACGCGATCATCGCCCACGACTTACGCTCGCCGTTGAACTCGATCTTGCTCCGTACCGAGCTCTTGGTCGCGGGGGGACGTGGCGCCTTGAACGACGCCGTCATCACGGACCTCTTGAAGATCAAGAAGCATGTCGGCTCGCTCGTCGAGTGGATCACCGATTTCCTCGAGCTCGCGCGCCTCGAAAGCCCGGCGTATCACATCGAGAAAAAGCCGGTCGATCTGGTGGCGCTCGTGGAGGACGTGCTCGACGATCTGCAACCGATCATCGACGCGGCGAACCATTCCCTCGTCTCGTCGAACGACGGCTCGTTAGCGACCGTGCTCGGCGACCGCGTCCGGCTCGCACAGGTGATCACCAATCTCGTCACCAATGCGGTGAAGTTCACGCCGAGCGACGGAAAAATCCGGCTCACGATCCACACGATCGACGATCAGGTCGAGGTCTGCGTCGAAGACACCGGACCCGGCATCGACCCGGCGTTCTTGCCGACTCTGACGCACCCTTACATGCGCGCGAGCGGCGGGAAGGAATCCGGGACCGGTCTCGGGCTCATGATCGTGCGCCAGATCCTCGAGGCGCACGGCACCCTGATCCACGTCCAGACCGAGCTCGGGCAGGGCGCGAGGTTCTGGTTCCGGCTCCCCAGGCTCTGAGCGCGGATGCGCCACGACGTCGCGCTGACCCAGGAGCAACGCTTACCGGCGCTGCAAACGCGGCGCCAGCTCAAGATGGCGCGCGACGCGCACGCCTACGTCCGCGGGAGCACCGAACAATTCTACGAATGGCTCTCGACGTCGGAGGGCCGCGCGATTCCCGACGGACCCACGGTGTGGATCTGCGGCGACGCGCACGTCGGTAACCTCGGTCCGATCGCGCGCGCCGACGAGTTCATCGAGGTCGAGCTGCGAGATCTGGATCAAACGGTGCCCGGAAATCCGGCGTACGATCTGGTGCGCCTCGCGCTCTCGCTCGCCATGGCGGCGCGCAGCTCGGATCTTCCGGGTGTGGTCACCGCGCGGCTCGTCGAAGAGTTGATGAGCGGCTACCTCGACGCGTTCGAGCATCCCGACGAGGACGGTTCGCGATCGGACAGCACCGCCGTTCGCTTCGTCGTGCGCGCGGCACTCCGGCGCAAGTGGCGGCACCTGCACCGCGAACGCATCGGCAAGAAACCCAAATTTCCGCGCGGAAATCGCTTCCTACCCCTGTCGACCGAGGAGCGAGAAGCGGTCGACCGCTTTCTCGATCGAGAGCACGTGCGGCGGCTCATCACGCGGATCGACGCGCGCGACGACGACGCGAGCATCCGGGTGCTCGACGCGGCCTATTGGGTCAAAGGATGCAGCTCGCTCGGCCAATGGCGTTGCGCGGCGCTCGTCGACGTCCTCGGCCATGGACAGGAAAGCGGTGGATACTCGCTCCTCGACTTGAAAGAGGCGACCGCGCCGGTCGCACCGATTCGCGACGCGTCGGAGGTACCGGTGCATCAGGGCGAACGCGTCGTGCGAGGCGCCCGAGCGCTCTCCCCGACGCTCGGAGAGCGCATGCTCTCGGGGACGATCGCCGGCCACGAAGTCTTCGTGCGCGAGCTGATGCCCCAAGATCTGAAGATCGAGCTCGAGATGCTCGACGACATCGAGGCGCGAGCCACCGCTCGCGCCCTCGCTCGGATCGTGGGCGTGGCCCACGCGCGGCAGCTCGCCGGGCCGACCCGAGCGGCATGGCAACGTGACCTTCAACGGTCGGCCACCCGCTGGCTCGACGCGCCGAGCTGGCTCTGGTCAAGCGTCGTTCACTTGATCGGCGTCCACGAGCGGGCCTACCTCGAACATTGCCGTCGCTACGCGTTGTCGGTCGAGAAAGCACGCGAGCGCGCGGCAGCAGAGCCGCCAAACGAGCAGTAGTTCGAGCCGGACTCGAGTATCCGCCTCGGCCACGCGGGCCCCGGTCGAGTGGAACAAAAAGTCCGCGAGATTCAGAAAGTCCGCGCCAAGCGACCAATAACAAACTACCCGGCGACCCAGGTCCGGCGGCGACGTCGGTCTGCGGCGAAGACGCCAAGCCAAAACCCGTCCCGACCAGTGATTCTTTTGGCAAAATCCGCAGACTCTGGAGTCCAGTCCTGCGGCGAATTCGTCCGGACGTGGGTCGCCGGGACCAACGGCTCCCGGGCTTAGACCCCGGCGCACCGAGGGGATTGAGTGGAAAATCCAGGCCACGCTCACGAAGACGAATTTTTCCGAGCAGGAACCGACGGCACTTATGACGGCGGTCCGCAGTCGCTCGTGCCGGTCAAGCTCGAGGATTGGGTCGCGCCACCGCCGGACGTCGCGACGCCGGCGCAGCTCTCACGACGCAGAAGGCTGCAGCGCGTCGTGGTCGGTGTCGTGACGGCGCTCGGGGCCGTGTCGCTCCTCGGCGCGGCGCTTCGCCTGACGTCGTCGCCGTCGGAAGCATCGACGATGGGCGTCGGCAGTGAGCCCGTTTCGAGCGACGCGCTGCACGACGAGCGCGAGGCGCCCTCGCCGACTCAGGCGCGCGCCCGGGACACCGACCCTCTGCCCGCGCCTCCGTCGCTCGACACGCCTCCGGCGACGGCCGTGACGGCGGCGTCGCCTCCGGCGTCGAAGAGCGATGCGACGCCGCGAACGACGTCGGCGTCGGCGTCGAAACCGCGCGAGAGCGCGAGCGCGACGATCGCTCGAGCGGGGGCGAGCCGCGTCGCACGCCTCTCATCACCGAACGCGCCGTCGTACCGCCGTGTTCTCCCCAGCTCGTACCAGCCTCCCACGGCGACCTTCCCGAATTGAGATCGAAGACAGCCAAGAAAAAGTGCGCGATCGATCAGAAAGTCTCGAGGAGCTAACCAATCATACACTGGGCGGCGACTGAGCTGCCTACGTCGGTCTGCGGCCCAAGCGACGTCGAACCTGGGAAAGGTGACCCTTGGCTATGCGCAGATCTTCGACCTTTTTGTTCTTTCACCGACACGCGGAAAGGGCGGGCGGAGCGTCGTTCGCGCTATGCGTGGCCGCCTGCGCGGCGAACAGCGGCGCCACCTTTCAACCGACTGCGACCAACGCGGGCGGAACCGTCGCGGGCGCTTCTGGCGGGTCAACTGCCGCGTCATTGGGCGGCTCCGGCGGCGCAGGCGGCCTCGGCGCGACGCCTGCCGGGTCGGCAACGGGAGGCGCTACGTCGGTGCCTCCGACGACGAGCGGTGGCGGTTCGCCTTCGGGCGGCCCGGACCCGAATCTCTTCAATTGGCCGGAAGCGAACCCCGACGGAGGCAACGAGGAGCTCTGCAAACCTGGTCACTATGTGGGGACGTACCAGTGCGATCTCTCGCTTCCCGGCGAGCCCGCCGATGCCTCCAGCGGGTTTGTCGTCAGTGGCCCGGTCGATCTGATGCTCGATGAATCCCAGGACGGTGAGTTTCTCGAGGTGAGCGGAGGGACGTTGAAGAGCACCGCGATGGGCATCTTCGTGCTCGCGGCGACGGTGTCCGGCAAGCTCGATTGCCTGAGCGGACAGTTCGCTGGCTCGCTGCAAGACGGAACCGTTTCGATTCCGCCGTTTCCGTCCGGCGGCTCCTTCACGGGTCCGATGGCGGCGTCGTTTTCGCAAAACGGCCCGGAACTCAGCGGGAAGTGGACCCTGATCGGCGGGCCTCAATTTCTCGGCGAATCGTGCACGGGCCCCTGGAGCGCAACATGGCAAGCCAATTGAAACGCCTCGCAGGGTTCGTGCTCGCGGCTTCTGTCGCGGCGTGCGGTTCGAATGCATCGAAGGGGTCGCTCTTCAGCGCGTCGAGCGGTGGCTCGAACGACGGGTTCGCCTTCGGCGGAACGGGGGGCACGACGTCGCTCGGCAACGGCGGCGCGCCGGCCCAAAGCGGCGGCACGACGGCCGAAGACACCGGCGGAACCCCCGGCATTTTCATCACGACGCCCCAGGGAAACGACACCTGCGGTGGCCAGGCCATCACCGTGCTGTTCCTGATCGACCGGAGCGGCAGCATGAACTGCAATTTGCCGCCGATCACCGCGTCGGCCGATTGCGAGAACATGTCTCCGCCGGCCAAGGTCGACATGACCGCGCCGAGCAAATGGGAGGTCATCTCGTCGACGATTTCGGCGTCGCTCGCGCAGTTCGTCCCCACCGATCCGTCGATCAAGGTGAAGGTCGGGCTTGCCTACTTCAGCATCGACGGAGTGTGCGGCGCGAATTCGACGCCTGCGGTTCCCGTCGCCGACGCCGATGACGCGCAGTTCGACCTGATCCGCAATAGCGTGGCGGCGCAGAAGCCGAACGGCGGCACACCGATCGTCGGCGCGACGATCCTCGGCTACCAGTATCTGTATCGCGCGCTCGACGTCACCAGCAACGCGCACATCATTCTCATCACCGACGGGCAAGACAGTTGCGCCGACTACTACGCGTCGAATCCCGCAATCGGCCCCGGCGATCACGTCGCCGATCTGATCATGAACCAGGCACCGAAGGCGCTCAGCGTCGGGATCAAGACGTGGGTCATCGGCGCGCCCGGCAGCGAACCCGCGCGGTCGATGCTGTCGAACCTCGCCGTCTCCGGCGGCACGCGGCGCTCCGCCGACTGCACGCCGGGAACCGACGCCGCTCCGACCGTCGGCGATTGCCACTACGATATGACGACCGGCGATTTCCAGGCCGCGCTCACGATGGCGCTCACGCACATCATGGCCGTCGTCACGTGCGAGGCGCCGAGCTGAGGTTCACGCGCGCCGGTCGCACGGGAAGAGCCGCGCGCGTCGCGGGTTTGCTCGGCTGCGATTCAACCGTGCGTCGGCGCGGGCTCGTTCAGGACCATCCAGTAGAGACCGAGCTGGCGAATCGCCTCGGCGAACTCGGCGAAATCGACGGGTTTCCTGACGTAGCTGTTGGCCCCGAGGTCGTAGCCGGCGATCACGTCGCGATCTTCCTTCGACGACGTCAAAAGGACGATCGGGAGTCGCTTCGTTCGTGGGTCGGCTCGGACGGCGCGCAGCACCTCGAGGCCGTTCACCTTGGGCAGGTTCAAGTCGAGAAGGATGACCTGAGGAATCAGGCCCGGGTCGCGATTCGCGTGGGCGCCGCGAACGAAGAGCCAATCGAGCGCCTCGGCGCCGTCGCGAACGACGACAATCTGGTTTTTTATGTTTTGTTTCGCGAAGGCGCGAAGCGTGAGTGCCTCGTCGTTGGGATCGTCTTCCACGAGCAAAATCGTCTTGTTTTCCATGCGAAACAACCGTTCCCGATCAGAGCGTGAAATAAAACGTGGCCCCTCGTTCGACTTCGCCTTCGGCCCAAATCCTTCCACCATGCCTTCGCACGATCCGTTGCACCGTAGCAAGACCAATGCCGGTGCCCTCGAACTCGACCGCGCTGTGGAGGCGCTGAAACGCACCGAAGAGGCGCTGAGCGTACGCTTGTTCGAAACCCGCACCGTTGTCTCGGACGAAAAATGCGCGCACGCCGTCCGTCGTCGACGCCCCGACCTCGACGCGCGCGCCAGCTCGCTTGCTGGTGAATTTCCAAGCGTTGCCGAGCAAATTGTCGAGGACCGACGCGATCAACCGCGCGTCGCCATCGGCGACGAGGCCGCTCTGAACGACGACCTCGACGTCCCGCTCTGGGTACGCTTCCCGGAGCGCCGCCGCGCTGTGCTCGGCGATCCGCGAAATATCGAGTCGTTCGATCACCAAATCGCCGCGCGAGAGCCGCGATAGTCCGAGCAACCCGTCGATGCGCTGCGCCATTTGCCGGGCCGATTCGCGCATACGCGAAAGAAATTCGAGACCGGTCTTGTCGAGCTTGTCGGCGTAGTCTTCTTCGAGCGCCATGCTGAAACCGGCGACCGATCGGAGCGGGGCGCGGAGGTCGTGCGCGACGGCGTAGCTGAACGCCTCGAGCTCCTGGTTGGCGGCTTCGGCCGCGTCTTTCGCGGCTTTGAGCACCACCGCCTCTCGTCGACGTTCGGTGATGTCCTCGGAAATACCGAGGAGGTATTTCGGCGCTCCCGATTCATCGACGATGGGCACCTTCTTCGTGTGGAGCCAGCGCTCGCCGTTCTTCGTCCGAATGGGCTCTTCGTCGATGTCGAGCGCAACGCCGCCGGCCAAGGTTCGATGGTCGAGAGCCTGGAAGGCTCGGGCCTGCTCCGGCGGGAAAAAGTCGAAGTCGTTCTTATGGATCAGCACACTCCGATCGACCCCGAGGAGGTCTTCGCCGGCGCGATTGATCCTTTCGAAGCGAAGCTCCTTCGCTTCCTTCACGAAAATCATGTCCGGAATATTTTCGATGATCGAATCGAGAAATTTCTCGCTGGCTCTGAGCGCGGTCTCCGATTCCCGGCGGCGGCGGGTTTCCTGATTCAAGCGCCCGAACGCGAACAGCAAGATCGAGAAGCTGATGCAGGTGCCGAGAATCTCTGCGAGCTTGGTCCGCACGACGTCGCGCCGAGTCGCCGCGTCACGATCCGCCAGCGCCTCATTGCCCGATTTTTCCATCGCCTCGCGGGCCGTACGGATCCGCGCGACGAGAGCGAGCCCCTCGGCGGTCTCGGCGCCGGTTCCGCCGGCTCGGCGATCGACGATCTGGACCTGGAGAACGTGAATTCTCTCGTCGAGGAGCTCGGCGAGATTCTCCAGCCGGGCGAGCTGAGGAGCGTCGCCGATCAAGAGCTCGCGCAACTCCGAGACCGTGGTTTCCAGGTGGGCGTCGAGGACCGGAACATCGGGGAGCTGCGAATCGTCCCCTGCGACGAGGTAGGCGCGGCGCGCGGACGTTGCCCGCGAGTAAGCCCCGGACACGTCCTCGAGCTTCTCTCTGACTTTGTGGGTGCGCTCGACCCATGCGAGCGTCCTCGCGGTGGCGTCGATGCTCCGATAAGCGAGAACGGCGACCGCGGCGAGTATGGCGAGAGCGACCCACAGCCCGAACGCCTCTCGTTGCTTCATGTGCGCCGTATGCCTCCGCGGAATGGCGCGCGGTTCTCGGCGCTCCCAGGCTAGTGCACCGCTCGCGATGGAGCATCAACCTTCGCCAACGGCCACGTTTTCGCGTCGCGGCGGGCGGGGTTAAAAGCCCTTCTCCTTCAGCCACGCCAGTACCGAATCGGCAACGTCTTTCCATCCGTGGTCGATCACGAGCGAATGGCCGCGGCCTTCGAACTGCTTCAGCTCGGTGACCGCCGTCGAGTGCCGGTACTGCTTCAAGGTGGAGCGCGTGGTGACGTCGGGAACCGTGTGATCGGCCGTTCCCGAGATCAAGAGAAGCGGTCCGCGCTTGTCGTTCGCGGTGTTCACTTTCGCCTCGGAATGCAGCGAGAAGTTCGCGACAGCGGCCTGAAACAAGGGCTTCGCCGGCGAAGGAATCGCCCATTTCTCGAACAGGGTGTCGGACTCCTCTTCTGGAACCGCGTTTCCGAACCCAAATCGGAATTCCTTTTTCGTGAGCGAGACGGCCTTGTGCAGATTCGTCGGATTTCCGAGCGCAGGAAGCGCCGCTTTCAGCTGCGCGAGCGGCAAGGGAAGAACGCCCTTGATCTGGGCGGGATCGATCGCGATGGCGGCGATTCCTTTGTCTTGCCCGAGCAGCTTCTCGGCGATCAGTCCGCCGAACGAGTGCCCGATGATGATCGGCGGCGAGCTCAGCGACGCGATGACATCGGCGACGTGGTTCGTGATGTCGTCGATGCCGAAGTTCGCGACCTGGTCGGCGTTGTCCCGAGTCTCTTGAACGGTCGCTGCCTCACCCGGCCAGCTCGGCGCGATCGGCGCGTAGCCCGCCGCGCGGAAGAGCTCGAGCCATGGGTTCCAGCTCGTCGCGTGAAGCCAGAGTCCATGAACGAATACGACCGGCGTGGGTGTCGACATGCGTCTCTTCTCTTTTTCTTTCTTTTTCTCGCGGCGGAGGAGCCGAAGGCCCGGCCGCCAACAAGCAAGCGCCGGACCGCACGTCGATCGCCGGACGAGCGCGACGAAGGCGAGCGTCCGGCGAACCTTTCACCGGGAAAAATGCCCCTCCTTTGGGCACGCTGACCAGAACCTGGTCACCCTTCACGCGCGTTTCGTCGCTCTCGGCGCGCGTTCGTCCACGGAGCGAGCTAAGGTCCTCGGTCGTGACCGACGTCATGACGGCCCGCGGTGCCGAACGGGAGCTCGGGACCATCCTGGGGATCGCGGTCGCTGCCGCCGTCGCCGAAGAGCGTGGCGTGTTCACCGCGGGTTATCGGGAAGGGCGGGACGTCACCGTCTTCGCACGCGGCGAGAGCTGGGAGGGGATGCTCACGCTCGCGCGCGAGCGTGTCGCGTGCGTGGACGGTATCCTGCGCGACCGGCCGTCCACGACGAACGCCGAAATCGCGACGCGCGCGCTCGTCCCGGTGCGATTCGTCCGGCTTCGACGCCGCGACGTGGGCGGACCTCTCTAGCTATTGCTTCAGGACCGTCAGCTTGAACGACGGCCCCGCGGAGAACGCCGCGGTAGTGACCACTTCACTGGCCGTTTCCCCGTTCTTTCCCTGCAAATAGCCGAGGTAGCCGGGCGCGTTCCACGGATCGGCCGACGCGGTCACTTCGTACGAGCCGGCCGCGCCGCAATCGACCTCGAGGTCCGGGCCGCCGGCGGCCGTCCCCGACGGCTTGAGCGCCAGACGGTGGAGAAGTCGCTGCCAGTGTCCGGTGACCGTCGATAGCGCGAGCCCGGGCGTCTTGTTCGGCTGGGACGTCGCGGTGCAAACGCCGACGCACGCCGTTGCGGCAGAAATCGTCGGGGTCGTCGCCGGCGTCGGGTTCGTCGACGTCACGTTGAACGAGGAATCGAGGACCAAGTCGATGCCGCCTTCGGTGCTGTAGTCGAAGGAATAGCCGGAGCCGCCGGAGACGCACGTCATGTCGTCGATGATCGTGACGTCGAGGTGATATTGGTGCGCGAGAATGTAGACATTGGTCGCCAGCGTCACTTGCTGACCGCCGGATGCCTTGAACGACGCCGACACACTCACCGGATTCGTCGACGGAATGGCCGCGGGAGCCGTGTACGCCGCGTCTTCGGCGAACGGGGAGAGCGTGCCGTCCGTGCCGTTGCCGAGCGTCGTGCCGTCGAGCAGCCACGTCGGATTGCCGGTCGTCGCGAGCGACTGGGGCCTGCCCCACGCCGTTCCGTCCGGATCGACGGCCTCGACGGCGAAGTTCGCGCTCTGCTTCGTGAAGAGCACGTTCGAGCCGTCGATGTACAGCGTGAGCAGGTACGCGTAGTCGGTGAAGTGCGTGGTCGTCGCGGTGACGGTCTTGGTCGTGGTGTTCGCGGTGACCGGCACGACTTCCCACTCGTGCGCGGCGTCTTGAAACCCGAGCCCGACGTGGTCGACGGAAGAGCCGTCGAGTTGACCGTAGGTCGGCGTGAACGCCAAGGTGACGGGCTTCGTGAACTTCTGCCCGTCCGGCGTGAAGCGATAGGCGTAACCCGTGCCACCCGGAGCGAGATTGTCGATCGCCTGGATGCCGATCGTCGTCGCTCCCGCGAGCGCGCCCGCGGGGATCGTGAGCACGACTTGTCCGTCGCCCGACGTCAGCGTGCCGCCCGCGGCCCCGATGGACGCGCTCGCGACGGGCACGCCGGCGATGGGCGTTCCCACGGCGGTGATCGCTGGACCGCCTGCCCCCGAATCAGCGCCCGCGTCCGGGCCCGAGCCGTGCGTGCCGCCGCTTCCGCTCGACGAACCGCCCGAGGCCGCGCCTCCCGTGCTGGCGTCGGCGCCTGAATCGGGCCGAGCTCCGCCGCTCGACGACGCGTCGGAGCCTCCGTTTCCGCCAGGGCCCGCGTCCGAAATCCCGCCACTTCCACCGGTTCCCGAAGCGCCTCCATTCGCCGGGGTGCCTCCCGAACCCGTTTTGCCGCCAGAGCTCGTCGCGCCTCCGGGGCCAGTTTTGCCGCCGGAGCCGGTCGCACCGGACGCGTTGCCGGCGCCGCCCCCTCCCGTTGCGTTGGGCACGCCCGTCTCGGGCGCTTCTTGCCCTTGTCCGCCGCCATCGCTCGAACACGCCGTTGCGAGCGAGCCGGCGAGACCGGCGAGACCCATCAGACCGAACACCGTGCTCGAAAAACCGCTTCGTTTTGGTCGAACTCTGTTCACCGCTCTGGTCTTTCCCGATCAGCTCAACGGCGTTGAGCTGTAGTCTTTCGTCGTGAGCGCGAGTGCTCGCGATCCGACAGAAATATCATCGCCCCGCCCGAACCGCTAGCCACGCGAAAGGAAACTCCGCGGCGGCCCGCGTTCTAAAAGGGACAAACATGCCAGTCGATCCCGAAGTTAGAATGTTGCTCGACCGTCTCGCGTCCATGAATCTGCCCGAGCTCTCGACGCTCTCACCCGGTGAGGCTCGCGCGCTGTCTCGCGATCGACGCGCGCTCTTGCCGCCCGGACCCGAAGCGGACGTCGAAGACATCGTCGTGAACGGCCCCGCCGGTGAGCTCGCGGTGCGCCTCTTTCGCCCGAAGACCGAGCCCGGAAGAGCGAAGAAACCGTTGCCGGTGCTCGTGTGGTTTCATGGTGGCGGCTTCGTCATTGGGAGCGTGCACGAGTCCGACGCCGATTGCCGGATGCTCGCGACGCTCGCCAACATTGCCGTCGCATCGGTCGAGTATCGTCTCGCGCCCGAGCATCCGTTTCCGGCTGCTCCGGAAGATTGCTTCGCCGCGCTCCAGCAAATCATCGCGCGTGCGGGCGAGCTCGGCATCGACGGAACACGCGTCGCGGTCGGGGGTGACAGCGCCGGGGCGGCGCTCGCCGCGTCGGTGTGCCTCATGGCACAAGATCGCGGCGGCCCTCCGATCCGTTTTCAGGCCCTCGTGTATCCGGTGACCGACAGCGTGTCGCTCGAGACGCCCTCGCATCACCACAACGCCGAAGGATTTTACCTGACTCGAAAGAGCGTCATCTGGTTCCGCGACCAGTATCTTCCGCGCCCCGCCGACCGGGAAAATCCGTATGCGTCGCCGCTTCGTCGCAAAGATCTGCGCGGCTTGCCCCCCGCCCTGATCGTGACCGCGGAATTCGATCCGCTTCGCGACGAGGGCCAAGCCTACGCGGCGCGCCTCCTCGACGCCGACGTGCCCGTCGTGCTCTCGAACTACGCCGGGATGATTCACGGTTTCTTCAGCCTGTCCGCCTTCTTAACGGCGGGCCGCCGCGTTCACGACGAAATCGCGGCAGCCCTGCGCGATGCGCTTCAGGCCTGAAGCCTCACTTCACGGTCACGCTCTTGGCGAGATTGCGCGGCATGTCCGGATCGTTCCCGCGCAGGCGCGCGAGATCATACCCGAGGAGCTGCGCCGGCACGGCGTTGACGATTGCCGTCGCGTCGCCCAGATCCGCGACCCGGATGAAATGATCGAACGCGTCGTGCGGCTCGGGCGCGATGCCGATGACGATCGCGCCGCGCGCTCTGACTTGCATGGCGGCGGCCATCACGTCCGATCGCGTGTCGTCGTTCGGCGCGAGCACGATGCAGGGTGTTTTCGGCTCGATCAGCGCGATCACGCCGTGCTTCAGCTCGCCCGCGGCGAACCCTTCCGCGTGCAGGTAGCTCACTTCCTTCACCTTCAAGGCCGTCTCGAGCGCGAGCGCGAAGCTCGGTCCGCGACCGAGTACGAACAAGTGCCTACTGTCATTTATTGTTAGTGCGACTTCGTAGACGGCGCGCCTGCGGTCGCCGTCGAGCAGGTCTTCGATGTCCGCCGCGGCGCGTTCGACCATCCGGGTTGCCGTGGCGAGATCTCCGGCGAGTTCACGCGACGTCAGGAACGACAGCGCGAGCTTCGCGACGAGGCTCTTCGTCGACAGCACGCAACGCTCCGGCCCGACACCGAGCGGCACCACCACGTCCGCGAATCGAGCGAGCGACGATCCTTCCACGTTGGTGAGCGCCGCGACGGTCGCGCCGTTCTTTCTCGCGCCGCGTACGGCCTCCAGAATATCGATGGTCTCGCCGCTTTGAGACAGCGCGATGACGAGCGACCCCGGCCTCACGAACCGCGCGCGATGCGAGAACTCCGACCCGGGCACGGCGGTGACGCGAACGCCCGCGGCGCCGAAGAGATACTCGGTCGCGAGCGCCGCATGAAAGCCGCTCCCGCACCCGATCGCGAACACGTCGGAACTGGCGCGCACCCGCTCGGCGAGCGCGCGCACCGACTCACCGGACGACGCCGCAAGTCGACGAAGCGCGCTCGGCTGTTCACGGATCTCCTTGGTCATGAAATCCGGATGGTCGCCCTTCTCGGCGCTCACGGCCGCCCACTGGGCGGTCGTCACCTCCGCGCACACTTCACGCCCGCTCTCGACGTCGAAGAGCCGGGCCGCACCGCCCTCGATGGAGACGGCTTGGCCCTCCTTCACGAACGAAACCCGTCGCGTGTGCGGCGTGATCGCGCTCTGATCGGACGACAGAAAGTGCTCGCGTTCCCCGAAGCCGAGCACCAACGGCGACCCATTCTTCGCCGCCGCGAGCGCGCCCGTCTCGACGTCGAGCACGACGATCGCGTTCAAACCGCGGAGCCTGCGGAAGGCCGCCATCGTCGCGAGCACCAGCGCGTCGTTCGCGCCCGCGCGGGCTTCTGCCGCGTCTCCGAGCGCCTCTTCGACGAGGTGCGCGATCAATTCGGTGTCGGTCTCCGACGAAAACCGGTGTCCGCGCCGTTCGAGCGCGCGCCGGAGCTCCTCGTCGTTGTCGACGATGCCGTTGTGAACCACCGCGAGGCGCCCGTCGCAGTCGAGATGCGGGTGGGCATTTTCTTCCGTGACCCCCCCGTGCGTCGCCCACCGCGTGTGCCCGAGCCCGAGCGAGCTGGGCGGCAAGGACGTCGTCGCGCCGCCGATCTTACCGACTCTCTTGTCGACCATCGCGCGCGCGCCGTTCGTGACCGCGATTCCCCACGAGTCGTACCCGCGGTACTCGAGCCGCTTGAGCCCCGTCAAAATGAGCTCCGCCGCGTCGCGACGTTCGCCTGCGTAACCAAAGATTCCACACATCGCCGTCTTCCTTCTTTCGAAGGCGACACGAGAGCGCACGTTCGCCCGAGCGGCGCGCACCGTGCTCGCCGCCTGGACCGGCATCGCGCGACGATCGACGCCCTCTCGTGAACCCACCGGTTTGCGCCGGGGCTCCGAGACGGCACTTCCGCCACGACGACGAACGTCGTCCATGCGAGGGCGCTCGGGCGGGTGCGATACCCGCCTGCACTCGGGTTGGCCTTTGTCAGCGCGTCGCCGCGCTGGTTTGCTCCAACCCTATCGACCGTGCGTGCCGAGGAACCATCCGCCGAGTCGTTCGATGAGTTCCTACCTCGTCATCCGCCGCGCAATTTCCTCGAGAAAACTCGCTGAAATTACACGAAACGGACCTGGCGCTTTCGTGTCCGTGTCGTTGCCCTCGTGCTGGTTGCTTTCGCTCGCCTCCTTGTTTTGGTGTTCCCGATCATTACTAGGAGAGAACGACGAGCTCGGCAACGGTCTGATTTTCGATTCGCGAGCTTATAACGGTCCCATGCGAGCCACCGAACCCAGCCGAACGGCCCTTCGCGTCGCGATGTGGCGGGCGGCGCACCAGTTGTTCGACGCGCCGCGGGTACTCGACGATCCGCTCGCGACACGAATCATCGGAGAGAAAGCGACGCAGCGGATCGAGCGCGCGCGGCGCCTGCACCGAGCCGCGATGGCACGCTCGGCGCGAGCCTTCATGGTCGCGCGGAGTCGGCTCGCCGAGGACGAGCTGGCGCGCGCCGTCGGGCGCGGCACCGCGCAGTGCGTGGTGCTCGGCGCCGGCCTCGACACGTTCGGATACCGCTCGCCCTACCGAGAGCGCGGACTTCGCGTGTTCGAGGTCGATCATCCGGCGACGCAAGCGTGGAAACGCGAGCGGCTCGCGGAGGCAAACATCGCGATTCCGGAGTCGGTGACGTTCGCACCGGTCGACTTCGACCAGCAGACACTCGCCGACGGGCTTGCGTCGGCCGGCTTCGATCGCCGCGCGCCGGCGTTCTTCTCGTGGCTCGGCGTCACGATGTATCTCACCGACGACGCGTTCGGAGCGACGCTCGCGTTCATCGCTTCCCTCCCACCGGGCGGCGGCGTCGTGTTCGACTACGTGGTTGCCGCGGCCGCGCTCGGCTGGAAGGCGCGGCTCCTCCGCTACGGACTCATGCGGCGCGTCGCGCGCGCCGGCGAACCGATGCGATCGTCGTTCATGCCGAACCAGCTCGTCGCACGGCTGTCCGGCGCGGGGTTCCGGGAGATCCACGACCTCGGCGCGAGCGAGCTGAACGCGCGTTACTTCTGCGATCGCGCCGACGAGCTTCGCTTGACGAGCGGCTTCGGGCGCATCGCGACCGCCGAGGTTTGAGCCGACGCCAACGGGCCGGCGACGGTGCTTCGCCCGGCCGCGACTGCAGACTGCCGAACGCGATCGCGCTCAGCGCTCGGCGTAGGCCGCTTGCTGCGAGTCCGCACGCTCGGCAATTTGAATCGCCTGCGGCACTCGCTTCATCGCCGAGTGCACTGCAGCCGCGATGGCTTCTCGCTGGGTGGCGCCTTCGGCACTCACGCTGCCCCGCACGCTGCCGACCAGCGCATCGTGGCCGTCTCGGAGCGCGACATCGACGATACAGACGAGCCTCGGCTCGCTCGCGCCCGCGTCCACGTAGCGACGGAGCTGCACGAGCGACGGAGACAAAGTGTACCGACCCACCACGCCAACGAAGTCGAGGGCCGCGAGGTTCCGAGTGACTTCGTCGCGCAGCGCGCGCTTCGTCTCGGCGTCGACCGAGGCTTTCGCGGTCACGGCGTCGACTCGAAACGCCGCTCGTGGCGACGACCGGGGCGCCGCGCTCGCAAGCGACACCGACATCAGGATGGCTCCACAGAACCCCAGAGCGGCGTTTCGTTTCGTCATGCGAGGATGTAGAGCAAGGCGCGGACCAATCGCGTTTCGCGGGAAAATCAGGGTGTCGTTGCCGGAGGGCGGTGCGGACCCATCGAACCGGGGCGCCATCGTGCCTCATTGAGGCGCGCAGGGAGCGATCGCCCGACGGGGGACTCGCCCCCGGGCATTCGCCCCCGTCCGTGCCCGCATCACTGCAGGGAGAGCTGCATGTTCGTGAAGTTCGTCTGGCTTTGTGGAGTCATGTTCACGGCGCCCGAACCAACCGTGAAGTCGACGGTCGCTTCGTGCGCCGGCGCTGGGAAGAAGGGAGACGTGTCGTCTTCCGCGAACGTCACCGATACCGTGTAGGGCCCCGGAGCCACGGGCTTCTCCGAGGTGTCCGTACAATCCCAGTGCGCAGTTAGCGGGCCCTGACTGAAGCGCGTCGCGCCCGTCACCGCGTCGACCGTGTTGCCCTTCGAAGGGGTCTCCCACGCCGTCGCGTTGTAGAGCTCGATCGAACCCCACACTTGAAGCGACTTCACGAAGGTGCCGCTGCCCGTGCTGATCCAGATCGCGCCCACGTTCCTCGGAGCGAATCGGCCGTTGGCGGTAACGGTGGTGACCGCGAACGTGAAGGTGCACTTGCTCGCGACCCCGGTCGTGCCGCCGGTTCCCACTGTGGTGGTGCCGCCGCTACTGCCGACGAAGCCGCCGCTCGACACGAAGCCCCCCTCGCCGCCCGTGATGCCGCCGCTCGACACGAAGCCCCCTTCGCCCCCCACGATACCGCCGCTGCTGCCCACGAACCCGCCACTCGATACGAAGCCGCCGCTACTGCCGACGAACCCGCCACTCGATACGAAGCCGCCGTTGCCGCCGACGGAACCGCCGTTGCCGCCGCCGAATTCGCCACGCCCCGCAACGCCGCCGGAGCTCGGCATTCCGCTGGTGCCGTTGCCCGCGCCGCCCCCGAACCCGCCGGAGAGATTGGGGGGAGCCGTTTGGTAGAGACCCGCGTCGTCCTCGCTCGTGGCGCATCCGACCGCGAGCAAAAGCGTGCCTAAAATCGTCGTTCGCACTGCGAGCCACATTGGATCACCTCAGTCGCTGTCCTCCGAATCGCAGAGGAAGCCTGCCGAGGTTCCGCCCACTTCGCAACGAATGAGCGTCCGAAGATCGCCTCGTGTTTTTTTTTAGAAGCGCACGCCTGATGGCTTCGTGATCGGGTACTACCGCGCGCCGAGTGCAGCGATACGGAATTGTTTGGCGTGATTGTGCGTCCGCACACCGAGTGCGCCAGAAGCGCAAAACACGCATCATTCCCCCGCTTTCCGCGCGGAGGCTCGTCAATCCCTCGTGGGCGTGATCCGAGGGAGCTCAGATACGACCACTCGGGTGGTCGTATCTCTCGGGGTGGTTCGCTCGTCGCCGTTCGTCACGCGCTCAGTTGATGCCCATCATTCCGCACACGCCGGCCTTGCCGCCACCGCCGCACGTGTTGGGAGGCGTGCAGGTACCGCAGCTCGGAATCAGGTTGCCGCAACCGTCGCCGGCAGGCCCGCAGTTGAAGCCGAGATCCATGCACGTGAGCGGCGTGCAATGGTCCTTGTTGCCGCATTGGCCTGCGACACCGCCGCCGCCGCACGTATCGGGAGGCGTGCAGGTGCCGCAGCTCGCGACGAGATTGCCGCAGCCGTCGCCCGCCGGACCGCAGCTGATCCCTTGCTCCGCGCACGTGAGGGGTTTGCAACCGGTGTTGCCGCCGCATTGACCGGCAACGCCGCCACCGCCGCACGTCTCCGGAGGCGTGCACGTGCCGCAGCTGGCGATGATGCCGCCGCAACCGTCGCTCGCGGGGCCGCACTTGACGCTCGCGGGGCACGCTTGCGGCGTGCATCCGGTGTTCGGAGGCGTGCAGCATTGTCCCGCGACGCCGCAACCGCCGCAGGTCTGTCCCGCGGGGCACGGTGAGCAATCCGGAGTCAGACCGCCGCAGCCGTCGGTCTGCGGACCGCAGGTGCCCTTGGGATAGGCCGCACAGGTGAGCGGCACGCACGACGTCGGTCCGCCGCCGCACTTTCCGGGAACGCCCCCGCCGCCGCAGGTTTCACCCGCCGGGCACGCGCAGTTGGCGGTGACGCCACCGCACCCGTTGCTCTGCACTCCGCAAGTACCGGCCGGGACGGTTGCGCAAGTGACCGGGGTGCAGGTTCCACCCCCGCCGCCGCAAACGTTCGCCGTACCACCACCGCCGCAGGTCTGTCCGGAAGGACAATTGCCGCAGTTCGCGGTGAGACCGCCGCAACCGTCGCCTTGCTGACCGCAGGTGCCCTTCGGGAACGCCGAGCACGCCTTCGGCGTACACGTGGACGTCGGAGGCGGCTGCACGCACGACGACAGATCGAAGATCGCGTACTCGAGGATCTTCTCTTGCGCGTTCATCACGCCGTGGTCGCCGCACTCGCTCGGGAAGGTCGTCCCGGCAGACTGCGCCCCACTGTTCACGTGGAAGTCGCTGAAGATGCCGTGCCCGCATTGCACCGGGTTCGAATTGCCGGTCGCAATCGGCATGTCGTACGTGAACTGGAGCAGCATCGACGCGGGCGATCCCGCCTTCGGCGCCGGATCTGTTCCGTCGATCCAATCGACGGCCGGAGCGCGAGCGCTGTCCACGTCGTGACGACCCGCGGTGATCGTCACCGTCGGGTTCGCGGGAGGCGCGCCGGCAGGGTTGCCGTTCGAGAGTGCTCCGACGAAGTTCAGCCACTTCACGAACGTGCCCGGGTTCGCCTGAGGCACCGTGACCGGCACCGTCCGGCTGACGTCGCCGGTGAAGGCCACGCCGTTCGGGAACGGGTTCGTGTTCTGGTCCGCCTTCGGATCCCAGTTCGCGACCGACGACAGCGAGCTGTTCGTGTTGTTGTTCAGCCAGGAATAGCTGTAGTGCGTCGTGAAGAAGTGACCGCCGTGGTCGCCGTAGTACCCGAGGTTCGCGAGCTCGGCGCCGTTCTTCGTGACCGCGTCACCCCAGCACGGGAACAGGATCTGGTCGTACATCATGTACGTCCCGTTCGTCGGGCCGCCGGTTGCGCCGGTACCCATGAGCACCGTCTCGTCCTCTTGAGGCGCGAGCACTGAACCCGGGTTCGCGTTCCCGCTGCCGTTGGCCGCCGTGTAGATATGGATGCGGCCGGGCTTCGGGTTGGTGCCGTTCACCGGCTCGGCTTGCCAGGTCGGCAAGCTCGTGAACTCGCCCTCCGCGACGCCCATCTTCAAGAGCACGCACTCGATGGGGTCGTAGGATCCGGTCGAGATCGCCGTGAGCGGAATGTCCCCTTCCGCCGACGTCGACGGCAGGTTCAAATCTTGCGGCGCAGCGTTCGCCTGGCACGACTTGGTGATCGGAAACTTGTATTCACGACGCCACCGGCCGAGCTGAATCACGATCGGAATCGTGTCGGTCGCGTTCTTGCTGACCGGCACGTTCGACAAGACGAACTTGCCGTTGAAGTCGGTCGTCGTCGTGACGAGCGGGTTGCCCGAGACGTCGGCGCCGCACTGGCTGCATTCGACCTGCGGCTTGTTCGGATTGTTCACGAACGGGTCGAGCGCCGAGTTCGGCACGTAGACGAGCACGCCCGGGACCGGATCCGGAACCGTCCCTTGCGGGACGTAGAACACCGGATTGCCACCGACGACGCTCTCTTGAAGGCCGGCGCGTACGACGCCGGTCAACGTGGTCGTCGTGTTGCCCGTGCACGGAGGCTGCTGCGTGCAGAGCCCCGTGCACGGCGTGTTCGTCCCGCAGACGTTCGGCTTGCCCCCACCACCGCACACGGCCGGCGCGGTGCACGCAGGGCCGCACGGACCGATGGTACCGCCACAGCCGTCGCCGGCCATGCCGCACGTGTAACCGAGGCTCGCGCACGTCGCCGGGACGCAGTTCGAGATGATGGCGCCGTCGGGTTCCTTGCCGTTGTCGCCGCCGCACTGGCCGGGCTTGGTGCCGCCGCCGCAGAACTTCGGATTGGTGCAGGTGCCGCAGTTCACCGTGAGACCGCCGCAACCGTCGCTCTGACGTCCGCAGCTTCCCGCCGGGTAATTGGCGCACGTCTTCGGCTTGCAAGTGCCGCCACCGCCGCCCGCGTCGGGGCCCGGTCCGGTTCCGCAAATGCTGTTGCCGCCACCGCCGCAGAACGCCGGGCTCTTGCAAGTGCTGCAGTTCGGCGTCATGCCGCCACAGCCGTCGCCTTGAGCGCCGCAGGTTCCCGTCGGGAACTTCGAACAGCTCTTCGGCGTACACGGCTTGGTCGTCGTACCGCCGTCCTTGTCTTTGCCGTTGTTGCCGCCGCACGTGTTCGGGTGAGTGGGATCACCACCGCAGAACTCGGGGTTCGTGCACTTGGTGCAATCGTCGGTGAGCGCGCCGCAACCGTCGCTCTGCTGGCCGCACGTGCCGGCGGGATAATCCGCGCACGTCTTGGGCGTGCAGGTCGCGGCGTCCTTGCCGCCGGGCGTGCCGCAAAGGCTCACGCCGCCACCGCCGCAGAACGCGGGGCTCGTACAGGCGGTACACGCGGGCGTCAGGCCGCCACAGCCGTCGCTCTGCTGGCCACAGGTGTTCGGCGGAAAGTCCGTGCACGTCTTCGGCACGCACGGCGTCTTCGCCGCGCCGTCGGGAAGCGTCGCGGGGTTGCCGCACTTGGAGTAGCCGCCGCCGCCGCAGTAGTCGTCGCCGGTGCACGTGCCGCACTGAATGACGTTCCCGCATCCGTCGGCGTTCGGGCCACACGAGTAGCCGAGCTCCGCGCACGTCTTCGGCACGCAGTTGTTGCCGCCACCGCTGTCTTGGAACAGGAACCCGCCGCCGCCGTCGAGGTGCGGTTTCTTCCCGCCCTTGCCGTTCGTCGACGAGTTATCCGAGCTGCCGCACGAGATCGCCAACACGATGCTCGCCATGACAGCGATAAGAGTGAAAAGGAGCCGACTCAGCTCACGGATACGCATGCGGTCCAAGTTCTCCGGTTCGTTGAAAGCGTCGTCGGCTGCGCGCGCCTCTCGCCGACATAATTCCTATGCTCTTTTGCGCGAGCGGCTGCAACGACGACTTTCAGTCGTACTCGGTCATTCCGCCTCGGATGAAACGAGAACGACCGGCGACTGAGACACGAACAGGATCGGATCGGAGGACACGCGAGCGGCCTTCGATATCGCGCGGCGTCTGTAACAATGCTCCACGCAAACTCGGTTGGCGGCGATGCGTGTCACGCGCGAGACGACACGTCCGCGACCTCCGGGCACGCTGTGGCACGAACCCGGAGGGGGACTTCGCGTGCTTCTCCTCTAGAAGAGGTAGAAGGCCGAGAACTGGAGGCGGCCGTTCTTGCCTTCCTTGCCGTCGGCGTAAGTCTGCTTGAAGAAAGCGTATTCTCCGCCGAAGCGAACCGAGGGCAGCGCGTCCCAGAAGAGGTTCACGTCGGCCCATTCCGACTTCACGAACACCTTCGATTGCGACGAGGTCGGCGTGTAGTCCTTCGCGTTGTCGGACTTCATGTGCGAGTAGTTCGCCGAGATCCACAGCTTGCCGGAAGGCGGCAAGTAATACTGGATGCCAACGATGTAGCTCTGCCAGTCGATCGTGTGCAGGTTCCCGTTCCCGTCGAACTGGGCGAGACCTGCGTCGAGGTCGGACGTGTAGGTGGGCGCGGGGCTCGCGTTCGTCGGGTTCGGAAGACTCGGGAACGCCACACCGCCGGTGAGACCCGTGTAAAGGTCGGAAATACCGGTCCCCGTCACGTAAGAGCCGGTCAACGTGAGCGCGTTCGCCTTGCTCTCGGTCGTCGCAGGAACGACGGGGAGGAGCGCGTCGACCGAGATACCGGTCCCGTTCTTCTGGATCTCCTTGCCCGTGCCCGACCCAGTGAACGGCGGGACGCCGAAGTGACGAAGCACGCCGGAGACGCCCACCGACAACGAGTCGACGGCGCTACCGGTCGCTCCGCCGGTGTGCGCGCCCTTCCACTTGTTCACGAAGAGCCGAAGGCCGGCTTGGCCGTCCGGAGTTGCCGCATCGCGTTGCGGCGGCCGTGCGGCCGCCGCGGCGATCTCGAAGTCGATCGCGTCGGTCTTGAAGCGGTGCGAGAGCCGGAGCTGCGCGGCGCGCGAGTACACCTCGCCGGGGACGCCCTGGATCTCGACGGTGTTCGGGTGGAAGTACGATTGCCAGCCGAAGAGCTGCCAATACTGCCCGGCGAGCACGTCGACGTACGGGTCTTCGATCTTGAGGGCGAAGTGACGGATGCGGAACGTCGGGTTGTTGTAGAAGGCGGCTTCGGTGACGGGCGACGGCTGATTGCCCAGGAAGTCCATCTCGAGCACGCCGCTCGCTTTGACTTCGCCGACCGTCGGGGCGGTGAGCTTGAAGCCGATGCGCGAGTTGCGAACGCCGAACGTCGTTCGCGCGTGTTCGCCGGCGTACGTGAGGTTGCGCGCGATGTTCGCGTTTCCGGCGGAGTCGTTGAAGGTCTGCGTGCTGTCGCGAATCGCATCGAACTCGGCGAACCCATAGAGGACCGGGCTCCACTTGCCTTTGACGGCGACCAGATCGTCGAGCGGCGCTTCGGCCACCTTCGCGTCGCCCGGAGCGGCGACGAGAGGCGGCGCGACCGGTTCTGGAGTGAGCGTGGGGGGCGGCGGGGGCGGCGGCGCGATTTCAGGGGTCGTCGCCGTGGCCGGCGCGGCGGGCTCGGGCGTCGGAGCCGGCGCGACGGGCGCCGCAGCTGCGGGCGCGACGGGTGTGGGAGCGGCCGACGGAGCAATGGGAGCCGGGGCGGCCTGTTGGGCCCCGGCGGGAGTCGTCACGGTGCTCATCGCGAGTGCGACGGTAGCCGCCGACGAAAGCGACAAAAGCCTGAAATTGAGGCGTTTCTGGTGCGTCATGGGCGCGCACGCTAGGGCCCGCGCCGTGACGGCGACATGCCGAGTTTGTTACGGTTTGGAAAACTGGCGGTCACATTCCGACGGCGTCCTCGAACGTCGAGGTCACCGTGACGCGCGTGGGGATAACGACTGTGCCGTTCGATCACCTCATGAATCTCATCGACGGCTACGCGACGGAACTCAGCGACTCCGTACAGGCTAAGCTCGTCGGGGACCAGGGTGCCTCGGCGATTTGCTTTCGATGTGGACGGGGTGCGGCAGCTCAGACTCGAGTGCAGGCAATTACTTCGATGCCTCGAAGTACCTCGCGCCGAACTCGAAACGGGACGTCCAGAGTGCGACCAAGCAAGCGCTGATCGAGCGCTACCGGAGAGTACGTCATCGTCACCGGTCAGGGCGATTGCATCATCGCGCGCCGTACTAGATCTCTGAAATATTTTGCGCCGGGGTCGGCGTGGGGGGGGCCGGCGATGCAATCGGTCTGCGCAGCGGCGAGGGCGGCGATCATGAAGTGCGGCACGCTGAGCACCACGTTGCGGTGAAGCGCGCGCGTGACTTTTCCCTTCAAGCGCGGGTGATCTCGGCGGACGACGAGCGCGCCGTTCTCGTCGAAGAGGTCGAGGGAGCGATAGCCGTGCAAGATGCCTTGCGCCGGCGCGATCGCGGTGCCGGTGGCTTGAGTCGCGAATCGAGCCCGCTCCGGCCATGTTGCGGGCTCGTGACTTGACGGCTCCGCCGGCAAAGTGGTTCCTAAGAGCTCGGTGCGGAGACTCCTCGGTTCGGCGCTGATCGCGCTCGCGGGCTCGCTTTCGCCCCTCCACGCGCAGGCGGCAGAGCACGAACGAACGCTCACGGACGCGATCGGCGTCGTGAAGGGGGCCACGTGCCTGGACGAGCAACGTCTCGAAGCCGAGGTACGGACGTGGCTCGGCCGAGACCGCGTCGCCCCGAACGTCCGAGTGCTCGTCCGCGGCGATGCGGCGAATCCGTCGTCCGTCGAGTTCTGGATTTCCCATGGGCGAGAGACGCGTTCGCGACGATTCGACCGATTGCCCGCCGGCTGTGACGACGCGCACGCCGCGCTCGGGCTCGCGATTGCCCTCGCCATCGACGCGAACGTGCTGCGGCGTTTCGTCGACCTCGGTCCGGAGTCGCGGCCGATTCGCGAGGTGACGTTCGAGATCGGCGGCGGGCACGAGGTCGTGCCGGGTTATTCGCTCGGCGGCATGGTCGGCGTGGAGCACAGTATTTTCGACTGGCTCAGCGCCCGGGCGGACGTGCTCGCGTCGTTTTCGTGGAATCAGAGCGTCGCAGGAACGACGGGCGCGTTCGACGCGCTGCTCGTCGCGGCGACCCTTCGCGCATGTGTGGGCGGCGAGCCTCTCGGCGACGTCCGAGTCGAGCTCTGCACGGGCGCGGGCGCCGGCGCGATCCACTCGCAGGGCGAGCACTACACCGTCTCACACGGCGCCACCGGCGCCTGGGTCGGTGCAGCGAGCGGGCTCCGGCTTTCGTTCGTTCTCGGTATCCCCTGGGTCGTCGACCTCGACATGATCGTGCCGATTTATGCGCCGGCATTTCGCGTCGATCGGGGCTCGAACGGCTCGCTCTACCGCGAGCCGAGTCCGGCCGGAGTCCTCGTCGATCTCGGGCCGGCGCTGAAATTTTGAGGGGGTTTGAAGGTTCGGCCCTGAGCCGTCAGTAGTAGATCGTGCACCCCTCGCCCGAAGCTTCCGGCCCCGTCGACAGCGAGACGCTGTTCAAACGGCATGCGGCTTTCGTGGCGTCTTTTCTGTATCGGCTCGGCGCGCGCGAGTCGGAAATCGACGACCTCGTTCAGGACGTCTTTTTGAGCGCCCACCGGAAGGGCGGCTACGCCCCCGGCCCGGCGAGCCCGACGACGTTTCTCGCGAGGCTCGCGCTCGAAGCGCGGCTCGCGAAGCGCCGCAACGAGAGCCGATGGCGGCGCAATCAACGGGAAGACGTGGCGCTCGCGACGGTCGGCACGAGGCCGCAAGATCCGTCGGGCGCCTTCGCCGAAAAGCTGGCCACGATGAAACTTCAGCGAGCCCTCGAAGCGATCGAGCCCGGACGGCGCGCGGTGTTCGTGCTGTTCGAGCTCGTCGGCGAGTCGTGCGAATCGATCGCGGCGGGCCTCGGCCTCCGCGTGGGCACGGTGCATTCGCGGCTGCACGCCGCCCGAAAAGCGTTCCGAGCCCACGTGGCTCGCACCCAAGACAAGGACGACCCCCTACCCGTCCTCGGGAGCAAGGAGGAGATTCGATGACCACCGAGCCCATCCGTTTGGTCGACCACGTCGGCCTGTCCGGCGAGGAGCGGTCGCTGCTCGAAGCGGGGCGCTCGAGGCCGCCCTTCGACTACGACGTGAACCGCGGCTTCACGCGCTTTCAGGCGACGCTCGCCGCGGCCGCGCTGACGACCGTCGCTGCGACCAGCGCGAAGGCCGGTTCCGGCTTGTTCGCACGAAGCGCGCTCCTCGCGAAACTCGGGACGAAAGTGCTCGTCACGGTGGCGGTCGCGGCCGGTGCCGCGACGGCGATTCACTTCGCGAGCGTTCGCCGAGCGCCGTCGCCCGCACGCACCGCGAGCGCCGTCCATTCGCCGACGCCCGCACCGAAGCTCATCGGCGCGATCGCGACGTCGGCGTCCGCGACGTCGAGGGACGCTCCGCCGACGCAACCCGACGCCGTGGGAGCCCCCCCAACAACCAAGAGCGAATCGGGTTTCCCTGCGGCGCCGGGCGAACACCACGAAGCGCATCGCGCGAAGCGGGAGGGAGCCCCGCTGGCCATGTCGGCGGAGGCGGCTCCGGCGATCCCCGACATCGACGTTCACCTCGACGACGAGGGTTCGGCGAGCGCGCCATCTGAAAGCGTCATAGATCGCGCGGCATCTCCGGCATCTCCGCCGACGCCGACTCCGGTACCCACCGCGAAAGCCGCGGTCGTTCCGAAGACGCCACCGGCGCCACCGAAGCGCGCGGTAAAGCCGTCGCCGTCCGTCGTCGCCGCGGAGATCCAGGGCATCGCGAAGGCACGCGATCTGGTGTCGCGCGATCCGCGCGCGGCGCTCGCCGTCCTTTCCGACCTCGGGAAGCAATATCCGAATGGCTATTTCGTCGAAGAACGACGCGCGCTGACGATCCTCGCGCTCGCCGGCGCGGGGGACGGCGCGCACGCGCAAAGCGCCGCGACGCGATTCGTTCGCGACTATCCAGAGGGTCCCTTCACCGATCGGATCCGCGCGCTCGCGGGGACGCCTCGCCCGAGGGCGCCGTGAACCCGAGCCGCGCGCTCACGATCCGCCGGCGGGCGACGGAAAGTTGCGCGAGACGAAGCAGAGCCCCTGCGAGTTCAAGTGGCCCTGCGTCGACTGCGTGTAGCGGATGTAATCGTAGTAATCGCGGAGGGCCTTTCGCGGATCGGTGGCGGTCTGACTCACGAGGACCTTCAGCGGATCGAAATGAAGTTGCTCGCCCACCGGATACGGCGGCGTGTAGAGCGACGGATCGACGCAGGTGCGCATCGGGAGCGCCGCGCCCGTCGCGTCGGTGAAGGCCGTGAAATCGACGCCCGTCATGTCTTCGATCGTGGCCACTGGGTTGGTCACACCGACGTAGCGTGCCGCGATCTGGTCGAACCGGAGGGCCGAATCCTCGGCGAAGCTCTCCCAGAACGGATGATCGGCGTGGATCGTGATCTGCCCGATGACCGAGCGATCGCTCCGGAACTGGATCCCGCGCAGGTAATCTTCGCTGTTGATGCCCTTCGACCCCGGAAATTCGCTTCCGTTTTGACAATTCACGTAGCTCGTCGGCGTGGCGAACCCGAGCCGGAACGGCAGCGTCTTCGGCAATTTCGCGAAATCGAACGCGGCGCCGTCACCGGCTGCGGCCGTGCAAGCATCGCTCGCGGGACGGCTCACCGTGCCGACGTAGAGCACCGTGTAGCCGTGCGCGATCATGTCCGCGTAGTCATGCAAGCCGTCGGCGTCCAAGTTCACGTTCTTCGCGCTCGCCGTCGCCGCGACGGTCTGAAACCCGAACGCGTAGCGCTCGGTCGTGTCGAACGACGATCCGTCGTCCATCGATTTGATCGACGCGAACGGCTGAGCTTGTTCCGGGGAACCGCCCTCGCCCGTGAGCGGGCCGCCTTTGTGCAAGTCGATCGCCCAGGGTCCGTCGACGTGCGCCGCTCGCGAGCACCCATGTTCGGATTGATTGGCGGGAACGGCATCGGGATTGTCCCAGAGCTCGACGTGATCGACGGTGACCAGCATGCGGTCGAGTCGAAAGATCCATCCATCGACGAGGAACGTCGCGTCGGCGCTGGCCGGTGGAAAATCGTAGCCCGTGACGGCGAGCGCCTCGCCGGACGCCGTCAAATAGAGCCCACCGCCGCCCGGATCGCCCACGTCGCCGTTCGCCGCGAGCGCGACGCCGCCGTCTGCCGCCCCGGAATCGGTCGCGGTTGGCGTTGCCGTGGGGGGCGGCGCAGGTGTGCTGCACACCGCCGTATTGCCGCCGCTCGAGCCCGAGCTCGAGCATCCGGAATTGGTGACCAGAAGTGTGGCCAGAAGGAGATTTCGCATCGAACTTTTCCTTTCAGGGCATGGTCCACGAAAATTGGTAGGTACTCGCCGAATTGCCGGTGACGCCGTCGAAGAACGCGAGCCCCGCGCCGGGCTTCGAGTCGTCGGGGATGACGAGGACGGACGGATCGAGGTCGCCCGGCAAGAGCGTCGAGAAGTCGAGATTCTGAAACCACGCGCGGCTATCGATGCGGAGCGCGAGCTTCCCGCCGGGCTCCGGCGTCAACGACGTCGCGATGGGCGCGATGATCCGTTGTTTGCAGATGGGGTTGGCACCCGGCGTGGCGGGGTCCGTCGGCGGCACGGCGCGGTTGTCGCTGATCGTCATTGTCGATTCGAACGGATACGAAGCGCCCGCGCGCGTTGCGGTCCCCGCGACGTCGACGATGACGGTGCCGTCGTCCTGGGCGTTCACGTCGCCGTCGGTGAGCCAGATCTCGGCGCTTTCGTCGGTGTCCGTCGTCCCCTCGCCTCCGACGGAGAACTCCTGCAAGGCGGGCGAGAGCGTATCGACGTCGACCGGCCCGGGAACTTCGAGGCCGTACGTCGTTTCGCCGTAGCAGCTCGAGTTCGCCGAGCCCGGGTTGATGCCGCCGAGCCGTAAATAGACGGCGCCGACGTGCATCGTCGCCTTGGTGAGCTCGACGTGAAAGCCGCGTCCGTTGTCGAACGACGCCGCGCCCGGCTGCCCCGCGGCGTAGGCGTCGAAATGAACGAGCTGTCCGCCGGTATCGAGATTCGAGCAGCCCGCCGGAGCCAGAGCGAGCGCGAGCCCGAAGAGCGCGTGAACGCGGTTCACGAGTCACCTCCGAACGTCTTGCCGATGGTGAGAAAGACGCCGCGCGGCGCGCCCGCGGCGAACTGCCGCGCGGGCACCAACGTCGGGGGCTCCGAAGGCGGGCGGAAATCGGAGGCGTAGTTGTATTCGCCGAGCCGGTACTTGGTATCGAACAGGTTCGTGACCGCGAGCGCCGCGGACCAACCCTTCCACGCGAGGTTCGCCGTCGCGTCGACGACCGACACGACGTCGCTCAGCTGGTTGTACGGGAGGGCGCGCGGCCCGGTGTACGTGTATCCGATGCCCAGAGTGCCGCGCGGCGAACGCCCGCCCCATCGCCACGGCATGTTCGCGAAGAACGCCGCGTCTTCACGGAAAACGGACGTCGGCACGTACGGCACTTGCAAGTGCGTGTCGTCGAAGGTCGGCCGCACCAACGTCAGGTTCGCCGACTCGTCGAAGAACGTGCCGAGGAGCCGCGCAGCGCCGGTCCACCCAACGCGCGTCGTCCCGTTCGAGAGCACGTTGCGGCCTTCGGTTTGGTCGAACACGAGATCATGATCGACGTGGGTGTCGAAGAAAATCGAGCGCGCCGAAACATCGACCCACCCGAAGTCGTGCGCGTACGTGACGCCTCCCTCGTACGCCTTCACGCTCGCGAACGGCGTATCGAGATCTTGTCCGATGTACGTCGGATCGATCGAACGGACGCCTTCGCCGTAGCTGAGCGTGAAATTGAAGTGCGCGATGGGTCCGAGGATCGCCGTCACGCGCGGCATGGCCTTCGTCGCGCCGGTCGAGGAGCGCTGAACCGGTTCGCGATGCGCGCCGTTCAAGGTCTGGTCGTGACACGACTGATTGATCGGCGGGTCTTGGCGCGACGGATTGTCGAAATCGCCCTGCGCGGCGCAGTTGTTCAGGACGTCGAACCCGAACGTGTCGAAGCGAACGCCGCCGCGCACCGTGACGAGCTTCACCGGATGAATCGAGGCGTCGGCATAGAGCCCCACGTCGGTCAACGTCGAGTCCAGATCCGTCTCGACCTTGTAGGGAATATCGCCGGGGACCGTGTTCCGGTACTGCGACGAATTCACGACGTCGACGCGCGCGAAGTACCCGACGTCGAGCGATTGCTTGAGGCCGTTCCACATCGTGGAGTAGCGCGCGAGACCGCGACCGCCGACCGTCCACGCGCCGTAGTTCAAGTCGATGAGATCGCCGCGTTGCTCATGCGGCGTGTCGAGGGCATCTTGCGTATCGAGCAAGAACCCCGTGAAGTCTTCCCGGAGCCGCATGTCGCGACGGATCACGAACAGGCTTTGATCGAGGGCGTACGTGTCGCTCTCTTTCGAATAGTCGGCGTAGACCGACGCGCGCGACGAGTCGCCGCCCTGGAGCGGATCTTCGGTGCCGTAGAACGACACGCGGCCCGCTTCGTAGTCGTCCTCGCGCACGACGCCCGCGGATTGGAAGTGCGTCGTGTACACCTGTCCGCCGACGCGGAGCTTCGCGCCGCTCCCGGCGTCGAGCTCGTATTGGCCCATCGCCGAGCCACGCGTCGCCGCGCGGTTCGAGCCGAAGCCGTCGGTCTTGTACGCTTCGGCGCCGCCGAACGTGCCGGTCGACCCTCCGGGCGGTCCCCAGAGCAAGAGCAAGCGCTCGGTATTGAAGCTGCCGTACGTGAGCTTCGCCGTCGTACCGCGAGTGTCGAGACCGAGATGATAATCGGCGCTTCCGGCGACCGCGAAGTTGCCCTGGTAGGGCGAAAACGGCCCTTCGGTGACCCGGAGCGACTGGATCAACTCCGGGATGACGAAGTGTGTGTCCGCGTAGCCGTTGCCGTGAATGTTCCCGGCGTCGTTCGCCGGGACGCCATCGACGCTAAATTCGATGTCCTGGCCTTCACGCGCGTCGAAGCCGCGCAAGAACACCTGCTCGGCGTGGCCTTCGCCACCTTCGTTCGTGAGGAGAATGCCGGGCGCGAGCTTCAAGTAATCGGACGCGTTCTGTCGCGGGACCGCGGCGAGTGCGCCGACGTCGATGTGAATGTCGGACGCGCCGTGCGTCTGCGGCGTGACCGAGCCGCGCACGGTGACCTCCGACGGCGGCGGCGGCTGTTCCGTCGCAGACGGCGTCGCGGGTGCCGGCTCGGGAGCGGCCGGAACGGCGTTCTTCGACGGCAGTTCCGGCACCGCACCAGGCGCCGGCGCGGGCGGCGCGACGAGCTCCGGCGGCGCAGCGGGCGGCGCGAAGTGAAACGGCACGCGAATGCGGCTCGGCAGCGCCTTTCCGTCGCGCATGGCGGGCACGAACGTCCACTCGCGAATCGCAACGATCGCGGCTTCGTCGAGGTCGTCTCCGCCGGTCTGGAAGACGTCCACCTTTGACACGTGACCGTCGGCGTCGACGGTGACCGTGAGCACGACGTCGCCGTGCTTGCGTTCGGCGAGTGCCGACGGAGGATAGATCGCGTCGACGTGCGAGACGACGGACGGCGGCGTGACCGTCCCCGCTTGTGCCCGCGCCGTCCCCGTCCACTCCGCGAGCCCCCAAAAAACCAAGGAAGCACACAAAGCCGCGCGCGTGAGCGTTCGTCGCGGGCGAACCCGGAACCGTCTTTCGAATCGAACATCGTGAGGCATGACTACTCGTCTCGTTTCGTGAAAGCGCGGACGCGCCGCGCTTCTCGGTCGCCTCGTGCGCCGGCGATGAGGCCTGCGACGAGGAGGGCTTTCGAGGACTCGCCGTCACGCGAGCGCGTCTCGAACGAGTGGACCCGTCGCGGAAATGCGACTCGATCAGCGCTCGGAAGGACGCGAAGCACGGACGGCGAAACGCCCCAACGGAGCCGCCCGGCGAGCGTGATCGCGCCTTGAAAAAGCCGAGATCACGGGCGGATTGGGCGCCGCGCGGGGTGCTTCAGAGCGGCGGCGATTGCTTCGGCGCGTAGTCGAGGACCGACAGCTCGCGAAGCACCGTGCGCTCGGGCACGCCGTACAAGCGCGACGCGAATGCGTCCGATACCGACACGGCGACGAAACGCGCCGGCGTCGCGTTGTCGCGCGAACGGGCGGCGGCGAGGTCGCAGTGATCGTGATGGTGAGCAACGGGCGCACCGGGCTCGGCGACGGTGCGGTCGGCGGGCGCGGACCGCGACGCGAACTGAGCATCGCCGTCGGCGTGAATCAGCTCGCCGTGCTCGGCGCAGAGCACGTGCCGCGACGTGAGCAGGTGCAATCCCCGCAACAAATCGCCGCTGACGAGCGCGGCGACGCAAAGGAAGACGACGAGTCGTCCCAGAACTTTGCGGGTCGCGTCACTCGCGAACATGCGGGCGCCCTCCATTTGCACGGAGAAACGACGCGCGTCAAGAGCCGGTCAGGGCTCGCTCGTCGCCGCACGTCGCGCCGAGCCCTTCGCGGCCGACTCGCTCGCGAGCTCGTCGATGAGCGCCGCGAGCATGTCGCGAACGGCGCGAACGCGCGCCGCGGGCTGGTTCTCGAGGAGACGAACGACCGCGGCCTCCACGGTGCCCGCGTGCACTTGGTCGAGCTCTTTGCCGCGTGACGTGAGCTCGAGCACGGCGCGGCGCCCGTCGTTCGGATCGGATTTCTTGCTGATGAGCTTCCGCTTCACGAGCCGCTTCAAGATGCCGGTGAGGGTGCTCGGATCGATGTGGAGGGCGACGGCGAGCTCGCCTGCGGCGATCCCCGGCGCTCTCCCGACGAGACGCAGCACCACGCGCTGCGGACCGGTGACCCCGAGGCGCTGACTCATTCCCTTCGATGTCGAACGGAGCGCGTGATCGAGCGCCCAGAGCACGCGCATGAAATCGAGCGCGGCACCGATGTCTCCGGTTTTCCCCTTACTCCGCTTGGTGGCTCCCATACGTCCTTGGCGGCCGGGCCGCCGCCGTCTTTTGCCCGATCGTGCGGAGCGGCGCAATCTATGGTCCACACGACGCGATCGCAGCCTTCACGTCACCGTCCGACCACACCACGGCCACATGTCGCGCGTCCAGGGCTGCCACACCTGCGGCGCTGACGTTCTTGCCGAAGTCCATATCGGTCAGCGGGAAGAGTTCCGGCAACGTCGTGGCGACGTTTCCGGGTGCCCACCCGTACGAAAGCTCGGTCGCGCTCCGAGAAAACGCGACGAAAACGCCGTTTCCAACCGGCGTCAGATGCGGCGAATAGAGCGAGCTGCCCGCGACGGACATCGAACCCGTCCGGGCGACGGCCAAGGTCGTCGCGTCCACTGCGGAGACGTCGAGCGAGCCGCGCGTGGAATGAAAAATGAAAAAATGGCCATCGCTGTACTCGGAGCCGAGCGGCTCGGCTTGAAACGAATTCGCGAGGTCCACCGGACCGACGACGGCGGACAGCGTCGCGGCGTCGAGGAGCACCATCCGCAGCATGGACGCCGCTGAATAGTAAGTGACCAAGAGCCGCGTCGGGGACGCCGACAGAAAGACGACCGGGGCCTGATTCAACGCATACAGCGCGGCGTCCGATTCGCTCGTGGTGACCGTGTGCGCGCCGCCGAGGACGCCCGCGGCGCTCACCGTCGCGACCCAGGCGTGCGGGCCGTTCCCCGCGTGGGAGTCGGCCCAGGCGACGGCGTATTTGCCGAGCGCAGGCAGCCACACCGAGTGCGGCGTGCCGAGATTCGACGCCGGGTTCGGAAAACTGCACACCCCCGCTTCGACGTCGAACTCCAGGTTCGTGCCCGGCGCTGCGAGCGAACCCGGGGCGAGCACGCCGAGGAGCGACCGCGTCCAGGTCGCCTCGCCGGCTTGCGCACAGCACGCCCCGACCGGAACCTGGTTCGTGAACGCGAGGAGCAGGTTCGTCCCGTCGCTCGCGAGCGTCGGGTTGCTCACCTGCTTGCCCGAGGTCGGCGCGCAATCGGTGCCGGTGGACGTGAAGAGCGCCGCCGACGCGAGCGATTTCCCCGTCGTCGAAAGCCGAAACGCTTCGGCCACTCCGGTGGTCGCGTCCGCCGTCGCGACGACGTCGAAGCCTCCCGCGACGGCGGCGACCGCCGGCGTGTCGTCGGGCCCCGCGGCCGCGCTCACGTGGAACGCGCCGCTCGTCGTGAGGGCCGTCGGCGGGCCGAGCTGCCACACGCCTTCGTCCGGAACGCCGTCGCAGTTGTTGTCGACCTCGTCGCAGAGCTCGGGGTGACCGGGGTACACGTTGGGGTTGTGGTCGTCGCAATCGTCGGCCAGGCCGGAGTCCGCGCCGCAGGCCGCGCCGATCGCGTAGTGGCCGTCCCCGTCCTCGTCGACCGGGCCCGAGACGCGGTGCGTGCACGCGCCGCTCTGCTCGTCGCAGGTGTCGACCGTGCACGGATCCGAGTCGTCGCACGCCGTCTTCGCCGCGGGCCGGCACCGCCCGCCGAGGCACCGCTCGAAGCCATTGCAGACCACGCCGTCCTGGCAGTCGAGATCCGCCGAGCATGCCTTTCCGCCGCCCGCGTCCGGCTCGTGAACGACGATCGACGCGTCGCGATCACAGGCGATGCCACTGATGCAACGATGGGCGGAGCAACATTGGTCGACGGCGCAATCGAAGGTCGTGTTGCACTCGTAGACGCACGTTCCGCGAGGGCCGCACCGGAGCCCGGCCTCGCAATCGCTCGGGTAGTTGCATGCCGCGCCGAGCGTACCGGGCGAGCCCGGTGCCGATGCGTCGCGACCGCCGGAACCGCCCGATCCGCTCTGGCCACCCGATCCGCCCTGACTTCCCGGTCCCTGGCAGACGTGCGCGACGCACAGATTGCCGGGCGAACAATCGCGCGATTCGAGACACTCGAACTGACACACGCCGCTGCGACACACGAGCGGCTCGGCGCACTCCGAGTTGTAAGCGCACGGCACGTCGATCCCCGCGTCGGCCTTGGGGACGAGTCCGCCGTCGGCGAGCTCCTTCGGATCCGCGCACGTGAGCGACACGCACACCTGGGCGGTCACGCAATCGGCGGCCGTCACGCACGGGTCGCGACACTCGCCGTCGATCGCGCACGTCTCGGCGCCCGGACAGTCGCTCGATCGCGTGCAGCTCGTTTCGTCCGGCAGCTGGCACACACGGAACGGCTTGTCGCTGAGCACGCAGCGCTCGCCGTTCGTACAGTCGCGCGAATCGGTGCAGGCGTTGTGACACCGTTGAAAAGCGCACACCAGCGGCGACTGGCAATCGGTGTTGATGCTGCACGCGGCCGCCAAGCTGCGCGCGGAATCACTCGAGCAACCGACGCCGGTGAACGGCATCACGAGGACGACGATGACGAGCCCTCGCACGACGAGCGACCCGATCTTTCCGGAGTGCCCCATTGGCACCGTATGCGATGGAGCCGATGCGCCGGCAAGGGGCGGAGAGCTCCGTCGAGGCGCGCGGCGAGCGACGAAACGCGTTCCGAGCAATTCCGTTCTACGAGTCGCGATCGAGCGCGGAGAGCGGCGCCGCGATGTCCTCGAGGGCGCGCCCCTCCGCGGCGACGCCGAGCACCAACGTGATCGCCGCGGCGCCGACCATGAGCGCGGCGGCAACGGCGTAACCGGCGAACAACGCCCGGCGGCTTCCCGATTCGATCAATTTGCCGAAGAGAGCAGGAGCGAGCAGGCCCCCGGTGCCCGTTCCTACGGCGTAGAAGAGCGCGATCGCGAGCGCCCGGATCTCGAGCGGGAAGAGCTCGCTCACGGTGAGGTACGCGGAGCTCGCGGCCGCCGACGCAAAGAAGAACGACGCCGACCACATGAGCGCGTGCGTCGCGGAAGTCAGCAGCCCTTGGTCGAACCAGTAGCCGGTCAGGAGAAGCAGGAGACCGCTCGTCCCATACGTGAAAGCGATCATCTTCTTTCGCCCGATGGTGTCGAAGAAATGGCCGAGCACGAGCGGGCCGAGCAAGTTACCGAGCGCGAACGGCAAGATGAACGAGCCGACGTGCTCGGGAAGGACGCCGTAAAAGCGCGTCAACGTGAGCGCATACGTGAAGAAAATGGCGTTGTAGAAAAACGCCTGCGCGATCATGAGCGAGAGGCAAAACACCGCGCGGCTCCGGTACTGCGTCAGCACGATGCCCGCGACGTCCGCGAGCCCGAAGCGGCGGCCGACGGCGATCCGGATCGTGCGGAGCGGCGCGGGGTCGGTGACTCGGTGGGCGTGGTTCGTTTCGATGTCGCGGACGATCGCTTCGGCCGCGCGGTGGCGTCCGTGGACCATGAGCCACCGCGGCGACTCGGGAACGAAGTGCCGCATCACGAGGATCGCCGGCGACAGAACGGCGCCGAGTCCGAACGCGGCACGCCATCCCCAGCGATGGCCGAGCACGGCGGGATCGAGGAACACCGACGAGACGACGGCGCCGAGAGCCGCGCCGACCCAGTAGCTCCCGTTGATCGCGAGATCGACCTTTCCGCGCATGCGCGCCGGAATCAACTCGTCGATCGCCGAGTTGATCGCGGCGTACTCTCCGCCGATTCCCATTCCGGTGAAGAAGCGACACGCGGCGAACGTGGCGAAGTTCACCGATAGCGCGGTCGCCGCGCTCGCCGCCGCATAGAAGAGCAACGTCGCGAAGAAGAGCCGCTTTCGTCCGTGAAGATCCGCGAGGTGTCCGAAGAGCAACGGCCGATGATGGCGCCCGCGATGTACGCCGTGCCCGCGAGGCCGACGTCACTCGCCGAAAGACTCAACGTTTCGTGCTCTTCGAGCACACTGCCCACCGAGCCGACCACGGTGACCTCGAGACCGTCGAGGATCCATGTGATTCCGAGCGCCATGACGACGAGCCAATGCCACTTGCCCCACGCGAGCCGATCGAGTCGCGCCGGAATATCGGTTTCGATGGATTCGGCCACCGTCGTGCTTCGTAGAGCCGTTCACGTGTCCGAGACACCGGGTGATCGCCCGTCGTTCGCCTGCATTTTTTTTTGAGAGCACAGCGAGCGTTGCATTATGCTGCCCGCGTGTTCGGGAGGCGCTGAGTCATGAAATCGATACATTTTGCGACACCGTTCGTTGTGATGCTCTTGCTCGTGGGCTGTGGCGGGGACGAAAAGCCCCCGGCCGCGCCCGTCGCCGAAATGACTCCTCCGGCGGTTCAACCCGAACCGGAGAAGCCCGGCGATGTGCCGACGCAGGCGCAAATTTCCATTTCGGACGACATCAAGAAGGCGTGCGGCCTCACGGATGACGAGGCGTTCTTTTCGTTCAACTCGGCGAAGGTCGGCGGCCAGGAGCACGGCATTCTCGCCAAGGTCGCCAAGTGCTTCGACAGCGGCCCGCTCAGCGGGAAAAATATGCGGCTAGTCGGTCACGCCGATCCGCGAGGCGAGTCCGAGTACAACATGACGCTCGGCGGTCGGCGCGCGGACAACGTGAAGTCGTACATCTCATCGCAGGGCCTCGCCGATGGCCGCATCCAGACGACGTCGCGAGGCGCCATGGACGCGACGGGCACCGACGAAGCGACGTGGGCGAAGGACCGCCGCGTCGACATGAGCATCGCGAACTAGTAGGACGAGTCCATCGTAGCGATGTGAATTTCGACGCCCCCGCATGGGGGAGGGCATCGAAATTCCCCGCGCAGTACCCGTTTGACTCGTCCACTCTTTCTCGCAACGCGGACGCCGAAACTGAGCTACGGTTTCGGGGATGCGTCCGCTGGTCGTCGTTCTCATTGCCGTCGCGCTCGCGCCGGTGGGAACGGCTGCGGCGCTCGAATGGTCGGAGCACGAACACGTCGTGCCGCCCGCGCCCGAGCGCCCAGCGCCGTGGCATTTCGAGCAATCGTTCGACGTCTCCGACTTCAAAAAAGGGAATTTACACACCCACACGAACCGGAGCGACGGGGACTCGGCTCCGGAAGACGTCGCGACCTGGTACCGGCGGAGTGGATACAATTTCCTGGCGCTCACCGACCACAACCGTTTCAACGACGCGCGGCGGTGGGCGTGGCTGGAAAATGACGACTTTCGTCTGATCAGCGGCGAAGAGATCACGATGAGCGGCGGCGGCCGGCAAGTGCACGTGAACGCGCTCTGCACCTCCCAAAAGATCGGCGGAGGGACGTTCCACACGGTCGCCGAAGCGCTGTCATGGGCCGTATCGCGCGTCGAACGTCAGGGCGGCGTGGCGATCGTGAACCACCCGAATTTCGACCGCGCGATCTCCGCGACGGATCTGCCCGCGGCCGACGGCGCCGCGCTGTTCGAGATCATGAGCGGGCATCCGTATGTGTACTCGGGGGGTACCAAGAACCGTCCTTCGGCAGAGCAGCTCTGGGACGGCGCGCTCACCGACGGACAGCATTTCGCAGGGGTCGCGGTGGACGACATGCATCATCTCCGAACGACGGCGGATCCTCCGGCGTTCGCCGGCAAGGGATGGGTCGAAGTCTTCGCGACGGCGAACGATGCGGCGACGATTTGCGACGCGCTTCGAAAGGGCGCGCTCTACGGGTCGAGCGGCGCGTCCGTCACGAGGATCCGCGTGACCGCTACGACGTACACCGTCTGGCCCGAGCGCGGCGGTTCGGCCGTATCGTTCATTGGCGCCCAAGGGCGAACCCTGCTCCGCACGACCACCGTCGACGACGGAGAGCCCACGACGTACGCGCTCGGCGGCGGCGAAGTCTACGTCCGCGCCAACGTGACGGCACCCGATGGCAGCCGTGCGTGGACGCCCGCCGTGTTCGTCCAGCGGTAGCGCGTCGCGCTCACTGTTTCACGACGGTCGCGTTCTCGAGGAGCGCCGGGTAGCGGTAGCCGATGCCCATGTCGGCATCGACGCGCAACGTTCCGTCGAGGACGACCACGTCGCCGCGTGCGGGCACGGCGCTCGTCGTCACGGCGAGGTCGTTCGTCCGCGAGTCCGTCTCGCCGGTTCCGTCGCGCACGTGCAAGAACGTCCGCCCGTTGACGTCGAGGGTCACCTTCGTGACCATCGCGTGCACGCGCACCGATTTTCCGACGAGCTGAGCCTTCTTTGCGAAAATGTCCGCGATGGTGTGCCCGGTCGGGCCCTTCGCGACGTCGAGTTTCGGCACCGCGATCGGCAATTGTGGTGGAACCGGCCCGTGCGAATCAGGGAGCGGTTGCTCGGAGTCGCCGGGCAACGTGTTTTGTCCGAGCGGCGGATGTCCCTGGGGCAGCGAACCCTGAATGCCGGGGTCCTGTCCGAGCTCGATGTGTCCGTTGATCGGCAACTCGCCGTTCGCGCCGATCGCCGGGTGTCCAGGCGGCAACGATCCGCCGGCCGCGCCGTTCGCGAGCTCGCCGAAGTAGATCACGTCGAACGTACGGTTGAGCGTCTTGCTCTCGAAGTGGTCCATGCGCGCCGCGTGGACGACCGTGACCGTGGCCCCGCGAGCCAGGGCGGCCTTGGACACCGCGGCCCACGTTTCTCCCTGCTTCGTTGCGAGCCGCAGGTACGTGTACTTCTCGACGTCGATCGTCTCGAGCACCTTGCCGGATATCGCGGGACCATCGTCGGGGTTCGCCGCGTTCTCGGGAGCGGCCGCGGGATCGGCGATGTCGGCCGCGGGTGGCAGTAGTTCGCGCGACGACGACGCGTGCCTCGCGTGATCTGCAAAACCGAACGCCGCCGCCGCGGCGAGCGCGACGCCGAGCACGTACGCCATCTTCATGGTGTGAGGTGTACCACCGCCACCGCGTTCTGCTGTAAGCGAACGCGTCGGGCGACGGTTTCCGACGTGTCGCGGGTCAGCACGAGAACGGTGTAACGGCCCACGCGCGTCTCGTCGAAGTCCGGCTCGAACCCGCTCCCGGCCGCCCGGAGATCGCGCTCCCGCGACGCGAGCTCTTCTTGCGACCAGTACGGATCGTACACGTAAGCGACGATCGGTTCCGCCTCGGTCGCGCGCCGGTAAGGCGGATAGCGATCGAGCGCCGCGTGCCACGGGACGAGGATCGGATCTTCGCGAAACAAGAATGTGAGTCGATACGCGACCCAGTAGTCGGCGAGGCCGAAGCGGATCCCCCGCGCACGGAGCAGTTCCGCGAGCGCATGCTCGTCCTTCGCGAGGCCGTTCTCACGTCGAATACGGAAGCCGTCGACGTTGTTCCCATTGCCGAGCCATCCGCCGACCGCGGCGGAGACGAGATACGGCGCGAGCATGGCCGCGAATCGAGCCGTTCCGGCGAGGCGCACCAAAGGAGCGAGCGCGAACGGCGACAGGAGCACGATCGACACGAGATACCGCGCCGACAGACGATCCATCGCCATGACCGAGAGGCAAAACGCCGCGAGCGTGATCGGAAGAATTGCCGCGCCGAGCGCCCCGAGGCGCCGCTCGGACGCGGGCACGAGCTCGGAAAACGCCGCCACGCCGCCGAGCGCGATTCCCGCGAGCAACGAGCCCGCCCCGACGAGCTCGACCGCGTGAAACCACGCCGGCGGGTGAAACCATCCGTCGCCTCCGGAGGGCGAGAACATGGCCACCTTGGTGCTGAGCAAATACGGAAGACACTCGCGCGTGAGCAGCTTCACGTTGTGCGAAAATACGCCGGCGGTGAGGCGGTACACGCCCGGCGTCACGCCGCGCCCCTGCACGATCGCGACGAACGGCGAGAGCCCGCAGACGAGGCCTGCGATTCCGGCGACGGCCCCCCGAACCCAGCGCTCGCACTCTTGTCGCGCCGTGATGAGGATGAACAGCACGATCGCGGGCGTGAAGACGAGACAGTACGGATCGGCCAGCACCGCGAGGCCCGCGACGAGCCCACCCGCAGCGAGGCGGAGCGCCGGCCGACGCCCGCCGACGGCGCCGTCGAGCTCCCAGATCGCGGCGAAGAGCAACGTCAGGGACGCCTGCCGCGGCGGATAGAAGGCGTAGATGTGAACGGGCCCCGCCATGATCACGATGGGCAGGACGAGCAGCGCTGCGGCGCCGGCGGAGACGTGACGTCGCACTGTCGCGTAGGCGAAGCCGGTCAGGGCGAGATAGCCGGTGAACGTCGACAGCATCAACGCGAGCGGGGTCGCGCCGAAGAGCCGGAAGAACGCCGACGCGACCCACGAATCGACCGACGTCTGATAGCTGCTGCCCCAGAGCGACCACGCGATCTCGCCGCGCATCGAATGCATCGCTTGCAGGCCGACGATCGCGGCGTCCGATTGCGTGCCGGCGGCGTTCAGGAGCGGCGGCAACGCGTTCAGCACGGATGCCGCGAAGAGCACCGAAACGGCGAGAACGTCTCGCCGCGCGCGCTCCCAGGTCGCTCGCGTCTGCATCGTGTCGATCGCACCTACATCGAACCCGCGTTCGCGTAGGCGGTTCACGCTAACCCAATTTCGCGTCGCGTGGCGCGGCCGAAGGGCGACGACCGAACTAAGCGCTCTTCGCGGCGGATTTTTTCTGGGCCATCGAAGTGCTGATCAGCGTGCCGATGCTCGCGACGACCACGCCGTAGAGCCACACGCCGGCGAGGATCGCGCTGAGCGTCCCACCCGACGGAAACCAATCAGGAAGCTCGGTCCGTCCGACGGCTGCGACGAACACCTTCGAAGCGACGAAGATGAGCCCCGCGACCCCGGTTCCGATGATCCCGGCGATCACGACGCGCCCGCGAGCGCCGGGGTTCGTGCGGTTGGCCGCGATGAATCCGCCGAGCAACGGCCCGAGGGGTCCGGCGATCAAGTGCACGACGGGCGGAATGACGCAGCACATCGTCACCGCGAGACCGATGAGCCCGGACACGATTTCTCGCCCGAACGACGATGGCTCTTCGGTGACATTTTCTTGGGGGGCGCCTGGCGCGTCGGCGACCGACCCGGGTGCGGCAGAAACGGCTGGGGGAGGTTCCATGTCTCGATGTCTCCGTGACGCAGGCAATTTGGGGCCTGCGCGGACCGAATACAAGCCTCGCGGGGGCGCGGCGGCGAGAGAAAGTTGCACGTCCAACTAATTGGGCCGAGGTGGCGGTCCCGGGGCCGTCCGTGGTAGGCCGCCTGCGCCGCTTCCCTCCGGTCAGAGCTCTTTTCGAGGCATTCATGCGAGACCACGACGAGTCGCCCCCGAACGCACGCGGTGCACAACGCACTACCCTCCAGGCGATCGCCCGCCGCGCCATGCGCGAGCGCGGCCTTCAACCCGAGTTTTCGCGAGCGGCCCTCGCGCAGACCGACCAGGCGACGCGCGCCGCGACGAGACCGGCGGGCGATTCGGTTCGCGACCTCCGGAATTTGCCTTGGGTGTCGATCGACAACGACGACTCTCGCGACCTCGACCAACTCTCCGCCGCCCAGCCCGAGGACGGCGGTGCGGTGAACATTCTCGTCGCGGTCGCCGACGTGGACGCGCTGATCGAGAAGGGCAGCCCGATCGACGACCACGCGCGCGCGAACACGACGTCGGTGTACACGGCCGCGCAAATTTTCCCGATGCTCCCCGAGAAATTTTCGACGGACCTGACGTCGCTGGGGCAAAACGCCGAGCGGCTCGCCATCGTCATCGAAATGCTGATCGCGCCGGACGGTTCGCTCCGAAGCTCCGACGTGTACCGCGCGCTCGTCGTCAATCAGGGGAAGCTCGCGTACGACTCGGTCGCCGCGTGGCTCGACGGCAAGGCGCCGGCACCGAAACCCGTCGCCGACGGCAAGGGCCTCGACGAACAGCTCCGCATCCAGGACAAGGTCGCGCAGGTCTTGAAGACGCGCCGCCACGAGCACGGCGCGCTCGTGCTCGAAACCATCGAGGCCGAGGCCGTCTGGGCCGGCGACTCGCTGTCGGATCTGAAAGAAAACTCACGCAATCGGGCCAAGGAGCTCATCGAGGAATTCATGGTCGCGGCCAACGGCGTGACCGCCCGATTCCTCGACAAGAGCGGTTTTCCGTCGCTGCGGCGCGTGTTGAAATCGCCCGAGCGGTGGGAGCGGCTCCGCGAGCTCGCGGCCGAATCGGGCGGCGAGCTTCCGACCGACCCCGACTCGAAAGCGCTCGAGGCGTTCTTGTTGCGCCAGCACGACCTTCACCCCGAGCGCTTCGCGGATCTGTCGCTCGCCGTCGTGAAGCTGCTCGGCCGCGGCGAGTACGTCGTGGAGCTGCCGGGCCGCAAAGTGGACGGACATTTCGGGCTCGCCGTCCGCGATTACACCCACTCCACGGCGCCGAACCGTCGCTTTCCCGACCTCATCACGCAGCGCCTCATCAAGGCGGCGCTCGCCGGCGCGCGCCCGGCCTACGACGAAACCGAGCTCGCGGGGTTGGCGCGGCACTGCACGGAGCAAGAAGATGCCGCGGCGAAGGTCGAACGTCAGGTCCGAAAATCGGCCGCAGCCTTGCTCCTCAGCACGCGGATCGGCCAGAAATTCGACGGCTTCGTGACCGGCGCGTCGAGCAAGGGAACTTGGGTCCGCATCGCGCACCCTGCCGTCGAAGGACGGCTGGTTCAGGGCTTCGACGACCTCGACGTCGGGGATCACGTCGAGGTCCAATTGGTCCACACCAACGTCGAACGCGGCTTCATCGATTTCTCGCGGTTGCGATAAAAAGGCGCCATGACCGACTTCACCGCGTCCGGCCATCGCCCGCTTGCGTACAAGGACGAAGCGTTCGTCGACAGCGACGACGCGCGTCCGCTCCGCATTCTCTCCGAATACCTCCGACCGCTCTCGACGTTCGCGCGCGAGCGCGTGTCGGACACGATCGTCTTTTTCGGGTCGGCTCGCATCGCGCCGGATGGCCCCCTCGGCCGTTACTATGCCGAGGCGCGCGAGCTCGCGCGCTTGCTCACGACGTGGTCGATGGCGCTCCCGGACGACATGCACCGCTACCTCGTCTGTTCCGGCGGCGGCGGAGGCATCATGGAAGCCGCCAATCGCGGAGCGGCCGACGCAGGCGGCAAAACCATCGGCCTCAACATCGGGCTCCCGCACGAGCAACGCCCGAACCCGTACATCACTCCCGAGCTATCGTTCGAGTTTCACTATTTCTTCATGCGCAAGCTCTGGTTCGCGCACCTCGCTCGCGCGCTCGTCGTGTTCCCCGGCGGGTTCGGCACGCTCGACGAGCTCACGGAAATTCTGACGCTGTCGCAGACCCGGAAGATCGATCGGCGGCTTCCGATCTTGCTCTACGGCACGAGCTTCTGGAACGAGGTCCTCGACTTCGACGCCATGGTTCGGCATGGAACCGTGAGTCCCGAAGATCTCGAGCTCTTTCGGTTCGTCGACGACCCGAAGACGGCGTTCGACCTTCTCGAATCGGAGCTCTCTCGCGCGCCCGCCACGGAATGCCCGTCATTTGCGCCCTCGCAGGTTCCCCCGGCGAGGCGGTGATTTTTCTCTAGAGAAAGTCAGTACCCGGATCAGAACCGTGGCTGAGTGCTGAATTTTCGAGGCCCTTGCCCCGTCGGGGCCTCGAAAATTCTCCGGCGAATCTTGGATCCGGGGGACTAAGTGGCGGCGTCGCGCGCAGCTTCGATCGCGCTCGCGAGGGTTTCGAGATCCGGCTTGTCGCGAAAGTGGACGCCGTTGATGAAGAACGTCGGCGTCGAGAGCACGCGGCTCTGCACGCCGCTGAGCTCGTCGTGATGCACGCGGTCGTGGTGCGCGCGCGAGTCGAGCGCAGCGGTAAACTCCGCCACGTCGAGCCCGAGCTCCTTCGCGTACGAAATCAGATCCTTCTTCTCGAGCGCCGACGAGTGCGTGAAGAGAAGGTCGTGCATCTCCCAGAATTTACCGTGCTCCGCGGCGGCCTCCGCGGCCTCGGCGGCTTGGTGCGCGTGCGGATGGTCGTAGTCCCGCGGGTTGTGCCGAAAAATGAAGCGCAGGTCGCCGTCGAAGCGCTTCAAGAGCGCACGGACGACGGGCTCGGCACGCACGCAAAACGGGCACTCGAAATCGCCGTACTCGATGAGCGTGACCTTCGCCGTCGACGAGCCGCGGACGTGGTCGCGCGGCGTGGGAGGCTCGCTCAATTCCGGCAGAGAACCAGGTTTCGTCGATCCAGGGGGCGTCGTCATGGCGGGCGTTGCAATCTAGTGCAGCCCCCTCCAGATAGCGTCAATGAAACGAAGGGCTCGATCGCGGCGGCTGGCCACTAGTGTCCCGAGTCAATGATTCGCCGGGGAATTCATCGGCAAAACTGGGGCTCGGGACACTAGGGCGGACGCGAAGCGGACGCGGGGTTCGGGGCGAAAGCCCCGAGGAAACAGGTAGTGTCCTACCGCTGCGAAGCAGCGGCGCCGCGGCTGCGGCGGTCAGCAATTCGCAAACGAATTGCTGACTCAGGACACTAGGGGCCGGGGGCACGGCCCGGGCGTGGATTGCGGTGTTCGAGGCCTCGCGTTACGTTCGTCGGACCTAGGAGAAAACCGATGATTCGTAAGAGCACGGCCATCTGGCATGGTGACGGTCTTCACGGCAAGGGCAGCCTGACCACGCAAAGTGACGTCTTTCATGAACAGCCCTACTCGTTCCAGACCCGCTTCGTGAGCGAAGACGGCAAGGCGGGAACGAACCCGGAGGAGCTGCTCGGCGCCGCGCACGCCGGCTGCTTCGCGATGGCCCTCTCTTTCGCGCTCAGCGCCAATGGAACGCCGCCCGAGGAGCTTCGCGTGGTCGCGGCGGTCGATCTGCAAAAAGAGGGCGAAGGATTCGCGATCAAGCAGATCACGCTCAACCTCGAGGGCAAAGTGCCCGGCGTCGACGCCTCGAAGTTTTCCGAGCTCGCCGACGTCGCGAAGAAGAATTGCCCGCTCTCGAAGGCGCTCGCCGCGACGCCGATCACCTTGAACGCAAAGCTCCTCTGAGAGATGGCGGCTATGGGCCGCAGGTGATCGTGCCGGCGACGGGGGCGGATATGCCGGCGTCGGGCGCGATTCCGCCGCATCGGCCGTCGAAGAACCGCGCCCATGCGCGGTTATTGCATGCGTAACCGGTACCGCTCGAGTCGTTGCAGCAATAGTCACCGGGGATGACGCTGCACGGGCACCCGGCGACGACGGCCTGTCCGCGACCTTGCGGATCGCTCTGGTCGCACGGCGACTGTGCCGGCGATTCGCAGGGGCCGGTGGCGTAGACGCCGTAGCCGGCCTGCGCGGCGAGGCAGGCGTTCGCGTAGGTTTTCAGATCGCAGCCGCACACCGGATCGTTTTGCTCGGTGCAGCTGCCCGGCCTGGGTTGGCAGTGAGACGACTGATCGCCTCCGCCGCAATATTCGCCGGCGGAGTACGCGCAATATTGCCCGTCGAGGCAGACTCGTCCCGTGAGACCGCCGCAAACGGCCGTCGTGGACGCGTCGAGGGTCGGGGGCGGCGGGCAAGCCTTCTGGGAGCAATCCCAGGTGCCGTTGTCGTCGCACGCGCAAACGTTGCAACCGTCGCCCGCGGCGCGTTCGTCGCCCGGGTTGCACGAGAGCGTCACGCACGCGAGGTCGGTGCACAGCCATTGCCCACTCGAGCACGTGCACGTGTTGCATCCGTCTCCGGCAGGGCGAGTCTGACCGTCGACGCAAGCGCCGGCCTCCGGCGTGCAATTCGGGACCGGCGCGCACACCCATTGGGTGCCTTCGCAGGTGCAACTCGCGCAAGACGTGGTGGGGGGATGCGGGCCGCAGCTCCCCTGGTCGGGAACGCCGCCGTGGTCGATGACCTTGCCCGAACACCCTGCGACGATCGCGAACGCCGCGGCGAACACGAGCGCGAACGCCCGTCCCGAAGTCGCCCTCCCGGGTGAAGCGTCGCGCGGGCTCATCACGATGGAGCATGACAGCTGGCGCGCCCGGCGATCACTCTGATTTCGGCGAAGCACCAGAAATTTGCGATGACACGAGCCGGCACGGCGCGGCGCACGATGCGCGAAGGCGACGCGACGGACCCGCCGCGCCTCGTCGGCGCGTTGCCCGTCCCGTCGCGTCCAATCCGCATGTCCGTCACCAAGCGCCCCGACCCGGGCGCTTTCGAAGCGCGGCGCCCGCGACTATTTCGCGGCGAGGCCGGCGACGGTCACCGGCAATCCGTCCACCCGGGTGGTCAATGGATCGAGCCCTCCCGACGGCGCGATGCGAAAGCCGCTGATCGAGCCGTCCGTCGTGCCGAGCGCGTAGAGAAAGCGGTCGTCGGCAGAGACGCCCATGTCCGTCGGGTGGCTCTTCGGCCCGGTCGAGACCGTGGTGCCGTCGCCGGTGAGCAGGGTGAGCGTTCCGCCTCTGCCGATGCCGTAAACGGACAGATCGTCGCTGCCGGCATTCGCGACGTATGCGACGCGGCCGTCGTGCGGAATCGTGACCCAGCACGCCGCGGTCTGTCCGTCGAGAAGCGGCCCGGTGACCGCGACGGGCACGTCGTGCCGATCGACGCGATACGACGTAGCCCCACCGCTCGTCGCGTCGGAGACGACGAACGTGCCGAGCGGGTCGACGTCGAACCCGAACGGCGTCACACCGACCGCATCGACGACGATGGCGGGTCCGGGCGTCCCGTCGAATCGGACCGGAAAGCTGTCGACCTTGTTCGTCGTCTTCTCGGTGACGACGAGCGTGCGACCGTCTGGAGAAAATTTGATCTGCGCCGGACCGACCGACGACGCGGCGCTCAGCGATCGGGTGGAGCGCGGCAGTGGGACGAGCCGGCCCGCTCGCCCGAGGACGAACCCGCTGATCCCCTGCTTGTCGCCAGCGTTCAGCACATACACGAGCCCGTCGTGCTCGGTGACGCTGATCGGAACATCGCCGCCCGACGCCGCGACGTCGGTGAGCGTGATGCCGGAATCGGTAACCCGGAATACGGAGAGGGTGCTCGTGCCCGCGTTCACCGCGAAGAGCCACCGACCGTCACCGCTCAGGACGACGGAGCCCTCGGATCCGAGGCTCGTAGTGCCCCCCAACCCATTCGTCGACACGCTCGCTCGAGCGGTGAGCGAACCGTCCCCCGCCCGTTCGAAGACGAGCACGTTGTTTCCGGCACTGTCGTTCGTCTCGGTGAAGACCCATCCTGTCGAATGCGGCGGGTTGAATGAGAAACGGCCGCTCGTGCCCGGTCCTTCGTTCGGCGCGGCCAGGCCGATCGCGGGAATCAGAGAAAGAACGGACAACACCCCAAGCGAAATGAAACGCTGCATGGAAACCCTCCAAGATGCGACGCCCGCGTAATACGGACGTCGAACTGCGAGCGCACGGGCCGACGAAATGACGACCCTCAACGCGCTCTTGGAGTGGCCTACGCCTCCACTGTGGGCATTGTTACGCGCGCGGATGATTTTCCCCGGGGGTCGTTGGTTGAATTTGGCCCCGCTCCGGGTGACGAAATCGTCACGCGAGCCCAACACGTAAAGGACGACGACGATGAGCGACAAGACGATCTGGCTGGCAGCGGGTTTGCGAACACCGTTTACGAAGGTCGACGGGGGCCTGGCGAAACGCGACGCCGTGAGCCTCGGTGTTCCCGTGTTGCAGGCGATGGCGAACATTCCGTCGGGGCCCATCGACGCGGCGATGTGGGGCAGCGTCATTCCGAACCTCGGCTACAGCAATCTCGCGCGAGAGACGTGGCTCGACGCGAAGCTCGATCCGACGGTACCGACGTCGACCGTGGTCATGCAGTGCTCGACCAGCATGATGGCGGCGTTCGATCTCGCGGGCGCCCTCGGGCGCGGCGTCGGCGAGCTCGCGCTCGCGGGCGGTTCGGAGAGCATGACGCACGTCCAGGTCGGGCTCACGCAACCGCTCTCGGATTGGATGCGACGCCTTTCGCAGGCGAAGGACTGGAAGGCCCGTGCCGAGTTGGCGAAGCAGCTCCCGCGTCACGACGTTCGTCTCGAACTGCAGTCGATCAAGAACCGGTCGACCGGAAAATCGATGGGCGAGCACTCCGAAGAAACCGCGAAAGCGTGGGAGATCGGAAGAGAAGAGCAAGACGTCCTGGCGCTCGCGAGCCACAGGAACGCCGTCGCCGCGCAAGACCGCGGCTTTTTCACGGATCTCGTCGTGCCGACCGACGGCGTGGAGCACGACGCATTTCCGCGTCGCAACTCGTCGCTCGAGGCGCTCGCAAAGCTCCCCCTCGCCTTCGACCGCACCAGTGGTCACGGGACCGCCACGGCCGGCAATTCTTCGCCGCTCACCGACGGCGCGGCCGGCGTGTGGGTCGGCAGCGACGCGGGAATGGCGCGGCTCCCGTCGCACACGCCGCGAGCGCGGCTCGTCGATTTCGACGTCGGCGCGGTCGACCTCTGGCACGAAGGGCTGCTCATGGCGCCCGCATACAGCATCCCTCGCCTGCTCGCGCGAAACGGCCTGCGCTACGAAGACATCGCGCTCTACGAAATTCACGAGGCGTTCAGCGCGCAGGTGCTCTATCAACTCAAAGCGCTCGAATCGCCGACGTTCGTGAAGAACAAGGTCAAGGTCGATGCCGACCTCGGGAAGGTGCCGCGAGACCGAATCAATCCGAACGGTGGCAGCGTGGCGCTCGGGCATCCGTTCGGCGCCACGGGCGCGCGCATCCTCAGTCAGGCCATCAAGGAGCTCGCGGCGATGGCGGCCGGTTCGCGAGCGATCGTGAGCATTTGCGCGGACGGCGGCGTGGGAACCGTGGCGCTGCTCCAAACGTGACGGCGCGTCTCCACCTTGACAGAACGCATTATGCGCATAATGTTCAAGGTGAGGTTGCGTCATGAATCAGAAGGCGGAGCAGAAGGCGAAATCGCACGAGGCGATTCTCGAGTCGGCATACGCGCTCCTCCGCGAGCGCGGAATCAAGGCGAGCTCCGTCATGGACGTCATGAAGGGTGCGGGCCTCACCGTGGGCGGCTTCTATGGACACTTCGGCTCGAAGGAAGAGCTGTTCGCGACGGCGATCCGCACCGCGGCGAGCTCGGTGTGGGATCGTCTCGTCTCGTCGGCCAAGGGCAACACGCCGGGCGAACGCGTCCGTGACGTCGTGCGTCGCTATCTGTCGCGCGCTCATCGCGACAACGCGGAAACGGGATGCCTCTTGCCGAGTGTCGCGCCCGAGGTGGCCCGCGAAGGCGAACCGTACCGCGAAGCGCTCGAGACGGAGCTCGCCAGCTTCGTGAAGACCCTCGGAGCGACGATCGGGTCGGGGCCGGAAGCGAGAGAACAGGCCGTCGGGCTGATTGCCCTGATGTTTGGGGCGCTTTCGCTGTCGCGCGCCGTCAAGGGCACGCCGCTCAGCGACGAATTCTTGCTCGCCGCGAGGAAGCTCGCCGACCGGGCGCTCGCGGAGGAGTAACGCACGCGCCCCTTTCGTCGTACTACGCGAGTAGCGCGTTCAACGGCGCGAAGGAGGCTGCGTGATGGCATCGTTCAATCTTCGCTCATTCGCTCGCGGAGGCGCCGCGAGCCGAGGGGCTTGCATCGTCGTCCTGGGCTGGTCCCTGTCGGGTTGCGCGACGCGCCCGAGCAGCGAAGCGGCCACCAACGTCCCGAGTCCGAGCCAAGTGACGGCCGTCGCACCGCCGACCGAATCGCCGGCAGCCGGAGCAGCCACGAACACCGGAGCGCCGACCATCGCCGCGCCCGGCGCGGCATCCGCGGGCCTGGCCGCGAAGCGCGACTTCACGAAGCCGTCGGACGACGTCTTGAAGCAGCGGTTGAGCCCGATGCAATACGACGTCACGCAACACGAAGGCACCGAGCCGCCGTTCGCGAACGAGTACTGGAACAACCACGAGAAGGGCCTCTACGTCGACGTCGTCACTGGCGAGCCGCTCTTCAGCTCCAACGAGAAGTACGAGTCCGGGACCGGTTGGCCGAGCTTCTACAAGCCCGTCGAGGACGGCCACGTCGTGAGCAAGACCGACAGCACCCTCGGGATAGATCGCACCGAGGTGCATTCGAAAGCGGGGAAGTCGCACCTCGGGCACGTCTTCGACGACGGCCCGCCGCCGACCGGACTTCGCTATTGCATCGACTCGGCCGCGCTGCGATTCATCCCGGTAAGCAAGCTCGAGGCCGAGGGCTACGGCGATTACCTGAAGCTCTTCACGTCCGCACCCGCGGCATCGGCGAGCGCCGGCCAAGCGTCGGCGAAGCCGTAGTCGGCGTCCGTCGATTCGGACGTCGGTGACCCGTCGCACCTGGGGGTCGCGCTCAAGGTGGTTTGTGCCCCCACGCCGAGATCATCGGTGCGATGACGACATCGAGCCGCCCGGACGCGATGTTCGACAGGTGCGTCGCGATCTCATCGTCGGTCGCGAGCCCCTGTTCGACGAGGGCGCCACGCACCTGACGCACGGTGGCCGCTTCGAGCAAGCCGCTTTCGGGCAACGTGATCGGAAAATAAGCGTCCGCGCCGACGTCGACCAAGCCGGCACCGCGCATGCGTCGCGGCAGGGTTCGCCCGTACGCCAGATCGCCCCCGCGCTTCTCGAGCAGCGAACGAAACCCGCGGCGGATCCGGTTCGCGAGCTCCTCGTCGGGGCCAGCGCCGTCCGGACACGCCAAGGGCTGCAACGCCGGATCCGCGTCCTCGACCAAAAGGACGCCGCCGGGACGAAGCGCGTCGATCATCGTCCGGAGCGCGCGGTCGCGCGCCGGCACGTGAACGAGCACGAGGCGCGCGTGAACCAGGTCGAACCCCTCGCCCGGCGGCTCGTCGACCCCGACGTCGTGCCGCATCACCTCGACGTTGTCGCCCGCGGCGCCCGCGACGCGCGACACGTCGATGTCCGTCGCCAGCACGTGCCCCGTGGCACCGACGCGTCGTGCGAGCCATTGCACCACCGGGGTGCCGCCCGCGCCGACTTCCCAGCATCGCCGTCCGTCGCGCACGCCGAGTGCGTCGAAGTGCCGGAACGTCACCGGATCGAAAATGCGCGACAGGGCCGCGAATCGCTCGCCGGCTTCGGCCTGCCGATTGTCGAGCAGATAGCCCGACTCGGTCGTCATGGCTGGCGCGCCTTGATGATGAGGTAGTAGAGCGGCGCTTCGTGCGAGCGGTTTCTCAAAGTGAGCACGGCACGGAGCGGAAGATGCACGACGTCGCCCGGACCCAGCGCGAGCGGCGCGCCGTCGACCGTCGCTTCCCCGTCTCCGTCGAGCCCGACGACGATCTCCGGAAATTCATCCTGCACGTGCGCGCCGACCGAGCCGCCCGGCTCGAGCGCGCACGAGAGCACCGCGGTGAACGGCTCCGCAGAGCCGGTGAGCAAACTCCACACCGTCACTTCACCGGTGCCGCCGAACAGCGCGGCGCGCCGCGCCGGGACGCCTTTTTCGAGCCTCATGGCCGAAACGGTACTCTCACTTCTCGCTGTCGAGGTGCGCCATTTGCTCGGCGCCATACCGCGTCCCGGCGATCGCGCCATCGGGGAACAGCGCTTCGAGCGCCGTCACGTCGGCCGCCGAGAGCGGCCGGTCGAGCGCGCCGAGCGCGTCGCTGAGCTGCGCACGCGTCTTGGCGCCGACCAGCGGCACGAGCTTCGGTTGCTTCGCGATCACCCACGAGAGCGCGACTTGCCCGACCGTCATGCGCCGCTCCTCGGCGAAGCGCGCGAGCAAGGCCACCGTCGCGGCGTTCTTGACCTGATTGTCGCCAGTGAAACGCGGCAAGTATGCGCGAAAGTCGCTCTTGCCTTTCGGTTTGCTCCCGCCGAGGAGCCCGCGTGAATAGACGCCGTAGAGCGTCGCGCTGATCCCGAGGCGCTCGAGCGCCGGGAAAATCTTCGCCTCGGGGCCGCGCGTCGCGATCGAGTACTCGATCTGCAAGTCGACGATCGGGTGCACCTTGGTCGCACGCAGGATCGTCTCGGGACCCACTTCGGAGAGCGCGATGTGCCGCACGTAGCCCGCCTTCACGAGGTCGGCGATCGCGCCGATCGTGTCTTCGATGGGCACTACCGCGTCGAGCCGCGCCGGCCGATAGACGTCGATCACGTCGACGCCGAGCCGCTTCAAGCTGTACGCCGCGAAATTCTTCACCGCGGCCGGCCGCGCGTCGAAGCCGCCCCACGAGCCGTCGGGACCGCGCATCGCGCCGAACTTCACCGAGATCTGCACCTGGTCGCGCCGCCCGGAAAGCGCCTTACCGACGAGCATCTCGTTGTGACCCATCCCGTAAAAGTCGCCGGTGTCGATCAACGTCACGCCGGCGTCGATCGCGGCGTGGATCGTCGCGATGCTCTCCGACTCTTCGGTGGGCCCGTAAATGCCCGACATACCCATGCATCCGAGCGCCAACGGAAATACCCGCGGCCCCGTCTCACCGAGCTTCATCGTCGCGTGCTTCGTCATGCTGTGCTCCTTGTAGTCGAGCACGACCCTACGCTTCACGTTGGAGATTTTCCAATCCGGGTACCGTGTGAGGCCGCGGTAGAGCCGAAAGCTAAGGCGAGAGCATGGGGGATTAGAGCGGCACGGACGACGGTTCTGCCGACTTCCCCCTGCGGCGGGAGCGCCTGG
>CAZDNG010000036.1:0-86630 GCA_964506835.1 uncultured Polyangiaceae bacterium
GTGGAGCGCCTCGCGAAGCGGAATTTGCCCGACGGGGTATCGCTCATGGACGCCTGGATCCGCGGCTTCGATCTGACGATGGCGCTACTCGACGACTACGCTGCGGCCATCCTGGTGGACGCGACGGCCCGCGGCGGCGCACCCGGCACGCTCTACGTGATCGATCCCGACGCGGACGACGCAGTGCCCTGCGACGGCGGCCGGCCCACCGATGGCGGGCCGACGAACGACGACCCGGACCCGTTCGGCGCCGACACGGCGCTCCTCGACGCGCACTCGCTCGAGCCGGTGAAAGTGCTCGCGTATCTACGGGCGTGCGGGAAGAAACTCGGCGTCATTCGCGTCGTCGGGTGCGAGCCGGCGAGATTCGGCGAGGACGACGAGTCGGAAATGGGATTGAGCGCGGCGGTCTCCGCCGCGCTCGAGCCCGCGGTGGCGCTCGTCGAAGGTATCGTCCTCGAGCTCATCGCCGCCCACGACGCGGCGCACGACGAATCGCGCGCGAGGGTCGGGCATGCATGAGCTCGGCATCGCGCTCGACCGCTAGACTAGGACTTAGGGTTCCCCTAACCCGTGCAGGGAAGCACACGGACGATCTTCATCTTCGTCGCGCTCGATCCGGGTGCCGCGTAGGCGACGCTGCCGTCGGGATAATCGCGAAAATCCTGGAATTGGTTGCTCGGAACGGCGATCGGCACCGTGGAGCCGATCGGTGCGCCGGTACCGGCATCGAGCACCTGCCCGACCATGTTCGTTCCTGATGCGGGCACCCAGGCAGCGAACAGGTGACTCCCGTATTTGGCGAGATGCGGGCTGTTGCCGCTCCCCATGTTGAGGTCCGCGGTGGTCCCTCCGGATGACGTGAACTTGAGCAAGTGGAGGGTTCCGCCGTCGGTGACCAGGGTCCAGTAGCTCCCCGCGGTACTCGCGAGAACGATGTTCCCCACCGACGAATCCGTCGCGCTGATCGCGTCGACCAGGTTCGACGCGTTCACGTTCAAGCCCACGTGCGGATAGGCGTCGGAACGACAGATCAATTCGTAGTGGTTCGCGGTCCCGTCCCACACGATTTTCTCGAACCCGCTATGGCTGCATCCCCAGTCGAAGCCGTTCTGGCCCTTCAACAGGTTGCCGGTCGGATCGACGACGCGCATTTCGTCGCCCTGGTGGATGTTGATCGCCGTGTTCCCACCCGTGGTGCACATCTGCGTGATGCTCGTCGCGGCGCCGTAGTACGCGGCAAAGTTCGTCCCGTCCGACGCGAGGCGCCCGTGGTGCGCGTACCACCAGATGAAATACGTCTGAGGGCCCGTGGGCCCGGTCGAGTACGGCGGCAGCTGCGCGTCGGAGACGGTGAGCTTGGTGGCCCATTTCTCGGTCGTGCCGTCGAATCGCACGAGGTACATGTCGTAACAAGGGATCGCGGGGCTCGGCGGGGTTCCGCAAAGATTCGACGGATTACCGCAGTTCAAGGTGCCGCCACCTTGCGCGTCCCGGCTGACCAAGACGACGCCGCCCGTATCGTCGGCGTAAATGTCGCCGTAGTCGTTTGCCGGCAAGGTGAAGCTTCCGACGACGTCGTCGCTGCACCCGAGCGTCGTCACGTGGACGTTCGCGTCGTTGCTCATCCACGCGACGCGCGAGCCACCCGACGGAACCGGCGAGATGGAGAGCATCTTCAGTCCGGCATCGTCTTCGTTCACGACGACGGGCGCCCCGACGTCGACCTCGTTGATCACCACTTGAGGAGCCGTACACGCCGTCGCGGTGACCGGCGTGCACGTGCCGTTGCCGGTGCCCCCGGTCGACGGTGAACCGCCGCTCGCCGATGCGCCGCCACTCGTTGACGCAACCCCGCCCCCCGAAGGTGCGCCGCCCGTGAAGGGCGCCACTCCCCCCGAAGCCGGCGACACGCCGCCCGCGGCGTTGCCTCCGACACCACCGAATCCTCCGGAATTCCCGCCGATTCCGCCCGCTGGAGCGCCGCCGTTGGTCGACGCCCCGGACCCACCCGCGGCGCTGCCTCCGCTATTTTCGCCCGACGCGCCGCTGGGCGGCGAGCTCGACGAGTTATTGCCGCATGCGCTGACGCCGCAAAAAGACAGGAGCAGCGCGAACGAGGCGACACGCCGAGGTGATCGGTGGAGCATGTCGCGCAGTGACGTTGGGGCCCGCCGGCGGGTCATCATTGAGCAACTTCCGAGATCGGACCGTGAATCGTCCGGTCGCTCGACCACGAAGCCGAACGCCGGAACGTTATTGAGTGAGCTGACACTCCGTCTTGCAGTTGGTCTCGGTGCACATGCCGATCGCGTTGGCTCGTCCGAGCGGTTTCGTCGTGTCCGCTCCGTCTTGTTGAAGTGTAACCAGGTTCATCGTGCCATCGACTGTGTAGATCTGATTCATGCAAGGTCCGGACACCGGGGCGCAGAGCGGGTTGTTGTTTCCGCAGAGGCATGGCGTGCTCGCACAATGATTTTGCTGCGCGCAGAGCTGGATCGTCGAGCAATTCGCGTTCGCCGTGGAGTCGCTGCTGTCGAAGCACGACGACACCTGAGACGCGCACTTCGAGCAAATGCACTGTGAGCACGTGTCGTTGGTAGTGTAGTTCGGGCACGCAGAGCCCGTCGTTCCACCGGTGCTCGTCGTACCGCCGGTGTTCGTCGTGCCGCCGGTGTTCGTCGTGCCGCCGGTGCTCGTCGTTCCACCGGTGCTCGTCGTACCGCCGGTGTTCGTCGTTCCGCCACTGCTCGTCGTTCCGCCGGTGCCCGTCTTGCCGCCGGTGCTCGTCTTGCCACCCGTTTCAGAGCCGCCGGCTCCACCGGAGCCGCCGCTTGCGCTCGTGCCGCCGGTGTTCGCGCCGCCGTTTCCGACGCCGCCCGAGGAATCACCTCCGGAGCTCGTGAGGGTGCCGCCCGTCGAGGTTTCGTTGCCCACGCCGCCCGCCGGAAATCCGCCGACGCCGATCGTGCCGCCATTCGGGTTCGCGATGCCGCCCGCTCCCGACGTGCCGCCTCCGCTCGATTGTCCGCCACTCGCCGGCATGGAGGCGTCAGGCAGCGTCGTGATGGCTTCGATTTCGTTCGCGCCGATCGTGCTGCCGTTGGCGCACCCGACGAGGACGCTCACTCCGATCCATCCGATCCAGGCGGCTCGAAGCTTGCGCTTGCGACCACACCATGGGTCGCCTTCGAACGACGTACCGGAGAACGGGCTGTATGCCATTCCAAGTCTCGCTTGCTCGCCGACACTCACGAAGAGGCCGGCTCATTGAGGTTAGAGTAACTCCTCGAAGCGAGTTGAGCATAGCGCGTCGCCGCATTGCTGCACGACTCGTTCGCTTCGCTGGGCGAGAGCTAACGTTATGGCCGCGGAAGCTTGCGCAAAAATTGGTGAGTCCACACTCTCTCTTCTTCGTGCGACCCGTCCTGTCGTTTTGCCACATCTCGCGTTTCCGCAGCATTTTCGGAAGAAACCGGTACGACAACCATGGAAAAGTCGCGGGCAATTGTGCATCGAGTCGCTGCGCTGAAGCGGCAGTAGCATCGATGACGCATGAGCCAACGTCGTTCGAAAAGCGCAATGTTCAGTCTTGCTCCGGTCGAGTTCCGCGAGCGGAGCATCGCGGGTCGAGGTGTGTTCGCGCGCCGGCGCTTCGAACCCGGCGACGTCGTCGTCCCGTACGCACCGAAGCAGCGCCGGGTCGGCGTCGATGATCCGGAGGCGCTCGCCGCAGCGGGAACGAAGCTCACCCTGCTATCCGGTGGCGAGTGGGTGATCATTCCGAACACCGAGGTGCCCGGCGGCTGGCTGTGCAATCACAGCTGCAACCCGAACGCCGTCATTTATTCGAGCGGCGAGGGTCGCATTCAGTGCGTCCGCGCGATCGTCCCGGGCGACGAAGTGACGATCTTCTACGGCTGGGTAACCGAGAACGAGCCCGAGCGCGATCCGTGCCTCTGCGGCTCCCCGCGCTGCCGCGGCTTCATCAACTTCGATGTCGCCGACGAAGACGCATTCGCGCCACCGGACAGCGACCCCGGGCGAGCATTTTCGCGACGCCGCGAAGAGTACGGCGCGTTCCTGCGCTCGATCGATCACGAGCATGTCGAACGCTCCATCGACAATACGCTCACGACGATGCGATCGAGACCGCGCTCGGTCGACCCTCACTCGTAGGAGACGCCGAGCTCGGCGATGCTCGTGAAATGGGAGCTGCCCCCCGGTGTGCCGGCGATGCGCACGCCGTCCGACGACACGGCGTCGAACGAGAGCGTGTACGTCGTGTTGGCCGGTGTGGTCGCGTCGTTGGGGTAAGCCGGCGTGATCTTCTGGTGCGTGACGTCCACCCACTCCGTCCCCTGCCGCACCTGGACGCGGAGCTCTGCGAACCACCCGCCATCGCTCGCCATCGTGCCCGTGGTGTAGTGAACGACGTTGGCGTTTACTTGGTGCGGGAAGGTGTAGCCCCAAAAGTCGAACGTCTTCTCGTCACCGGTCCAGCTATCCTCCGACTGGTTCGTCGTGACCCCGTCGTTCAAGACGCCGGCACGTCCAAAGTGAAACGCACGAACGAACGGCACGGCGCCCTCGGCCGGGCTCGCCAAGTTCGGCCCACCTCGTGCGTTCACGGCCGCCGAAGGTCGGAACGGCGTAACTTGGAGCTGTCTGAGTGAAAAATCGTAGTTCTGCGCGCCCTCACCCCAGGCATTCGATTGGATCCACATCGACGTCCCGTCGGCGCTGATGAACTTGGACGGAATGGTGAGCGCGTATCCCCCATTTTTAGTGTCGGTCCAGGGAAACACTCCGTAGTCCTTGGAATAAAAATGTGTCCATGGACCATAAGGTTCGGGTGCTTCGTAGAGTTCGAACGTGTACTCGGTCCAGGAAGCGTACAGATAGCGGCCGAGCGCAGCGTCGAAGACCACGCCCCCTTGGCCCAACACGGTCATGTTTTGGTAAGTGAGCGACGGATCGAGCGGCGTCGTGTACAGACGCCGCGTATCTTCGAGAACCGGCTTTCTTCCCGCGATATCGGCGACCCAGATCGGCGCGCCCGTCGTGTCCGGACCGGCGAAAAATGTCCACTTCGAGCGATCTTGAACCGCGTCGCTCGGTATACGCGCCAGGTAGAGCTGGGTCGGCGGCGGCGATTCCGAGCTGTTGAACGCCCAGTTGTCGTCGAGGCCGTAGGCGTATACGTACCCGGGCGGCGCGCGCTCGGCGTCTTTGCCGAAGTCGAGAAACATGATCGTGGTGAAGACGTGGTTCGAGAACATCGGACCCGTCCGATCCCACGACCACGTGCGTCCCTTGTCGGTCGAACGCGTGATCGTCGCAGCGGGAGCGTCGTCGTAGGTGAGCGTTCGGAGATCTTCCACGGCGAGATAGAGGTCGCCGTGGATACACAGCATCCCGGTGGGCTTCCGGTTGTAGTTCGAACCACTCCAGATACTCGACACCTGATCGCCGGAGGCGAGCGTCGTCCCGGTGAGCGGATGGTTCGCGTCGTTCGGGAGGCCGTCGAGGCGGCTCACCACGACATCGGAGAAGGTTTGAGCAAAGCCCTCCCCGTCGCCGTTCGCGAGGTAGAGCGAGTCGTCGTCGGCCCAGCAGTTCGCCCAAAGGTCTCCATTGCTCGTTACGTTGACGCTGTCGGATTCTTCGATGGCGACCGTCGAAAAGAAGTCGTGAAGCGATGCCGAGGCTCCGTCGGAGATCGCCCCATCCGAAACCGAGTTGCCCGGGGAGTTCGCTCCCCCGTCTTTTCGCGAAGGCGGACCTGAACCGCTGCTGCCGCCCGATGCCGCGAGGGATGCATCCGCACCGCCGCTCGCCGCGCTTTGTCCGGCGCTGGCGTCGGTACCGCTCGCCGCCCCGCGTCCGCCCGAATCCATGCCGCCAGGCCCGCCGCCGTTGCTCGACGCGGCGCCGCCCACCCCGAGCGCTCGCGTTTGAGCGCTCTGGCAAGCTACGCCGAGCCCTCCGAGCGCCACGATCAGCGCTCGCACCGAAAATAGCCTCCCGCGACTCGTACACTGCGTGCGCCTGCCCCGGTCGTCGCTCACGACGTTCCGCGAGTTCGGCGCGCCGCTTCGCCGAAGACTGCTCGACGCGTTGAATGTTCCAGGACTGCGTTGCGTTGTTTTCAAATAGTAAGAATGCGCGCGCGACTCCAGTTCTTCCGGCGTCGGTCCACGCATCGTCGCTCTGGTTCCCGCACAGTTCATTCTCGATCATCGCCAGTGGAACTTGCGATAGTCTCCCGAATCGCAGTGCGGACCTTCACGCTGGTTTCGTTTTCAATCCTGTTCGTCGCGACGGGAAGCTGTAGCGGCGATCGTTTTTCATCGCAATCGTCGAGCGATGGAGGAGGCGCGGGAGCGACGTCGACCGGCGGCGCGCCGGCGAGTACGGGCGGTACCGCCAATGCGCCGGGCGGTGCGGCGAACACCGGTGGGTCACCGGGCTCGGGTGGCGCGGTCGGTTCGGGCGGAACCAACGGAACCGGCGGCGCGAGCACGGCGGGCGGTGCGAACGGGGGCACGTTCTCCCGAGACGGAGGCCCCCCGAAAGACGGAGGCGGAGGCGGCGTCGCGACGGGGGGTTCTGGAGCCGGGGGCACCAACGCCGCGGACGCCACGGCACCGCATTGGTGCGATGGGCAGCGAGGTCTCTTTTGCGAAGACTTCGACGAGCAGCCGACGGTCGACGGGTTTCTCAACTCGTGGACGACGTTCTCGACGACGGGAGGGAACTTCACGTTCGACCATGGCTCCGGCATCCCGTCGGCACCGAACGCGCTCCGCATTCAGACGACCGCCCCGAACGACGTCAAGGCGTTCGTCATTCATGCGATCCCCGCGTTCGCGACGAAGCCGTCGAAGATCCGTCTCGAGTTCGACCTGAGAATCGATGCCGGCGACAGTGTCACACTGCTATCGGGCGCGGCGTTCGCGGCCATCCTGACCGGCACCCGGGTGTCGGACGGGATCATCGGGCTCGAAGTCGGGAACGGGCCGGGTGTGTTCGCCGGTTACGTCGATCCGAGCGGAAATGCCGGGGCTGCTCCACTTTCGGGGTCCTTTCCGCAGGAGAACGTGTGGCTCGGACGTTATGGCTTCGAAATCACGTATTCAGGCGCCGGCTCGAGCGCGCGCACCGGGTGTGTTCAAGCGCTGGTGGGTGGCCAACCCGCACTCGCTTCGTGCTTGAAGCTCCCCGCATCCCTGGTCGATCCTCCGTTCGTGTCGATTGCCTTCGGCGTCTACAGCGGCGTGTTGTACGGCGGCACCGTTGCAAGTACGGGCGACGTCCAGCTTCGATTCGACAACGCGCTCCTGACGACCGAGTAGCGGTGTGAAAACGGAAACGGCTCGGCCCGGAAAACTCCCGGACATTCCGAGGTGAGTACGGATGGCGGTCGGAGTAAGAACCCACGCCATGTTCGACCCGTCCCTCACCGATCTCGCGAAGCAAGTAGGCGACCTGAAGACGGGTCTCTCCGACGCCACCGTCTCGTCGAACATCGTCTGGACCCTGTTCACGGGCTTCCTGGTGATGTTCATGCAGGCCGGTTTTGCGCTGGTCGAGACCGGACTCTGCCGGCGCAAGAACGCCGCGCACACGATGTCGATGAACTTCCTCGTTTATTCGATCGGCATCCTCGGGTTCTGGGCGCTCGGGTTTGCGTTCCAGATGGGCGGCGTCGGCCCGATGGGGACGTTCGGCAACGACCCGACCTTGTCGAGCGAGTTCACGATCCAGATATCCGGTCACACGTTCGGGCTCTTCGGGACGAAGGGATTCTTCCTGCCGTTCTCGGACTACACGCCGGGTGTGGCGGCGATGTTCCTCTTTCAAATGGTGTTCATGGACACCGCGGCGACCATTCCGACGGGCGCCATGGCCGAGCGCTGGAAATTCTTGTCGTTCGTGCTCTTCAGCTTCGTGATCTCGACGGTCATCTACCCGATTTATGCCAATTGGGTCTGGGGCGGCGGATGGCTCTCGGCACTCGGCGTGAACTACGGGCTCGGGCACGGCCACGTCGATTTCGCGGGCAGCTCCGTCGTGCACATGACCGGCGGAGTCATCGCGATGACCGGAGCGAGGGCCCTCGGACCGCGCATCGGAAAGTACAACCAGGACGGCTCGCCGAATCCAATCCCGGGGCACAACATCCCGATGGCCCTCCTCGGCACGTTCATCCTCGCCTTCGGGTGGTTCGGATTCAACCCGGGCTCGACGCTGTCCGGGACCGACACTCGCATCGCGATCATCGCGGTGAACACCATGCTCGCGTCGGCATCGGGCGCGTTCGCGGCGTGCTGCTACGTCTGGTCGCGGTACGGCAAGCCCGATCCGACCTGGCTCGCCAACGGCATGCTCGCGGGTCTGGTGGCGATCACGGCTCCTTGCGCGTTCGTGAGCGCGACCGCCGCGGTGCTCATCGGAGCGATCGCGGGCGTGCTCGTCGTGGTGTCAGCCATGTTCGTCGAGCGAAGGCTGCGCATCGATGACCCGGTCGGCGCGGTAAGCGTCCACGGCACCTGCGGCGCGTGGGGCGTTCTGTCGCTCGGCCTCTTCGCGAACGGGTCGTACGGCGACGGCTTCAACGGCGTCCCCGGCAAAGTGACGGGGCTCTTCTTCGGCGACTCGAATCAGTTCGTGGCCGAGTGCATCGGTGTCGCCGCAAACTTCGCTTACGTCGCGACGGTCACCGCCATCGCTCTCGCGATCATCGGCAAGATGGTCGGCAATCGCGTCTCGGCGGAAGACGAGCTTCAGGGCATCGATATCCCCGAAATGGGCATCTTGGCGTACCCCGATGACCCCGACGCGTACGAGGCGCATGCCGGGCCAGACGAAGACTCCGGTGCGCCGAGGATGGCGCGAACGACCGTCTGAAAAGGTGACAGCGCGCCTACATCGTTGCAACACTCGAGTCGCGGCCGTTTGCTCCCCGCCCGGAGCGTAGTAAAAGGAAGGCTTCTTCTACGCGGGGATCAACACGGGGATGACCTATCGGCTTTGGCTTGGGTTCGCAGTATTGAGTTGTGCCTGCAGCGGCGGGGGCAACAAGCCGCCCGAGCTCGTCGACACCACGCCGACCGGCGGCACGACCGGCATCGTCACCGGCAATGGCGGCTCCGGAGGATCGGGCGCTAGCTCCACGGGCGGCCAAGGGCCGGACTCGGGAACCGGAACGGAACCGACCAATCCGCTCGCGCCCGTCGTCACAATCACCTCACCCCTCAAGGCGAGCGACGCCAACGCGGCAACGGTGCTCGTCGAAGACGCCAAGACCGTCGTCAATGGGCTGGTCGTCGTGACCTGCACCGCGGTTCAAGGTCACGCCGCGAACGCGACCATCGACCCCGCGACGGTTCAGCTCGAGATGTTCGACGCCAAGGGCACCTCGCAGAAACAATCCCCAGGTGTCACCACCGGAACCCCCGGTGAGTATTCGGCGACGTTCAACCTATCGGGGATCGCGAACGGCCCGCTGTCGTTCACCTGCACCGCGAGCGACAAGTCGACGCCGCCACTGACGACCAAGACGACGCTCGCGACGTTCGTCGACCACGGGCCGTCGATCCAGGTCGGCTCTCCGACGGCCGGGTCGCCGCATCCCCTGAAGGGCCCGATCGACTTCAACTTCTCCGCGCTCGCGGCGCCGCTCACGACGACCGGCGACAACGGCGCCGCTGTCGGGGGCGTCACGCTGGCCGTCAACGGTCAGACGATCGATCTCAGCACCGCGGCGGTCGCCAAGAGCCCCGGCGAGTACGACCTCAGCATCGATTTCAGCACCAACCCGCTGTTCACGAAGACCCCGGTCGGCTCGGTCCCGGTCGTCATCACCGCGACCGACACGCGCACGCCGACCGCGGCGAAGCGGACCACGACGTACAACTTCGTCATGGACAGCACAGGGCCCGCCATCACCGCCATCAGTCCACCCGACAAGACGATCATCGGCGGGCAAGTGCATCTGCAGTTCACGGTGACCGACGATCTGTCGGGTGTCGATCCGAAGACCGTCGAGGTCGACCTCGGCTCGACGAAGCATTTCTACACGCCGGGTGATTCGTGGTCCGAGAACAACGGCACGTATACTTTCTCGTTCGACAGCGCGACCTTCGACGCCACTCAAGTCCAGGTCACCGTCAATATTCGGGCGAGCGATCTGGCGACCAACGCGGGTCTCGGCGCGTCGATCACCTACTACATCGACAACCAGCCCCCGATCGTCGATCTGGATCCGCCGATGGTGCGCGAAGCGAAACAAGCGGGCGCGGGCTACGTCTGTTCGGATCCGTTCGACCCTCTCGGCACTGCAATTTCCGACGCCGCTACCGGTCAGAGCTTCGAGCTGTTCCGCGCTCTCGTGTGGGAGCAAACGAACGAGGCCAGCGGACAGACGATCTTGTACCCGGCGGGCACGAATCAGAACTCGGTTCAGATCTACCTCCAGCCGGATCCGACGCAGCCCTTGCTGATCTCCAAGAACGCCACGGGCGGCGTCTGCAACGAGATCGCGAACCTCGGCACGCTCAACTTTCTGGCGTTGAACCCCGTGCCGCCCGCGGGATCCGCAACCTATTCGACGAATTTCCCGGCCATCGCCGGCGTGTGCACCGTGGACAGCGAGTCGCCCCCTCTGACTCTCTGCCTGGACAACGCGTCGGATCTGACTCGTGTGCTGGCGCAGCCCTTCGGCACGCCCGAGCCGGCGATCTACGCGAGCGGCGACCTCATGGGGTTGACGTGCACGGGCGCACAATGGCAGTTGTCGTCACCGTCGCTCGTGACGAAGAACGGCTGGGTGTGTCTCGCCGCGCGGGCCACGGACAACGTCGGCAACGTCGGCGTCTCCGCGCCGCTCCGCATCTGCGTGAACGACCCCGCGAACGGCGCAGCGCCCGATTGCGCCACCATGAGCACGACGCCTCCGAGCTGCGTGACGAACTGCACCGCGCCCGCGCACTTCGTTCCGCCCCCCGCCATCGTCGTGCACTGAGCGGATTAGTCGCGCGCTTCTTCCGACGGGTGGACGAACCCGAGGCCGACGGCGAGTCGGTTGTAAAAGTTGATCATCGCGACGGCACTCGTCAGCGCGACGATCTCCTTGTCGGTGAAGTGCGCCTTCAACTCGTCGAACACGGCGTCGGGGGCGCCATGCTCGAACACCTTCGTGAGCGCGTCGGTGTAGGCGAGCGCCGCGCGCTCTCGGGGAGAGAACACGGTGGACTCGCGCCACACGGAAACGAGATAGAGCCGCGCCTCGCTCTCGCCCGCTTTCCGAGCGTCGCGCGTGTGCATGTTGATGCAAAACGCGCAGCCGTTGATCACCGACGCTCGGATTTTCACGAGCTCGACGAGCGACGGTTCGAGTCCGATGGCCTCGATGGTACGACTCAATTCGTTCGCTGCTTTGCCGGCCTCCGGCGTCACTTCGTAAGCGTTGATTCGCGCTTTCATGATTCGCTTCTCCTGAAATTGTCTTCTCGTTCTGGCGCGGTCGACCGCCGGCGCGGCTTTCCCTCGAACACCCGCTCGCGCGCGCGGTGAACCAACTGACGGCACGCCGCCTCGTTCCGTTCGAGCGCGGCGGCCACGACGCCGTAGTCCACGGCGAACACTTCACGGAGCAAGAATGCCGCGCGCTCTTCGGCCTCCAGGTGGTCGAGCAAGACCAGCGCGGCATACGAAAGCTCGCTCTGCCGATCGCTCCGTGCATCGGGCGCGTCCTCTTCGCGCGCGCCTTGCATCCACGGCTCGGGGAGCCACGGTCCGACATACGCGCGCCGTTCGGTTTTCGCGGCGCGAAGCCGGTCCATCGCGAGCCGAGTCACCACCGTGACGAGCCACGCTTCCGGCGATTTCACCGATTCGAAGTCCGCGCGGTGAAACCGCACACACAGCTCAACCCGGTTGAGCTGGCCGAGAAAAATCCAGCGGTGACCAGACTTCGGCGGAAAGGGAGCGGGTTTTTGACCCTCACCCGTTGGGGGCAAAAACCTGCGGACGCTCAGCCCAAAGTGGGAACCGCTGCAAGCGTCTTGAACGACGTCTTCCGCGTCGCCCATCGTGCCGAGCATGCGATAGGCCAGACGAAGCAGCCGCCGGCGATGTTGCTCGAAGACCGCGGCCGGGCCCGACATGGGTCGGAGCTTAGCGCCGTGGAGGGGAGCAGTCTGCGGCTCGCAACCCCGGCCTGGTGCCAATAAAAATATAATGATATTAAATGCATATGAACAGAACTTGACGTCGAGTTCTGTTTTCTTCATGCTGCACGAGTGACCGCTACGAATGCGCTCCGGGTCCCGGTGCAGTCGCGCTCGCACAAGACGCGCGCGGCGCTGGTCACGGCGGCGAAGCGCGAGTTTTCGACGCGCGGCTACGCGGACACGACCGCGAAGTCGATCGCAGAGCGCGCCGGGGTCGGGACGGGCACCTTTTACTTCTACTTCCCAGACAAGGACGCGGCGCTCGGCGAGATCTGCACGCAACGCGTGCAAGCGCTGCTCGACGAAACGGCGCCGCTCGCCGCGCCGGCTCCGGAGAACCGGAACGCCGCGGCGCGCATTTCCGCGGCGCGTCACCGGCTCGAAAGGCTCGTGCAGCTCTACCTCGACTATCACCGCACCGATCGCGGCATCCACGCGGTCATCGCCGAGCGGCGCCTGTGCGATCCGTCGATCGAGGCGATCATGATGAAGTCGGAGCACGAAGCCGTGCTGCGGCTCTCGAACGCGATCGGCGGTTGGGGAAGCGACGGCGATCGCGAAGCGTCCGCGTTCATGATGTTTTCTCTCCTCGAAGGCGCGGTGCACGGTCACGTGTTCTCCGCGCCGGTGCTCTCCGACGAGCGGTTCGCCGCGGCGCTCGTCGAGGCGCTTCTCCGCATCGGCCTTCCGATCTCGATGCTCGAGATCCCGGGGCCTGCTGCCAGCGTTTGAAAGGTCGAACCATGCAACTCGCCACTGACACGACGCCCGTTTCGGCTCCGGTGAATCGCAACACGCCCGAATGCCTCGAGCTGAAAAAGAAGCTCGCGGCGGGTTTTCGCATCATCGCGCGGCGCAAGATGGACGACGGCATCGCCGGACATATCAGTTGCCGCGTGCCCGGCACGCATGACCAATTCTGGGTCAATCCGCTCGGGCTCTTCTTCGAAGAGGTCACCGCGGCCGATCTTCTGGTCGTGAACCTGGCCGGCGAGATCCTCGAAGGGTCACGCATCTACAATCAAGCGGCGTTCGCGATCCATTCGACGCTTCACGCCCAGCGTCACGACGTGGTCGCCATCTGTCACACGCATCCGCCCAAGGGAACGGCGTTCGCCGCGCTCGGCCGCAAGATCAAGATCGTCGATCAGAACGCCTGCTCGTTCTACGAAGACAACACCTTGGTGCCCGAATACGACGGCGTGGTCGCGAGCACCGATCAGGCGCAGGTCATGCATCGCTCGATCGGCAATCATCGAGTGGCGGTCTTGCAGAACCACGGGCTCATCACGCTCGGCGGCTCGATCGAACAAGCCGTCATCGACATGCTCGACCTGGAGCGCACCTGTGAGCTGAACCTCGCGGTGCTCCCGGCGTGGGACGACGTCATCGAGGTCCCGCGCGAAGCGGCGCTCGCGTCGAAGGCGGTGTTCACCAGCGCTCCGCGGCTCATGCTCCAGTGGGAAGCCTTGGTTCGCCAGATGGAGCGCCAGACCGCGCCGCCGTCCGGGCGCCTGCGCGCCGCGGAAAGCTGATGCTCACACGAGCTGGGAACCTCCGACGACAGGAGTCCTTCGGCGCGCGACGCCCGGCGAAGCACGAACTGGGGTAACGTGATGCCATGGCTTCACCGGAACCCGACGCGCTGAAAGCGGAGTTCGAGCGGTTCGACTCCGACCGGAACGGAACCATCGACGAGGACGAATTCGAGCGCCTCGTGCGGGCTCTCGGGATCACGTTGTCGGCCGAGCACACGCACACGGCGTTTCTCGCGATCGACGTGAACGGCAACGGTCTCATCGAGTTCGGCGAATTCGCCAGCTGGTGGACGCGGCACGCTCAGCCGCCGCGCTGAGCGCCGCTTCGGAGCGACCACGCGCGGCGATACAGTTCCGCGTACTCGAGCGCCGACCGTCGCCACGAAAAATCGGCAACCATCGCTTGATGGCGCATGCGCTCGACGTGCGGCCGGCGGTCGTACCACGTCGACACCGCCCAGCCGATCGTCGAGTAGAGACTTCCGGGATACAAATCCCGGAAGACGAAGCCCGTGCCGCTTCCGGCTTTCTCGTCGTAGTTCACCACCGTGTCGGCGAGGCCGCCGGTGGCGCGAACGATGGGCAACGTGCCGTAGCGTAAGCTGTAGAGCTGGTTGAGGCCGCACGGCTCGAATCGCGAGGGCATCAGGAAGAAGTCGCTGCCCGCCTCGATGCGATGAGCGAGCGCATCGTCGAACCGGAGAAACGCGCGAAACCGCTCGGGATGCCGCTCGGCGGACGCCGCGAAGCGCCGTTCGAGCGCCGGATCTCCGGTGCCGAGGAGCACGAACTGGAGCGGCAGCTCGAGGAGGCCGTCGAGGATTTCCGCGAGGACGTCGACGCCCTTCTGATCGGTGAGGCGCCCGACGAGACCGAAGAGCGGGAGTTCGGGCGCCACCGGGAGCCCCACCTCGCGCTGGAGGGCGGCCTTGCACGCCGCTTTGCCCGCCAGATCGCGCTCGTCGAACCGTGCGGCGATGTTCGGATCCGTCGCGGGGTTCCACTCGTCGACGTCGATGCCGTTCAGCACGCCGGTGAGATCCGCGCCGCGCGCGCGAAGAACGCCGTCGAGGCCGAAGCCGTAGGCCGACGTCTGGATTTCACGAGCATACGTGGGGCTCACCGTCGTCAGCTGAGTCGCGTGATAGATCGCGCCCTTCATCAGATTGAGCGAACCGAAATGTTCGAGCTCGAAGGCGTTGAAATGCTCGAGGCCGAGACCGATGACCGGAAGGGCATCGGCACCGTACACGCCTTGGTACGCCAAGTTGTGAATCGTGAAGACACACGGCAAACGATAGAGCGAGCTCCCCCACATCACGGTGTCGAGATAGAGCGGGACGAGCGCCGTTTGCCAGTCGTGCGCGTGCACCACGTCCGGCGTCCATCCGAGCATCCGGCAGAGCTCGAGCGAGGCGCGCGACAAGAACGAAAATCGCTCGAGATTGTCCGAATATCCCTCCCCCGCGCTGCCGTAGATGCCGTCGCGATCGAAGAAGTAGTGGTGCTCGAGGAAGTAGACCGGGACGTCACTGCCCGGCAGTCGTCCGAGACGAACGCCGAACGGCCGGCGTTCGCCGCCCACGACGACCGAGAGCGGCCCTTCCAAGGTCTCGAGGTCGTCCCAGCGAATGCCGGAATAGAGGGGAATGATCACCCGCGCATCGAACCCGAGCTGCCTCAACGCCTTCGGAAGCGCGCCGACGACGTCGCCGAGCCCGCCGGTTTTCGCAAACGGCGCGCACTCGGACGCGACGAACAACACCTGCTCTGGCGGAAGCATGAAAGGAGGCCCACCGACGCAGCGCGGGGCGCAGTAGGTTTATGAGATAGCTTCTAGCGGGCGTAGAGGCCGACGTCGACGTCCGGAAAAATATTGTCCTTCGACTCGACGTCGGAGAGCCACGATTCGTCGAGCTGTTCGTGCACCAAATCCTCGTAGAGACGGGTGAAGCGCACCACGTGTTCGTTGGTCCGACGCTCGGCGTAGGGGACCATCGTCCCTGCGCTCATGATGAACGCCCAATCGCTGCTTTCGGCCAGGAGCAGCTCGCGCGCCGCCTGCTTCAACGCGCGATCGACGAGGCTGCCGCGCCCGCGAAAGCGGCGGACGAGCTCCACCATGCGCTCGCCCGCGACGTGGAGGTGCCGGTAGATCCACGCGTTCGACTCGTTCACCCAGTACTCGCTGTAGCCCTTGCGCCCCCAAGACGAGAGCGCCGGCGTGGCAACCTGATTGGTCGGGTGGCGATCCAGGTAGTCGCTCGGCGTGATCGTCTCCACGACGTCTTGGTCGTAGTAAAGCTGCCGGAATAGGTCGTCGAGAAACTGAAGCCCTTCGAACCACCAATGGCCGTAGAGCTCGGCGTCGTACGGACTGACGAGGAGCGGCGGGCGATCCATCTTCGAAGCGAGCTCTTGAATTTGTTTGGTGCGCTCTCCGCGGAAGTGCGCGGCGTGTTCCCCGGCTTTGCCCCGCGCGATGACGGGGTCGTAGACCCACTTGTCGTGCATCTGTTCGTGCGTGATCGCGTGGTATTTGATGCCCGTGTACATCCGGTGCCCCTCCGGGTGGATGTACGGACCGATGTAGTCCTTCGGGAGGTCGAACCCGATGTCCCGGTAAAAGTCGCGATAGTGCCGATCGCCCGGGTACCCGTCCTTCGCGCTCCACACCTGCTCGGAGGACTGCACGTCGCGCCCGAACGCGGCCACACCGCTCGGACAATAGATGGGCGCGTGAACCCCGAACATGGGCGGGGCGTCGGCGAAGAGCACGCCGTGGGTGTCGACGAAGAAGTAACGCACCCCGGCTTCGCGCAAGAGCTCGTCCACGCCGGGAACGTAGCCGCACTCGCCGAGCCACATGCCCGGTGTGCGCCGCCCGAAATGGCGTTCGTAGAGATCGGCCGCGGTGTGAACCTGGGCGCGCATCGCCGCCCAGTTGCGATCCATCGCAGGGAAGAACGCGTGCGTCGCGGTCGAGGTGATGACCTCGACGCCGCCCGCTTCCTGTAAGCGACGAAACGCGGCGACCAGGTTGCCGTCGTGGCACCGGAAGGTGTGTCGGAGCGACAGGAACCGATCGCGATACATCACCGCGAGTCGCTGGTAATACGGCTCGGACTTCGTCCGATCGATCTCGCGCTCGGTGAGCTCGATCAGTTTGTCGAGGTGCGCGGCGTATCTCACCTTCAAGAGATCGTCGGTGAGCATCGTGATGAGCGGCGCCGACAAGGAAACCGTGCAGCGAAATCGTACGCCGTCGTTGCCGAGCCCCTCGAAGAGCTGGACGAGCGGCAAGTAGGTGCCGGTGATCGCTTCGTGGAGCCAGTGCTGCTCCATCACCGTTTCGTCTTCGGGATGGCGAATGAACGGTAGGTGCGCGTGGAGCACGACGGCGAGATAGCCGGTGCTCATCGGTAGGCCTCGCTCGCGCCACCGAGGCCGCGCTCGCTCGCGCCGCCGAGTCGACCTTCGCTTCCACCAACGAGCCGCCACTCGCTCGCGCCGCGCATCGCGAGCTCGGAAGCGCCGCGAAATCGCCGTTCCGTCGCGCCGGCGAACAGGAACTCGCTCGCGCCGCCGTAGCGCAGCTCGCTCGCGCCGAGAAAATACATTTCCGACGCCCCTTCGAGCCGAATCTCACTCGCCGAGAGCCACCGGCGTTCGCTCGCGCCGAGCCACGCGGAGCCACCGAGCCACACGAGGTCGGCCATGCCCGTGCCGGTGAACGCGCCCGCGTCGATGCGTTCGTAGCCGCCTTCGAGAACGACGGTGCGCTGCATTTGCCAACGTCCGACGACGCGGTGCGCGCCCTTCGCGTCGATGCCGCGCACGATGACTTGCCACGGCCCGTGCACGACCCGCGCCTTGCCATCGACGTGCTCGACGCGGATGGCACCCCCCGATTGATACTCGACCGAGAGCGACATTGGGCCGAACGCCGTCGTGAACGGACCCGACTCCCAGCTCACCCCGGCGTCGAGCACGCCGCTCTCCCAAAATGATTGCAGGCTCTCGACCCACTCGCGCCGCAGCACTTCGGGCAATTGCCAACCGAACCACGTCCAGCGTCGTTCGAACTCGGGAAACGCCTCGCGCATGTAGAGGTGCTGCGCGTCGAAGAGCGGGAAGGCGTCTTGCGCGTGGACGCGCGCGCGCGTCGCGTAGCCCGGCGAAGCTCCATTTCCATTCGCGAGCGAAGGATAACGTCCCTCGGGCACGAGGACGCGCGGTGCGCCCACTCCGCCCACCGCCTTCACCGTGAGCCAATCGGCGCGTGACCCGGGCGCCGAGTGATCGCGCGGAAAGTCGAGGCGTCCCGAACGCACCATCTTCACGAAGTACCCTTCGAGCGACTTCACGCCGAGCTCGACGATCGCCGTCGACGTCGGTTTGCCGACCTCGACGACCCACTGTCGATCGGAGCGCTCGACCTTGATGTCGAAGTACCCGTGCGCGTTCGTGCCGTCGAAGATGCGACCGGTCACGTCGTAGATGCGCAGGCTGAGCCATGCTTCGACGCCGCCGGCGCCGAGTCCTTCCTTGGCTCGCTCGATCGCCGGATCGGAGATCTCCCAGTAAACGAGCATCCGATTCGGGTCGATGGCGATGGCCGTCACCCGGTCTTGCCCGTAGCTCCACGGAATGTGCTCGGCCGCGCGAGGCTCGCGAGTCGGCGCGGGCGCCTGCCTCGGATCGAACGGCGACGTGGCCGCTCTCGTCGCGGACGACGGCGGATCGCTCGGGCTCGCCGACGCGGGCCCTCGGGACTCGGGTGCGGGTTCGGAGTTGCCGGCGCGCTTCGGAGCGCGCTTCTTTTTCGATGCCGGTTGCTTCGGACCGTCGTGCTCCATGGGCTCGCTTGGTGACGTCGCTTCGAAGGGGAAAAAACGCGCTCTGGCTCGAGCCTCGGCGATTCCGAGAACCCTTCTTGCCATCGAGCGACCGCGCCTGGCTAGCTGGGTTACGCTATCGAAGAGGTGAAGTTTTTCTTTCTCCAGGGGAGCCTCTTTCAATCGTCCTCGGCTGTCGTCGACGTCACCGTCGCATGGTCCCTTGCCCATGGTTTCGCAAGCGTGTCCAATGACCCGGCCCGCACGACGACTCCGACCATCGGCGCGTTAATGTTCGTTGATCTCCGTACTCGAAAGCTTCCTAAGGTGGCGAGGTGAGAAAGAACGGACCGGTCATCGTCATCGGCACGGGCCCAGCGGGCGCCGCCGCCACGGTGTTTCTATCCCGAGCCGGAATCGACACATTGGTCCTCGAGACGGGATTCGACACGGAGAAGCTCGGGTTCATCGGGAGAGTTCGCGGGCTCACGCTGCTCAGAAAGCGGCCTCCGCTGAAGGAGCGGACGGATCTGACCATGGTCGGCGATCCGTCGGCGCAGCTCTACGAAGCGCTGTCACCGGGCGGCTTGTCGAACCAGTGGAGCTGCGCGGTGCCGCGCTTCTCCGAAGACGACTTCGCCGACGCGGCGCGGGCGGGCGAAGAGCAGACGTGGCCCATCGGGTACGCCGACCTCGCGCCCTGGTACGACCGCGTCGAACCGCTGCTCCGCATCGCGGGGTCCTACGCGGATGCGCCGCAGCTCCCCGCGGGGCGAGCCCGGCGACGACGCACCCTCGCGCCCGATTGGGAGCCCGTCGTGCACGAAGCCGCGCGGCGCGGGCGGTCGGCGGTGGTGATGCCTTACGCTTACGGCGCCGAAACGACGTTCACGGCGAGCGGTACCGTCTTCAACGCCTTCACTCGCCTGGTGAAGCCCGCCGTCCGCTCGGGAGCCGTCGCCATTCGATTCGGCATGGAGGCGCTTCGCCTCGAATGGTCCGAAAGCGAGCGGCGCGTGGTCGCGGTGATCTGTCACGACCGAAGAACGGGCAACGACGAACGCGTTCCGTGCCGCGCGGTGATCGTTGCCGGCGGAGCCGTGAACAGCGCGCAGATCCTGCTCCAATCGAAGAGCGGCGATTTCCCGGACGGGCTCGGCAACGAGCACGGCGTGCTCGGCCGCTATCTCCACGATCACCCGCTCGGAAAAATCGTCATCGACCTCGATCGTCCGGTTTCCGCGGAGCCGGCGAGCTACGTCACGCGGCCGCTGCTCGATCGGTCCGCGCCGCTCTACGCCGCTGCGTACATGCAGTGGAGCGGCACGGAGATCCTCGCGAAAGGCGTGCTCGCTGGGCACCCCGGCCGAACGGCGCGCATCGGATTCACCGTGTTCGGAACGATGGTGCCGAGCCGGACCGACTTCGTCGCGCTCGACGCCGCGAGGCCTTGGGTGAAGGGGCGCTCTGCGCTGCTCTTTTCGTTGCGGTATCCGCCCGAAGCGAAGGAGACCCTCGAGCGCGCCAAGGTCGAGATTCTCGAAATCCTCGAGCGCGCAGGGTGGAATCCGCGGCTTCACGTGTGGAGGGTCGAAGTGCCCGGCAATTCGGTCCACTACGGCGGCACGTGTCGCATGCACGCGTCGCCGAAATACGGCGTGGTCGATCGCTTCTGCCGCGTGCACGGCGTCAAGAACGTCGTGGTCGCCGATTCGAGCGTGTTCACGACCGGCCCCGAAAAAAACCCGGTGCTCACGGCGATGTCCCTGGCGGCACGCGCCGCCGATCGACTCGGCGAAGAGCTACGCGACGGCGATCTGTAACGCCGTCGGCCGCCGTCGCTCGCGCTGCTTCTCGTCGCGTGCGTCGGTGGTCGCGTGGTAAAATTCGCGCCCTTGTCCTCGGCTTATTTGGTTCGGCGCCTGGGGGTCGCCCTGGCGTTCGTGGGTCTGGTCGTGTGTGGCTGCAAGCGTGATCACGCGGAGGGAGGTGCCTCCGGGTCGAGCTCGGCAGAGCCTGCGGCCTCGGCGCCGCTCTCGAGTGGCGCCATCCTGCCGCCGATCGGACCCGAAGCGAAGCGACGCGCGGCGTGCGCGTTCGGCGAAGGTGCGCTGCCCAAAGACACGCTCGACCACGGCGCGCCACTCGGAGCGGACATTCCGATCGACCACGTGATCGTCGTCATGCAGGAGAATCGGTCGTTCGATCACTATTTTCAGAAGCTCCCCGAATACGGCCAACCCGCCGCCGACGTCGCGCCCGAGACCTACGAGAACGCGGACCCCACCGGCGAGGGCGAGCTCGTCCATCCGTACAAGCTCGACGACCCTTGCGTGGACGACGTGCCGCACAACTGGGTCGCGGTTCATCACGCGATCAACGGCGGGAAGATGGACGGGTTTCTGAGCGCCGCGAACCCGCGTGGCCGGCGCGCGATCGGTTACTACGACCAGACCACCCTGCCTTTCTACTATGCCCTCGCGAACACCTTCGCGATCGGGGACCGATACTTCGCCGCCGTGCCGGGCCCGACATTTCCGAACCGCATGTTCTTCCTCTCCGCGTCGTCGTTCGGGCACGCGGTGAACACGCCGCCTCCGCCTCGCGACGAGGAAAAGACGTTATTTCACCAGCTCGAACACAAAGGGCTGTCCTGGACGGTGTACTCGCAGGCGCGCACCTTCGAAGAGCAGATGTATCCACGGCTCCACGCCGAGAAGGGCGTGCATTTTCGTCCGGTGAAGGAGTTCTTCGACGACGCGGCGAACGGCAAGCTGCCGTTCTTCACGTGGATCGAGTCGACGTACGGCGGACGCGAAGCGACGGACGAACATGCACCGGGAGACGTGCAGGTCGGGCAAGCCTTCGTCGCGAGCATCGTCGGGGCGCTCTTCGCGAGCAACGCCTGGCCGAGGTCGGCGCTCTTTCTCATGTACGACGAGCACGGCGGCTTCTTCGATCACGTCGCGCCGCCGCACGCTTGCCCGCCCGACGACGAGCCGCCGCGCATCAAGGGGATCTCCGCGACGGTGCGCTTCGATCAACTCGGCGTTCGCGTCCCGTTCATCGTCGTCTCGCCGTTCGCGAAGGCGCACTACGTCTCGCACCGCACGTACTCGCACACCTCGGTGCTCCGGTTCGTGCAGGCCCGCGCGGATCTGCCCGCGCTCACGCGCCGCGACGCGAACGCGGACGCGCCGTTCGATCTGTTCGACTTTTCGCACCCGGCGTTCGTGACGCCGCCGAAGCTTCCCGAAGCGGCCATCGACCGCAACGAGCTCGAGCGCTGCCTGGATCGCGAGGTCGTCGAAGAACCCGGCGCGCCGAAGACCGAGCCGAGCCCGTCGGCGCCGACTCCCGAACGAACCCCCGTTCCTCATTGAGCCGTGGGCGCTGCCCGCGGTGGGAACCAAGTTTCCCAGTTAGCTTCAAGGAGTCCTCGCTGACTCCGGTCCTGCCCTCGAAAGCTAGCCTCGCGGCGGACTCGCCGGAAATCGCTGCCTACGTATCCGGGGATTAGCGCCCCGGTTTGGTGACTGTTTCGTTACCGTGTCGTCACAAATGTGTCTTGACAGGGTGTGTCATTTTGCTTTCTTCTCCCGAAGGTCAACCCCTAGGAGGTTAGCTTTAGATGGCGAATCGATTCATGAAATTGGGTGTTGGGCTGGTCGCGGTCGCACTGTCGACGGTCGCGATTTCGGCCTGCAGCAGTGACAGCACGACGGGCTCTTCAACCGACAGCGGCACCGATACAGGCACTGGCGGGACGGGCGGCAGCGGCGGCACCGGTGGTACTAGCACTGGCGGAAAAGGCTCGGGCGGCAAGAGCGACAGCGGGACCCCCGATGCGGGTTCGGACGCTGGCGGCGCCGACAGCGGTTCGGACGCCAGCGCCGATGGTTCGACCGATGCGGCGAAACCCGACGCGACGCCGGACGCAGCTCCCGACGCAGCGACGGATTCCGGCAAGGACTCCGGCAAGAAGTGAGGGCCGACCGTGGGGGTCTCGATCGTCCTTTCACGGACGATCGGGAGCGGTCGAGAGGGGGGGATTTTCTGCGTAGACGTCCGAGAGCGCGACGTCGTCAGCGCACGAGCAGGGCGACGAACGGCAAGGTCACGAACGACACGACGATGCCGTAAGTGACGAGATCCGTGGCGAGCTCGGGCGCGAGGTCGGCCATCACGGCGAGCACCCCGGCGGTGATCATCGGCGGCATCGCCGCTTCGAGGATCGCCACGGCAGCGGGCCCCTTCGGCGAGCCGAACGCGTGCGTCACGGCGACCGCGACGAGCGGCAAGAGCGCCATCTTCGCGACGAGGCCGAACGCGAGTGCTCCGCGATCGCGGGGCAACCGAAGCTCGAGCTTGAGCCCGACCGCGAAGAGCGCGAGCGGCACCAGCGTCTTTGCGAGGGGGTCGAGCACCGCGTCGACGACCGGGGGATGCGGCAGCGGAAGCAACGCGACGATGAGCGCGATGAAGGGCGGGAATCGAACCACCCGAAGCACGATCGCGCGGACGCCGGGTCGCGCGCCCCCCGAAAATCGCGCCACGACGAAGAGCCCGTACGTCGCGACCAACAAGAAACTGCCGAACTGATCGTAGAGCACCGCGAAACGAATCGCGTCCGGGCCGAGCAGCGCGCCGACCATCGGAAAGCCGAGAAACGACGTATTTCCGAGCGGCACGCAGAGGAGCAAAACGGCCAGCACCTCCGAACGAAACCGGAACGCCCGCGCCACGCTCACGACGACCGCCGCGCCGACGACCGTCGCTATCCACGGCGTCACCACGAGCACCGCGAGCGCCGGGTTCCACGAAAGCGCGGGCACCACGCGCAGCACCGTGGCCGGCAGCGACACGTAAATGACGAACCGATTCAGGGTGTCCGCAGCGTCGCGCGGCAAGACGCGGAAGCGCGTGAACGCATGCCCGCCCAGCAAGCAAATCGCGATCAACGCAAACGCAGCAAACGCGGCACTGACGGAGCTCGGCGGCACGGCGCCCCTCATGGCATCGGGCGCGCCGCGTGTCTTCGGTGAAAGTTCACTCGCCGAGATCGACGTCGTCGGGCAACTCGTTCACGTCGTCGGAAGCGCGGGGAAAATGGCCGGCGAGCGCTTCGGCGGCGGCTTCGATGCCCTTCACGATGCCGTCGGTGAAGTTCTTCTGACGAAAATACGGCGTCATCGTCCGCACGAGCTCATCCCAGAACCCCTGTCCGACACGTTCGTGAATCCCGGCGTCGCCGAGCACCACGAAGCGTCGCCGCGCGGGCACGACGAAGAGGAGCACGCCACTTTTCTCGCGCGTCCGCCCCATGCCGAGGCGCACGAACGCGCGCTCCGCGGCGCGATCGACCGAACCCCAGAACAGCGGCGCCACCGAGACGCGGATTTCTCCCGACGTTCGCAGTTCCGCGTCGGCGATCGCGCGCTCGATGCGCGGAATGTCCACGAGCCGGCGGATGCGTCGCGAAAATCCGATCATCGGGTCGCTCTCCTTCGCTTCGCGATCGTGACGACGCGGTTCACCACGAACCTCGCGCGCCGCCGCCGCCCGAGCTGCCACCGCCTCCGCCGAAACCGCCGCCGCCGCCACCGCCGAAGTCGCCGCCGCCGAACCCACCTCCGCCGCGACCGCTCGTGAGCACGTAAAGCATGCTCAGGGCGAGCGACGGGTGCGTCACCGCGAACCCGATGAGGCCGAGCGCGAGGATACCGAGGAGCACCAACTCGAACGGGCTCATCGGTTGGGGTGCGTGCCGACCGGGCGCGACCGGCTCTGCGATGGCGTTCCACGGGTGGCCTTCGATCGCGGCGAGCACGGCATCGACGCCCGATGCGAGCGCACCGTCGGCGTCGTTCGCGCGCAGCTTGGGCACCATCACGCCGTCGATGATGCGGTGAGCGACGACGTCGGGAACGCTCCCCTCGAGCCCGTAGCCGACCTCGATGTCGATCTTGTGGTCCGCGGCGAAGACGGCGATGAGGAGGCCATCGTCCTTGCCTTTTCGCCCGAGTTGCCAGGCCTTGAAGGCGCGAACCGCAAAGTCTTCGATCGGCGTCGGGCCGAGCGTCGTTCCGATCCACACGACGACCTGGTGGCCCGTCGCTTTCTCGTACGCCTCGAGGTGCGCGTCGAGTCGATCGCGCGCTGCCGATGAAAGGAGATTCGCGGTGTCGGTCACCCACCGCGTCGGCGCCGGTGGCAAATCGGCCGCGCCGGCGCTCGCGCCGATCAAACCGAGCGAGAGCACCAGCAGAAGGAGCCTAAAATTGCACCTTGGGTGCCGTCTCGGCGCCTGCGGCGGCACGGAAATAACCCTTCTCCTTGAATCGGTCGCCGAAGAAACCGGCAAAGACGGTGGTCGGAAAGCTGTCTCGTTGCGTGTTGAAGGCTTGCGCCGCCTCGTTGAAGCGCATGCGCTCCACGGTGATACGATTCTCGGTGCCTTCGAGCTGCGCTTGAAGATCGCGGAACCCTTCGGTGGCTTTCAGATCCGGGTATTTCTCGACGACGACCATCAGGCGTGACAGCGCGCCGGAGAGCTGATCTTGCGCCTCTTGGTATTTCGCGAGCGCCGCCGGGTCGCTCGGCGCAGCCTGCGCCGCGGGCGCGACCTGGCCGACCTTGCTCCGCGCTTCGGCGACGGCGGTGAACGTATCTTTTTCGAACTGGGCGGCGCCCTTCACGGTCGCGACGAGGTTCGGCACGAGATCGGCGCGGCGCTGGTAGACGTTCTCCACCTGCCCCCACTGCGCTTGCACGGCTTGGTCCAAGGTGACGAGATGATTGTACGAGCTCGACGCGCAGCCGATCGGAACGAGCAGCGCGACGAGAACGACGCCGAGGGCGATCAGGGCGGTCTTCATCGGATCTTGCTCACCCGGAGGTATGGCCGCGATCGCCACTCGTCAACCGGCGGCGCGGTCGATTGCGCACATCGGCGACCGATTGTCCGAATTCGGTCGCCTAAGCGAGGAGCGCGAGGACGCGTTCAGCGAGCGCGAGCGCGGCGGTCAGCCCCGGCGATTCGATCCCATACAGATTCACCCAGCCCGGCACCGCGTGCGTCTCCGGACCCTGAATGACGAAGTCGGCGGCGGGGCTTCCCGCGGGGCCGAGCTTCGGGCGGATGCCGGTATATCCCGGCTCGAGCGAACCGTCCTCGAGCGCCGGATAGTAACTGCGGATCGCGGGGTAGAACTCGTCGCCCCGGCGTTCGTCGAAGGCGTAGTCGATGCCGTCGACCCACGACACGTCGGGGCCGAACCGGGCTTGCCCGCCGAGGTCGAGCGTGACGTGAACCCCGAGCCCGCCGGGGACCGGCACCGGGTACACGAGCCGGGAAAAGGGGTTTTTACCGCGCAGCGTGAAGTAGTGACCCTTGGCGAAATAGGCGCTCGGAATCGATGCCTTCGGCAAGCCGTCGATGCGTTGCGAAACGGCGGGCGCGGACAATCCCGCCGCGTTGACGACTGCCTTGAATCGAACGGTCACCGGTTCGACACCGCCGATCGATAGCTCGGCGCCGCCGTCGGTGATGCGGCCGCCGAGCACCGGCGAGCCGAGCACGATGCTCGCGCCTCGCGCTTCCGCGTCGCGCCGGAGCGACGTCATGAAGCCGTGACTGTCGACGACGCCCGTGCTCGGCGAAAGCAGACCGCCGACCGACGTCACCAGAGGCTCGAGCTCGTGCACTTCGGCCGCGGTGATCGGAGTGAGATCGTCGACGCCGTTCGCCGCCGCTTGCGCCCGGATTTTCTCGAGCACCGGCAATTCTTCATCGCGCGTGGCCACGATGATCTTGCCGACGCGAGCATGCGCGACGCCTTCGTTCTCGCAGTACTCGTAGAGAGCGCGGCGACCCTCGACGCAGAGGAGCGCCTTGAGGGAGCCCGTCGGATAGTAAATGCCCGCGTGAATCACCTCGGAGTTGCGCGAGCTGGTGTGCGTCCCGATGGCGTTCTCGGCCTCGAGCAAGACGACGTCGCGACCCGCGCGTGCCAGAGCGCGTGCGACCGCGAGCCCGATGACGCCCCCGCCGATGACCGCGACGTCGAGTGTTTCCAAGGAGAAAATCAGTAAATGGCAGCCCGCGCGCCGAGTCAACGACCGAGCAACGCGAATTCGGACACGGTGTGAATGCTCTTCGTCGCGGCGATTCGCGGCGACACGATGACGGCGTAGGTGTTCTGAAAGCCGAGGGGCGCGAGCCACTCGAGCCCGAAACGCGCGTCGAATTCGCGCCGCACGTAGTCGTAGACGGCGCTCGCGTCGCGAGCGCGCGCGGCGGGCGCGCCGAGGATCGCGAATAGCCCGGTCCCGGTGTACTCGGGGTACACGTCGACCTCGCCTTTGCGAAGCGCCTCGAAGCAAATCTTCGTTCCACCGAGGCCGAGCTTCAACTCGACGGTGAGCGGGGTGTACGCCTCGACGAGATCGCCGAGCATTTCCGCGAGCAAGTATTGTTCGGCGAAGGTCTTCGACGCGATCACGACGTCGGCATGCGGCGAAACTCGGTGCGGTACGACGGAAAACCCGACGCCGACGAGAAAGCTCCGCGCCACGTCGCCTGCCGATTCGTGGCCGTGTTCGACGCGGGCGTTGAGCGCCGACATGCTGCCGTCATCGAGCCGGTTGCGGAGGCGATCGAGCGCGGCCGCGAGCTCGGGGTGCCGCTCGAGCGTCGCGCGGCGAACCACTGGCGCCACGTAGTACGGCGGGAAATAGTGCCGATCGTCGGCGAGCAAGCGAAAGCCGTTCGAGGCGATCTCGCCGTCGGTCGAATACCCGACGACCGCCTCGACGTCGCCGCGGGCGAGCGCTTGATACATGAGCCCATGGTCCATTTCGAGAACGCGTGTATGGAGCTCGTAGGTGCCCGCCAGACCGGCGTAGCCATCCACTCGCGCCAGAAATTCGCCGGGCATGGCGAGCCGGAGCGACGGCGAAGAGAAGGTCAGCAAGCTCCGTCCGCCGACGACCAGCGCGACCAGCGCGGCGACGACGACGACGACCGGCCGGAACGACGAGCCGATGTTCCTCTCGATCGCGCCGAGGCCGGCGTCGAGCGTGAGCGCGAGCGCCGCGGCGGGAATCGCTCCGGCCAGGATCATGGTCGGATCCGCGAGCGAAATGCCGCGAAAAATATACACGCCGAGGCCGCCCGCGCCGACCAGGGCAGCCAAGGTCGCGACCCCGACGTTCACCGCCGTCGCCGTGCGAACCCCGGCGAAGATCACCGGCAGCGCGAGCGGGAGCTCCACTTTGCGGAGCACGTCGAGGTTCGTCATTCCCATGCCGACCGCGGCTTCCGTCACCGCGGGGTCGACGCCGCGCACGCCGGTCACGGTGTTCGTCACGATGGGAAGGAGAGCGTACGCGAAGAGCGCGATGATCGCCGGCACCGGGCCGATCCCCGTGAACGGAATGAGAAAGCCGAGCAAGGCGAGACTCGGGATGGTCTGGATCACCGCTGCGATGCCGAGCACGACGCGCGAGGCCGTTTTTCGACGCGCGAGCCAGAGTCCGAGCGGCAACCCGACGAAGACGGCGAGGGCCAGCGCCGACAAGGTGAGCATCAGGTGCTCGAGCGCTTGTTCGCCGAGCTCGCCGGCGTGCTGTCGAAAGAACCGGGCGAGCTCGCTCATGAAGCGCGGGACCATTCGGCGCGGAACGACTGGAACCCTTCGAGGAGGCGCACGGCCGTGATCGCGCCGACGCTCGGCGCGCCGGTGACGCGGCAGGCGCCGCCTTCGAGCAGGATGGGGTGCTCGAGGGCCTCGCGAAGCGACGCGGTCGCGAGCACGTCCGCGTCGCTCGGCGCGGCGCTCGACTGCGGCGCAGGAAGATGCGGCACGACGTCGCCGACCGTGACGGCGAGGAGCTCGAGATCGAAGCGACCGGGGTCGAAGAAGGCGCGCACGAACGCCGTCGAAGGACGAAACAGGAGCTCCTTCGCCGTACCAATCTGCTCGAGCCGTCCGGCTTCGAGGACGGCGATGCGATGGCCGAGCAGGATCGCTTCGGCGATGTCGTGGGTGACGAGCACCATCGTCTTCTTCAGCTCCGCGGAGAGCCGCAGGAACTCGCGCTGCACGTCGCGCCGAGTGATCGGGTCGAGCGCGCCGAACGGTTCGTCGAGCAGGACGATGGGCGGATCCGCCGCGAGCGCGCGCGCCAGGCCCACTCTCTGGCGCTCGCCACCGCTGAGCTCCTCGGGCCGCCGACGCGCATATCGCTCAGGGGGCAACCCCACACTCGAAAGCAAGGAGCGCACGCGTCGGTCGATCTCTGCGTCCGACAACTCGAGTAGCCGTGGAACGATCGCGACGTTCTCCGCGACGGAGTAGTGCGGGAAAAGTCCGAACTGCTGGATGACGAACCCCATGCGCCGCCGCAGCGCTTCCGGGCGCCCCTCGCGCACGTCGCGACCGAACACGCGGATCACCCCCGACGTCGGCTCGACGAGGCGATTCATCATCTTCAAGGTCGTGCTTTTTCCGGACCCGCTTCGACCGAGAAGCACGAACGTCTCACCCGCGCCGATCGCGAACGACACGTCCTCGACGACCGAGACCTCGTATCGTTTGTGAACGCCGTCGAACTCGATGGTCGGGTTCGCCTCGGGCGTCACGCCCGATTCATGGCACCGGCACGCGCCGAACGAAACCGCCGAACCGCGGGATTGCCCGAATCGCGGCTCAGAAGAACCCGGCCACGCCCGCCGAGAGCCCGAATTGAAGCAAGGAGATATCCTGGTTCGCGGCGACCCCGACGGGCGCCAGGTTCACCGTATCGGTGGTCACCGAACCCCCGAACGAAACGTCCAGGATCGGACCCACCGTGATCGCGAAGTGCGGGGCGGGAAAAAACACCAACGGACAATCGGCGTCGAACGCGAACGCGTGCGTCGAGGCGGCCGCGTCGGAGAACCCCCGATGCCAGTACGAAAATCCCGCGCGCGGCCAGATCCCGACGCTACGGGAGAACAGGTAGGCGTAGCCGACGCGCGGCGCGATGAGAACGTCCGTGTAGCTCTGACTATTTTGGCCAGAGAGACCGAAGGACGCCTGGTAGACGGCGAGCGAGCCTCCGATGCTCAATCCGTCGATGACGAAGCCGTCGAAGGCGATCCGCGGCATGTCGAAGACGGTGGTCGCCTGGTACCCGAAGAGCGCTATCGTCGTGATGCCGAGCGTCGCCCCATTGGACTTCAGGTCGTCGTGAATGACGCCCGTGAGATGTTCCGCGCTGAGCACGAACGTCCCGCGGTCCACGGGCCCCGCGCCCTCGGCCGCGTGCGCGCCGGCCGTCCAGAGCATCGTCGCGACCAGAGCGCAGAACTCCCTGTGCATTTTCGGCATGAAATCCTCCTCGTCCCTTCAGCCCTTCCGCAGCGTCCTTTGTCCGACGACGGGCCGTCAAGCAGAACCGGAGGACGCTACGGCTTCGCGAATTGTTTGACGCAGTCGTCGACGAGCCGCACGAGCTGATCGGCACCGATCGGTTTGTAGGCCCGCGGATTTTTTACTTCGAGCAAGAAGTCGCGCGCCTCCGGGCTACTCGTTCCACCGGTGAGGAACACGAAGCGCTTCGCTTGCTCGGGGTTCTTCTTGGCGACGGCGGCGAACAGCTCCATCCCCGTCATCATCGGCATGATGAGGTCGCACAAGACGAGATCGAACGTTCGCTCCGCGAGCGCGGCGAGAGCCTGTTCGCCGCCCGAGGCCACGACGACGTCGTGGAATTTTTCGAGGATTCGCCGGAGCCCATTTCGAACGAGCCGATCATCGTCGACCAGCAGCAAGGACGCCGGAAGCGTGTGCGGCCGTTCTTTGACCAACGTCGCACGGGGCACGAGACCGAGTCCGGTGTCGCTCGGCAACCAGATCCGGAACGTCGTCGGCGTGCCGGGACGGCTCTCGACCTCGATGAAGCCGCCGTGACGCCGCACGGTCTCGTACGTGATGCTGAGGCCGAGCCCATGTCCTTGACCGAATGCCTTCGTCGTGAAGAACGGTTCGAAGATCTTCGGCAGTACTTCTTCGGGGATGGGCGGGCCGTTGTTCTGGATCTCGATCTTCACGCCACCGCGGTCCGGCCACGTCGCGACGCGGATCCAATTGGTCGCCGGATCCATCCCGCTGATTGCTTGCGCGGCGTTCAAGAGGATGTTGAGAAAGGCTTGGCCGAGACGGACCCGGTCCACGATGATGCCGGGCGTCTCCTTGAAGTCGCGAATGACGGTCGCCTTGAAGCGCGCCTCGTTCGCGACGAGGAGCAGCGCGCCTTCGAGGATCTCCTCGATCGCGACTTTTTCGCCGGTGCCCGAGCTCGGTTGGGCGAAGAGTCCCATCTCCGCGACGATGCTACGAATCCGTTGAGCGGCCTCCGACGACTCCTTCAGGATTCGCCCGGTTTCGTCGAGGATTTCGAGTGCCGGTGGCAACCCCACGTCCGACCCGCCCTTGATGGATCGCTTCAGATCCTCGGTGGTGCCGGCGAGCGTCTCGAGGTTGAGCAAGATCGCTGCGAGGGGGTTGTTCACTTCGTGCGAGACGCCGGCGATCAGGTGTCCGAGCGACGCCATCTTGTCCGCTTCGTGCAGCCGCGCGTTCACCGCGAGCCGATCCTGCTCGGCGGCCTTGATGTCGCTGATGTCGCGGGCAATGAGGAGCGCCGTCGCGCTTCCGTCCGGGCTTCGGAGACCCGCGACGGTGATGCGTAGCGTGTTTTCGCCGATCTCCGTCGTGATCGGCGGCCCCGGCTTCCCCTCTTCCGCAATCGCCTTGCGGATGAGCTCGACGAGAGGGTGATCTTGCGGGATCGCGAGCACCTCGTAGATCGGCTTCGCGAGCGCCTCGTCTTCGCGGAGCTCGAACAGCTCGACGGCGGTCGAATTCATGAAGTACACGCGCAGCTCGCTGTCCGCGCCGATGACCGCGTCGCCGATCCCCTCGTGAAGGGCGTCGAGGTATTGCTTCAAGCCGTGCAGCTTGCTGGCGATCGCCCGCGGCGCGAGCCGCTCGTGTCCGATCACGTGGCGGATCGAACCGGGGGGCGGGAGTGACTCCTTGAGCGAGCCGAGCGCTCGCCCGAGATCGGCGAGCACGACATCCATCGAGTTCTTCGCGATGACGGCGTCGGCGTAGGCGGAAGGAGCGCGCCACAGATTGCGATCCGCGCCGCCGGTCAAGATCACCGTCGTGATCGCGGGGGTGACGCGGAGGTGCTTGGCGATCTGACAGAGTTTCCCGCCGTCGAGATTCGCGAGAAAGTAATCGGTGACGAGGATCTGCGGCGGATCTTTGCGGAGCCGCTCCACCGCGGCGAGCCCGTCGTGGAGCACGCTCACGATGTAGCCCTCGCGACGCAACCCTTCGCCGATGGTGTCGGTCCAATAAGCGCTGTCGTCCACCAAGAGCACGCTGTGAGGCGTGAGTTGGAGCAGACTGTCCGGAGGTGGATCGAGGACCATCGTGTCGAGAAGGGAACGCTAGCCGCCTAACACGCAAGCTTGTCCGATTCCTCATTCCGCGCGCTAGGCATTTTCGGATCCGGCCGGTGCGACTTATGGATTCCGCCCGCCGTCGGAGGCGCAGGCCCGTGAATTGGTCATCCCTGTCGGACAGGGACAACAACCATAGCTATGTGGCGTATCTCCGCACTTCGCGACGCAGTAGTTCGGCACGAAGCATTCGGGGGGACATGCCGTTCCGCCACCGGAACCGCCTTGTCCAGACGTGTTGCCAGTTCCGGTAACTCCCCCGGTCGCGACGCGCCCGCCGGAACCCGTCCCGCGTCCGCCGGTATCGCCGGCCGTACCCCCGGTATCCCCGATGACGCCACCGGTACCGTTCGAAGTCCCGCCGGAGCCGCCGGTCCCGCTAGCGCTGCCCCCGCCAGCGCCGCCGCTGGTCGCACCGCCGGTTCCCACCGTAGCTCCCGCTCCGCTCGCGCCAACGGCGCCACCCGTGGCGGAGTTCGGCGGGCCGCCATCGCCGTGGTTCCCCGAATCGCTCGAGCCACAGGCGAGCGCGAGGAGAAACGGCGAGCCCGCGGCCATCCAGAGCCGCGCTCCGTACCGAAGAGCGGCTCCCGCGAAACCCGCGCGACGCCCACTCGTCCGCCGACCCGTCATTTCATCCACTGAGTGTGTGTTCCCTGCCGCCACCACCGTCACCGACGATAGCGCCCCGGGCCGCCGTCGTCCGGACAAGGTTACCGTCCACACGCCGCGGTCGCCACAAGCCTTCGGATCGAAAAGCGAAGTGACCAGACCGGCCTTCATGCACTTTTTTGTTCAAGGGTGGCTCCAAAGCACCGTTCATTGAGAATTGGAGAGTCGAACCATGCTCCGTCCCATTGATGCGGTCTCGTTTGCGGATCCGCCCGGCAAACCACACGTCAGCGCGTCCCCGAGCGGCGCGACCGCGAGTCACGCCACGGCACTTCCGTCGAGCCGAAACGTTGCGACGACGGCCGCGCCCACGCCGACCGCGAAGGCGCAGCAAGCGCCGGCGACGACGACCGCCGACACTCACTCCGCGACGAACGCCGGCGGCGTGTACTACTCGGGAAACCTGCTCGTGGTGACGCCGCCGGTCAGCGACGCAACGTTGCAAGCGCTGGTTCAGATCCGCGACGAGATGCTGGCGCCGCCGACCACGGCGAGCGACTTCGAGATCGCCGCGCAAGCGAGCATCGACATTCAGCGGGCACAGAGCGAGCTCGCGAGCGGCAAATACAACTCCGTCGCCTCCGCGCAGAACCCCGCGTCCATTCCGCCTCCGCCGAGCACGACGGATGTGAAGGCCTGAGCTCAACGCGCCTTCGGGCGCCAGAGCCGCGCGGGCCGCGTCACGTAGCCCGACATCGGCCAGAACCCGTCGCCGTCGAAGAGGGAGCGCACCGGTTCGTAGCCAGCGAGCGACCCGTCGAGTCGGCCGTCCGAATCCGTGACGATCGCCGCGAAGCGATGCTCGCGAATCGCCGCGTCGACCTTTTCGTGAAGCGCCGCGCCGATCTTCGGATCGAGCCACACGTCGTAGATGGCCTGGAGCTGTGCGTGCGCGGGTTTTCCCGCCATCGTCCCGAGAAACCCGTGCGACGGGATCCAGACGTCTCCCGGCTCGTTGCGGATCTGAAGCAGCAGCTTCTGCCCCATCTCCCCGTCGTGGGGCGACGGGACCTGCGTCTTCGCGTCCCAATCGAGCGCGCCGAGCTGCACCAGCGCGGCCGCGAGCATCGCGACGCCCGAAGCGCCGCGATCCCCGGGGCTCCTCAGCGTCACCCCCATTCCGGCGAGCAGCGCCCCGATCGCCTGGGCCGGCATGAGGATGTTGTCGTACGAACCGTTCCGGCACCAGACGGCCCAGGTCGCCATCAACGTCCCGCTTGCGACCATCAAATAAAACCCGAACACCCGGCGTCCTCGCGTGAGGTCGAGCATGAGGAACCCGGCGACGGCGAGCACGACCAGCACGGGAAGGTCGTGAAGCCAATCGATCGTCCAATAGGTCTTGATGCGATCGTCGACCCACGCGTGCAGCCCCGGCAAGTGGAACGCGTAAAACGAGTACCAGTCGCCGCTCGCGCGATTCATGAGCACGGTGCTCGCCGCGACCAGCGCGGTGAGGACGGTGAGCGCCACCACGGCGCGTCGCATCGAGAGAAACGCGAGCCCGGCACAGGCTGCGACGCCGATCGCGAGCGCATTTTGCTTGGTGAAGAACGCGGCCCAAAATAGAAGACCGGCGACCACGGCCGAGGCGATCCCCTCTCCTCGACGAGCCAGGTAGATGCCCCCGAAGGCGAGCGCGAGGGCCAAGCAATCGACTCGGCAGACGTCGAACCAATCGCCGCTCGACCGATACGTCGCCGCGAAGAGACCGGCCGCGACCCAGCCCCCCAGGTGACGCTCGGACTCGCGATAGACGAGCGTATAGAGGAGCGCCATGATCGAAAACGCGCTCGCGAGCGTGAGGAGACGTAGCGAAAAGAATCCGGCGCCGAAGACCTTCGAGACCAGGGCGCCCGCGTAGAAGTAGAGCGGCGTGTACGTATAGGGAACGAAGTCGAGGCTCGGCTCGACGTAGAGTCGCTTTCCGTCGAGGAGCCGGCGCACGTGGTCGACGGTGCCGCCCTCCATCCACTCGAGCTCGAATGGATAGCCGACACGGAGCGCGGCGACGTGCGCCAGCTTGGCGATCGTGCACGCGGAGAGCCCCAACGCGAGCACCGAGAGCACGAGCTCCGCACGCCCGGTCGACGATGCGAGCGCGACGAAGCGGCGCTCCACTCCCGAGATTGCCAGCCGGAGCGCGAACGGAAACACCCCGAAGAAACGGCTCGGCCGGGACGGGAGCTCCGGGGCTCGTTGAATTGAATCGCCTTGGGACAAAGCAAAGCCACGGCCGTCCCGAAGGACGGATGAATCCGAGTTCGCTCACTGCTTCGAGCTCGGTGTGCCGAGTGTGCCAACGGCACCTCGCCATTCGGGGGAACAGCAAGAACCAGACCGCGCTGCGACGGCACAGAGCTCGGGACGCGACGCCTCGTCGTGGGGAAGACCGACGTCGCTCTACTTGAAGCCGAGCTTGAGCTCGGCGCCGGGTAAGGCGCGCCGGCCGCCGATCGGCGGCGGCACGAAGCGTGAGAAACCCCCGTTTTCCCAGAAATAGAAACGAAATTGCGGTGAATCCAAGGGCTGGTCGAACGCGAACCGCACGCGCGACGCGCGACCGTCGGGGGTCACCTCGAGCACGACGATGTCGAGCCCCTCGAGCTTCACTTCGTAGCCGGGATCCATTCTCAGACGCCGATCGCGATAGAGCTCGAGAAACGCCGTGCTGAGGATGCCACCTTGGTAGTCGAGGACGAGCGTCCGATCGTCGGGGCGCTCGACGATGACGGTCTGCGGCCCGAACGAGAGCGCGCGCCATCGCCGCGGAAGGCCCTGGCGTTCCACGCGTCGCGACAGCTGCACGAGCTTCACGGCGAAATAGTCCGGCGCGGTCACGAACACCGCGTCGCGGCCGACGACGTCGTCGCCCACGTCGGCGATCGCCGTCTCCATGGGCGAGGCGTACGCGATGCTGCACGCGACGATCGGAAACGCGAGAGGCGACAAGAGCAAATGCCCGAAGAGGAGCACCGCGCTGATCACCCCCGAGCCTTGGAGCAGCGGAGAGAGCGGTTGCCCCTTCAACTCGATGGCGTAGAAGTTCCAGAGCTCCGCGATGAGCGCCATGGCCGCGAAGCTCGCGAAGAGGAGCTGGCGATTGTGCGGAAATGCCGACGCGGCGGGGACGAGCGCGAGGAAAAACGAGAGCGCCCAGAAACACGCCATCCGCTTCCGCGCGAGGAGCGGCACCAGCGCGACCCCGAGCGCCACCAGGAAGACGAACGCGCCGATCAACATGAGGTGCGCCCACGCCGGGCGAAACAGGACGTACGCCTCGGCGGGCGGCACGAAAAATTGTCCGAGCGCGAGGATCGGACCGCGCTCGGCGAAGGCGTGAAGAAACCGCAAGGGTTCGCGCGCCGGGTCGATGTAGAGACCGGAACCGTGCGCGCCGTAGCCGGCGAGCGTGTACACCGCACGCCAGACCACGGTCACGGCGAAGTACGGCGCGAGCCCGAGCGCGCGGCGCACGAGCGAGCTTCGCTCGACGATGAGCGCGTACGCGAAGAGATACAAAGCGATCGCGAGCGCCGCTTCGCTCGCCAGAAGCGCGAGCAAATAGAACACGACCGCGAGCACTCCTTCGCGGCGCCCCCCGCCGTCGCGTGAACGAAAATGTCGATCGAGGCACAGCGCGCCGAACACCGCGGCGATGAGCGCGTGCCGGTTCGGCACGTATCCGACGACGAACGCATGCGTGTGATCAATCGCGAAGAGGAGCGCCGCGAAGCCGCCCACGAGCGGCCCGAGAACGCCGCGGTACATCCGCGTGGAGGCGAGGATCAGCGCCGCGAACCACAGCAGGTTCTCCGCGTGCATCAGGAACGGCAGGGTCGGCATCGCATGAATGTCGAACCAGTGCGTCGCGAGGCTGATCGGACGGAACATCCGGATCACGAGCTTCGGATCGATCCACCACGGCGCGTACCCTTGCTCGATTTGCCAGTGTGCGTCAGCGGCGTTCCCGTTCGCGAGGCCGTATCCGCCGACGTAAATGCGGTCGAGCTCCCGCGCACCCTCGAGGTTCGAATAGACGTAGCGCCCGACGTAGTCGTCGAGATGAAAGCCCGTAAATAGGCTCGGCGAAGCGAGGCACATCCCGACCACCGCGAGGATGAGCGCGAGCCGCGGACGCATCACGAGACGAATGAGCGCGGCTTCCCCGCGCGACCGCTCCGCTCTACTATCACCGTCTGCCATGCTGACCATTTCGTGCTGGGATTCGTTTTACCTCAAGATGCACGCGTTTCCCTCGAAGTGGTGATCCGTCGATGGGCTTTGTCGAGTCTCTCGAGCTAGCGCTCGTGTATCCGTCGCCGGAGCTCGTCTGGGGCATCATCTCGCGCGGCATCGGGCTCACCTACCTGATCTCGTATGCGTCGCTGTCGGTGGAAGTGGTGGCGATCGCCGGAGCCAACGGTGTTTTCCCGGTGCGAGAGACGCTCGGGCTCATGGGGCGCCATTTCCCGACCTGGAAGCGGTTCTTCTATTTTCCGACGCTGCTCTGGGTCGATTGCCACGACGCGACGCTCCGCGCGCTCCCGTGGCTCGGGATCGTCGCGTCGCTCTTCGTCGTGGTGGGAGGGCCGGCGGCGCCGTTCGCGATGGGCGCCTGTTACCTGATCTACCTCACGCTCGATCGGGCGATCATCCTCATCTACCCCTGGGATTGCCTGCTCTTCGAAGCAGGGCTCTGGGGCGCGCTCTTGCCGAGCACGCACGTCTTGCCGGACTTGAGCGCCGTGGCAGCGCCGAACCCCGCCGTCGCGTGGGTGTTCCGGCTCCTCGTTTTTCGCGTGATGCTCGGCTTCGGGAAGCAAAAATTCGTCGGAGCGACGCCGGACGATTCCGGGTACCTGAAAGGATTTTTCGTCAATCAGCCGCTCCCTACGCCGATCGGCTGGTTTTTGCAAAAGCTGCCGATCGGGCTCCTCAAAGGCGCGCTCGGCTTCATGTTCTTCGTCGAGATCCCGCTTCCGTTCACGGTTTTTTTTCCGGGCTACGCGAGCGCGCTCGGGGGCGTTCTGGTGATCCTCCTCATGCTCGCGATCTGGGGCGCCGGCACGTTCGGCTATTTCAACATCGCGATGCTCGCCGTCACGCTCTCGTGGTTCGACACCCGCACGGCGCGCGCGTTGTCGTTCCACGATGCATGGTCGCAGCATCCGATCGTCGGCGCGCTCGTCCTCGTCCACACGCTCGCGGCGCTGGTCTCGTTCCCGTTCAACACGTTCTCCGCCAACACCTGGACGCTCTGGCAACTCTGGGAGCGCCTGCCCGGCGCGCTCACCTGGCCGATCACGGCGATCCGCGCGATTTATCCCTTTCGAACGGTGCACGCCTACGGCGTTTTCCCGCCGAAGCCGCCCCCGCCGCTTCGCGTTGCCGCGGTGATGGAAGAGAGCTGGGATGGCGTCGAATGGTTTTCGATCGAGCACGCCGTGACGCCGACGCTCGAGACGACGCCGCCGCGATTCTGTGCGCCTCGACATCGCCGTCTCGATCAAGCGGCGGTCTACGAGCCGCTCGGATTGACCGAAGAAAGCCTCTTTCGCGTCGTCGCCGGGAGGTGGGATCCCTATGGTCACAGTGGCGTCTCGGGAGCGTCGATGCTCATGCGCGCCGTGCTCGAGGGGCGGATCCAGGACACCGTCCTCTATGACGGCGCGCGCGATCGCGCGCGCGGCGCGCCGCTCGTCGCGCGCGTGCGCACGTACTCTCTCGAGCCGACGAGCATCGACGAAATGCGGAGCACCGGAAAGTGGTGGAAGCGCACCTTGGTCGGGCCGCACGTGCCGCCGCGTCGGAAGGGCGATCGCGCGTGGGATCATCCGTTCCCCGTCCCGGAGCTCTTCCACTTCGAAGATCTGCGCTGGACGCGACGGTCGCACCTCGGCGCCTTGATGGATCGCGCTCTACGCGGCGAAGATCCGCACGCGCTCGTCCTGGTCGACATCGACGACGTCACTCTCGCCGATCGCGACCGGTTCTGGTCCGACTTCGTCCCGCGCGTCGCGAGGCGAAGCCGGCACGATTGGAACGGCATCAGAAAGACGGTCGACGAGCTCCGCGACCGCTACGATCGGCGCGAGCTCTACGCCTTCGAGCGCCTCGTCGGCCGCTACGCGCTCTTCCTGTTCGCGAAGCTCGAGCCCCTCTTTCTCGAGGCGGGGATAGCGCCGCTCTTCGGCAAGAAAGCGGCGACGTTCGACGCCAAGTCGCACTACCATTTGCGGCTCGTGACTCATCACGTCGTCGGTGACGGCCTCGATGCGTACGATGGCGCGATGCGCGAGCCGCTGGCCGCGAAGGCCGCGCTGGGCGCCATGACCATGGCCTCGGGGCAGCTCTTTCAAGTGCTCTTTCGCTACGAAGCCGTCGTATTCCAGAGCCAGAAACTCCGGATCCTCGACGCTTACACCGAGTTTTCGGGACGGCGACCGCCGACCGAAAAACAACGCGAAGGCCTCGCGCGCTTCGACGACATCGCGCGACACGTGTTCGGCGCGCTCGACGCGGCCGATTTCTTGAAGAAACAATTCACGACCGAAGACGACCAGCTCGACTGCCCCGAGAACCTGCCGAGCTTCCGCATCGGGCCCGACGGCAGCGTCGAACGCGTCACGTAGTGCCCTCGCCGCCGCCGGCCCCTCTGGCGTCGAGCAGGAGCTTGCGAGCATTCAATAGTTCAATGCATTCAAGTATCGCTCGCCGCCGCACGCGGCCCCAACGTGACTCTGCACGCGCCTTGCCCGGGTCACCACGCCGACCACGTCTGTTCCGCGAAACGGAACCACATCACGCCGAGTGTGATGCACCCCGCGGCGTGAACGACGAAGCGGTACGAGACGCGGTTCACCGCGATGTAAATCAGCGCGTGCACGACGCGCGTCGCCGCGAAAATCCACGCGAGCGTGATCTGGGCCGCATCGACGGCGCCCGTCGCCATGATGAACGCAGAGAGCGCGTAAAAAAGCGTCGGCACTTCCATCAAATTGTTGAACGTACGCGCCGGTCGCTCGATCCATTCCGGCGGTGGCGACGAGGCGTAGTCCTTGTAGAAATTCACGGACGCGGCGCCGAAAAAGACCGAGACGTTCCGAGCCAGCGTCATCAGAACCCAGACCGCGGCCGTCAGCCCGACCACGGTCAAGATCGGGCCGAGCAGCGAGTACGGACGCACCCCGGCTCGCGACGTCGTTCTCGTCACGAAAACGAGCAGCGCGACGAGCGCACCCAGCACCAGAGTGACGATCACGTACTCGGCATTGGCCGGCCGCGTCGCCGCGGCCGAGACGGGCTGTTCCATGGGCATCGCCTACATCGCCCAAGGGGCGAATGCGAGCCGATGCCCCCTCCCTAGTTCCCGAAATCCTGATTCATCCACACGTCGCCGTTCGGCATTACGTAAAAGCCGCACGATACGACCGTGTTCCCTGGATCGGACATGTTCAGGTAATGGCCGTGCGCTTCGAAGCACGCGGTGTTGCCGGCGAAATATTCCTGGAGGCACTGGTCGCGGCCCTCGGACGGAAGACCCTCGGCCCACATCTGCGAGAGGCATTGCTTGAGCGCGCCCTCGGCGCCGCCGTATTGCCCCGGCGGCCATCCAGGGCAGGTGTCTTGAGCGCCCATTCCGGGACACTTGCCGGCGGAGCCGTGCGCGACGCCGGCCGTCGCGTCTTGGTCGGCGCCCATGTCGGAGCACGTCTCGATGGTCGCGCTCGCGCGTGTGAGCGGCGTCAGGTTCAACGTGGCGCGGTACATGTTGATCGTGTCGACGCACGCTTGTCGAAGCGCGTTCACGTCGCCGAGCACGGGATCGGTGCCGGAGCCGCCGCTCGACGACGACGTCGTGCCGCCGCTGCCCGTCGTGCCGCCGCTTTGAAGCGTGCCGCCGCTGCCGCTCGTCGACGAACCGCCGTTCGACGCGCCGCCGCTCGAGGAGCCGGTGCCCGACGAGCCACCGGTGACGGTGATGCCGCCGGTGAACCCGCCGGTCGTCGTTCCGATGCCGCTCGTCCCGCCCATTCCGCCCGAGCCCCCACCGATGGGGCCACCGCCGCTACCCGGCGGAGGGGTGTACATCGGCGCACAGCCGCTCGCGTCGACGTGACACGCGTTGCACACGACGTTACCGACGGGCCGCGCGCCCATCGTCGCTTGGTCGCACGACGGCGCGAGGTTGCCGTCGCACTCCTCGCCGGTGTCGAGCTTCCCGTTTCCGCATTCGAGGGCCGACGATCCCGAACCGTCTCCCCCCGAGCTCGAGCAGGCGCTCGCAATGGCGATGAGGAACAGGTAACGAAGTGGCAAGGGACGTCGCGGAGTTCCGTTCGACGATAGTCGGCCGATCATGAACGTGAGGATGCTCTCGACTCGAAGGTCCCTCCAGTTGTTTCGGGTCCAACACAAAGTTGTGAGCGTGGCGAACGCCGCGCTCGACGGAGTTGGCCGGCAAGGTTAACTCTCGAGTGGATCCATGAACAAAGCGCTGCTCCTCGAGCGGATCCGCGACGCCTTGCGCGGCGATCTCGCCGAAGCGAGGCGACTCGCGAAGGAGACGGCGCAAGCCGCCAATCATCCCGAGGCTCGTCCGGAGAACGACAAGGACACCCGGAAAATCGAGCTCTCCTACCTCGCCGCGGGGCAAGCATCGCGCGCCCACGAGCTCGACGCGTCGCTGTCGTTACTCGGCGCGCTCGAGCCAGGGCCGTTCGATCGCGACATGCCGCTCCGCGCCGGCGCGCTCGTCGCGCTCGACATCGACGGCAAACCGGAGCGCGTCTTCTTGAGCCCGGCGGGCGGCGGCCTCACGATCGCCGACGGAGATTCGACCATTCGAGTGGTCACGCCGTCGTCGCCGCTCGGGCGCGCGCTCCTCGGCAAGACGGTCGGCGACGCGTTCGAGTTCGATGCCGGCGGACGCCGTCGCGACGTCGAAATCGTGGGCGTCGAATGAGCGCGCTCGCCGCGCCAAAATCGTGCTTTGTTTTTTGGGGGCACCCGGCGCGCCGTGCTCCGTCGCGGTGGGGAACCGGCGCAACGTCGACGCTCAAAGCGGGCCGATTTCGCCCTCGACGAAGAGGCCCACGGAGAACGTGGGGATGCTGAACGCCTCGGCGCCGTTGATCTCGGCGTGGAGCGGTCCCGTGTGCACCGTCAGGCTCGGGCCGAATACGATGGGGAGCACGAGCGGCGGCGCATACCCGAATCGCAAGGTCGCACCGGGTAGAACCTTCGTCGCGCCCGCCGCGCCGGTCGAGGCGTCGGGGCTCAGGTGCACCACGTCGGCGTCGAGATCGACCCCGGCTCTGAATTGCCGCTCGTCGTCGATGTCGTACTCGCCGCCCGCGTAGAGCCGCCCGACGAGAGCGGCGACGGCGTCGGGCTTCGCAAATCCGAAGAGCAGCTCGCCGCCTGCGTCGACCGCGAACTGCTCGGGAAGCGCGACGCGCACCGCCGCGCGAGGTCCGGCAGCGCCGCCGATCGACGAGGACCAGAGCTCCGCCGCGACGCCGACGGAGACGAACGATGCGACAGAGTCGTTTTTCCGCGCGGGTGCCGGACGCGCCGCGGGCGGCGGCGGGCCGTAGAACTGCGGAGCCATGACGGGCGCCATCGGCAACACCGGTGCTCCGGGCATCGGCGAAGCGCCGGGCACGACGGGCGGCACTTGCGCAGAGGGCGCAGGTGCCGTTGCCGTAGGCGACGCCTCGGGCGTGTCGCCGCCGATCAACGCGTCCAGGGAACCCAAAACCAAATCGACCATCTCCGGGGGATCGCTCGTCAGCGGAAGATTCTTTGTGGCTGCTTCGCCTCCGCCGGCCGACGGTCGCCAGCCGATGACGGCGTTCGCGCCGTCCGCGCACGTCACCGACAAGGTTCCGGAAGCGTGCCGAACGAGCAGCTCGGCGCGTGCACGCGCGTCCAGCGCCGCGCGTTGTTCGTCACCGAAGGACGGGCAATCGACGGTGACGGCGACGCTCGCGTCCTGGGCGAACGCGCGACTTTCCAGTGAAATCCAACGAAATGACGCGAGTGCTCCGCAGACGCCGAACGCCGTGCGCCGGTACTTCCTCATGGCGAGGCGGGACGATAGAGCCACTTCGGTCCCGTCGTGAGCGCAAACGTCGCGAGCGACGCTCCGGCGCGCCCGGACGAAAGTGCCTGGCCGACCCGCCGAGATGGAGGCAGGATCGCCCTGCGGGTCCCGGATGTCGTTTTCGCGGGTGGTGAACAATCAGGTGGAGGAACCGATCGGCGCTGACGAGCTTCCGGACGGCGACGAGTCTTCGTTCGGCGCGACGCATGCCCGAACCGAGCCGCCCGACGGCACGCTCGAGCCGCGCTTCGACGATGACGACGGCGTCGAGCGGCGTCGAGCGCACCCGCTCCTCGCGGCGCTCCTCCGGGGTTTCGTGTTCGGCGTCGTGTTGCTCGCTCCCCTGGCATGGTGGGCGCTGCGCTCGCGTCCGGTCGCGACGGCCGCGCGGCACGTCGTGGTCGTTCCCATCGCGGCGCCCGCGCCCACCGTCGAAGTGACGGAGCCAGCCGCGCCGCCGGCACCGAGTCCTGCCGTCACCGAAACCGCTCGACCCTTGTTCGACGCCACCGCGTCGCGCGAGCGAGCGACCGATCCCCCGCGCGCGCCGTTGGACGACAGCGCGTATTGGCCGAAGGTCCCCGACGACGGTCACGTCGCCGAAGGGCCCTGGGCGAAAGCGGCGCACGCCCTCGCCGACAGCGACTTCGACCGTGCCGAGCGCACCTTACGCGCCCTCGGCACGAGCTCGGATCCGAAGGTTCGGGACGCGGCGGATCTCGCACTGGCCCAGGTGTGGATCTCGCGCGGGCAAGGGGCCGAGTTCCGCTCCACGGTCGAGCGTCTCGCCGCGTCGGGAAGCACGCCGCTCGTTCGAAGTCGCGCTGCGGACTTGCTCCGCCGGCTGCCGCCTTGAAATAGGGCCCGGTTTCCCAGTCGCGACGAGATCGTCCCGTCCGACCACACGAGCGGTCGGTGTCACACCCGCGTCGGGGCGTTTCGCTGGCGAAATCCGACAGCGCCTCCCCTTAGGATCCGTGACGTTTGGCCGCTAGTGTCTAAAGTCGCGATGACTCTCAAAACCGCGTCGAACGCCGGTAGTACGCGGATCCTCTTCGCCGACGACGACGTGCTCGTTCGCAACGCGTTCGCGCGCACCCTTCGTGCGCGCGGGTTTCTCGTCGACGTCGCGCGGGACGGATTCGAGGCCCTCGCGTTCGCCCAGGAATACCCGTACGCGGTCGTCGTCACCGATCAGGAAATGCCGGGCCTTCGCGGCACGGAGCTCATCTCGAAGCTGCGCGTGCTTCAGCCGAACTCGACGTTCGCCATCGTGACCGGTCATCGCGAGATGGCTCGAGAAGCCGAGGCGAGTCCCGGAGCGCCCGAAGTGCTGCTCAAGCCATGGCGAGAGAGCGCGTTGCTCTCGCTCGTCACGCGCGCCGTCGAGCAAGCGCAGGTCCGTTACGCTCGCGGCAGGCACACGACCCGGCCCGACGCTCCGGCGGTCGGTCAACATCTGCTCATCGTCGAGGACAACGATTTCGAAGCGCTGATCCTGACGCAGACCATCGAGCGCGCCGGCGGCGGCGCCTATCGCATCGTCCGCGCGAGCAAGCTGGCCGAAGCGTGCGCCCTTCTGAAGAGCCGGGAGTACGCGATCATCCTGTCCGATCTCGAGCTCCCCGACGCGACGGGCCTCACGGCGCTCAGCGAGTTTCAAGCGGTGTCGCCGACCACTCCGGTGATCGTCGTGACCGGCTCCGACGACGAAGAGCTCGCGCTCCGCGCGGTGCAAGCGGGGGCGCAGGACTATCTCCTGAAGGGCAACCTGGACGGCGATCGCGTCATGCAGGCGGTCCGGTACGGCATCGAACGCAAGCAGACCGAGCGCCGTCTCATCCAGCTGGCGCACTACGACGGCCTCACGATGCTCGCGAATCGGACCCTGCTGAACGAGCGGCTCGCGCGCGCGGTCGCGCGGACGCGGCGCGTCGGAAACTCCATCGGGCTCTTGCTCGTCGATCTCGATCACTTCAAGGCCGTGAACGACACCTACGGTCACGAAGTGGGCGACGAGCTCCTGGTCCTCGCCGCCGCGCGATTGAAAGCGAGCACGCGGCAGCAAGACACCGTGGCCCGGATCGGCGGCGACGAGTTCGCGGTGCTCCTCGAGGACGTCGAAGATACGGCGGGCGCGCGCCGCGTCGCGCAGCGGATCGTGAACGCCTTCGCGACGCCGTTGATCGTCCGCGACAAGGAGCAAGCCGTCACCTGCAGCGTTGGCGCGGCGCTCGCGCCCGAGCACGGAACGGACGTCGACGAGCTCCTCCGGAGCGCGGATCGCGCCCTCTATCAGGCGAAGGACCGCGGAAGAAATTGCCATGCCGTAGCCGGCGAAGGCGGCCCGGATCGCACGTCGCGGCGGGTCGAGCTCGAGCGAGAACTCTTTACCGGCGTCGACGAGGCGCGACTCTCGGTCGTTCTCCTGCCGATCATGCACCTGGTGAGCGGCAGCGTCGTGTCGCACGAAGCGTTGCTTCGCTGGGACGCATTGGACGGATCTCGCGTGAGCGCCGGCGAGTTCTTGCCCGTGCTCGATCAAGTGGGGCAGCTGCCTCGCATCGGCGCGTGGGTGCTCGATGCGGTGTGTGCGCTCCTCCGTCGAGAGCTCGTCGGCGGGCCCATTTCCGTGAACATTTCCCTCGCCGAGTTCAGCCAGCCGGACTTCGTCGACCGGGTTCAAGAGGCGCTCCGGACTCACGGAGTTCCGGGCAGCTCGCTCGAAGTCGAGCTCGGCGAAGCGACGCTCCTCAAGAGCCTCGCGAGCGCCCGAACGCGGCTTCCTCAGCTCGCCGCGCTCGGCGTCCGCATCACGATCGACGACTACGGTTCCGGGCGCTCGTCGCTCGCGGAGTTTGCCGAGCTTCCGATCTCGACCTTGAAGCTCACGCCGTCGCTCCTTCGCAGCGCGACGCGCGGCACTGGCCAGAAAACGCTCGAAGCCACCTTGGCGGCAGCGCAGGTGTTCGAGTGGAACGTCGTCGCGAAATCCGTCGAGACGTCGAGGGAGCTCGACCTCCTTCGGACGCTCGGGTGCCGCTTCGGACAGGGGCGGTTGCTCGGCGACGCACGGCCGATCGGCGGGTTTTCGCGACTCTCGCTCCCGCGTGCGGGCTAGACGCGAAGACGAGGGGCAATATGACAGCCTCGCCGGAGTCCTTGTACGAAGCGACGTTCGCGCTCGCGCCGAACGGCATGATGCTCGTTCGAGCGGACGGCGTCATCGCGCTCGTGAACGCTCAGATGGCGGCGTTCTTCGGGTACGAACGCGACGAGCTCCTCGGGCAACGCGCGGAAGTGCTGGTACCGGAACGACACCGCGTTCGTCATGAGGCGCGACTCGACGAATTCCGGAAGTCGCCCCGCGTGCAACTGATGAGCTCGGGCCGTCATCTCGTGGGGCGGCGCAAGGACGGCAGCGAGTTCGCCGTTGACGTCGGTCTGAGCGCTCTCGAGTGGAAGGGCGAACCGCTGACGCTCGTGACGGCGACCGACGTGTCGAAACGAACCGAGCTCGAGCTGGCCTTCGAGATCGCGAGGGACGAAGCGGAGGAGTCCAAGTTCATCGCGTCCACCGCGAAACTCGAGCGCGAGCTCGCGGAGCGCCATCTGATGACGAGCCGGGCGGAGCTCCTCGAGACTCAGCGCGTCGCGCGGCTCGGAAGCTGGATCACCGACGTCGCGACGCGAAAGATCACCTGGTCGGACGAGATCTACCGGATCTTGGGCGTGGCGCCGGGGTCGGTGAAGCCCGCGCGAGAGGCGCTCTGGCAGCACCTGTACGCCGAAGACCGCGTTCGACTCGACGAACAGCTCGCGAATTTCCGGAGGACGCTCGAGCCGTTCTCGGCAGAGGCTCGCATCGTTCGGAGCGACGGCAAGTTGCGCTACTTGCTCTTCCACACCAGCGTGTTCGCGTGGAAGGACGGCGTGCCCACGACGATCGGCACGGCCGTCCAGGACGTGACCGTCCAGAAACAAACCGAGATCGCGCTCCGGGAACAACAGCACGCGCTCCTGCTCAGCGAACGCCGATTTCGCGCGCTCGTCACCCAGGCCCCGATCGGCATTTTCGAAACCGACACCGAGGGGCGCTGCGTCTTCGTGAACGAACGCTGGGAAGAGCTCGCGGGAGCCTTCAACGAACGCGCGCTCGACACCGGATGGATCGACGCGCTGCACCCGGACGACACCGCGGCGGTCCTCGACGAATGGGCACGGTCGATCGCCGAGAAGCGCGACTTTTTGCTCGAATTTCGTTATCGACACGCCGACGGACGAACGGTGTGGGTGGCCGGCGTGGCCAGCGCCATGACCGACAACGACGGTCGCGTCACCGGCTACCTCGGAACGATCAAAGACATCACCGAGCGCCGCATCGCCGCGGACAAGCTCCGCGAGACCCTGGCGCTGTGGCGCGGCATTCTCGACTCGGCGAACTACGCGATCATCGCGACGATGCCGGACGGCATCATCCGGGAGTGGAACATCGCCGCCGAGCGGATGCTCGGCTACTCGGCGAGCGATGTGATCGGCGTCGCCACGCTGGCGCTCATTCACCTCCCGAGCGAGATCGAGCGGCGCGCCGCCGCGCTGAGCGAGGAGCTCTGCGAGCACGTCACCGCCGGATTCGACGCGTTCGCCGCAAAAGCGCGCCGCGGCGCCGTCGACGAGAACGAGTGGACGTACGTGCGCAAAGACGGCACGCGTTTTCCGGTGCTGCTCTCGATGACCGCCCTTCGCGACACCGACGGCGTGCTCACGGGTTATCTCGGCGTGGCCAGCGACGTGACCCAGCGCAAGCGGCAGGAGCGCGAGCTCATCGCCGCGAAGGAAGCGGCGGAGCAAGCGGCGCGCGCGAAATCGGATTTCTTGGCCCGCATGAGCCACGAAATCAGAACGCCGATGAACGGCGTCATCGGGATGACCGCGCTCGCGCTGAAGACCGAGCTCAGCGACGTGCAGCGCGATTACCTGCGGATCGTCGAGTCCTCGGCGAACGGGCTCTTGCACATCATCAACGACGTTCTCGACTTCTCGCGGGCCGAAGTAGGCAAGCTCTCGCTCGAACGGACGCCGTTTGGTCTCCGCGAGTGCGTCGGCAGAGCGCTCCGCGGTCTCGCGCTCGGCGCCGAACAACGAGGCCTGGAGTTGGTACTGAAACTACCGCACACGGTCCCCGATTCGCTGATCGGCGATCCCCATCGGCTTCAGCAGGTGATCGTCAACCTCGTGAGCAACGCGTTGAAGTTCACGGAACGCGGCGAGGTCATCGTCACCGTGTCGCTCTCGTCGGAAGAGTCGGACCGCGTCCGGCTCGAGTTTTCAGTGGAGGACACCGGGATCGGAATCGACGAGGCGCACCAGCTGTCGATCTTCGACGCATTCACCCAGGCCGACGCGTCGGTGGGTCGTAGATTCGGCGGCACCGGACTCGGGCTCGCCATCTGCTCCGAGCTCGTGGAGCTCATGGGCGGGCGGATCGGCCTCGAGAGCGAGGTCGGAAAAGGAAGCCGCTTCTTTTTCCAAGTACCCTTCGAGCGCACGAGCGACTCGGGCGGCTTGCATCCACCGATGCTCGACGATCTCTCGGTGCTCATCGTCGAGGACCACGAGACGACTCGACGCTCCCTCGTCGAGCTCTTTCTCGGATGGCGGATGCGCCCTTTCGCCGTCGACAACTTGCGCGACGCTTTTATCGAGAGCGGCGCGCGCGACGCGGCGAAGCAACGCTTCGAGCTCCTGGTCATCGACTCGCCGATCGTCTTCCAGGACCACGACGCATGGACCATGTTGCAGCGCCAGCATCGCCCGCAGGCCACGGTTCTTCTCGTTCCGGCAAGCGGCCTCCGCGCGACACCGACCGATCTCGACGAACGGACCTCTGCGCACGTCGCCAAGCCCGTGGTTCCGTCCGAGCTCCTCGCCGCCGTGGAGCGCCTGAAGAGTCGTCAGAAGCCGCCCCGCCGTACGTCGCGGCCCGCCCGAATCGCGGAGGGGCCGCGCCTCGACATCCTCGTCGCCGAAGACAACCCGGTGAACCAGTACGTCATCAAGCACATGGTCGCCCTCGCGGAGCATCGCGTCACCGTCGTCGGCAACGGCCGGCAAGCGCTCGACGAGCTGGAGCGAAAGTCGTTCGACGTCGTCTTGATGGACCTCGAAATGCCGGAGCTCGGCGGCCTCGCCGCCGTCGAGATCCTCAGAAAACGCGAGGCCGGCACCGGACGCCGCGTCCCGGTCGTCGCGCTGACGGCGCAGGCGATGGCCGGCGATCGCGAGCGCTGTCTGGCCGCCGGCATGGACGACTACGTCGCGAAGCCCCTCGATATGGACATCCTCTACTCCACGCTACGGCGGATCGGCGGCGCCTCGCCGCGCCCGACGCCGGCGCCCGTCGCGAAATCGACCCGCCCCGCGTTCGATCGGGAGACGCTCCTCGCGCGCATCGGCGACGCTCCCGCGGTGCTCGCCGACGTGGCCCGGCTCTTCCGGGAAACGACGGATCGCCTGATGCCGAAGCTGTCGACCGAGCTCGGGGGCGAGCAGGGCGACGCGAAAAAGTCGGCGCACGAGCTCAAGGGAATGCTCCTCATGCTGTCGGCGACGGAAGCGGCCGAAAGCGCCAAGGCCGTCGAGTTGCATTGCAAGAGCGGTGATTGGCGGGGTGCGCGCGCGGCGTTCGAAGTGCTCGGCGCCCAGGTGGACGGCGTGGGCGCGACCATCCGATCGCTTTGCCACTGAGCGCTCGCGAAAAGTTGACGGAGTCGTCACGCGTTCGTTGCGGGCGCCAGCGTAAGCACAGCGCCAATGAAAGCACCGCACCTCGTTCAACGCACCGGAACCGCCTGCATCGCCGCGCTCGGAATTGCCGTCGCGGGTTGTGGGGCGAACGCAGAGTCGTCATCGAGCGACCTCGGCGAAGTCGGCACGGTCTCCTCGGCCGTGACCGCGACGGCGCCTTCGGTCGATCTCATCGCGATCGGCACCATCAGCGGCTCGATCAGCGACCGCTCGAAGGCGACGGCCGCACCGCTCGAAAATGGCGTCGCGGGGAACCTCCTCGGCGGGCTCGGCTCGGGTCTGGCTCACGCAGGGGGGGATCTGTTCCTCGCGCTGCCCGATCGTGGTCCGAACGCCGTTCCGTTCGACAGCACGATCGACGACACGGTCTCGTACATCAACCGGTTCCAGACGTTCGAGCTCGCCCTTCGACGGAACGCACCCGGTGCGACGCTGCCGTTTTCGCTGACTCCCGAGCTCCTCGCGACGACGCTCCTCTGGACGACCGATCCGTTGGTCTACGGCGCGGGTGACCCCGAAGGCGGCGTCGGCGCTGGCGCGCCCGCGCTGAACCGAGGGCCGATCTCCTTCTTCACGGGCCGTTCGGACAACTTCGACCCGAGCAAGCTGTCGACGAACACGCTCGACGCGCGACTCGACCCGGAGAGCATCCGCGTGTCGATCGACGGCCTCCGCGTGTACGTCTCGGACGAGTACGGCCCGTTCGTATACGAGTTCGACCGCATCACCGGACGCCGCCTGCGCACGTTCGCCATCCCCGACGCGTTCGGCGTCGCCAACCTGAGCCCGCAAGGGGCCGTCGAGATTTCCGACAATACGAGTGGTCGTGTCGCGAACAAGGGAATGGAAGGCCTCGCCCTCACTCCCGACGGCAAGACCCTTCTCGGCGCGATGCAGAGCCCGCTCATTCAAGACGGCGGCACGAGCGGACGGTTCACGCGGCTCGTCAAGATCACGATCGCGACGGGAGCGATCTCCGAGTACGCCTACGAGCTCACCAACATCGGAACCGACAAGAAGCCGAAGTTCCCCACGGTAAGCGATATCGTCGCCGTGAACGACCACGAGTTTCTCGTCGACGAGCGCGACGGCAACGGGCTCGCGTCCGACAATGCCGCGGTCTTCAAGCAGCTGAACCACATCGACATCGACGGCGCGACCGACGTGACCGACATCAGCGGGGACGCGAACCTCGACGGCACGGCGATTCCGAAGACGCTCTTCCTCGACATCGTGGCGACGCTCAACGCCCACGGCATCGCCAGCACCGAAATACCGGCGAAACTCGAGGGCGTCGCGTTCGGCCGGGACGTGGTCCTCGGCGGCCAGCTCGTTCACACGCTCTACGTCTCGAACGACAACGACTTCCTCGCGACGATCACCGACACCACCCATCCGAACGGCGTCGACAACCCGAACCACTTCTTCGTGTTCGCGGTGCCGCGGTCGTCGCTTCCGACGTACGTGCCCGAGCCGATCCTCTAATCCGGCTTTCATCTCCGAGAAGCTTCGGCGGGGGTGCCGGCGCCGGTCGCGCGACCGGCACCACGCCGAACGAACAGGTGAGAATTTCACGCCACGGGTGCCAGGTCGCTCCCGAGTGAATTAGAGTAGCGAGCCACATGAGCCGAATGGGCCGAGCCCTGCGCGTCGCAGCCGTTCTCGTGTCCATCGGGGCCCCAGCGAAGGCAGCGGATCCCGCGGTAAAAGCGGTGGATCCGAACGCGAAGACCGGTGAGCCCCCGGCGGAGGATTGGACGACGGATCGCCCGGCGCTCCGCTACGACCTCCCGATAGACGCAGGCGTCACGGCGGCGGCCGGCGTCACCTGGCTCACCCTCACCCTCCTCGAGCCGACCCTCACGCCGAAGCATTGCCGTTGGTGCGACCGCAACTCCGACGGGAGCGACGGCTTGAACGGCTTCGATCGGTCCGTCCGGAGCGCCCTCAAGTGGAAGAACACGAGCCTCGCGGGCACCGCGAGCACGATCTTCAGCTTTGGGCTTGCTCCGCTCGCCGGCTTGGGCATCGGCGCCGTCATCACGAAGCGTGACGGGCGCGTGGACGAGCTCCCGGTCGACCTGCTCGTCGTGGCCGAATCGGCGTTCGTCGCGCTCGACCTGAACGAGGTCAGCAAATTCACGTTCGCACGACAACGTCCGGACGCGCACTACCGGAACCCGGCGTTGAAGACACCCGCCTCCGCGGATGACAACGTCTCGTTCTTCTCCGGACACACGACGCTCGCGTTCGCGCTCGCCACCTCGGCGGGCACGGTCGGCTCGCTCCGGCACTATCGATTGGCGGCCGTCATGTGGGCGGTCGGGCTCGTCTTCGCGACGACCGGGGGTTACTTGCGCATCGCCGCCGATCGCCACTACGCGACGGACGTGATCACGGGCGCGCTCGTCGGGGCTGGAACCGGGTTCGGCGTGCCGTACCTCTTTCATCGCCCGATCGCGAACAAGGTGCGCGTGGCCTTGATGCCCACCGACGGCGGCGTGGGCCTCAGCGTGTTCGGCTATTGGTAAGGGTCACCGTTCCGAGAGTCGCCGTCGCTACTCGGATTTGAATCCGACCGTCTTGTGCGTGCCGTCGCAGTACGGCTTGTTGCTGCTGTGTCCGCACCGGCAAAAGGCGACCTTGGTCATGCGGTTCATGGTTCGCCCGGTGCCGCTCACGACCTCGACGTTGCCCGTCACGCGGAGCGGCCCGTCTTTTTGCGGCGCGATCGCGAGCGTTCCGGCGCGTTCGGCGAGCGGCTCGGTCTTTTGCGTCGCGGGCTCGCCCGTCGCGATGAACCCGGCCGCAACGTGGCTCGTGTCGCAATACGGCTTGTTCTTCGACAGCCCGCAGCGACAGAGCGTGGCGCGAAACCCGATGCTCTGTCCGTCGAGCTCGAGCGGCGCGTTGAACGCGAGCGGGCCGTTCTCGCGAACGCGCACCACGTTCACGATCGGCGCGCGCTCGTCTTCACCGCCGTCGAGACGCTCGTACGCGATGGCGCCCGATGGACAGTTGAGCGCGAGCGCCGCCACCGCTTCCGGCGACGCGGCGTCGGGGTGAATCCATTCGCCCTCGACGTTGGGGACGAACACGTCGGGGTGAGTCAGTACGCACATGCGCGAGTGGATGCACTTCTTCCCCTCGAACTTGATGAGGACTCGCTTGCCTCGGATCTCTTCGACGCCGTCGCTCATCGGGCGATGATAGCCTCGCCTCGTTGCAGTCGGAAACGCCGGAGGTCGAGAAATCGTCGCTGGGCCGTTATGCCGCAGCGCTCGTCTTCGTCGCGGTCGGCGCCGCCGCCTTCGCCGTCGTGTTTCGTGAGGCGATCAACGTCGTGTTCACCGGGATTTATCGCGCGAAAGACGTGCTCTCGGCGTTCGAGCGGCTGCCCTGGTTTCTTCGCCTCCTGATTCCGGCGCTCGGCGGCGCGTGCGCTGGCGCGGTGTCCCTGCTCACGTCGCGATTGAGAGGCGGACAAGGCGTCGGCGACGTCATGGAAGCCGTCGTGCTCGGCCGAACCCGGATCTCGCTCGGACTCGCCGCGTCGAAGGCGCTCGGCTCCTGGTTCGCCATCGTCTCCGGCGGCTCGATCGGACGCGAAGGGCCGATCATTCAATTCGGCGGCGGTCTCGGCGGCGTCGCGGGTCGCATGTTCCGGCTCCGGCTCGAGCAAACTCGCGCGCTCGTCGCCGCCGGAACGGCCGCCGGTTTCGCGGCGGCGTACAACACGCCGCTCGCCGCGGTGCTCTTCGTCGTCGAGATCGTCACCGGCGTCGTCGCACTGGAAACCATTCTTCCCGCGATCGTCGCGACGCCGATCGCGACGGCGCTCACGCGTCTCGTCATCGGCGGGGGTCCGATCTACGGACAGCGCAGCTTCGCGACGAACTCCGAGCTCGATTTGCTCGGCTACGCCGCGCTCGGACTCGCCGCGGGCTTCGCCGGACCGGCGTTCATGGAAATGCTCGACCGCGGCGGCGCGCTCTTCGCGCGGCTCCGATGGCCGAAGCCGCTCTGTGCCGCGCTCGGGGGGCTCGTCGTCGGCGCGATCGCGATCGAATTGCCGCAAGTCACCGGCAACGGCTACGAAGCGATCAACCTGATCCTGAGCGGCGAAGTCGGCGCGGTGCTCGTCGTCGTCTTGCTCGTCGCCAAGGCCGTCGCGACGACCGCGTCGGTCTCGTCGGGAAGCCCGGGCGGCGTCTTCACGCCCACGCTCTTTCTCGGCGCCGCGCTCGGCGGCGCGGTCGGTCACGTGGTCTCGCTCTTCGGGTCACCCGGCAGCCCCGCGACCGTCGGCGCGTACGCGCTCGTCGGCATGGCCGCCCTCATCTCCTCGACGACCCACGCGCCGCTCCTCGGCGCCGTCATGGTCTTCGAACTGTCGCAAGACTACGCCATCGTTCTTCCGCTTCTCATCGCGACGGCGACCGCAACCCTCGTCTCGCGACGCATCCGCCCCACCTCGATCTACATGGAGGAACTTCGCCGACGCGGCCTCGGCTGGGAAATCACGCTCGAAGGCCGCAAAATGCGCCCGCCGCTGCCCCCCTGAGCGAACGCTGCTAAGATGGGCTCGCTTCGCGTGACTGGCGACTCGCGTGGAATTGACCACGAGGAAGCGCGAAGTGTCTCGAGCCGCTCGCCTGGGCGTTTGAACCACGAACGAAAGGGTTCCGCCCGTGAGTGATTTTCGTAGTGAGCTCGCCGCTTCCGATCCCGACGTCTTTGCCGCCATAACCGGCGAAGAACGGCGTCAGCGCGAAGGCCTCGAGCTGGTTCCGTCCGAGAGTTACACGTATCCCGAGGTGCTCGCCGCACTCGGGTCGGTGCTGACGAACAAGTACGCCGAGGGATATCCGGGCCGTCGTTATTACGGCGGCCAGCAATTCACCGACGTCGTCGAGCGGCTCGCGACGGAACGCGCGTGCTCGCTCTTTCGCGCCGAGCACGCGAACGTGCAACCCCTGTCCGGCTCGCCGATGAACCAGGCCGTCTATCTCGGCGTGCTCGAGCCGGGCGACACGATCCTCGCGATGGATCTTTCGCACGGTGGACACCTGACGCACGGCGCGCCCGTGTCGCACATGGGAAAGCTCTTTCACTTCGTGCGGTACAAGACCCGCACCGATCGAAGCGGCGCGATCGACTACGACGCACTCCTCGAGCAAGCGCGGCAGTGCCGCCCGAAGCTCGTCCTGTGCGGGCACAGCTCATATCCGCGCGAGCTCGACTACGACCGGTTCAAGGCGATCGCCGACGACGTCGGCGCGATGACCATGGCCGACGTCTCGCACCTCGGCGGCCTGATCGCGGGAGGCGCGCTGAAAAATCCGGTCGACGCCGGCTTCGACTTCGTGACCACCACCCTCCACAAGTCGCTGCGAGGACCTCGCGCCGGCATGATCCTCTGCCGAAAACGGCACGCGAAAGCGATCGACTCGTCGGTGTTTCCGGGGCTCCAAGGGGGGCCGCACATGAACGTCATCGCCGGCGCGGCGATCGCCTTGAAAAGGGCGACCGAGCCGGCGTTTCAGGCGTACGCCGGGGCGTGCCTGACGAATGCGCGCGCCATGGCCAATACGCTCGCCGACGCCGGAGCCGTGCTCGTCACGGGCGGCACCGACAATCATTTGCTCGTCCTCGACGTCGTGAAGAGCTTCGGCATCGACGGCCGCGACGGGGAACGTGCCCTCGACGCGATCGGGCTCGCGACGAACAAGCAGATCGTCCCCGACGACCCCAACCCGCCGATGCGTCCGAGCGGCGTTCGTCTCGGAACGCCGGCCTGTACGTCCCGAGGCCTCGGCGAAGACGACTTCCGTCGCGTCGCAACGTGGATCGCCCACGCGCTCCGGCACTCCCGAGACGAGGCCGTCCTCGCCGGGCTCGGAGAGCAGGTACGAACCTTGGCACTCCAATTTCCCGTCCCAGGCGTCGCCAGCTCTTAGTCACGAAAGCGGGCTGCGCGCAGCGATATCACCAGAACGACTTTTCGAGCGCGACCATCGCGCCGTGAGTGATGCGCTGCAGCGGGAGCAATTCCGTCTCGATGAGGCGCACTGCCTCGGCATCGAGCGTCTTCGGGCTGTTCTCGTATTGCAAGAGCCCGCGACGCTCGCCGCTCTCGAGCGCCGCGACGGCCTTGTCGTCGCCGAGGGCCATCGCGCTCTGTTCGTACCATTTCGCGAGTGAGCCCCAGAGCCCCGATCCGGCCGAAGCGGGCGTGCAGCGACGCTCGATTTCCTGGGTGAGCCGTCGTGCGCGCGCGTCGTGCGAGCGGCGACATTCCTCGAGAATCGAGCGGCATTCGTGCCGCCGGATGTGCTCGAGCACGTAGTCGTAGCTCTCGACCGCGGAAATCTCGCCTCTCAGAAACGCCTTCAGCGCGTCGACCGTCGGTTTTGCCGTGTCCGTCGTTTCCATGGGTCCGTCCTCTCTGCGTGCAACGCACCGCGTTCCCGTTGCGTCGTCTGCGCAAACCGCGATCGGCCGCAAAGAAGAACAGAGAAAGCAGGATCTGCACCAAGTGCCGCGATCGAGATTGCGCTGAGTCAAATCGTCTCGCGCTGCCTCGAGCGGGGATGGGCACCATCCCCCCATTTTTGCAGTGTTCGGGCCGCATTTCTCGCTTCGTTTGACCGCATCGGCGCGTTCGCTCAAAGTCAGGGCGACATGCCGTCGTTACGTGCGCTCGGAAATCGGAAGAATCCGCCGGCCCGATTGGGTCCGGAAGCGCGCGTGCGTTCACGTCGGTGATGCATTCGTCGCCGGGCCCTCGGGCTCGGCGGCAATGGGGCTGCGCGAGCTCGAGTGTCACGGCGACTTCCACGAGGAGTCGTCATGGACACGGAGATGGTTTGGCGCGGATTCGTGCTGGGGCTCGCGATCGCGGCGCCGGTCGGCGCGATCGGGACCTTGGTGATTCGGCGGAGCGCGAGCGACGGAATGCTCGCCGGGCTGTCGACGGGGATGGGCGCCGCGGTGGCGGACGCGATTTACGCGAGTGTCGCGGCGATCGGCGTGAGCGCGGGAGCGAACGCCGTCGCGTCGTCCCGGGTGTTCCACGTCGTCGCGGCGGCGATCTTGTTCTGGCTCGGCGTTCGGACGATTCGCGCGCGGTCCGAGCCGGCGAATTCGTCCGAACGTCTCGGCGCGACCGCTCACTTTCGCGCGTTCGGTTCGACGATCGCGCTCACGTTGGCGAATCCGTCGACCATCGCCTCGTTCGCGGCGGCACAAGCGGCGATCGGCGTCGGTACGAGAGCGCACCGGCACGCCGTCGTCGCGTTCACGAGCGGCGTGTTCGCCGGCTCGACGGCGTGGTGGTGCTTGCTCAGCGCGGGCGTGAGTGTGCTCGGCGCGCGGCTCGGACCGCGTGGACTCGACGCGATTCGAATCGTCGCCGGGGTCGGGCTATTGGGCTTCGGCGTCGTCGCGTTGATCGAACGCTGAACGCTACGCCGCCACACGTGCGGCATCGGCGGCGCGCACGGCGCTAGCGGGTCGCACCTCGGCAACACGAGTGCGCCGTCCTCGCACTCTTCGAAGCGCTCTCGCGTTCACGCTCGAGGAATCGCGGCGAATCGTCATCGACACAGGGGCGTGCGTCGAGATCGAGCGCAGTGCGTCTAAAGTGATCGCAGTGCTCGCTCGTCTCGACCGACGCCGTGTCTCGATCGGATGCTGTGGTACCCTTTTGCCATCCATGTTCAGAAGCGCAGCACTACGAACGGGAGTTACCGGCGCGATCCAACGGGACAAGACGAAGACTTCGCTCTTCGTCGCGTGCCTGTGCGGAGCAACGATCGTCGCGTGCGGCTCGAGCAGCAAAGGCGGGTCGAGCGAAGGCGGCGTCGGCGGCGGTGTCGCGAATAGCGGAGGGAGCGGCAACGCAACGGGCGGCGCGGGCGCGACGAGCAACGGCGGTGGGAGTAATAGTGGGGGCACCAGCGGCGGCGCGAGCGGCGGCGGCACGAATGCCGGCGGCGCGGGCGGCACAACCAGCACCGGCGGCGCGAGCGGCAGCGCGAACAGCGGCGGCGCGAGCGGCACGGCGAACACCGGCGGCACGAGCGGCGGGGGCCCGATCTTGTCGGGCGGGCCGTCCGTGCTTCAGCGGGGGAACGACATTTACCGGCGCGCGACTTTCAATACGCCGGATCTCAGCCCCGATGCGGCGAAAACGATGGCGCCGGATGACGAGTTCGACGCGAACGCGACGTTCTCCGCCACCGGCAACACGGAAAACCAAGGAACGGCGTCGGTGCTCTATCTCGACGACGGGCCGACCGCCGCGGGCTGCCCGTCCGGCGCCACTGGATGCACGGCAACGGCGCGCGCCGCGGGCGACGGCGTGTTCCTTGCGTTCCCGGCGCTCGGCTCCGATCCGAACGTCGTGGCGTTCGACGTCGCGAAGGGCCTCCCGGTGTGGACGGCTCACGTGAAGTCGGGCGGCGACGGGATCCGCGGGACGCCGGTCATCGATCCCCAATCCCGACGGCTGTTCGTCGTGACCGGCGGCGACCCGCACGTGGTCCACGCGCTCTCGGTCGACGACGGCACCGAGGTCACCACCGGCGGTTGGCCGGTGACGCTCTCCGACTCGACGCTGAGCAGCAACGGCAACGCGTTCACGACGGGCGGCGAGAACCAGCACGGCGCGTCGCTCCTGGTGAACGGCATTCTCTACATCCCGTTCGGCGGTCAATACGGCGATGGCGGCACGTACCGCGGCTGGATCGTGGCGGTCGACACGACGAACCCTACGAAAATCGCGGGCTGGGCCACGCGGAGTCCGCGTTCGGGGATCTGGGGTTCGGGCGGGCTCGCCTCCGACGGCACGTACGTCTTCGGCGTAACCGGTGACACGACGTCACTCGGTCGCGACCAAGCGGACTCCGAAGAAGTGCTGCGCGTCACGGGGCTCGCAACCTTCTCGCGTGACGCGGCCAGCGTCTTCGTGCCCACCGAGTGGCAGTCCTGGGACAGGCCAGCGGGGGATCTCGACTTTGGCGCATCGACGCCGGCGTTCGTTCCATTGCCCGCGGGTTCGAATCCGCCGAGCCTTCTCGTCGCGCCGGCAAAGGCGGGACGCCTCTACATCCTCGACGGGTCGAACCTCAGCGGCGGCACTTACCCGAAGACCGGCGGATCGCTCGCCGAGCTCACGGTGTCGAACACGACGTCGGAGTCCGTCTACACCGCGCCGACCATCTACACCTCGGCGTCGGGGCTCCACGCGACCATCAACGTCGGAGACGGCGCCGCGAATTGTTCGGGCACGAAGCCCAAGAGCAAAGCCGCGATCGTTTCGACGCTCATCCAGCCCGGCCAATCGCCGATCGCGACGGCATCCTGGTGCGCGGCAGCGGGCGGCGGCGGTCACACGAACTACCCGCCGATTTCCACGACGACCGACGGCATCAGCGCGAACGCGCTGGTCTGGTTCATCAACGGCGATCAGCTCGAAGCCGTGGACGGCGACAGCGGACAGGAAGTGTTCACGACTACCGGAACGAGCTGCGACAGTGTGCCGAGCATGAGCTTCCCGATCGCCGTGAAGAACAGGATCGTCGTCAGTGCGTTGGGTCACTTGTGCTCCTGGTCGCCGCATGGCACCTGATCCCGTCGTTTCGTCGGGGCTTACGCCCCGAACCCCGCGCCCGCTTCGCGTGCGCCTTAGTCGCAACGAGCGAACGAGCGTGAACCCTTCGACGGCGCCGGATCCGCGGCCGCGATTCGCGTGGTGGGCGCTCGCCGTCGCCAGCGCGAGCCTCGGTTGCTCTTCGTCGCACGCGAGCGCTCGGAGCAGCCCCGATTCGTCCATTCAGGTGGTCGTAGACGCATCCACCCTCACGCCGGTGGACTCGGGCACGACGAAGCCGCGCAAGGATTCGGGCACGCCACTCGCCGACTCGGGCACGCCACTCGCCGACTCGGGCGCGACGAAGCCGGACGCCGCGCCACCGACGTGCATCACACCCTCGTCACCCGCGAGCTGCGCCGCGCCCCGGATGACGGCGCTGCCGATCTGCAACCTTGCGCTGACCGGCTGTATGGACGCGAATCATCCGACCGCGTTCGCCGCGAGCGCCATTTCTTACGAAGTGAACAGTCCGCTTTGGTCCGACGGCGCGGCCAAGGCGCGCGCGTTCGTGCTGCCATCGGGCGGGAAGATCCACGTCGATGCGAGCACCGGCAAGTGGGCGTTCCCGGTCGGGACCGTGCTCCTCAAGAATTTTCTCTTCGACGACAAGGTCGTCGAAACGCGGCTCTTCATGCACGTCGACGACGCAACCGCCGCGCTCATCGGGAACGGCACGAACTGGGTCGGTTACAACTACGCCTGGAACGAAGAGCAAACCGAAGCGACGATCGTCCCGAACGCGCGCACCGGCGTTTCGTTCCGCACCGGCAAGCAAACGGTGAATTGGAACTATCCGAGCTTCTTCGACTGCATCGGTTGTCACAGTAACGCGATCGGCCCGATCGGCCCCGAGACGGATCAGATGAATCGGACGGTCGGCACCGAAAATCAGATCGACACCTTCGCGACGAAGCGTCTCTTCGACGACTCGCCGCCCGCGAAACCGTATGCCCCGGCGCTCGTCGAACCGTACGCGAACGGCGCGCTGGGGCTCGACGGTCCGCCGCCGGGCGCGACCGTCGAGGATCGAGCCCGCTCGTACTTGGCCGCCAACTGCAGCTTTTGCCATCGCGCCGACGTGAACGACCAGGGGTTCGATCTTCGGAGTCAGTTTTCCCTCGGGCAGACGGGCATTTGTAACCTCATGCAGCAGAACGGCATACCGGGGATGACCGCCACGCCGCTCTTCGATTTCAAGCCCGGCGACCACGCGAAATCGGCAGTGTGGATCCGCATGAACACGCCGGTGCCGGCCTCGGACCCCGGCGAGCTCGAAGACGTGGGCCGTATGCCTCCGGTCGCGAGCTTCGTCGTAGATTCGCAAGCAACCGCACTGATCGCCCAATGGATCGATTCGACGAAGAGCTGCCCCCTGGTGGACGGCGGAAACTGAGTGCGCCGCTACTGATTGCAGCGGGGTTCAGCCTGGCGATCGTGACCATCGCACTGGTCGCGGTCGCTTGCTCTCCGAAGCGCGCTCCGGCGCCGGCCGCCGCGTACGTCAGCGACGAATCGGGCGGCGCGGTCATCGTCGTCGACGCCGACAAGGAACGGATAAAGACGCGGATCGCCGTCGGGAAGCGACCGCGCGGGCTCAAGGTGTCTCACGACAATCGGCGGCTCTTCGTCGCACTGTCCGGCTCACCCCGCGTGGGGCCCGGCGTCGACGAGTCGCAGCTGCCCCCGGCCGATCGCGAAGCCGACGGCATCGGCGTCATCGATCTCGCGACGAACCAGCTCGTCCGCACGTTGAAGTGCGGCCAGGACCCGGAGTCGTTCGATCTTTCGCTCGACGACGCGACGCTCTACGTGTCGAACGAAGAGACCGCGGAAATGACGATCGTCGACGTCGCTTCCGGCGCGATCAAGGCGAAGGTCCGAGTCGGTCACGAACCGGAGGGCGTCACGGTTCGCCCCGACGGCAAGGTCGTCTTCGTCACGTCCGAAGAAGACAACGAAATCACCGTCGTGGACACGAACACGCTCGGCATCGTTGCCAACGTCGCGACCGGCGCGCGACCGCGCTCCATCGTGTTCACTCGCGACGGTCGCCTGGGATTCGCGCCCGCCGAGGCCGGCGGGGTGGTCACCGTCATCGACCCGAACCAGTTCCGAGTGCTCGCGACGATCCCCATCACACAAAACTCACCCACGCCTGCTGGTCCACGGCCGATGGGCGCCGTTCTCTCGCGCGACGAAAAAACGCTCTACGTGTCGACGGGTCGCGGCGGTTCGCTCGCCGTCATCGACGTCGCGACCTTGAAGCAAGTCCGCTCCATCGACGGCGTGGGCAATCGTCCCTGGGGCGTCGCGCTGAGTCGCGACGGCTCCCACGTCTACACCGCGAACGGTACGTCCAACGACGTTTCTCTGGTGAATCCCATCACCGGCAACGTCGACAAGCGCATCCGCGTCGGCGGACTGCCGTGGGGCGTCGCACTCGGATCGTGAACGAGAATCGACCGCGAGAGTGGTCGCAGGTTCGGTTTGGGTGTGGCGCCCTCAGCGCCGTGCGGAGGCGATGAAGGCGACCGTGACGTCCGCGAGCTCTTCGCCGACGTCTTCCTGCAGGAAGTGTCCGGCTTCCAACAGCGTGACGTGCGGTTGGCCCGCGCAACCGGGAATGCGTTCCTGAAAAACCTTGTCGGCGCCGCGGGTGATCGGGTCGGAGTCGCCGAACGCCGTCAGAAACGGTCGCTCGAACGTCGCGAGCGATTGCCATGCGCGCCGATTGGCGAGGCTTGCCGGATCGTCGGGCCGCGTGGGTACCAGCAGCGGGAATTGGCGGGCGCCGGCCTTGTACGCTTCGGTTGGGAACGGCGCGTCGTACGCCGCAACGACCTCGTCGGTCAGCGGGCGAGCGCATCCGGAGCGCACGATGTTGCCGACCGGAAACACCTCGACGGATTGGGAGAAGTTTTGCCACGCCGTGAAGGCCTCGGGCACCTTCTGATCGCCGGTGGGCAAGCCGGTGTTCGCGGCGACGACGCGCGCGAACCGGTCCATGTGTTCGGCGACGAGTCGAAGGCCGATGAGGCCGCCCCAATCCTGACACACCAGCGTGATGTCCCCGAGGTCGAGCGCCGCGAGTAACCCGGCCATCCATCCGACGTGGCTGGCGTAAGTGTACTCTTCCCGTCCACTCAGCTTGTCGCTTCTCCCGAATCCGACGAGATCCGGCACGATGACTCGATGGCCCGCGCGCACGAACACCGGGATCATCTTCCGATACAGGTACGCCCACGAGGGTTCGCCGTGGAGCAAGAGCACCGGTCGCGCGTCGCGCGGCCCCTCATCGACGTAGTGAACGCGCAGCCCGTCCACCTCGACGTAATGCGGCGTGAAGGGAAACCCAGGCAAATCGCGAAAGCGTTCATCCGGGGTGCGAAGAATTTCTCGACGGGTCACGGTTCACTTCCTGTACCACGCCCCGCGCAGCCGATCGCACCACGACGGCATAGGCGGCGCTCGATTGAAGCGGTAACCTTCTCGCCAACGAGTCATGCCGAAGAAGACTGCACTCATCGTTTCCGGAGCGGTCTCGCAAGGGGCGTTCGAAGCGGGCGTCCTCGAGGTGCTCGCCGCCAACCGCGAGCGCCTGCCGATCGCGCGACTCGCGGGTGCCAGCTCCGGCGCGCTCAATTGTGCGGTCTACGCAACCGGGATCCGATTCGGGAAGGAGGTCCAGGCTGCGACGAATCTCGTCACCTTGTGGCAGGACGACGCCACGTGGAATCGCGTCGCTGATTGGAGCCTCAAGGAGCTGTTGCAACTCGACGGGCTCGCGACATCCGACAAGGTCTTGAAGCTCCTCGCGCGCGCCGTCGAAGGGTGCACGTCCGGCGATACCACCGACGTCGACCTCCGCCTCACACTGACGGCGCTCGACGGGGCAGCGGGAAAAATCGGGAACGAAGACGCGACGACGTTCGAGTACTCGAAGGAGTTCTCGAACGCGGAGTTCGACACCGAGGACGGGCGCGAGAAAGTCTTCGACGCCGCAGCCGGTTCATCCGCGTTCCCCGGTCTCTTCGCTCCTCGTGACGTGGCCCCCGTCGGACCTTGCGTCGATGGTGGCGCGGTGAACAACGCGCCGATCGGGTGGGCGCTCCAGGATGGTTCGATCGAGCAAATCATCGTCGTCTCCGCGCACACGAGAGGTGGCCCACAGCCGGATCCGCCGAAGCCACTTCACGGCCCGAACCTCCTCGGGCATCTCGTAGATATCCTGGTCAACGAGCGCCTCTACAGGGACCTTCGCGAGGCCGCGTGGGTGAACTCCGCCGTGGAACGACTCCGGGCGCTCGACGGCGTTCCTCGCGAGACCGTCGACCGTGTCCTCGCGGCGTTGAGTTTTCGACCCGTCGACATCGTCGAGATCCGGCCGCTGTCGCCGCTCGAAGGGAACACGTTCTCCGGGTTCTCCGAAAGACGGCTCCGCGACGAATACATCGACGCAGGACGCCAGGCAGCGCAAGACGCCTTGAAGAAGATGCCTCTGTGAATGCGATTGGGGGCCGTCGAAACCCCTGCCCGCACCGTCAGCGTCCGAGGAGCGAATCCCAGAAGTCGCAATATTTCGTGCGCACGCCGTCGCCGGTCGAGATGGTGTCGTCGAGTTGAACGAAGGGGTCGGTGCTCGCGTCGTAGTCGGGCCAGGTGAGTCCAGTGGCGGTCGGATTTCCGGTCGCGGCGAGGGACAGCCAGTCGGCGTCGATGGCGTCGGAGAGCGCCAGTTCGCCAGCGCTCGGCTGATAGCCGGCGATGTTCGTGCGCCGAAACACGAACGTGAGCTCGATGCCGTGCCACGCCCCGTACGCCTTCACGGCGGCCTGCGCGTTGTCGAGCGCGTGCGTGTAGAAGTAACGGTACGTGGGCGTACCAGCTTGGCCCATCGCAGCAAGCCGAGCGTCGTAGCGCGCGGTGCAGATGAACTTCGCGTCGGTCGTGACGGCCGTGAACGCCTTGGTGTACGAATTGCCGTAGTCGCTTGCCGGGTACATCGCGGTCACCTTGTCGGCGATCGTTTGAATGCCGCCGGCGTAGGTCAACACCGAGGCGTCGAACTCGGCTTCGGTCATCGATGCCGGGATCTCGCGCGCGGTTTCGTCGCTGTTCACGCCGATGACGAGCGGCACGTGATTGTGAGTGCCGGCCTTGAGGATGTTTGCCGGCGAATCGGGGAACACCCAGCCGTCCACGCTCGGCTGATAGTCGCCCTGCTTGGCACCGGTGATGCTCGCCGGCTCGGGAAGCGCGGCGGTGACGTCGTGCGCCGAAACGTTCCGCAAACAGGCGGCTACATCGGTGGCCGCATCACAGCCGACCTTGGTCGCAAACGTCCCGGCGAACGCGGTCGCAGTGAGCTTCGGAATCGCCGTACAACCGCCGCTTTCCATCAGCGCGGCGGAGAACAGCCCCTTCGCGAGCGGTGACACGACGAGCGAGCACACGTCGACGGCACCCGCAGATTGACCAAAGACGAGCACGTGCGACGGATCGCCGCCGAACGCGGCGATGTTCGATTGCACCCATTCGAGCGCCGCGATCTGGTCGAGCGTGCCGTAGTTTCCCGCCGATTGATGCGCGTTCTCCGCCGCGAACGCCGGATGGGCGAGCCACCCCATCGCGCCGAGACGGTAGTTGATCGTGACGACGATGGCGTTGTCGTGCGCGGCGAGCGCATCGCCGCCGTAGATATAGACGCCCGCGGTCTTGTCCGCGCTCGAGCCCTGGACGTTGCCGCCGCCGTGGATGAAAAACAGCACGGGCAACTTGCTCGCCGGAGTCGCGTTCGCAGGAACCCACACGTTGAGCGTCAGACAATCCTCGTCACCGAGCACCTGGGTCGCGTCGGTGGTCGAGATCTGGAGACAGATCGCTCCGAAGTTCGAAGCGTCGAGGGGTGTCGACCAGCAGGCGTGCGGCGCGGGCGCCTTCCAGCGAAGAGCACCGATCGGTGGCGCCGCGTACGGGATCCCTTCGAACGCCCATGTTCCGTTCGTTTGCGTTCCTTGCACCGGACCGCGATCGGTCACGACGAGCCCCGGCGCGGCCGTCACTGTGGCGCCGCACGCGGTTCCAGCATCGGCGCCTGTTCCGGCAGCACCGCTGTCGGCGTTCGTCGCTCCGCCAGCTCCGCCGCCTCCGCCGTCGGTGCCCCCGCGACCGCCCGCGTCGTTCGACGCCGGTGGACCCGGATGAGTCGGGCTCGTCCCACCGGAACTCGTGCTTCCACACCCCGTGAGAAGAACGACGAAGAGCCCAGAAACGAAGCGCAAGCGCAAGCGCATGGTCCCCGACGAGCAAATAACGGGCCGTCGAATCGACCACGAAGGAACCGTGGCGACTTTGCCTCCGATCACCATTCGACGAGGGAAAATCGTCGTTCCTCGATGGGCTCGATCTTCACGACGCGGTCTTCCGAATTGCATCCGGTCACACGAACCTGGAGCCCGCCGTTCACACCGTCCTTGTCGAGGTGCGCGTCGAACCAGACCCGGGTGTCGGGCGATTCGATGTGCTGGCGGACGTACCAGTCGGCCCTGAAAAAAGCCTCATGACAGGCCGAACCCTTGGGGCATCGCTCCATTCTAGGATCGTCGAGCGGCCCCGGCTCGTTCTTGTCGTCGCAGGTGGATGGCCCGACGCCAACGAGTCTCGAAACGTCGGAAATCGTGGGCGGCGGAGAATGACGAAGCAACGAGTCGACTCGCACCACTTCTCGATCGACGAGCGCGTTGCGGTACGCGAGCAGCGCCGACGCGCGACGCCTCTCGATCGCGCCTCGTCGAAGCGGGATGCCGACTAGCAGCATGGCTAGGACGACTCCGAGCGCGATGAGGACTGTTTTCGGTGTCACACGAGGCGGGCTCGATCGACAGGGCAACCGAGAAGGCCGTCGATCCTTCCGTGTACGTTAGCGGATCGCGACGCGCCGGAGTACTCGCGACCAGGGGCTACAAGCAAACCATGGGGCAAGGAAACGCACCGCGTGAGCTAATCTCTCGGCCGGAGAGGAACGGGAGGCTTGACCGGACGAGCTCTGAGGAAATGCGCGGCTCATGGCCTCGCCTTCGATCCGTCGGCCGCGAGCGGTTGCGTTCTCTGCCAAAAGTCATCGGCGCCGGCGCCGGCGACTGAGAAGCATCCGGTTGTTGTCGGCTTGGCGCTCGTCGGAGCAATCGCTGCAGGTCTCGGTGGCGGGTATGCCGTCATCGACACGCTCGCGCGATCCGGACGTAGCCTCCCCGGGTGGGTGTCACTTCCAGGGAACCCGGGCACAAACCGCTTCGCTACGGTGCCGCCGAACGGAGCGGCCGCCACGGCGAGCCTCGCGCCGGACGAGTTGCGGGAGTTCGACGGCGCGCTCGCGACGCAGAACTCGTTCGGCAGATCGGGTGTTTTCTATTTGCCGGTGCGTACCGCTTCCGCGCCGATCCCGGTGCTCGTTGCGCTTCACGGCTCGACCGGCGACGGTGCGAGCATGATCGGACCCTTCCGCGAGCTCGCGCGGCTTCGCCGCTTCGCGATCGTCTCGCCGTCGTCCGGCTGCGTCGCGAAGATCGGCGTGATGACCTGGACCGTCGGCGACCATCCGAACGACGTCACGAACGACTACCGGCACGTCCAGGCGTGTTTCGAAGAGGTGGCGACGCGCACGGACGTCACCTTCGATCGTTCGCGGGTGCTCATCGCGGGCTTTTCGGGCGGCGGGAGCTCCGCGCCGTACATCGCCACCAACACGGCCCCCTACGACGCTTTCGCCGTGCTCCACGGCGGTGTATATCCGAACGGCTTCGGTCCCCGCCGGGTTCGGGGATGGTTTGCCGCGGGCGACGCGGATACGATCCGCACGCGCGAGCACGTCACGTCGCAATTCCGGCTCGTGCAAGCGCGCGGCTTCGACGTCTCGCTGCACGTGTTCCCCGGCGGTCACTTTGTTTCGCCAGCCGAGGCCTCGGCGTTGGTCGAGTGGTGGTTGGGGCCGCCGGCGCCGTGAAGGGGTGTCGGCGGGCGACAGAGTCGCACGGCGACCAAGATGCGCGACAGATCGCGTGAATTGCGCGCCGCTTCTCCGTAGCCACGCCGATCTCGCGAATCGGCCCCAAAAAACACGCGGTTTCACACTTTTCTGGATCCGGTTCACCACTTGCATCCAAAGGCAGCAGTGAAAGGCACTCCGAAACTCCCCTCCGCCCGACCCACCCCGAACGGGTCTGCTGGGGGTGCGACAAGCTCTGCCCAGCCAACGATCTTACGTGCGGGAACGGTACGGAACGACAACAGCACCCCGTGGAGCTCTTCGGAGACGACTGGAACGAGTGGTCGCACGGCAACCACGGCCCTGAAGCGCTACCCGGTAGGCCGGACGTCGCGCACTTGCCAGCGACAAACCCGACGCGTCATCGTTGAACGAGCTGCGCCAGGCGTACACGCTGGCGCCGGTCGCCGCGAAGACGACCTTCGACGATGAGGCGGCCTCCCAGAGCACCTCCTCCGGTCGCGCGCAGCTGCCGTTGCGGCGGCGAGCACGACCTTGGAGGAGGACGCGCCGCCGCAGGCGGGGATCGTCGCTTCCGACCACTCACCTGGCCGGACATCGACCCGCCGAGGAGGCGCGGGTGGAGGCATCTAAGAGGAGGCGCTCCGGTACCCGAGCGACTGTTGCCTGTGGTCATCACAGGCTTGGCTTGGGCCCGATGGTCTGTTACCTGCCTTACTTCTGGTCCCCAATCGAACTCAATAGTTTCATCAGACTCGCTGTCGAATGTTTTGCAAAGTAGTCGTACCAATGTTCGAGGTCAGCCGATTCGAACACGTTCAATTTCTTGAATATATGGTAGGCAAACTCCACCGGCGATGACGATCCAGCGGTGATCAGATTTCCGTCGGTGACGGCGAGCTTGTCTTGATAGTTCTCGGCGCCGGCGTATTTAGGGCACAGCATCTTCAGATACGGTAAGCCGTTGCTCGTATGTTTTACCTTGTCCAGCATCCCCGCCTGGGCGAGAGCACTGGTTGCACCGCAAATGGCAGCCACGGGGATTTCCGCGCCCAGGAATGCGCGCGCTTTGGCCAGGATAGGCGCTTGCGCCGGTGTTAACCACGTGTCGCCGCCAGGCAAAATGAGCATGACCGCATCTTCGGCATCGACCTCGTCAAGTGTGTAGTCGGGGACAATCGTCGTACCCCCCATGGTGACGATTGGCTTGTTACCAGCGGCACAAGCTTTGACTTGCCATTCTCTATGTTCTTTGACATATCGCTGGGAATTGAGCTCCGCCATCGCGTACCCAACCTCCCAATCGGCCATCGTATCTAGAACGTACAAATAGACCGTTTTCATGTTGCTCACTATTAGACTCTCTCTCTCGTTCGAGCGCTCGGCTTTCTCGAGATTCTCGAGTCCGAAGTTGCGATTTCACGAGGCTCTTCGAACGCGTCTCGACGGGGGCCGCTCCATGCAAACATGAGACCACGACCATTCCATGGGAATATCGAGACCAGCTCGTTTGAAACAGCGGCGCAAGTGTCGCGCGCTCCCGCCTCAGTCGCGCGCATTCTGCCTCAGCAAATCCGAAGCGCTTTGGAGCGCATCCTTCGTCCCGGCTCACACGGGTGGTTTCTTCATGCTCGCGTAGAACGCCTTGGCTGCCGCTTCCCAATCGTTGCCGTCGAAGGGACGCACCGCGAGCGATGACGGATCGACTCCGTCGATGCAGCGGACGTTGAACGCCCACGACGTGGGGTCGAGTCGCGGGCGCGTGAAGGGGTGGACGCCGCAGCTCGTGCAAAAATAGTGTTTCGCGATCTTCTTGTTGAATTGGTAGAGCGCGAGGTCGCTCTCACCCGTGAGAATGCGAAGATCGGAATCCTTCGCGCCGTGCCACAGAGCGCCCACGCGGCGACAGATCGAACAATTGCAGTCGATGACGTGGTCGAGCTTCGCTCGCACCTCGAACGTGACGCGACGACAGTGACACGAGCCGGTGTAGGTTTGGACGTTGGCGTTCACGGGTCGCAACTTAGCAGGGGGTCCGACTGGGGCGCCAAGCGCAGGCGCCTGCAACCACGCGTTTCCCAAGGGGGCTTTCCGTGGAGATTCCGCCCTTTGTCGCGGCGCGGCCGTTTTCCGTGAAGAAGTGGGCTCGAGCGGGCAGAAAGCATTCATGAGCGGAAACGCGATCGCTGGGCGGCTCGGTCCGCTCTTGCTCGTCGGATGCAGCGCCGCAAACGCCTCTCACTCGCTGAGCGTAGGCAGCGACGGTTCGGGAGGGTCGAACGGCGGACCCCGAGGAGTGGGCAGCGGCGGTCTGTTCACTGCGAGTGACGCCGGCGTCGCGACGTCGAACCCGCTCAGCGCCCACATCGAGAGCCCGCCGGGCATGACCGTCACGTTCGTCACGCTGTCGTGCTCGAACCGGTGCGCCGACGTGTTGGTCGTCGCGAAGGGCGGCTTCGCGCCGTACACGTTCGCGTGGACGGACGGCTCGACGGCGCAAAGCCGGACGGTGTGCCCGACCTCGACGACGAATTACCAGGTCACCGTGACCGATTCTGGGTCTACGTCCGGAGAGTTCGAGCATCCTGCAGAAAGCGTCACCGCGACCCTGACCGCAGACGTGGTCGCCTGTTCGAACGACGCAGGAGTCTCGCGAATGGACGCAGGGGCTTGCTCTCCCGATGCAGCCTCCGTCCTTCCCGAGACGCTGGCACTCGACGTGACGGGCTCGGTCCGGTACTTCGCCAATGGGGCGTCGTTGCCGAGAGGGAGGTACCGAGTCGAGTACGTCGACGGCTGCATGATGTATGGGCCCGCTACCATGTACGGTGGCGTCCCCGGTTGGGGATGGGACATCCACGCAGGGAGCGTGCTCCTCAACTTTTGGCTCTCGGGGTTTCCCGATGCGGGATACTGCGTGCTCGTCGGTTCCTCGGCGTCGAACATCGTGACGGTGCTTCCCGGAACGACGAACGGCGCCCCCGGTTACGCGACGTACGCGGACTGCGTCGACGCGAACAGGTCGATGGACACTCCGACGGATTTCGACTTTTCGGGCGGCCAGCTCGGGATGGTCGTGAAAGACGGGCTCGCCAGCGACGACGTCGGCGGAGAGAGCCAGGGGGGCGTCAGCCCGACGTGGAAGCTATCGCTACTCGAGGCGTGTCCTTGAGAGGGCCGCACGTCAGGCGAGCGTGAGCTTCTTCACTGCTGCGACGAGGAGCTCGGGTTTGAAGGGTTTCACTACCCAGCCCTTGGCGCCGCTCTTCTTCGCGCGCTCGATGAGCTGCGGTTGCCCCTCGGTCGTCAGCATGAGCACCGGGAGGTTCGCGTTCTTGCCGTCCTTCTTCACCGCTTCGAGAAGCTCGAGGCCGTTCATGCGCGGCATGTTGACGTCGCAGATCACCATGGCGGCGTCCGCCGTTCTGCCGATGACCTCGACGCCTTCGTCTCCGTCCGCCGCTTCGATCACCTCGAACCCCGCTTGGGTGAGCGCGACCGCCACCTGTTGGCGCACGGTGGCGGAGTCGTCGATGACGATTACTTTCTTGCGCATGCTGAGGGGGGCTCCGAGCGGACGGCTAGAATAGAGCAATCTCGCCCTCGACGACACCCGGCCCCACGGCGACGTCTTCTGCGGTCAGATCGAAACCCGGGCTCGCGAGTGCGTCGAGCGAGACGGCGACCGTTTCGTCTCCGTGGCGGAAACAAAACTCCCGGCGCACGCTCGACCCCGTGCCGTGGCGCGACAGGGACAATCCGAACAGCACCGTGGGAGTGCTCATCTCGAGTGTCACACCGTGCGCGAGGAGCTTGTTCTTGATCCGGCCGAGCGTCTGATTCGTGAGTTCTCCCATCCAGTCCGCGACCTTGGCGGCTTCATCGCCGCGGCGGGCCTCGACGGGAAGTACCTTGTTGATGAGGCGCTTCGAAGAAATGAGCACGAGCGCGCCGCGGAGGCTCGAGCCGGTGAAGCCGATCGAGGCGCCGATGTCGTCCGTGTCGCGCCGGTCGGTTTCCACTGCTTCGAGCGGCGCTCCGACTCCCTCGAACACGGCACGGCACGCAGCGACGATGATGTCATCGAGGAGTGTCAGCGACTTGGCATCCACGAGATCCTCCCTGTGCAAACCTGTGTATACGGACGTCAGACGGAATCTTTAGTTTAAAGATCTGCCACGCGGAAAGACAGTGCGTCGAAAAAAGGACGCATGTTATTATCAAGGTTCTATCTCTGGCCGAATCACTCGTCGTCCTCGAGTGCGAGATACACCATTGGCAAGGCGCTTCGGAATCGCTGGAAAACTGCTCGCGGTCTGCTTGGCCTTCGGCCTGCCGATCGTCGTCATGTTCGTGCTCATGACCAAGGCGCAGCTCGCCGAAATCGAGTTCGCGTCGAAGGAGCAGGTCGGTGACGCCTTTCAGCGTCCGCTCGAACGCGTACTCGCACATATCTCGCGATATCGTCGTTTGTGGGTGCGTGCCGCACCCGGCGACGGCTCGGACGAGGCCGACATCGCCGCCGAGGAGCGAGCGGTCGATCGTGCGCTCGCCGAGGTGATCGCCGCGCAAAGAGAACACGGCGCGACGCTTCAGTTCACGGATGAAGGACTGGGCATGCGCGGTCGACGTGAGTTCACCGCCGCAGGCCTCGACGCCAAATGGCGCGCACTCCGCGCTCTGCGGGCCAAGAGCGAAAAGAGCGGCAAGAGCGACGTCGATGAACGGTACGCGGCGCTCGTGCGGCACGTGCGCACGATGATCACCCACGCCGGCGACACGTCGAACCTCATCCTCGACCCCGATCTCGACAGCTACTACCTCATGGATGTGACCCTGCTCGTGCTTCCTCAAATGGAAGACCGGTTGCAACAGGTCGCGCTCGACGTAGAAAAAGCGAGCCGACAATCCCGGCTCGACTCCGAGCTGCGACTTCGCCTCGCGGTGACGGCGGCGTTTCTCACGGAAGCGGATTGGGATCGCGGAGCCGCGAGCACGCGGACGGCGATCGCGGAAGACATGAACTTCCACGGAAAGAGCCAGACGCTCGCCGTGAACCTCACGCCGCACCTCGAAGCGTGCGCGGCCGCGACGCGGCGAGTGACGGACGCGCTTCGCGCGCTCTCGTCGGCGAGCGACCTCAATGGCTTCGATCTCCCGCGCTTTCGCGCCGACGTCGAGACCTTGCACGACGCGCTCTACTCCTTCCATCACGCCGCACTCGACGAGGAAGACCTCCTGCTCGGCAAGCGCATCTCGGATTGCGAGGGCAGTCTCTATCTCGGGTTCGCGCTCGCGGGAGCGTCGGTGTTGGTGTCGGCGATCCTCGCGTACTTCCTGGCATCGAACGTCGTGCGTCGCGTTCGCCGGATCAGCGCGGCAACCGACGCCTTCGCGAAGGGAGATCTCGCGGCGCGCGTCGGGAGTACGGGAACGGACGAGCTCGGCGAGCTCGCCGCTTCGTTCGATGCGATGACCGATCGCATCGGCGGGCTCACGGCGGAGGTGCGCAAGCGCGCCGACGAGCTCCAGTCGATCAACGAGAACCTCGAGAGCGTCGTGGCCGATCGGACGCGGGAGCTCCAGGGACGAAACGACGCCGTCCGTCTCATCCTCGACCACGCCCACGACGGCTTGCTCACGGTCGATCTCGAGGGGCGCATCAGCGAAGAGCGCTCCGCGATGGTCGATCGCTGGTTCGGCGCACCGGAAAACGGTGTCCGGTTCCCGGCCTACGTCGCGGGGGGCAACGCGACGCTCGCCGCGGAGATTGCACTCGGACTCGACGAGATCGCCGCGGACATCCTGCCCATCGAGCTCACGCTCGACCAGCTTCCGAAGAGTACCGTCACGGACGGTAAGCACCTCCAGCTCTCGTACGAACCGATCCGCGAGAACGGCGTGGTGACGCGTCTCTTGGTCGTTTTGACCGACGTCACGGGAGAGATGGAAGGGCGCCGCGCCGCCGGACGACAAGAAGAGATCTTGCGCGTGTTCCACGCTTGTCAGCGGGACCGATCCGGATTTCTGGATTTCTTCGTCGATGCGCGAGAGCTCGTGAAGAAAATCTGCGGCGGCGATCGCCGGCCCGCGGAAATCTATCGGTTGGTGCACACGCTGAAGGGAAACTGCGCCCTCTTCGGCGTCTTGAGCATCTCGGGGCTCTGCCACGACATCGAGACGAACATGGCTCAGGGCGGAAGCGGCCTCTCACCTTCCGATCAAGAGCGTCTCGAACAGGCCTGGGCCGACGTCGCCAGAACCGTCTCGCAGATCATGGGTGAGGACGCGGCGGGAAGGTTGGAGGTCGCGGACGAAGAATACGCGGCCATCGTCGACAAGATCGCCAAAGGAACGCCGAGGAAGGAAATCCTCGTCGCCATCGCGCGATGGAAGCTCGAACCGAGCGAACGCCAGCTCCAGCGCTTCGCGGAGCGGGCGCGCAGCATCGCGCAGCGCCTCGGCAAAGAACTCGAGGTCACCGTCGAATCGAACGACGTGCGGCTCTGCGCGGAGACGTGGGCGCCGTTCTGGAGCGTGCTTTCGCACGTCATCCGCAACGCGGTGGACCACGGCATCGAAAGCCGCGCCGAGCGCGCGGCGGCGGGAAAATCGGAGACCGGCCACATCCGTCTCTCTACTCGCGTGGAGAGGGGCCACGTTTCGATCGAGGTGGCGGACGACGGACGCGGCGTCGACTGGGCGCGCATCGCCGCGAAGGCCAAAGAAGCGGGGGTACCCTCGACCACGCGGCGCAACCTGGTGGACGCGATGTGCGCCGATGGCCTCTCGACGAAGGAAAGCGTCACCGAGCTTTCGGGCCGCGGCGTCGGCATGGCCGCCGTGAAGGAAGCCTGTGACGCTCTCGGCGGCGTCATCGACGTCTCGAGCGAACCCTCGCGCGGGACGACCGTGCGCTGCGTGTTTCCCGAACGTCTCATGGGCGGCAAGGCCCTCGCACAGATCATTTCGCGTCCCGTCATGAAGACCCTCGCACCCGTGGCTTGAGCGATGGCAGAGACCGCGCATCGCATCATTCTCATCGACAGCTACGAGGCTTCTCGAGAGGTGCTGGCGACGCGGCTCCGCGCGCAAGGCTATGACGTCGAACCGGTCGCAGACCCCGCTGCGGGCGCGGATCGCGCGCTTTCGGATCCGCCGGCCGTGGTGGTCGCCGATCTGTGGATGCCGAGCGTTTCGGGCGTACAGATTTGCCGTCTGCTCCGCTCCGAGCCCGCAACGGCGGACGTCCCCGTCATTTTGCGCGGCGAGACCGACGATCCGAGGAGTCGCTTCTGGGCGGAGCGCGCCGGCGCGGCGGCGTACGTCTCGAAGGGTCGGATGGGCGACCTCGTTCGGGCCCTCGCCCGCGCCATCGCCTCGGCACCGGCCTCCGACGGGTTCTTCATGCAGCTCAGCGGCGGCACGCTCGACATTCGAGACCGCATCGCGCAACACCTCGACGCCGCCCTGTTCGAGTCGGTCATCGCGTCCGAGGTTCGAGCGCTAGCAAGCGAAGGGTCGTTCGAAAGACTGTTCGACCAGCTCTCGCAGCTCCTGTCTCAGCTCACGAGCTATCGCTGGCTCGCGGTGTCGCGGCTGTCGCCTCCGCGGTTCGGCGTGCACTACCACCCGAAGCTCGCGGAAACGGCGCTCGCCGAGGCGCACCGAGTGCTCGGCCTTCCGGAGGACGCCGTCGGATTTCACGTGCAAGACGAGGACGCACTGGCGTCGCTCGATCCGGTCGAGCCTCTGGTCAGCACCATCCGGTTCGGCGGCGTGGACGTCGGCACGATCGCGCTCTCCGTTGCCCGCGGCAGCGAAGCGGACGCGTCGAGCCTCGTCCCCCTCGTCGCTCGCGAGCTCGGCGGGCCGATGCGGATGACCGCGCTCGTCGAGGAGACGCGTCTGCAAGCATCGACGGATCTCCTCACCGGACTCATGAACCGCCGCGCGTTCTTGCACGCGATGGGCGTCGAGATCGAGCGCGCGGAGCGCCACGGCTATCCGCTGTCGATCGCGCTGATGGACGTCGATCACTTCAAGACGATCAACGACCAACGCGGCCACGCCGCCGGCGACACCGTCCTCGCGGCGATCGGCGCCCTCTTGAAGAGGACTCTGCGCTCGAGTGACCAGGGCGTGCGTTGGGGCGGCGAAGAATTCATGGTGGGCCTTACCAGCACGGCTCTCGACGGCGGCCGCGTGCTGGCGGAGCGGTTGCGCCTCGAGCTCGAGCGGCTCGAGATCGTCGCCGCCGACGGCGAGCGCATTCGTGTCACGGCGTCGGTCGGGCTCGCCTCTCGCCTTCCGGGCGAAACCCTGCAGCACCTCGTCGATCGCGCCGACCGCGCGATGTACGTCGCCAAGGAGTCCGGCCGGAATCGCCTCGTCGTGGACGAGCCGGAGCGCGACGTGGACGCCGCCACCGGCGCATCGCCGAGCGTGAGCGCCAACGATGCCGGCGGCGCGGAGCGGCCGCTCACCGAACCCGTACGCTCCGTCGCCACTCATGGACCGCGAGTGGCTCTTCGCGCACGAGGAGGGGACTGACCCCGATGAATCGCGGCGCCCTCGGGCTCGGGTAGGCCGAGTACCCGCGCACACGATCCCGAGGTACGTGGGGGGTCGGTGAACCCTCTTCTGACTCGCCTATTTCGCACGCGTTCTCTCGACGATTTGCTCCGCGACACCGAGCGTGAGGGGCACCAGCTACGTCGCGTGCTCGGCAAATGGAACGTCGTCGCTCTCGGTATCGGCGCCATCATCGGAGCGGGGATCTTCGCGACGATCGGCACCGCCGCAGCCGGCGACGCAAATCGTCCCGGCGCGGGTCCGGCGCTGATTGTCTCGTTCGCTCTCACCGCGCTGGTCTGCGGCTTCACCGCGCTGTGCTACGCGGAGCTCGCCAGCATGGTGCCGGTGGCCGGGTCGGCGTACACGTATTCGTACGCGACGCTCGGCGAGCTGGTCGCCTGGATCATCGGCTGGGACTTGATCCTGGAATACGCGATCGGAAATGTCGCCGTGGCCATTTCTTGGGCCAATTACATGAACACGCTGCTCCTCGGGCTCGGCGTTCGCCTCCCGGGGTGGCTCGTCATCGATTACAGGACGGCCGCTCAGAAAGCGCCGGAGGTCATCGCGCGGGCTCCGCATGTGTTCGGCGTGCCCGTCGTCTTCAATCTCTTGGCGATCGCCATCGTGGCCGCGCTCACGGTGCTGCTCGTGCGGGGGATCAAGGAGACCGCGCGTTTCAACCTGCTCATGGTCGCCGTGAAGCTCGTCGTGCTCGGTTTTTTCGCGTTCGTCAGCGTGAGGTTCGTGAAGGCCGACAACTGGCGACCGTTCGCGCCGAACGGGTTCTCCGGCATCGGCGCGGGCGCCGCGGTCGTGTTCTTCGCGTACATCGGCTTCGACGCCGTCAGCACCTGCGCCGAGGAAGTGAAGGATCCGAAACGGGACATGCCGTTCGGCATCATCGGCTCCCTCGTGATCTGCACGGTCGTCTACGTGGCCATCGCAGCCGTCTTCACCGGCATGGTGCCCTACGCAGCGCTGAAGCGAGCGACCGTGGCTCAGCAGGCCGAACCGCTCACCCTGGCGATGCAGTACGTGAAGATGCCCGATTGGATCGTCGGTGTCGTCGCGCTCGGGTCGGTCGTCGCGCACACCGCGGTGCTCCTCGTTTTCCAGCTCGGCCAGCCGCGCATCCTCTTTGCGATGTCCCGCGACGGCTTCTTGCCGCCCGCATTTTCGCGAGTCCATCCGCGGTTCAAGACGCCGCACGTGTCGACCGTCATCACCGGTCTCGCCGTGGGCGGAGTCGCGGCCGTCGCCAACATCGACGAGATGGTCGATCTCACGAACATCGGCACGTTGTTCGCGTTCGTGCTCGTCTGCCTCGGCGTCGTCGTTCTTCGTTACCGCGAGCCCGGCCGTGAGCGACCGTTCCGCGTGCCCTTCGGTCCATTGCTACTTCCCGGCCTCGGGCTCGCGTCGTGCCTCTTTCTGATCGTGTACCTTCCACCCGCTTCCTATTTTCGGTTCGTCGGCTGGCTCGTCGCCGGGCTCGTGGTCTACGCCGCATACGGATATCGGCATTCGCGGCTGGCGACCTCGCGCTCGGCCTGAGTCGCGAAGACGTGTGCCCAGGCATCCTTCGAGTAACCGGAACCCCATTGTGCGGCATACTCGGGGCTTGGATCCGACCCTCCTCGAGACTCCGCTCGTCCACGCGCCGCCGCGTCTCCGTCCATCGACGACGACCGCGGAGGCTGCTCGCCTTCGTGCGCTCGAGCCTTCCGCGTACTGGCTAGAGATCGCGCGCGAGCTCGTCTGGGACGATCCGCCCACGCGCGGTCTCGATGGAAGGCTCGGCGAGTTTCGCTATTTCTCCGGAGCCACGGGCAACGTCAGCGTCAACTGCGTCGATCGATGGCCGCCCGATCGCGTCGCGATCCACTACGAGCGTGAAGACGGGCTTCGCGAGACGTGGACTTACGGCCAGCTCTCCGATGCCGTCGCACGATTCGCGGCGGCGCTCGAAGCCCTCGGAGTCGCGCGCGGTGATCGCATCGCGATCTACGCCAGCAACGTCCCCGAGGCGTTCATCGCGATCCACGCCGCGTACCGGATCGGCGCGATATACAGCGTGATCTTCGCCGGATTCAGCGCGTCGGCGGTACGCGATCGCCTCGAGGATGCGCGCCCGAAGGTCGTCGTCGTCACCGACGCCACGCTCCGGCGCGGACGCGTCGTGCCGCTCAAGGCCACGCTCGACGAAGCGATGGCCGGGCTCGACATTCCGCACGTCGTCGTTGCACGCCGAGTAGACACGAACTTTCCACTTCGCGAGGGCGAACACGACTTCCGCGCGCTGCTCGACGCGACCGCTCGCAAAGCGGAAGCCGTCTCGATGGAGGCAAACGAACCCGGGTTCATCATCTACACGTCGGGGACGACGAACAAGCCGAAGGGGCTCGTGCACGCCGGGATCGGATTTCTCGTCGGCGCGTACGCGAACGTGAAGTGGTCGCTCGATCTCCGCGCGGACGACATTTATTGGTGCACCGCCGACGTCGGTTGGTTGACGTTCCCGATTTTCGCGCTCGTCGGCGGGCTCGCGCACGGCGCGACGCTCGTGGTCTTCGAGGGCAGCATCGACACACCCACCGCGGCGCGTCCCTACGAGCTGATCGCGCGATATGGCGTGACCAAGGTGTTCACCGCACCAACGGCGCTGCGGATGATGCGCCGGGCCGGCGATGCGCTCGTGGCCGACCACGATCTGTCGAGCTTGCTCCTGGTGTCGCTCGTCGGTGAGCCGCTCGACCCGGACACCTGGCAATGGACGCGCGACGTGCTCGGCAAGGGCGACTTGTTCGTCAACAACACGTACGGGCAGACCGAAACGGGCACGGCGTGGGCCAGCACGATGGTCGGAACGACGCCGACGCGTCCTGGCAGTTGCGGTCATCCCTTACCCGGATATCGCGCAGCCGTGGTGCGCAACGACGGCTCGATTGCGGCCCCGAACGAGCTTGGCGCATTGGTACTCACCGAGCCGTTTCCCTGTTTGGCGCGCACGGTTTGGGGCGACCATGAGCGCTACGTCACGAACTATCTACGCGAGTTCCCCGGCTACTACGCCGCGTCGGACGCTGCGCTGTTCGATCGCGACGGCCTCCTCTGGGTCGCGGGACGGCTCGACGACGTGATCAACGTCGCGGGTCACCGCCTCGGCACGATGGAGCTCGAAGCCGCGCTCCTCACCAACGCCGCGGTCTCCGAAGCCGCAGTCGTGGTCCAGCCGCACGACATCAAGGGCACCGTGCCCGTCGCGTTCGTCGTGTTGCGCGCCGGTCACGACGACAGCGCCGCCTTGCGCGACGCGCTCGCGCAGGCGATCGTCGATGCGGTCGGCCCGATCGCGAAGCCGGAACGCGTCGTCGTCGTGTCGACCGTGCCGCGTACGAGAAGCGGCAAGATCATGCGCCGCGTGCTCCGCGATCTACTCGTCAACGGCGAGGCGTCAGGCGATCTCACCAGCCTCGACAACCCCGACGCCATCGACGTCGTGCGCGCGAAGCTTCGAGAGCTCGCCTCATGAATCACACGGATCGAACGCGCACGTAGTCACGCCTCGCGAATCCGCCGCGAAAATTTGACCATCGCGATTGCGAAACCGCGTGCTACTTCAATCGACGAGTCAACGTTAGCGCGCGGCCAGGAGGGCGTCGTCGCGCGGTGTCCCTCGGGTTCAAGGGGGGTGTGGCACCGCTCCACGTCGACCGTCGGCGCTAGCTCGAAAACACGAGGAGAGCATTCATGAAGCATGTGCAGAGTATTGGTATTTCCCGTCTTGCGTCACTCGCCATGTGCATCGTCGCGGCGTGTGCAACGACCGGCTGTCTGTACGGTCCGGTGGACCAAACCGTCGTTCCCGATCACACGCAGCCGATCGGGTTTTCACTCGAAGCGGTGGCTCCCTCGGCCGTGATGACGCTCGTTTGCAGCCCGGTGCCGCTGCTCGGTACACCTCCGAGCATCACGTACCAACCCTTCGCGACGGCCACGTCGGTCACGAACGGCGGCATTTTCGCGGGCACGACGATCTACTCCGCGACGACCAACGCCGTCGTCCCCGCCGCATGCTGGAACATGAGCGCGGAGTTTTTCGGCTGGCAACTCGGAGGGTCACACGGCACTCCGCCGCCCCTTCTCAACACGTACGTGAGCGCGATGGAGAGCAACACCATGGCCTTCACGCTCAGCTCGACCTGCGTCGGAACCGAGGTTCGAGAGAACAAGACCGCCCGGACGATCGCGGACGATTGCCAGCTCAAGGACGCCCAAGGCAACGCCCGCGGCAACCGGTTACTTGCCACGCAGTGAGCCGGAGGCGCCCTCGGCGAGCGCCCGAGAGCCTCAGCGTGATCGGTTCGATGCGCTCGACCACACCGACGGAGCCCTCCGGCAGGAGACGGAGCAGCGCGGTGTGATCGAGCAAGGTCATGGCCGCATCTCGATCAGCAAAACGTCGCGAACACCGAGCGACTCGCGCGCTCCGCGATCAAGGTCGCGAACGCAACAAGCCGCTGATCCCCCACGCCGCGAGCGCGACGCTTCCCGCCGCGAGCCACCGCACCCGCGCCGGCATCCGAACGGTCGCTCGACCGATCAAGAGAACGATAGCGAGCACGGCGAAGACCTGAACGAAACGGCGACTGCGGAGCACGGTGAGCAGCAGCATGACTCATCGTCGACGCCTGCGGCCATCCTCGCTCATCGAGCGTGCTACGCTCGGGTGGTGACGGCAGCGCCCGAGCTTCGGTTCACGTTTCGCGAATACCTCGGGTCGACGCAGAGAGCTCCGTCAAGCACGAGTTCCTCGACGGCATGATCCTGGCGACGACCGGAGGGCTTCAGCGCGGACCGGAGGTTCGCGTCGCGGCAACCGGATTTGGCGGGTAACCGGACGTGACGGTCGCGTGCAACGAGCTCGAGCGCGACCGAGGCTCACCGGCGCAGGCCGCGCGCTTCGTGATCCTCGAGCCTTCCCTCGTTCGCGCTCGTGGTGTTAAAGCTACCCGGTGGCTTTTGGTCGGCGCGCGCGGAGCCCGAAGGGGAAGGGCGACCCCGCGCGTCGGACCGGCCGTCGTTCCGCCGAGCTGCCCGGCCATCCGCCGGCACGGAGGTCGAAGCGGAAGCCCGTGCCCAGGCGTCGGCTCGGTGGTCGTTCCGCCACCGTGCAGGCGGGCGTGTTCGAAGCTGCGCGCGCTCTCTTCAAGGTCGGTAAACCTCTGCCGACGATTCCGCAGATCGCGAAGCGCGCGCAGGTGCAGAAGACCACCCTCTACCGGCGCTGGAAGAACGCCGAGACCATCGTGTACGAAGCGCTCGTCGCGGTGCCGACCACGAACATTCCGCTCCCCGACACCGGGTCGCTCCGCGACGACCTGCGAGCGCTCGCGATGGCGTCGACCGCGTACCTCTCGAGCGACAGAGGTCGGAGCATGTCGGAGCTGTTGCTAGCGCTGCCGCCCGAGTCGAAGCAGGCGTACTGGAAGCAACGCTACGAGGGCCTGCGAGGGCTGTACGATCGTGCTGCGGCGCGCGGCGAGATCGCCCCGCGTCCCGACTGGACCGTCTACATCGATCTCTCGGCCGCGCAGTTCTACTTCTACGCGTGGGCCAAGGGCGAGATGGTCACGCTCGAGCGTCGCTACGAGGTCGTCGACGTCATCCTGGCGGCTTTGAAAGGAGAAGTCTGACATGGGTATTCTGCTGGGGTTCGCTCCGTTCATCGTCTTCGCGGCTACCTCCGCCCTCATCGGCGCAACCGCGGCGCTCCTCCTCGGTGCCGCGGTTTCGGCGGCGCTGATGGTTCGCTCGAAGTCGCGCGATGAGTCGCCGAAGCTCCTCGAGGGCGGCACCTTTCTTCTCTTTCTGGGGCTCGCCGCGTATTCGCTCGTCGCGCGAGAGGCGCTCTCGATAGTCGGCGTCCGGCTCTGCGTCGACGCCGGGCTCTTCGCCATCGTGCTCGCGTCTCTCGTCGCGCGGAGACCGTTCACGCTGCAATACGCGCGGGAGCGGGTGCCGCAGGCGCTCTGGAACAGCCCGTCGTTCGTCCGCACGAACTACGTCATCAGCTTCGGCTGGCTCGTCGCGTTCTTCGTCATCGTCGTCGCCGAGGCCGCCCTCGTCTTCGCTCCGTCCGTTCCGGAGAACGTTGGTGTCGCGACCGTCGTCCTCGCGCTGGCGGGCGGCGTGGGCTTCACGGCATATTCCACGAAGCAAGCCCGGGCGCACGGGTCGGTGGCGCCATGAAGAAGCTCGCGCCGGCGGTCGCGTTCTTCTCGATGTGCGCCCTCGCGCCGAACGCCCGCGGGGACGACCCAGGCGACGCACACGACGTGGAGCACGCCAGCGCCGCAATCCATCAGCTTGCCGACGAGGCGCGCGAGCGTCGCGTGGGCTTCGCCGTCGTCGGCGCCGCGACGAGTGTCCTTCTCCTGCCAGCGGGCGTCGTTCTCGCGACGCGATCGTCGAACGACGTCGCCAACATCGTCGGCACCGGCATGATCGGTTCCGGTAGCGCAGCGCTCGCGGTCGGCGTTGTCGACCTGTTTCCTTCTCACGTCGAACACATGGCCGAGACCTTCGACAGGCGCCGCGCCGATCGGAAGTCCGATGCCGAGCTGCTCCGGGTCTCCTACGCCGATTGGCGAGAAGCCGCCGCTTCAGCGCGCAAGAGACGCTGGTTCCTCGGCACCGCCGAGACCGTCGTCGGCCTCGCATCGACCGCGTTCGGGCTGGGCTTGATGCTCGCGAACGACGGTGTCTTCGGCTTCGACCGCGAGCGACAGTACCGTATCGGTTCGATCTCGACCGGCTCCGGCATTCCTTTTCTCGGCCTTGGCCTGCGAACGCTGCTCGTTCGATCGGCCGAAGAACGGCTCTGGTCGATGAGCGCCCCCTTTGCCGAAGCGCCTTCCGTCGGATTTTATCTCGTTCCAGGAGGCGGCGGTATCGCCGCTGGCTGGACCTACTAATCGCATTCTCCAGAAAGGAGCTCCTGCGTGGCCGAACCAAGTCCGCTGCACGTCGCCGCACGCGACGCATTTCTCTATGCGCTGCCGCTGGTCGAGATCGCCGGCGTTCGCGACCGCCTGTTCGGAGCAGGTCTGCCGGCTGGCCGCTTCTTTCCGCAGCGCGGCCTCGCCACGCCCCGGGACCGCTTCGTTACGACGCCGAACGTCGACACCATCTACGCGAACGCGTTCATCGATCTGCGGCGTGGCCCGGCGACGATCACGCTGCCGAGGTCGAACCGCTACCTGTCGCTCTCCATCATGGACATGTTCAGTGACAACGTCGCCGTCATCGGCACGCGGACGACCGGACAGGACGGCGGCACGTTCACGCTCGTGGGCCCGAACGACGCCGCACCGGCGGGCGTGATTCGCGCCACGACCCCGTGGGTCTGGTGCCTCGCCCGCGTGCTCGTCAACGGCCCGACCGACGTCGACGCCGCGCTCGCGGTGCTGCACGGCATCACCAGCGAGGGCACTCCCACGAAGACGACGGTCTCGTCCGGCGCTGATCGCACCGGAACCTGGCAACCGTGGTTGAGAGCCGCGAGCGAGCTCATGATCGAGAATCCACCGCTCGCCACGGACCGGAGGATCCTCGAGCGCATGGCGCCGCTCGGCATCGGCGCCCCGGGCTTCGCCCCGCAGAGGTTCTCGGCGACCGAAGCCGCCGAGATCGCGGCGGGCTTCTCCGAGGGTCAGCTGCGTTCCAGATCGATCGGGTTCGGCGGCAAGCAGATCGGCGGGTGGCTCTTCCCCTCCGCGAACACGGGGAACTTCTTCCAGGACTATCTGACGCGCGCACGCATCGCCGTCGCGGGTCTGGCAGCGTTGCCCTGTGCAGAGGCGATGTACCTCGCGGCGGTCTCCGCGGAGACCGGCGTCTTCGATGGCGATGGCGTCTTTCGCCTTCACTTCGCGGCCGAGCGCTTGCCGCCGGTCGACGCATTCTGGTCACTCACGATGTACGCCGCCGAGTCGAGCGGCGGGCTCTTTCTCACGCCGAACGCCATCGATCGCTACACGGTCGGCGACCGTACGCCGGGGCTCGCAAAGAACGAAGACGGGTCGCTCGATATCTGGATAGCGCGCATGGATCCGGGAAGCGGGCGCTCCGCCAACTGGTTGCCTGCCCCCGCCCATGGCCCTTTCGTGCCGATTCTCCGGACCTACCTGCCGCGGGAAGAATTGATCACGCAACGCTACGTGCCACCGCCGGTCGAAAGGCAGTAGTCGAGAAGAAGAAGGAAGGACACGCCGTCCTACTTCGGCCCGGAAACGGACTTCACGCTCTTCATCGGCTTCACCATCTGGGCAGGCGCGCGTGTCACCTGCGGGGCCGTAGCTGACGAAGCTCACTGGCTTGTGCGCCCACTCCTATATCAGATAGTCGAGCGCGTTGATGAACGAGGGCGGCGTGCCGTGGTTCTGAAATTGCGAGGGGACTTGGTCACGATCGGGGGGCGTACGTGAGCGCCACGGAAGAAGGCGTCATGGCCTTCACGCTCAGCTCGACCTGCGTCGAAACCGAGGTTCGAGAGAACAAGACCGCCCGGACGATCGCGGACGATTGCCAGCTCAAGGACGCTCAAGGCAACGTTCGCGGCAACCGGCTACTCGCCACGCAATGAGCCGGACGCGCCTTCGGCGAGCAGCGCGAGGCCCATCGAGGCGAGACCGTGCGGGCTTCGCAGATCGAGCTCGCCGTTGCGGAGCCCGGCGTAGCAGTCGGCGAGCGTCGGGGCGTCGGCGAGAGTCGGCGCAGCTCGGACGCCGAGGTCGTCGACGAGCCCCAGAAAGGTCAGGCCGGCGAGGAGCCCGGCAAGCCGTCGCAACGCTCGGAACGTCGTACGGGAAGCTTCGTCGAGGAGCGCCGCGTCGTGGGCGGCGACCAGCGCGAGCGCGACGTCATCGTCGAGGCGCAAGAACAGCGCGAGCACGGCGAGGTCGTAGTAGGGATGCCCGAGGCCCGCGACCTCCCAGTCCACGAGCCACGCGCGTGTGCCGTCCCAGAGAATGTTCCCCGGATTCGCATCGTTGTGGCTGAGCACGCGACGCCGATCGTGCGCGAGCGTCGCCGCGATGGCGTCGAACGTCGGCGCGAGTGACGCGGCCCACGACGGAAAACCCGCGCGATCTCGAACCGCCTCCCAGGCTGCGCGCGCATGCACCAGCGGGTCGCGCTCGACCATGTCCGAGGGATCGAGCGCATGCACCGTGCGCAACCGATCCACGACCGAGGCGAGCAACGCCGTACGCTCCGTCGGATTCGCGAACGCGACGGCGACCGGCATTCCGGAAATGCGCACCGAAACGACCGCGCGTGCACCAACGTCCATGTGCACGATCGACGGCGCGACTCCCGCGTCCGCCACGCGGCGGAGCACGCGGAGCTGGTGGGCGAACGACGTGTCGTCGCCCGAAGCACCCTGAAGACGGAGTACGTACGCGCCCCGCGACGTCGTCACGGCATACACGCCCGCGCCGGAGAGCCCCATCGTGATCGGCTCGATGCGCTCGACGACACCGACCGAGCCTTCCGGTAGGAAACGGCGTAGCGCGGTGTGATCGGACGCGGGCATGGCCGCATTTTTATCAGCTAAGGGACGCGAGTGCCGAGCGACTCGACTTGCCCGATCAAGGTCGTGAGCGCAAAAGACCGCTGATCCCCCAGGCCGCGAGCGCGACGCTTCCTACCGCCAGCCATCGCAGCCGCGCCGGCATCCGGACCGTCGCACGGCCGATCAAGAGAACGATCGCGAGGACGGCAAAGACCTGAGCGAAGCGGCGACTTCGAAGCACGGTGAGCAGCATCATGACTCATCGTCGACGCGTGCGGCGTTGCTCGTTTGTGGACCGTGCTACGCTCGGTTCGTGACGGCAGCACCGCAGCTTCGGTTCACGTTTCGCGAATACCTTCGGGTCGACGCGGAGACCTCCGTAAAGCACGAGTTTCTCGACGGAATGATCCTCGCGATGGCCGGCGGGACGCCGGATCATGCGGGACTCGCCGCCACCGTCACCGCATTGTTGAACCGGCAGCTCGAGGGCAAGAAATGCCGGGTGTACAGCGCGGATCTCAGAGTTCGAGTCGTGGCGACGGGTTTCGCGGGTTATCCGGACGTGACGGTCGTGTGCAACCAACTCGAGCGCGACGTCGAAGACCCGAACACCGCGACGAACCCCGCCGTCGTCGTCGAGATCCTGAGCCCGAGCACCGAGCACTACGACCGCGGCGAGAAACTGCGCCAGTACCAGCAGATGCCGTCGCTCTTCCACATCGTTCTCGTCGCGCACGATGAGAAGCGAATCGACGTGTGGAGCCGGGGTGACGACGGCTGGAGAGTCGCGACGGCCAACGTCGGAGAGCGAGCCGTGCTCGACGGAGTCGGCTGCGCTCTCGACGTGGACGACGTGTATCGAGATCCGTTGAGCGAGTGAGGGGATCGTCGGTACTTTGAGGAACGTCCTCCTCGTCGTGGCAGTGCTCCTGGGGGTCGTGATCGCTTTTTTTTTCTATGCCGTATACGCCGACCAGAAGCGCCTTCGCTCTGCCACCAATCCTTGCGAACGCGATTGCTTGCAGGATTCCGCGTAACCGTTGCACGGACCCCACGTGGTCAGACGGTGGCGAAGGCAGGCACAAG
>CAZDNG010000037.1:0-84655 GCA_964506835.1 uncultured Polyangiaceae bacterium
CCCATGAAGGCAGTGCTTGCTGATCTGGGCGTCGCGGCGCACGAGCAAGAACAAGGTCGGCTGACAGTTACACACGAAGTGGTTGGAACACCTATTTTTCGAGCCCCCGAAGCATGGCTCGGTACACACACGTCGGCCTCCGATGTGTATGCTTTCGGAAAGACACTAGAATTTGTTTTCGCGGGAGGTCTTCCGAGTGGCGTTGGTCCCGGACGTTGCTCTCGGTCGCCAATGCTCACGCCGGAACTATGGGATTGTCTAGATGCGCTGTTGCAAAAGGCCTGCGCTTACAAGCCTGAGGACCGATTCGAAGGCGGACGTGAGTTATTTGAGGCAATGCCTGAGACAGTAGTTGCGAGGATCGGATTGAGTGGCGTTTTCGCGCGAACCGCGCCTCCGGTGCCGTCGCCGGCCGAAACAACGCTTTCGTCCGCCGAGATAGCTGCCTTGGCAGGTGTGATAGCGCGCTGCCCCGCCGAATCGGATTGGGTTGCAATCGGGTGGTTGAAAAAGGAAACGGACCTGACCGCTTATCAGTTCTCCTTGGCGCTTCGCCGTCTCGCGGAGCTAGATTTCGTCAGCAGCACGCAGCGGATGGACCAGGACGGGGACGCGTACACAGTCTTCCAACCCACCGCTGCAGGCGTTCGGTGGGCTCACTCCCATCCAGCGGAAGTGGACGCAGCGGTTAATCCACCGTCCCCGCCAGCCGAGCCTGCGGCATCTGAGGACGATATACCATTTTGAACTTCGGGAGGCGAGTAGCTCTCGCACGGCGATCCGTGACAGTGAACTCTTGACTCCAGGTCATCGTTAGACGCTACACTGGGCATCAAGCGTCCGGGAATCGCCGACTAAATGACTCGAATCTTTGCGATAGTTGTTCTTGCCACTCCGGTGATTGCTGCGCTGTATCATCTCTTCTGGTGGTTTTCTTTTGTCGAATGCAACGTCATGGTTCCCATACTTCCTGGGTTCGCTGCAGGGTGGTTGCTAGGAGCAATCATTGCAGTTGGGGCTCGGGAAATTGTCTCAGATACTATCATGGTCGTGGCTGGAGTTGCCCTTGCGACCTTGAAGCTGATGCTTGGTGCCACGGTTGGAGTTGGCTTTTCTGCCTTGCTGTCACCCTTCGCATCGCTCGTCAGATATATCGGCGATCTGAACGAGCGCGCTGAACATGGGATACTTGCTTACTTTGGAGGACGGGTTGGAGAACATCATGCACATGTGCATTCCACTCTCGGGCCGATAGTGTTCTGGTGCCTATTTGGCCTCGAATTGATCGCTTGCGTCGCCGGGGCATATCGCGCGAACCATGAACTTTGAGCATGAGAGGCCGCTTCGTCGACAACTATTCGTGGCGACCCAGCGCTTGCCAAGGCTGTGGCTGCGGTGAACTTGCGAAAGGTCGATGCATGCGCTGTTCATCGTGGACGAGCGAAGTCAGCGTTGGTTACGCTTTGAGCGCGCCCTTTGTATCGACCTTGCAGCGGTTGGGAGCCATCGAGATGGGATCAGCCAAGGTGGAACACCATGGGTCCGGTCTTGTCGACCGGACCCGCGGTTGGGTCTGATACGCCTGCAGTCGAATGCCGGGACGTTAGTATAGGCGGCCCGAAGCCGTGTGTTTCATTGATGCGGCGCTCACTTGCCGTGCTTCAATGCTTCGTCTGCTTTTGATTGATCTTCATCGGCCTTCTTCTGTGAAGTCCGAGCCTTTTCCTTTGCGGCGTCTGCGTCGGCTTGGTCGGCCGCGGCTTTCTTTTCGGCCTTCTTTGCTTCGGCAAGCTTCCCTACGGCTGCAGCAAACGGCGCAGTCGACGTTACGCCGCTACTTTCCCAGGTCGCAATAGTCGCGTTGCATGTAGCATTGGCATCTTCATCGTCTGTCGATGTCGTCCCCCCGCCGGTCGCAGTTGATGCCGATGCCGATGCTGATGACGAGGCATCTGCCATCGAAAATTGCCCGGACGCCAAGTAACCAAATAGTGCAGCGGTTATGGGTAGGGTTACAACCGATACTTTGTAGCGGATCTTAGCGTCAGCGTTTGTTGGTTGATCGGTTGCGAGGACTCCCGCGGTGGCGCCGGCTGCGACTAGCCCCAGTGCTCCAGTGATCCAGCCTGCCGTACGGTGCTCCGTCGCGTTGCTTTGAGCCGAACTCGAAAGGCGCGAGCAAAAGTCTCTGCCCGCTGTGCTTGGAGAGCCTGTCTTCTTGGAGTATTCATCGTAGTAACCTTGGCCGTCATATGCGTGAGGTCTTGGTAGTCCGCTGGCGCACGATGCGGCTGCGGATGACAGAAAGACAACACTGAGCAACTCTACAATGCTGAGAGAGCCGTGGATGAATGACATGGTGAAGTCTTACGATATGCCAACATCCCATTTGGCGGCAACCTCGTTGCACTTCGCGTAGAAATGACTATTGGGAGCAGCAATAACGTTCACTGTGAATGCCGGATTGCACAGCAAATTGCGGTAGGCGGGCGAGCGCATTGCGTTCGCGCCGGGGAGGCGATGCGTTGTAGCGGTGTGTCGGCTCGGGCTCCTTCTGAAACGACGAGGCGGCACGCGCGAGTTCCTTCTTCGCGTGAAAGGCAGGGTTTCTGCGACGGCGTTGTCATAGCAATTGCGATGCCGTTCGTGCTCTGAATGAGGTCGTGATGGCCGGGCTCAAATAGCGTCGCGGAGCCGCGACGTAGGTGACCACGGGCGAGCGTCACCCGAGCTGCCGGACAATGACGACCCTGCCCTAGGAGCCGTCACCGGAGTCGCTCCACTTCGTGACCCCTCTCCTCGTCACCGGGCCTCCCGGACCCGTCACCTCGGTCCTCGGACTCCCGCCGACCCGATCGCCGGACTCGCTGCCCGACCTCCCGGACTTCGGCGACAGAGCCGAGGACTGTTACCCATGCTCCCGGACTGATCTGTCACTCATGTACCTGGATCAAACCTGGTCACGACCCTTCCAAGGCTCCCCGGAGCCTCAACCGTATGGTCACGACCCTTCCAAGGCTCCCAGGAGCTCCGACCCCGATGGTCACGACCGCTCCGAGGCTCCCAGGAGGCCCCAAACCAGTCGCTGACACGTCCAGAAAGCTCGTCGGTGCCCCAAGTCGCAGCAATCGCGACCGATCCGAGCCTCCCAGGAGCTTCAAAGCGGTGACGCCGCCCGATCCGAAGCTCCCAGGAGCTTCCAAGCGCTGACGTCGACTGATCCGAAGCTCCCAGGAGCTTCAAAGCAGTAACGCTAACCGATCCGAGCCTCCCAGGAGCCTCCGATCGGTGTCGTGCATCAGTCCGAGCCTCCCAGGAGCCCCCCGACGCCGTCCGGCACTCACGCGCCGACCCCGCCGGTGTTCGCCACCCCCGCGCCCTCTCTTTTTCTCGCAACTCGTCCAGCCCACGCGCCGACGAGACGTCACCCGACGCGCAGTGCGTTCGGGAAAATCAAAATGGGGAACGAAAATGACTGACGTGAATGTAAACGGGGCTCCGATCACTACGCAGGGGCTCTTCGATGAGCCGTACAACGCGCTGTTGCCGAAGTTTCAGGCTTTGGCTGCGAGCGACGTGCAGGTGGTGAATCTGGATATTCCTTCGGCGGTGACGACGGTGCTGGGGGTGGCGAATGAGGTGGCGGGGTTCAAGGACCAGATCGCGAAGGAGCTGCCGCTGTTCGATGTGGGTCCGATCCTGCAACTGGAGTCGTACGCGATGGCGCTGAGCCACGCGCATACGCTGTTCGCCATGGCGTCGGCGCCGGCGGATTCGTTGGCGCCGATGGTGGACGAGGGAACGACGTTGCGGGAGACGCTGCTGGCGGACGCTTCGGCGTTGGTGACGCGGAATATGTTGAATGGGCAGCAGCTCCGGGATCTGAGCGGTCCCGTGGGCTACAAGAACCTGGCGTTCGATTTGCAAATCCTCGCGGCGTTGTTCCGGGAGAACATGGCGCAACTGACGGGGAAGTGCGCGACGCAGCCGGCGGAGCTCCAGCGCGCGGAGGAGATCTCGGCGAGCATCCTGCGAACGGTGGGGCTCCGCGAACAGGGGCCGGCATCGATTGCTGCGACTCAGGATATGCGAGCGCGCGCGTTCACGTTGTTCGCAGAGGTGTACGATCAGGCGCGCCGCGCGATTACGTACTTGCGGTGGAACGAAGAGGACGCGGATACGGTCGCTCCGTCGCTCTACGCAGGGCGTGGGAACGGTCGGAAGAAGCCCGACCCGACGCCGCCCGCGCCTGAACCGGTCGTGAATCCGCCGGCGCCCTTGCCGGCACCGCCCGCACCGGTGCCGCCGGTGACCGCGGCGCAGTCGGCTGCTGCGAATGGGTCGCACAGGGCCGGTGCGGCGGGGACGCCGAGCGCCGATCCGTTCGTGTCGTGAGTGAAACCCAGAGCGCATTTGCGAAGAGATGAACCATGAGAAAGCCGCCCCTGTTCAATCTGGGTTCGTGGAGAAGCCTGGACGGCAGCGGGGGCGGCAGTGTGCTGCGGCTTCCGGCCAATCACCTGGTCACTCACGGCGTGGTGGTGGGGATGACGGGAAGCGGGAAGACGGGGCTCTTGACGGTGCTCGTCGAGGAGGCGCTCCGGAACGAGGTGCCGACCTTGGTCATCGATGTGAAGGGCGATTTACCGAATCTGCTCTTGTCGTTCCCGTCGTTCGACGCGAGCACGCTCGCGCCGTGGGTGGACGTGAACGGGGCGGGGGAGTCGGAGACGGCGGCGTCGCTCGCGGAGCAGCTCGCGCACGAACGTCGCGACGCGCTCGCGGCGTGGTCGCTCGGAGAGCCGGAGCTGCGCGCGTTCGCGGCGGGCACGGAGGTGCGCGTCTTGACGCCGGGGGCTGCGGCGGGAGAGCTGCTGCATGTGCTGTCGCCGCTCGAAGTGCGTTCGAATCGATGGGACACCGATCCGGATTCGGCGCGCCACGCGCTCAGCGCGGCGGTGTCGCTGGTGCTCAGGCTGCTCGGACGCGATTCGGATCCTGCGCGAAGCCGCGAGCACGTGCTCCTCTCTATTCTCGCGGAGCGTCGCTTGCTCGCCGGTCAGAACGCCGAGCTCGGCGCGCTCATGCAAGACATCGTCGCCCCGCCCATCGCCGAGATTGGCGCGCTGCCGATCAATTCGTTCCTTCGGAAGAGCGAGCGGCAGCACCTGGCCGCCGCGCTCAATGCGCTCCTGGCTTCGCCGACGTTTGCGAGCTGGCGACAGGGCGTCCCGCTCGACGTGGGCGCGTGGTTGACGCCGAAGAACGGTCGCACCCCCGCCGTCATCGTCAGCGTCGCGCACCTCGACGACGAAGAGCGGGCGCTCGTCCTCGGCGTCTTGCTCGAAGAAGTGCTCTCGTGGGTGCGCACCTTGCGCGGCTCGTCGCGTCTCCGCGCGCTCGTCGTCTTCGACGAGGTGTTCGGATTCTTGCCGCCGCATCCGGCGAATCCGCCGACGAAGCGCCCCCTGGTTTCGCTGATGAAGCAAGCGCGCGCCTTCGGCGTCGGGGTGCTCGTCGCGACGCAAAACCCAATGGATCTCGACTACCGGGCGCTCTCCAACGCGGGCCTGTGGTCCCTCGGCCGCCTGCAAACCGACGCCGATCGCCATCGCGTCCTCGACGGCATCGCCACCAACGACGCCGACCGCACCGAGAAGCAGCTCCATCAAACCCTGAAGCGACTCGCGCCGCGCTGGTTCGTCATGCGCAACGCGAACGCGTCGTCAGGGCCGATCCTCATGCAACCGCGGCAGACGTTGTCGCTGATGCGCGGGCCGATGACGCGGGTGGAGGTGAGGGCGGCGCGGGAGGCGCGGGTGGGGACGTGACGGGCGGACCAACGAACGGCGGCCTCCGCTTCGGCGGACGCTGCGCTGTGGAACCGAACGACACTCACCCTCGGCTAGCAAGCTCCAAGCGTGCTTTGACGCTGTTCCAATCCTCTAGTTGGGCGGTGCCGGCTTCGATGTCGTCGATCCGCTTGCGGATCTCCTCGCTCCACGCTACAGCGGCATCGGGATCGTCCGGTTCAAGGCTGTGGATGAGCTCGTGCGCCAGCCGGGCGCGTTCGCTCGCCGACAGGGTGAGGGCTTGTTCGAGAATCCGAGCCGCGTCGGCCATGCGGCATTCTATACCGGAAGCGCTCGAGTCGCCCGGTTCGACGACGAAGAGCGGGCGCTCGTCCCCGGCGTGTTGCTCGAAGAAGTGCTGGAGCGTCGAGCCATTCGCAAAGCTACCAGCGTCGCGGATCGGGTCTCAACGGCCGTACGACCCGCCCGGGTGATCGTAGGGGTCGACGCCGTCGCCGAGCTCCTTGCGGTACTTTGCGTAGTCGACGACCTGCTCGAGATGTCCGACCACCTGCTCGAAGAAGTCGCGTGCCGACACGACGCCGACCGGGCGCCCCTCGACCACGACGGGGAGGTACCGGTAGCCGCCCGACCGAAGGACCTCCGCGCAGCGCCGCATCCGGGTGTCGGGCGTCACGGTCTCGCCGACCGTCTTGGCCACCTGCCCGACCGTGGTCGTCGCAGGATCTTTCCCGGGCGCAATGACCTTCTGCACGATGTCCCGCTCCGAGCAGAGGCCGAGCGGCTTTCCAGCTTCGACGACGACCACGACGCCGACGCCCTTCTCCGCCATGCGCTGCGCTGCCACGGCGATGGTGTCGGTCGGTGAAACGGTGACGACTTGGTTCATGAGGCTGCTGATCGTGGTCATGTAGCTACTCCTTGTGCTCGCGTTGCTACGAGATTGCCTTGCTCGACGAAAGAAACCTAGTTCACGCACTGACGAGACCCACCTGATTCCTCCGGCTTGACGAATGCCGATATCGGCATATGATGGCGCGCATGGCACGAGCAGCGACGACGTCGGACGTCTTCAACGCGATCGCCGAGCCGCAGCGCCGAGAGATCCTGGTACTGCTGCGGGCGGGTGAGCGGCCGGTGAACGAGTTGGCCCGGGAGCTGGGGATGACCCAGCCGGGGGCGTCCAAACACCTGCGGGTGCTCCGCGAGGTCGGGCTGGTGCGGGATCGCAAGGCAGGCAAGCAGCGCCTGTACGGCCTCGACGCCCGCAAGTTGCGGCCGGTCCACGAGTGGACCGGCGGGTTCGAGCGGTTCTGGAACGAGAGCTTCGACCGCCTGGACAAGTACGTGCAGGACCTCAAGCGGGTCAGGAAGGGGAAGTAGCCGATGAGCGCGACGGGACGAGGAGCGCCGCCGCAGTCCGCGACGGCCGACCGCGATCGCCCCGCCGGAGCGGATCGCGCTGCTGCACGGTGAGTCCCGCGGGGACCCGAACGCCTTCGAGTCGGTCCTCACGTTCGCGCGCGACGGCGCGGCGACCCGGATCGAGATGCGCACGGTGTTCCCCACCAAGGTGCTGCGCGACGAGGTGGTCGAGAAATACCACGCGATCGAAGGCGGCCAGCAGACCCTGAGCAACCTGGCTGCCTACGTCGCCGAGCTCGCTCGGAAGGAGCAGTGATGGCCAGCAACGTGTTCTTCAGCCTGTCGATGTTGCTGGATGGGTTCATCGCGCCCGAGGGGCGAATTCGAAACGGTTCTCCAGCGGCCTGACGAAATCCGAGCGATCGCGGCCGCCAACGGTGCGCGGAACGTCCGGGTCGTTGGCTCCGTCGCCCGCGGAACGGATCGCGCGGACAGCGACCTCGACTTCGCGGTGGGCGCCCTCGACGTTCATCGCGCCTGACGGCAGGGATACGTCGGTCGAAAGGCTGGGACGAGCCCAGTGTGCCGCCTCTGGCGTTGGTGAGGGTCAATAGAACGAACTCGTGCGAGCTCGATGTTGAGCAAACCTTCATGTTCGCGCGAGCTCGATGTTGAGCAACCTTCATGTTCGCGCGCACTCGATGTTGAGCAAACCTTCATGTTCGCGCGCTCGATGTTGAGCAAACCTTCATGTTCGCGCGGACTACCTCGACGCTACCAACGACGCGCTCTTCATCTAGACGAACACCTGTGAAAAACTCACAGAGCCAACTCGTCGATGAACGCCAAGACAGATAGCGGCAATCTGGATCTTCTCCGATCCTGCGCCGTAACGTTTGTCCTGGTATTCCACCTCATCCGCGCCTTCGACGTTCGCGTCCCGCTTCTGGACAACCTGGGGCACTTCGGCGTCCTACTCTTCTTCGTGCACACGAGCCTCGTGCTCTTCTTCTCGCTCGAGCGTCAGAACGAACGCGATGGGCCGAAGCCGTCGAAGGCGCTCGAGTACGCGCGGTTCATGATCCGCCGCGTGTTTCGCATCTATCCAGCAAGCGTGCTCCTCGTCCTGTTCGTGTGGTGCTTGGACCTGCCAATGTCGAGCATCAAGAACGGGCGATTCGGCGGCGTGCACCTCGGCGTGCCGTCGCTTCTCACGAACGTGTTCCTCGTACAGAACCTGACGCACACCCCATCCGTCCTCGCACCGGTGTGGAGCCTGCCGTACGAGGTGCAGATGTACATAGCGCTGCCCTTTCTCTTTTGGGGTGTGCGTCGAATGAGCATTCTTCAGGTCGTGACTTCGTGGATCGCCGTTGCCGCGGCGTGCGCGATCATGCCGGGGTCGATGCTCGCGCTGTGGGACATGCCTACCTATGCCCCATGTTTCTTCGCCGGGGTGGTGGCTTACCGTTTGAGTCGCAGCGTTCGTCCACGATTTTCCTTCAGTGTGTGGCCGATCATGATCGCGGCGCTCACGCTGCTTTACACGGCGTATCGGACCAACCATCAGGGCACACGAGCGGGATGGGTTTGCTGTTTCGCCCTCGGCCTTTCGGCGCCCTTCTTTCGCGAGCTACCGCGTGCGCTTCGTCCGCCGTTCGAAATCGTCGCGCGGTACTCGTACGGAATCTACCTCGTGCACTACGTAACGATCTGGTTTGCCTTCGAACGCCTGGCGTGGCTCTCGAGGCCGGCGCAATGGGTGGTGTTCGTGCTCGTCACCGCCGGCGCAAGCGCGCTCCTCTACCACGGCGTCGAGCGGCCGCTGATCCGGCGTGGAACGAAGGTTGCGAATGCCCTGGGAGAACCCCGACTGTCCCAGCACGCTGTTCCGGAAGCGGAAGAAATCGTGCTCCGCGCGCGCCCGTGAATGGCAGGTTCGGACGGAGCCGGGCTCGCAAGGTCGACAACGCCCTCCACCGACGAGTACGCTCGCGGGCCATGGAACGCGTCCTCGGTGTCGGTGGCATCTTCTTCAAGGCGAAGGACCCCGCGAAGCTCAAGGCCTGGTATCGCGACCACCTGGGCCTCCCCACTGACGAGCACGGCGAGACGACGTTTTCGACGGAGCGAGATCCCGCGCCGCGTGTTGTTTGGGCGCCGTTTCCCGCGGACACAACGTACTTCGAGCCGAGCAAGGGGTCGTTCATGATCAACTTTCGCGTCAAGGATCTGCTGGCGATGCTCGCGCAGCTTCGCGCGGCCGGCGCCGCGGTCGACGAGAAGGTCATGGAGGAACCGTACGGGAAGTTCGGCTGGGTGATGGATCCCGAGGGAAACCGCATCGAGCTGTGGGAGCCACCGGCCGCGAGCGTGGACTGAGCCCCGTTCACTGTCGAGTACGCGCTCAGTTCATCCCAAGCAACACGTCGACGGCGTCGTCGATCGTCGGCAGGGCGGCGATGTCGTCTGCGATTCTCCGGGCCTGGACGCGAAGCTCCGGGGTGTGGAGCATGCGCTGGATCGCGGCGCGGAGTGTGCTCGCATCGGGCTTGGTGACGGCGAGCCCGGCGCCTGCTTGGGTAACGAGCCGCGCGTTGTGCGGCTGATCCGCGCCGAAGGGGACGACGACCATGGGCACGCCGGCAGCGAGTCCACCGAGGAGGGTTCCGGAGCCACCGTGACAGACGAGCGCTGCGACGTGCGGCCACACGTCGCGTTGAGGGATCCACGCTTCGACGTGGACGTTCGCGGGGATCGCGCCGAGTGCATCGGCGTCGACGCCGCGGCCCGTCGTGAGCAGCACGCGCACGGGCAGGTCTGCGACGGCGTCGAGCGAGGTGCGGTAAATCGAGCGGATGTGTGCGATGCCTCCGGCGAGGGTTCCAAACGTGATGTAGACGAGCGGGCGCGGGTCACCGGTCGGCGCCCAGACGGCGGGCGCGGAGCTCGGAGCGTCTTCGACCACGCGCGCGCGAAATGGAGGGCGCATCTGCGAGCCAACCGACACGCGCGCCGGCGAAGATCTCGCTCGCGGCGATGGCCATCGCCGCATCGTCCGACACGCCGTGCAACCGCGCCCAGATCGGCGCGAGTGCGACGTCGCCCGGATGATCGAACGGAGCGTGCCGGAGCCCTGCGCTCCCGAGCGCCTCGCCCACCTCTGGGGGCGCCGCCACCGCGACCTCGTGGTTGCGGGCGACGAGCGCCCGCGCGTAAGGCAGGAGCGGCTGCAAGTGTCCCGCGCCTCGCGTGGACGAAAACAAGATGCTCATCGAGACCAGCATCGACCGACGCGTCCCCGTCGTCAAACAGCCCGGTCACGGCGTCGGAGGCGAAGCCTTCGAGCGGCGCGCGAGGCGCGGTGTCGACGCGGGTTGCCGACGTCGATACTCGTGTATATACTTTGCTCGATGTCGGAACGCGCGAAGCTCTTCAGGAACGGGGGTAGCCAGGCGGTGCGGCTGCCGAAGGATTGCCGATTTCCTGACGACCAGCGGGACGTCCTCGTTCGGAAGGTCGGCAACAAAGTCATTCTCGAGCCGGTGGACGCGTGGTCGTCGGAGTTCCTTTCCTGCATCGGCGCTTGGCGGGAGCCGATTCCGCGACCGACGGGGAAGCGAGGCGAGAAGCCGCGGAACCCGTTTGAATGAACCGACGGTTCATGCTCGATACGGACGCGATCAGCTTCGTGCTTCGGGATGAGGGCCGAGTCGCCGAAAACCTAACGGCTCACGCTCCTTCAGAGGTTTGCATGAGTGCGCTCTCGCTTTCAGAGCTCCGCTTCGGTGCCGAAAAGCGGCGCTCGAAGCGACTGCATCGACTCATCGACGTTTTCACGGCGACGATCGACGTGGTGCCGTTCGATTCGGCAGCAGCCGGCGCGTTCGGGCGCGTGTGCGCCGCTCTCGAGTCGAAGGGCAATCCCATCGGAATCTTCGATACCCTGATCGCAGCCCACGCGGTGTCCCTCGGCGTGACGCTCGTCACGAACAATACGAAGCACTTTGCGCGGGTTCGCGAATTGAAGACGGAGAACTGGCTGCACGGCGCCGGCTAGCTCCATACGGCGGGCACCCCGCCGAGCGAGCTCGTCTGTCGGTATTACTACCTCGACGCAGCCCTCCGACCGAGTCGATCAGAGCAGTGAGCCGGCGACGTAGACGCGCGGCGCGGCGAACGCTTCGGCGAGCGCGGCGAGACCCATGAACATCATCTGCTGGTTCGCTTTTTGCTGTTCGGCGGCCTTCTGCACCGCAACGTAGCTCGGGTTCTCCATCGCACGCTCCTTCCAAAGTTTCGCCTGATCGGGGTCGGCCGCGGTTCCCACACCAGTCTCGTACATCTGTGCGAGCGCTACCTGGGCGTTGTACTCACCCTCGACGGCACTCTGCTTGATCAACTCCAACGCTTTCGCAGGCTCCGCCGCCGTGCCTATGCCGTCCCGGTACATGATTCCGGCGACAACTCTTCCCTGGGCGTTTCCAAGATTTGCCGCGCCCAAAAAGCACTTCAACGCCTCGGGGAGATGCTGGAAGCGCAGCGCCATTCCTGCGGTCTCGATGTAGTCTTGAGCGCCCGGCTCGCTCAGCCCGTCGCAATTGGTGACGGGCACGGTCGCGAACCACGTTCCCTTCATGGATTGGATATGGCCGGGCCAGGTGGCGATGAATGCGCCGGAAATACGACCATCCCTCATCTTGCCGGTGTACACGGCGGTCAAGCCCGCTATCGCGGAGTTCGCCCGATCCACGCGTCGGATGACGATATCGTCGGGATCGAATCGCTTGATCACGAGGTCAGCGACGGCACCGTGCGGTTGATGCGAAACTCCCGTCGTTCCGTGGAATATCCACGTTCCGGGGTTGCCCTTCGTGCATTCGTCGCCATCACATTCCGCTAGTTCGCTCGGCAACGGGAGAACCGATCCGAGCGCCCCCGGCGCCGTGGCGAGTCTCGACGCGAACGCCTCGAAGCGTGGCCCGGAGAGCGTCGAGGAGCACAGCGCGTCTACATCCTCCGGCGGGGGAGTTTGGCCGAAGACGAAGTCCCCCGTCGCCTTGCCGATCTCTTCGCCGTCCCCTTCTGCGAGGAGTGCGACGTGGATGTCTACCATGGGGTGAGGCGGCCCGAGGTGGAAGCCCTCCTTGTGTGGCTGCACGGTGAAGCTCATGCTCACGTCGACATCGGCGTCCGTCAGGGATTCGGCTACGGAGTAGCCCAGCTTCCCGAAGTGCTCGTTCAAGAGGTCACGAAACGGATTCGCCTTGGGGTCGTCCGGGGGAACGACGTAGATGCTCACGTGGCGTGCCGCCGCGGAGGGCCCCTCCGTTTTGGCGTCTGGATTTGAACCTCCGCACCCCGTCACGTTCGCGAACAACGGCATCATACCGATCACCGCAAGCCTCGCGCCCCTCGAACAGCCTTCGGAGTTTTTCGCCCACCAGTTCATCGACCCACCCCTCACTGCGCTTCACGAGCGCGATCTCAGACCTTCCCGATCCACCTTACCTCGACTTCAGCGAGGCTCGCTCGAACTCGCGGGCCGATCAACCGCGGAAGTTGGATCGGCGCGCGTTCTGGAACGTGAATGGTTCATCATCCTCCTGAATGATCCGGCGCCCGCGTACGTCGATGGGTCGGAGCTTGCGATTGGCCGTGCAACCAGCAACAGGGGACGCCGTTGCCCTGGGCCGTCGGATTTCGCACATTTCTCGGAAGCTCGCGCCGCATACGAATATCGGAAACAGACCTCCGGAAATGCTTCACCGACTCATGGATGGATCGCAGGGGCAAGGCTGCCGAGAATCGCTTGGCGGCGCTCGCCAGTGTCTGTAGAAACGTCGAGCGGTTGATCGCACGAGCACGGGGTGGTTCCAAATGTCGTCCGCAAACTCTCTTGGCCTTCGCTTCTTCACCATCTGCTCGATCGCGTGTGTGTGCGCTAGCGTCAGCTGCGTCAACGATCACTCGATCGAGGACTGTGGAAAGATTGCTGCTTCCCTTTGTCCGGTCGGGACCGATCCCCAAGTTGTAAGCAACGAGAATGGTTCGTGCGGGGCAGACGGGAAGTACGTCCCCAAAAGCAACTCCGACGAGCTCGGAGCCACTTGCTCGAGTAGTGGTTCATGTTCGATCGTTTGCGTGCCGACTGGTCCGAATTGCCCATGCGGGATCGAGATTCAATCGAAGGATACGATCCAATGCCGGACGAATTGCCCCTCCGGTTGTGGGAACGGCACCTGCGACGCCAATGAGACGAAGGCTACCTGTTCTTTGGATTGCGGTTCCCCGCCGAACGGCAATGGTTCGGACGCTGAACCGGCGACGGGCGGCAACGGAAGCGGTTCCGGCGGAAATCCCTCGGGCGGAGGTTCGGGAGGCGTTGCTGGGAGTGAGGGCATAGGGGGCGACTCGAGCCCTCCCGCGGGTGCGATGACGTACCCGGCCACCTCTGTCTCGTCCGGCGTTGCGAACATTTCTGGGCAAGGGGAGCCCAGCAACGCATGCGCGCTTCGATCGAACGGAGACATCGTCTGCTGGAACGGAATCAACGCCCCGAACACCCTGTCGGCGCTCACGGGAAACGCCAGCGCGGTCTCCGTTGGAGGTGGTCTCATCGGTTACAACTACCAGACTTACTTCGCTTGTGCAGTCACGAAGGCCGGCGCGGTTTGGTGTTGGGGCAACGACAATAGCTCGGGCCAGATCGGCATCGGCACGACCGCCGTAGCGACCGTTCCTGATCCGGTGTCAACGTTGTCGAGCGGCGTGAGATCGGTGTCCGCCGGGATGAACAACTCGGCTTGCGCGGTAGCCACAGACGGCAACGTTTGGTGCTGGGGTAGCAATGCGGGGGGACTGCTTGGCAATGGAACCAATGCCCCTAGCAGCCTCATCCCCGTCGAACTGAAGGGCTTCACCGACAAGGTTGCCTCGGTCGCCGTAGGTTACACCTCGGCGTGCGCACTCACGGTCGGCGGCGGCGTCGAGTGCTGGGGTTCGAACGAATCGGGCCAGCTCGGGAACGGTTCGATGATGGCGAGCACCGAGCCTGTTCCGGTGACGGGTATCGCCAGCGGAGCTACTGCGGTCTCCGTCGGGGCCCACTACGCGTGTGCGGTGGTGACCGGGGGCCTTCAGTGCTGGGGTTCGAACGGATTTGGCGCCAGCACGGTTCCGGGGCCGGTGATGGGGCTTTCGACCGATGTGACCGACGTCTCCGTCGGCTACGACTCTGCTTGTGCGGTAGTAGGAGGCGCCGTCAAGTGCTGGGGCCAAAACGGCGATGGTCAGCTCGGCAACGATTCCACCACACCGAGCGCCGCGCCCGTGCTGGTGTCCAATCTGTCGTCCGCGGTGGTCGGTGTTTCCGTCGGATACGAGTTCGGGTGCGCAGTCACGGCGACGGGCGCCGTGTGGTGCTGGGATGGAAAGCCCTCGACGCCATCGGTCCCACTTCGGATTCAAGGTTTTCCGGGGTGATCCTGTGCGCGACGTAGATCCATAGATGGCGCAACCCTGCAGTTGAGGCGAGGAAAACGGCCTCGAAGGGGATCTCACACGGCATCGGGGGATCTTCAGGGCTCCTCTGCTCGCCGGGTAACGATATGCGCGGCGAGGCTACACGTCGTCTAGTCATCTTTGCGGCAGAGCCCGAGCGCGATCGGCGACCGCGCCGCTTCCGCATTCCGTATTCATCGTGATGCCCGCGCGTTGCGTCCTTTTTGTGACGAAGACAACTCCATCGTGTCATGTGTCACACGACCAAAAACGCAACGTCGTACAACGAGAAACGCACACGATGTGTTACTAGCTCTCCCGTAGCCGGGGAACGCACTGCAAGGGCTGCCTACGAGATCGCTCGCGCTCGAATCGCGTTGCGCGAAGCTCGGGGCGGGAACCCATGGGTGCAAACGTTGGGACAGCAAGGGAGAGGTATATTCATGATTTCTCGTATCCATTCGACGGGGAGCGGCCGACGCTTTCCCGCGCTTCGCGGGGCTTGGGGGATTCTCATCGGCGCGCCGCTTCTGCCCGGATTTCTCATCGGGTGCAGCGGCGCCGATTCGCGTACTCCGGACATCGGGTCGACCTCGTCGGCGTTGTCGAGCGCGGCTCCGTCGAAAGGCGGCGCGAGCGGGTCGTGCGGCGGTGCGAGCGGCGGTGCCCACAGCGGTGGCAAGGGCGGCGACGACGGCAAGGGCGGCGACGACGGCAAGGGCGGCGACGACGACAAGAAGACGTTCGTGTGCGAAATCGTCGGAACCAAGACGAAGAGCGTCAAGTATGCAAGCGTCGAGGCCGACGACTTGTCGGAAGTGAAGAAGGAAGGTGGCGCCGTCTGCACGGCCGGCGCGAGCAACTGCTGTCTCGGCGCGACGGGCAAGGCGGCCGTGTGCACGAGCTTCCAAACCGATCCGGCGCACTGCGGGAGCTGTGCGAATGCGTGTCCGACCGGCGACACGTGCAACGCGGGAGTGTGCGTCGCCCCGTGTTCTTCGGGGCAAACGCTCTGCGCAGGCACGACTTGCGCCGATCTCCAAGCCGACGCGGCCAACTGCGGCGCGTGCGGCAATGCTTGCCCGGCCGGCGATAGCTGTCTGGCCGGCGCGTGCGTCGCGCCGTGTCCCTCGGGCCAAACACGCTGCGGTGGCAGCACCGCCTGCGTCGATCTTCAAGCCGACGTCGATAACTGCGGTGCATGCGGCGTCGCGTGCGCCACGGGCTTGATCTGCACCGCGGGTGTGTGCGCTTCCCCTTGTCCGTCCGGGGAGACGTTCTGCTCGGGAGCGTGCACCGTTACACAATCGGACGCCGAAAATTGCGGAGCGTGCGGCACGGCCTGTGGCGGGGATGATGTCTGTCAGGAAGGAACCTGCGTCGCGAAGGCGGTCGCCGCCTCGTGCGTGCCGACGAGTTCGCTCACGGTGCTGCTACCGCCGGCCGGAACCAGCGGGGGTTCGGTCATTGCGTACGTACCCAACGGGAGCTGGGAGGAGACGGCGACCGGCGTTCAGGTGGTGCCGCTCGAGGGAACGGGGCCGCGCGCCGAGATCGCGACGCCGAACCCCGTGAACTCGTGCGCGAGCAACTCGAGCACCGGCGAGATCGTGTGCACCGCGAACAACAACGACGTTTATCTCATTCAGGGGACGACGCTGACGGCGACGTTGACCTCCGGTGCGACGGCGGCCCAAGGCTTCTCGGGCGGATCGTGCAAGAACTGCGGCGTCGCAATCGATGCGGCAAACGACCGCGCCATCGTCGTCGAAGGGCTGGCCTCGGGTGGGCCGGGTGGCTTTCAGTTCCTCGATCTCTCCGCCAACACCTTTGCCACGCCCATCGGAGGCGGCGCTTCTACTTCCGAGAACGTCCTATTCGACCCTCAGCTGAACCTCGTGCTCTCGCCGAACGAGCAGGGCAACTACCAGCTCTTCGACACCACGACGTCCGCGGTATTCAACGATGCCGTGGGCGGCGAGCTCGATTCCGCGGCCGAAGATTGCTCGACGGGCATCGCTCTCGCGTCCGTGGAGTTTACCGGGAACGTGGTGCTCGTCGATCTGACGCAGAGGACGACGTCTGCTTCCACGTGGTCCGCTCCTACCACCACGCAAACCATGCCGGAATTTGCCTCGTTCAGCGCCGGGACGAACGGCATCGCCGTCGCGCCGGGGTCACACCTCGGCGTCGTCACCGGCGAGTTCGGCGGCGCTGGCTTTGGCGTCATTCAACTGCCCGCCACGTCGGGGACGGGCACGCCCCAGATCATCGACTACGCGGCCGTCAACATGCCGAACGATCCGAGCGGCGCCGCGTGGCAGATGGGTCTCGATCCGCACACGGTCACGGCCTACCAGAGTCCGAATACGGGTAAGTCGCTCGCCGTCATCTCCAACGACGCGCGCACCTACGTTGCGCTCGTCGACCTCGCGGCGCTGCTCGCGACGTCGCGTACGAGTGGTTCGCACAACGTGAGCCCGAGCGCCGATCTCGTCGGGACCGGCGTCGTCAGCTTCGTCTCCGTGCATTGAACGAAGGAGTGGAGGCGGCGGTGGGCATCGCTCACCGCCGCTCCGTGCGCTCGCGCGAGCGTCGCGCGATTCTCGGAGCTCTGATTTGTGCCTGGGGCTTTCCTGAACCAACTTCTGCGGAGGCGCGTCGGCACGGCTGTTTGGCGCGCGAGTCCACCCGAACCTGGCGCACTGTGTGCCAACGCACGTTGGCCATCGCGACCCGCGGCGGCGTTGGATCAGGAAATCGGTCGCCTTCGCCCCAAAAAGGTCGCCGGCACGAACGGTGCTTCACGGCGACGCCGTGAAGCTCGGGTCCATCGCTACGGCTATCGTCCTTCTGGCGACGACGGGGTGCAGCTCGTCCGGCGCGAGCGTCGGGAACCATTCTGACGCCGGCACGGGCAGCGCGGCGGGCGCCGGAGCTGCTTCTGGAAGCGGTGGGCAGAGCGAAGGCGGCTCCGTGGGTTCGGGCGGCTCTATTGGTTCGGGCGGCTCTGTTGGTTCGGGCGGCTCTGTTGGTTCGGGCGGCTCCGTGGGTTCGGGCGGGGTCGCGCTCCGCGACGGGTCGACGGGACACATCACGCCGCCGGACGCGGGCCGCGTCGATGGCTCGGTCTCTTGTTCCGGTGAATGTCCGACCCAGCCTTGTGGGTCGGATGGTCTTCAGTGTCCACTCGACGAACTCTGTGTCACCTATGAACGCTTGGGGAGTCCTCCACAATCGAGTTCGACGAACTGGGGCTGCAGCAAGAACCCGTGCGCTGGAACTACCCTCGATTGCTCGTGCGCGTCCGCGGTGTGTCCGAGGGAAACGTGCATCGTGAGCCCGCCGAACGGTCTGGTCTGTCAGTATTACGTGGTTTGCGCGAGCCCCGACACGTCGATCGCGACACCCGAGGGCGAGCGGCGCATCGCGGACTTGTCCGAGGGGGATCTGGTATACAGCGTCGATCACGACGCGATCGCGATCGTCCCCATTGCTCGAGCCACGCGAACGCCGGTGAGCCGTCATTCCGTGATGCGGATCGAGCTCGCCACCGGTTCGGTGCTCGAGATCAGCCCGGGCCATCCCACCGCGGACGGGCGTAGCTTCGGCGGACTCCAGGCGGGCGACTCACTGGACGGCGTCGAGATCGTCGCTGCTCGCGCCGTGCCGTACACCCACGACGCGACCTACGACATTCTACCGGCCTCCGACAGCGGAGCGTATTTCGCGGGTGGGGTGTTGGTCGGGAGCACCCTCGCGAGCGGCGCTCGACTCGTCATGAACCCAACGGCTCCGTTCGCGCTGCCGGCAACCCGCTCGTCAGTAGGCTCGGCAACCCGACGATAGCGGGAGGACGCGGGTTCAGGTGGATCTGACCGAAAGGTCATCTCCTCGGTGGCTCAGGGACTGCTATTGGTCCTTTCTCGGATGAATGTTCAGGCGCTGATCGACGCGATCGTCCGCCAAACGACGGTGCTCATCGCACAGCTGGCGACTAGCGGCGGGATTCGGGCTCCGGTCGCGCACCTCGCCAACCAGGTGTTTCTCGACCTGGCGCGCGAGCTCGAGGCCCAGGGCTTGAGCCGCAAGGTGAGCGCCGACATGTTCGGCATGGCCGTCCGGGCGTACATCCGAAAGGTCCGAAGACTGCAGGAGAGCACCACCGAGGAAGGCCGCTCGCTGTGGGAAGCGGTCTACTCCGCCATCCGGGAGCGCGACATCGTGAGCCGCTCCGAGGTCGTGGCCCGCTTCCGCCGGGACGACGAATCGCTGGTGCGCGGCGTGCTCCACGACTTGACGGAAAGCGGCCTGGTGTTCGTCACCGGAACCAGCAGCGATTCGATGCTGCGCGCCGCGACGGACGCCGAGCTCGGACAGATTCGCGTACACGGCAACGGAAGGCTCGACGAGCTCTTGTGGGCAAGGATCTTCCACGGTGGAGCAACGGCCCGCGAAGCGCTCGAACGAACGGACGGCGTTCGATCGGGCGACGTCGAAGCGGCACTCGAACGGCTTCTTGCCGCCGGTCGCGTCGTCCGCGAAGAGCACGCGGATGGCGCGCGCTACCGGGCTCAAAGCCTCGTGGTGCCGCTGGGTGCCGAGCTCGGATGGGAGACCGCAGTGTTCGATCAGTACCACGCGATGGTGAACACGGTCTGTCGGAAGCTCGCGCTCCGCCGGCACTCTTCACCCGACGACTCGATCGGCGGCAGCACCTACACCTTCGAGGTCTGGCCAGGACATCCGCTGGAAGATCGCGTGCGCGGCGCTCTGTCGCGATTTCGCTCCGAGTACAGCCAGCTCCGGAAGGAAGTGCTCGCCTACAATCAGGCTCGAGAGTCCGAGCCGTCCGCGTACCGCGTCGTCGTTTACGGGGGTCAGTACGTTGCCGAGGGAGAGGACAAGTGATCCACACGCTGATTCGGGCGCGTCAAGGGCTCTGGGCATTCGCGTTTCTCGCCTTCGTCGGTTGCAGCACGCAAGCGAACCGGGGCAACGACGGCGAGACGCACTTCATCACGTGCCGGACGGACTCGGAATGCGTTCACGACGGGGGGGCATTCTCCTGCGTTCGGGGGATCTGTCAGGCGGACGACCGCAGCAACCCGGACGCCGACATTTCGGACGGATCTGACGGACGCCGCGGCGACGCGCATGCATTGTCGGACGCAAGTGGTGCTGACGCTACCGATGCTGGCCTCGGTGACGCGCGCACGCTCCCGGCATGCGGCGGCCCGCCCGCGACGCTCTCTCTCGGCGCCTATCCGAGCGATATCGATCAGTGGATGGGCAACTACGGCGTAAGTCTGGGCCACTTTCGATGGACCGAGCCGCTTTTTTCAAATCTCGTCACGATCCAAGCCGTCGGCTCTTGGCCTTCGGGATGCGGCACTCCCACGACGGCGAACGCCCTCGCCGCTCGCGTCGATCAGGACCTGTTCAATCTAGGGTACAAACCTGGAGACATCTTCGGGCTGGAGGGCCCCAATTCGGGAAGCTCCAGTTTCTCGGTGGGGGAACAGATCGTGATCTTTCCACACTCCGGCATCACTGGAAGCCCCACGTGCACGAGTGTCTCCAGCTTCGATTACCTGAATCTGTCGCAATACCCCAACGCGGTGGCCGACATCAGCAGTCTGAATACATTTCTGACTAACCGAGCCGTGTACCAGCAGGTGGTCGCGAGCCGGCTCGTCGCGGTGGCAACGGTGACTTCCGTGGGCGCTCGAGTAGCGTGGCCGATGGATCCCAGCCAGTACTACGTGGATCTGACCCTCCAGATCCAGCGCACGCTGTGCGGCCAGAACGCGCGAACGGTCACGGTGCGTTTCACGGGAGACCAGATCCTCGCCAACAACGGTGACGACTTTAGAGAGCCCGCCGCGGGATCGCGACTCATCGTCGCGCTCACGCCGGTGACGGGCGAGCCGAGCGTCGCACCCGCAAGTTACGAGCTCAGCCTGGTCCTTCCCACGAGCTCTTTGGCGCAAGTCACCTCGTTTCTCGTCACGCCTCCGTCGCTGTCGCTGTAGCTGGAAGAGGCGCTGCCACGTCAATTCCCGAACGTGACCGAGTAGTCCTCGCATTTCGACCCATTCGAACGATCGACCACGACCCAGGCCTCGATTGCCGTATCGAGCACACTCGGACACGAGCTCGAAAGTTCGACGGCGCCGGATCCGTCGATGCAGCATCCGAAGATCCCGTCCCCGAAGTGCATCGCGGTCGCCCCGGGATTGCACCCTTTGAACGTCGTTTCACCGGTCAAACAGCCCCAGAAGAGGCAAAGCCGGCCGTCGGAATTCGTCCAGGAGGCCCGAGGTTTGGCGTCGTCACACGCCGAGCCCGTCAAGCGAAACACGTCGACGTCGTTTTCGCCGAGGGTCCCGTTCAACGTGCCGTTGCTTCCGCAGGGCAAGGTGCCCGCCTGGTTTGCGGTCGCGAACGAGTCGTCGGGCTCTCTATCCATCGAAGGCGAACAGGTGAACGCCGCCGCGTCGAACCCCTCGTGCGTCCAACAATCGCTCTGCACGACCGTCGTGTTGCAGTTGCTCGCGAGCGCGAGCGCCGCAGAGAGCACAGTCAGCGACCGTAGGATAGTGGAGCCAGTCACCGGAAATTCCATCCGCAAGTGCGGCGTGCGGCTTGGACGAGCGCTCCCTCGTCGCTGCAAGCGCTCGTGCTCGGCGACGAGGCGTCGGTGAACCGATCGCCGGACAGGCATCCGCACCCGTGTGCATCCGGTTCGTTGAAGCAGACGTACGAAAACGTTCCCCCGTCGGGGCACGTCCATCCCAAATTACAAGTGCCGGCCGTCGACGTGATCGTCGTGGCTCGCGAGCAGACGAAAGTGGCCGCGTCCGCCACAGGAGGATGCGTCGCAAGATCGTTGCTGCTGGACGTATTCGACGCGGCGCAGCCCACGGCGGAGGACACCGCAACGACGCACCAAAACGCGAGCAAACGGTTCAATTGCTCCATCCGTTCGACTGCAGCGCGCAATCCGCCAACCCGGCCGGAGTCGGCGAAGCGTCAGCCGTGAAAACCGGCACGTCGTAGTCCGGAGCCGCGAAGTCGAAGTAATCGAGCATGGCCCAAGCGTTGGCATCGCGGCGACTGAAGGCGCCCTTGTCGAGCCAGGTCTCGATGAAGCGCAGAATGCTCGTGTGGTCGGTGATGAAGTGGCTCACGTAGTTGCGCTTGACGAAAGGCGACACGACGAGAAGGGGCACCCGAAACCCGAGCCGGCCGAATTGGGCTTCGTCGACCGTTTGTCCTCCGTCCGGCAGAATTTCTGGCGGGCACGCCAGCGGCGGTTGCACGTGATCGTAGAAGCCACCGTGCTCGTCGTACGTGATGAACAGCACGCTGGACTTCCAGAGCGGCACATTGGACGTGAGATCACCCACGATGCGGTGGGTGAACGCCTGTCCGTCCTGGATGTTCGAGGGTGGATGATCGTCGTCTTCCGCGAGGTGAATGCCCAGCGGCGCAATGTCGATGTTCTTGTCGGTCGCACCGATGAACACCACCTTCGGAAGCGCGGTCGTCGCGTCCGTTTCTTTCGCCGCCGCCTGCTCGAAGTCGGAGATCGAATAGATGGGTGCGACACGCTCGCCGCTCAGCGCGACCACGGCGAGGTCGCTGGAATTGTCGTAAACGCCGAGATCGTCGCCGAGCACGCGGAAAATGGAATTTTGCGAGAGGCCGCATCCCGGATCGACGTCGAGGTTCGTCTCTTCGTCTTCGGCAAAACCACACGACGTGCCGTCCCAGAAAAAGAAGTGGTTCGGCCATGTCGGCCCCATCACCGATGCAAAGTGCCGATCGCCGATAGCGAAGTTTTCCGCCAGGTAGTAGTAGAACGGAATGTCACTCGCGTCGTAGTACGCCATCGGCAGCCTGGAGCCGGACGACGCCACGAACCCGTCCATCTTTCCCCCATCGAACTGTTCGTGCGCGGCGAGCCATTCGTGACTCGTGTCCGTCAGACATAGGTGACTTGCGTGATACTGAGAGACGGTGCCTCCGTCGGGACCGGGATTCGTTTCGTCCGTCTTCCCGTCCACCTTTGGCACCGTTTGGCTCAGTGCTCCGAAGTAGTGATCGAAACTCCGGTTCTCCATCATGATGACGAAGACGTGCCGGACGTTCTGCCGCAAGCCGGGGATGTCCCCGGAGACGGACTTTTCGGGAAGATCCCCTTTTCCGAAGATGCACGCGACGCGGTCGGCTTCGTGCGGATCCTGGTTCGTGGGGTCCTGAACTTCGGGCCCCGTACAGCACGACGTGTTCGCTTGGTAGACAGTCGACGTCGACGAACATGCCGGGCAGAGTAGAACCAGTCCTGCGAAGCCGACCCATGACAGAACGATCTCGCGCCGGTGTCCCCAAGCTCGCACGAACAACACGAGCGCACCTTCTGCCTGGGGACTTTCGGGTTCCATAGGCAATTGTTCGACGCGACGCCCGCGCCGCGATGACTCGACGCTGCGTCAGCGCAGGAGCGCTTCGACTTCCGCTCGACGAAAGCCGCTCGGGTAGCGCGCGAGGTATTGGGCGGCTTCCCGCTTCATCGCGGTCGCTTCGCCGAGTTTCTGGAGGGCGACCACGCGCGAATAAGTCGCGTCTTCGGCGCGAGCTTCGCGCGGGTATTTTTCGAGGAAGCCCTCGAGCAGCGTCGCGGCTCTGCCGTACTCGCCGTGACCGAGCGCGTCCATCGCGGCGCGGAACGCCGAGGACGCTTCGGGCGCTGCCGGCGCGAGCGCGCTCGGTCGAGGCGCCGATTCGAGACGCGCCGCGCTGGAGTCGACCGGAGCAGCCGGAGTCGACGGCGTCGCGCTCGAGTCGAGGGGAGCGGCCGGACCCGGGGGCGTCGCGCTCTGAGCTGAAGCCGATGACGCCGTGCTCGCGCCCGGAGTCGGAGTCGGTGAGCTCCAGTTCCACGACTCGCCCGGGCCCACGGAGATGGGTGGCGTGTCGTGGAGTCGTAGAACGACGCGGCCTTCGCTGACGCTCACGCGCTCGGTGTGTCCGTCCTCGACGGCGACGGTGAAGGTCGTGCCGACGTCTTCCAGCGTGCCGTCGGGTAGCGACACGACGAGCGGGCCGCGCTCCGGCGAATGTTCGACGTGGATCGACAGCGTGCCGCGTTCCAGCACGACTTTCTCGCGGTTTCCATCGACGCTCTTCGACCACGACGCTTCGCCGTCCGCGCGAACGGAGGCGCTCGCTGCGCGCACCGGCGGCTTTGCCCTCCACAGACGGAAAGCGAAGACACACGCGACGAGCACCGCGAGCGCCGCGCCCGACCAGACGAAGGCGCGGGGAAACGCGCGCCGCTCCGGCCCGACGAGCTCGCCGTCGAACGCGGCGAGCAGGCGAACGCGCTCGCGCCGCGCCTGGACGTCGTCCGGTTCGCTCGAGGGCGCGTCGCGGAGCGCTCGCCTCAGTTCGTCGAGCGCTCGCACTTCGCGGGAACAGGCGTTGCAACGCGAAAGGTGCCCTTCGAAGCTCGCTCGCTCGGCGCCGGTGAGCCGGCCGTCGCGCAGGGCTTCCGCCTCGAAGAGCCGGGGGCAGGCGCTCATGGCTCGTCCCCGTCGCTCATCGCGCGGCGGAGCTCGCGGCGCGCCGCGTGGAGTCGCGTCCAGACGGTACCGATGGGCACCTCCGTCGCGACCGCAATCTCTTCGCACGTCATCCCCTCGACCTCGGCCATGAGCAGCGTGATGCGCTTGACCTCGCTGAGCTTCGCGAGCGCCCGACCGACGTCTCTTCGCGCTTGCAGTGCCGCGCGAGGATCCGACGCGACGACGAGCGAGTGACGGAACGACGCGAGCACGGCGACGAAGCGCCCGAACGACTGGCGCCGGCGGCGGAGCAGGTGGACGGCGATGCCGATCAACCACGAGCGGCACGACGGTCGTCCGTCGTAGCGGCCGGCGCTCTTTGCGGCCTCGAGGAACGTCGCGTGCACGAGATCGTCCACGTCCTCGGCGTCCGACGTCGGGCGCGCGACGAAGCGACGGACACCGGCGCGATGGCGATCGTAGAGGAGACCGAGCGCGTCGATTTCCCCGTGCGCGATCCGGCCGAGCAAGTGCGCGTCGGTCGCCTGGCGCTCCTCGAGTCGCGCGCGCTTCGGGGGTGCGTTTGGCGGAGCCATCACGTCCCCACCGTCAGGCCGAGCGAGAGACCGAGCGTCCACAGGGGCAACCGCGGTGCGTTCGGAATGTCGGTGCTCCCGACGCGGTGCGGCCCGAGCTCCCCGTCGATGCCGACGAACGCACGCACGGTCGAGCGCGCGGCGACATCGAGGCGAGTGCCGAGTAGCAGACGCGGCGCGATGCTCGACGTCGACTCGGACGTCGGCGGTCCGGTGGCGGGGCGCGTCTCGAAAGTCGTCGTGCCCTGGAACGCGGCTGCTGGGCCCGCGCTGAAGTCGAGCGCGACGCCCCCGAGGCGCAAGCGACGTCCGGCGAGCACCGCGAACTCGAACGCACCGCCGTCTCGTTCGTCCGAGAGGGTCTTGTTGCGGTCGGCGCGTCCCTCGCAACCGACGAGCCACCCGGAGAAATCCAGAAACGAGAGCAAGCCGGCGCCGAGGCTCTTCTGCCCGTCACCGACGCGCGCGCCGGTCACGACGGACAGCTCGATGCCGAGCCGCTTCGCGTCCGGATTCGAAGGCCCCGCGTCGTGCTCCGGTTCGATCGCGACGCGCCGCGGAGTTGGCGTCGCGACGGCGGAGCTCGGCGCGGGCGGCGCTACCGACTCAGGAGCGGGCGATGACTCCCGTGACGCTGGCTTTGCCGGCGTCGGCAAGGACGCCGCCGGTGCGTCCGCGCTTTCGCCTTCGCCGTCTTCGCTCCGCTCCGGAAGAAGGAGCAGCGCCTCGAGCGTCGGCACGACGTCGCCGGGCGGCACCGTTCGCGACGCCGCGCGGCCGTCCGGTAGCGCGACGGTCACGTCGATCGCGCCGCTGCGCTCGCGGAGCGCCACGCGAGCGCACTGGTCCACGTCGCCACGTTCGTCGAACGCGGTTCGAACCCGATCGGTCAACGCCGGCCACCGCGCCGCGACGGCGGCGTCCGCGTGCACATCCAACCTAGAGCACGACCTGTCGTGCGCGAGCGCCGCCCGCGGGCAAAGCAGGGTGAGCGCGGCGAGCGCAGCGAAACGGGGGGCCTTGCCGCGGCGCAACATGGACGGGTTCTCATCCTACTTCGCGCGGCGCTCCAGATCCCTTCATCGAATTTTTCAAAACGAAGCCTCGGCGCCGATGCTCGGGATCGTGAGGGGGCCGATCTTCGAGTGGCTGCATTGCGTCGTCCCCCCTTGCTCCGTCTGCGTCCCTTGGCAGCTCAGTCCGAAGGGAGTCACCTCCTTGCTCAAGGTCACGTTTTGTCCCTCGACGACGAACGCGACGAAGCCGTCCTTGCCGAGCGGCCAGCGCTTCTCGAGACGGACGTCCACCCGGAAAAACGGAGGGTCGCGATAGGCGTTGTAGGGAGGGATCGGAACGTTTCCGCTCAGGTTCGAGTAGGGCGTGCCCGAGAGGAACACGAAGCGGCCGCCCGCGCGCCAGCGGCGGCCGAGATCGTACGAGAGCACCGCGTTCAGCACGTGCGTGCGGTCGTAGTCGCTCGCGACGGTGGCCACCGCGTCGGTGCCGGAGAACGTCGGGAAGTGCTCCTCCCGCGTCGAACGCGATAGTGTGTACGACAGCCAGCCGCCGAGACGCTTCGAGAGCGGTCGCCGGAGGAGCAGCTCGACGCCGTACGCATAGCCGTGGAGCGAAGCGTCGCTCGGGCAGGTGTAAGGAGTGGGTGGGGGACCCGCACCGCCGTTCGCGGGAGTCGTCGGTGGCTGGATCTGGATACAGCCGGCCGTCAGATCCGTGAGGCCTGACCAGTGCGAGAAGAAGCCGGTCGTCGTCAGCACGAAGTCCGCCGGCAACCGCACCTCGACGCCTTCGCTCACCTGCGCCGCCGTCTGCAGCTCGGAGCCGCCCGCGGGAAAACCGGGAACGGAAATGATGAGCGCGGGGATCCCTCCCAACCTCAACACCGGGTACTGATGGGAAAGCCCGAGACTGGAAAGCCACGCGACGTCCTTCGCCATCTCGATGCGTACCGAGAGCCGCGGATCGACCGCGGGAACGATCGTCGACGACGTGCCCGAAGCGGCGCTCGTGCGCGTCGAATCGAACACGTCGAAGCGAGCGCCGGGCACCAGCTCGACCCGCGGCGACATCTGCCAGACCACGTCGGCATACGCGCCCCAGGTGACGTTCGTCGGCGGTGGATCGGCGCTCGACGGGACTTGTTCGCGAGGCGGTCCGTTCGGGTCGAGGGCTAGTGCCGCTTCCGAGAAGCCGTAGTGCTCGAGCAGCGCGTCCGCGCCGCCGCGGAAGCGAACGCTCGTCGAGAGCGACTGGTCCATCTCGAATCGCAGCCGGGCGGACTCGTTCGTGCTCGTCGTGACGGCGGCCGCATCGCTGTTTCCGGCGCCGCCCTGCACGTCGTAGCCGAGCGTCGCGGCGACACGCAGGTGGCCGTCGGTCCACGCATGGTCGTAGCGCAGATCGACGCGGTGAAAGTCCGATCCGAGCTGTTCCGTGATCGGCCCCACGACGCCGTTTCTCGTGTCCGCCGTGCCGAGGTAGTCGTGGCTCCCGAACGCGAACACGCCGATGGCGTCGTGGTCGCCGACTCGCAGCGTGCCTCGCGCCTGGTAGTCCCAGTACCCGAGGCGCAACGTCGGAGCGATGGCGTCGAGGATCGGACCCGGGTAGCCGTAGCGTCCGGCGACGAGCGCGCTGCCTCGGCCCTCGTCGAACGGCGACTCGAGCAACGCGCCGGCGTCGATGAGCCGGAGGTTCACCTCGCCGTGCGGCACCAGCGCCGGCTCGCGCGTCTCTCCTGAAATGGCCGCTCCCGCGTAACGGCCGAACGCTGCAGGCGCGGCGCCCGGATAGAAGTCCACGTGGTCGATGAGCGACGGATGGATCACCCCCTCGCCGACGCCGACGTGAAAGAGCAACGGCACGCGAACGCCGTCGACGAAGTACGCATTGTCGTTCGGCGGCGCGCCGCGAATGTAGAAGAACGGTAACCCGCTCACGACCGGCGTCACTCCGGGCAGCGCCTCGATGGCGCGGAACGAATCGCCGAACGCCCCTGGCATCTCGCGCACGTCCTCGGTAGAAATCGTTGCCTCGCCGATCTCGTGCCGCATCCCGCGAACCGTCACCTCCGGCGGCGGCTCTAACGTGGACTCGACCTGTGCCGTCGACGAAGCGGTCGCGCTCGCCGCCGCGCCTCCCGCGTTCGAAGGAGCGGGCGTCGACTCGAGCTCCTCGTGAAAATTCACCCGCGCCCGGATGCGCGCCGCAACCGGCTTCGTGCCGCGCATCGCCGGAGTAAATCGCCACTCGAGCGCCGCGCTTCGCGCCCGCTCCGCGAACGGCTCGTCCCCCGCCGTCACCACCGCGCTCGACACGCGCCCTTCGCCGTCGATCACCAGCTCCAGCTCGACGCTTGCCTCGCCGTGACCGCCGACCGGATACGGCACTTCCGTGCTGCTCTGCACCATGGGCGGCGTGAGCGGCGCGTCCTCAGCGAACACCCGCAGCGACACGGAAACCAGCGCCGCAACCCAGAGCCCTCTGCGAAAGAAAGGAGACACCGTTGGCCTCCCGCGTATTCACGCGAGGGGCGTCGGATCCTTCATCTGCCCCCATCCGTCGCCGCCAAGCGGCGCCGACTTTCCCCCAACGCCGTCCTCGCGGCGGGCCCCAAGAGGCGAGTCGCCGTTCGGCGCTCGCCTCGCCGCTGCGGGCGGCGGGGGGAAGTGACGTCGTGGTTCGTCGCGGAAATGACGAAGCGCAGGGAAGCGGACGAGTCCTCACCGATCTCGTCCACGCGCTTCACGCGGAAGCCCTGCTACCTTTCAGAGACCGCCGACGCGGTTGAGTCCGCGGCTCGCGAGATCCGTATGGCCCGACAAGTTACCGAGCGTGGTGAGATCGGTCTGCCACGGTATCCCGTAGGTGAGAGCGACGACGGGAGTCGCCTGGACCGCGACATCGTTGTTGGTGCCGTTGTGCGGTTGCGCCGGCGCCGGATTGCTCGGCGCTATGACCGGGACCGAGAGGTTGGTCACGGGCCCCGTCTGTGTCGGCGTTAGCAACGCGGCGCCGACGCGAGTCCAGACGGGCGCCGTTCCGGTAAGCCACGCGGGCGTGGACGACGGAGGCGTATGGGGGAGGCTGCCCGAGAAGGAGCCCGTGTAGCTCGCGAAGGTCCCGTTGACGTTTCCGACGGTCGAGATCAGCTCGGTGTAGTTTGCGTTCCAATAGAACTCGGGAACGATGCTACCCGGAGGGAGACTAGGCGTCAGCAGTCGAGGACTAGCTAGGATGTTCGAGCTGTCGACGATGTAGAGGTCCGAGATAAAATCGTCGCTCGCGACGGTGAAGCCGTTGAAGTCGGTGACGAATTGCAGCGTCTGCGTGGCACCCGTGTTCACCTGATCGGTATCGAAGCCGACCGTCTGCGCGTCGGCCATGACCTCCCTCGTCCACGCCGTGGGCGACTGAGCTCGGTTGGACATCATGATCACGGCCTGCATGTCCGGAGTGAAGACCGCCTGCTCCGTGTAGAACGGGAGGTTGTCCGTCAGCGTCGTGACCGTCGGCGTGGTGAGCGCCGTGTCGGTCGGCTCCGAGTAGACGCGCATGAAGAAGATGCGCGAGTTGCCCCACCCGGGCGGCGTCGCCGTGAACGGGGATTGGCGACCGCCGGAGGTGAAGAAGATGAAGCCGCTGCCGTCGGGCGACCAAGGCTGCGTCTCGTAGGCCCCGAAGGGCAGGCCCACGACGCGCACATTGCTGAGCGACGGGACGCCGAGGAAGTTCACCGTGAAGTCGCCGACCATGATCTCCCACTTCTCGCCCCCGGGCAGCCCGTCGGCCTCGAGGTGCGTCCACACGACGTGCTTGCCGTTCGGCGACCAATAGGCGTGGAAGTTGTCGTACGGCGTCCCGGTCACGGTGGTGTACGGCACGCCGAGGTTCGGGTCCGAGTTGGTGGTCAGCCGGTTAACGTCGGTCCCGTCCGTATGCATGACGTACAGATCGCCGCCGAAGCCCCCAAGCCCAGGGTTACCGACGTGCGCTGCCGCCTGCTGACCGTAGGACTCGAACAGAATCCAGTCCGCCTGCGGACGTTCTTGCGGCAGGCCGTTCGGGCCCTTGATCGTCGTGCAGGTGAGGCACGTCTCCGCGCCCGGGGAGTCGTTGTTGGCGGGGGAAACGTAGATCTGGCTGATCCCGGCGCTATCCAGCTGTGTCGACAGGACGTTACCGCTGGGCGTAAACGACGGCGCCTGGCCGAAGGGGAGCGCGAGACCCGAGATTTGCGTAAAGCTGAAAGGCGCGCTGGTGTACGGGGAATTGTTCGCCGCGTTCGCGCTGGTTGGCGCCAGAGTGGCGAGCGCCGCCGAGGCGATCGACGCAGCGATGCCGAGTGGGCGTCGTCCGCGAAGGCGCAGTGATTGCGTGTCGAATCCCAGGTGTTTGATCTTCATGTGACTCCTCCGGGCGCTCGAATGTGAGCTGCGAGTTCCAGCGCAATGACCGCAAACCGACCTCTACGACGGCCCCACGCTGCGAACGGCTCGCACGCTACTCGCTCTCGTCGCCTCATGTGTGTGCATAGCGCTGCACACGTGCCCCCGACGAACTGAGCAGCGAGATGCACGCCGCGTGCGCGTGACCCGATAAGATGATGCCTCTACCGGAACACGGCGCCGCGCTCAGGCAACGACGAGGCGAAGGAGTTCACCGGGATGCAGGCAGCGCCGGAGTCGAGTCCTGACCGGATGCGTAGACGGCGCGGTTCGGCCCGTCGTAGCGAACTGACCATCCCACTGGTCGAGACTCCCGAGATACGCGACGAAGGACCCCGCGCCGGTGGTCGGGTCGCGGGTTGCGGTCGCGCCGTCGACTCCGAGCGCGAGATGACCGATCGGTCCCCCTCGAGCAGCTCCGCTGAAGCGAGCAAACACGCCCTCCCGAGCAACGCCGTTCACTATCTCACGCCCTTTCAGATCGTGACCGCTGTTCCCCTCGGGATTCGGCTCGCGTGCCGCCTCGGGATCTGAGAAGTAGCGTTCATGAGTCGACGCATTCTTTGGTCCGCGGGCACGGCGTTCCTCTTGCTCGGCGTGGTGACGTCGGCGCGGAGCGCGCCGCCACGGCTTGCCGCGCCACCGCGACTCGTCGCGCCGCCGGCGTTGGGCGGGCCACATGGACCGTCAGCGTCCGCGCCGCCGATGAATGCGATGAATGCGCAAGACGTCCCGGCGAGCTGCCGTCCGACGCCGCTGGTTTGCGGCGCGAACCGGGAGAGTTGTTGCACGAGCCTGCCGGTGCCGGGCGGCACGTTCAGCGCGAAGGTGGCGGGAAAAACGGGCGGGGTGTCGACGACGGTCGCGGATTTTCGGCTGGATAAGTTCGAAGTGACGCGCGGTCGGTTCAAGCGCTTCGTGCAGGTGTGGGACGCTGGGTTTCGTCCGAGTGCGGGGGCGGGGAAGCACACGCAGATGAACAACGGGCAAGGCGCGAAGACGCGCGGCAAATGGGAGACGGGCTGGGATCCGGCGTGGAACGACACGTTGCCGCATACGCCGGCGGATTGGGCCAAGGCGGTCGACACCGTGGACTATCCTTGGGTGAACGCGCCGCCGTCGAGGAACGATCAATTCCCGGCGGACAGCGTGGCCTGGGCAGGGGCGTACGCTTTCTGCATCTGGGACGGCGGTTTCTTGCCGACGGAAGCGGAGTGGCTCTATGCGGCTGGCGGCGGCAAAGAGGGTCGCTTCTATCCGTGGTCGGTGCCGCCCACCGCGAACGACACGGACTGCGCGCACGCGTTTTCGAACGCCTGCTTCGTTCCGAATCAGAAGGTGATCTTGCCGGTCGGCTCGCTGCCCGCGGGTAACGGCAAATGGGGTCAGGCCGATCTCTCCGGCAACGTGGGCGAATGGGTGCTCGACAAGTTCTACCAGGTGCCGTCGAAGAACTGCGGCGACTGCGAAACGGCGCCGGACAATCTCTTCGGGCTCGCCTACGGCGGAAGCTGGAACGATACCGCCTATAAGGAAGGCGCGAAGGTGCTCTCGGGGTTCAGCGCGAAAGCGTTCTCGACGAAGCCTCCCGCCGAAGCCGACCCGACGATCGGGTTCCGCTGCGCACGCCTGCCGTGAACGCCGCGCGTTGCCGGAGGGAGGGATCATTCGGTCATCTCCCCTCGTTTCGGCGCTCGGCGTAAACTCGATTTCATGAGGGGTTCGAAGTGGCTCATCGGGGTGACCTTCGCAGCGGCTCTCGCGTCGGGATGCGGAGGGCGAGTCGCGAGCTCCGTCGGCGGGGAATCGCATTTTCTCTGCGAAACGGACCGTGATTGCGCGGTGCATGGCGCCGGCCTGGTGTGCGTCGAGCGCGTGTGCACGAGCGCCGGCCCTTCGACCGGCGCGATCAGCGTGTTTGGCTCGGGCGGTGGAGGGTCCTCCTCGTCGCTGGTCGGCAGCGGAACCGGTGGCGCACCCGCTTCGTCACCGCCGGCCTCGATAGGGGGCGGCGTTTCGACGACCGGGTTCGCCTCGCCCGACGGCGGATTGATGAGCTACATCGCCGGCGGCGTCACTCGCGACGGCAAGATCGCGGCAGCGTACTGGACGGGCAAGGTCGAAGCTGCGGCGCTCATCGATCCGGGAACCGGGCTCGTGTCGTTCATGGGCTACCTGGGCGATCTCGCCTGGTGGCAAGACGCGCTCGTTTACGACGCGGCGTCGAACACCCTGTTCGCCATCGGGCAAAACCAAAACAGCGTCGCTCGCGTGTATTCGCTGTCGTTCGACACCGGGTCGTCCCACGCCGTCGATCTCGTGTTGCCGAACCTGGACGGAGGCCAGCCCCAGTACTCGCTCGGAGGCGTCACCGCCGACGGGAAGCTCGTGGGCGGATACTGGGACGCGAGAGAGGTTGCGGTGCTGATCGATCCCACGACCGGCGAATCCACCTACGAGGGTGAGCTCGGGAGTCTCTACACCGCCGCGCACCAGCTCACGTACGATGCCGCGACGCACACGCTGTATGCGGCAGGTCAGGACAACGGCGCGGTGACTCAACTCACCTCGCTCGCCCTCGACAGCGGCCGAACGACGAGTGTGCCGCTATCGGCGGTCGTCGATGGCTCCGTACAGGACTTTTTCCTCGGAGGTGTGACCAGCGATGGAAAGGTGATTGCTGCGCACTGGGATGGCGCCGTCGAGGCCGTGACGCTCATCGACCCCGCAACGGCGGCCATGACCAGCGCCGGTGCACTCGGAGACTTGTACTGGTGGCAAAGCCAGATCGTGTACGACGCGGCCACGCGCACCGTGTTTGCGATCGGCGAGAACGCAACCAACGTGTCGAGCATCTATTCGCTCCGCCTCGGCAACTGAGCGTCGCGAGCGGGCAGGCCGGGAAAGCGGCGTCACGTGCCTTCGGGGTGATAGCCCTTTTCGCCGTGGTCGCTGAGGTCGAGCCCCGTCTCTTCCTCGTCTTCCGAAGGACGGAGACCGAGCGTCGCTTTGAGACCATACGCAAGCACGAGCGTCGCCGAGATGGACAGCGCGAGCGTCACGCCCATCGCCTTCAATTGCTCGAGCCACAGGGTTTTCCCGACCAAGTCTTTCAAATTCGTCGACAGGTTCGCGTTCACGTCCGCAGACGCGAACACGCCCGTCACGAACGCGCCGAGCGTCCCGCCCACGGCGTGTACGCCGAAGGTATCGAGCGCGTCGTCGTAGCCGAGCCAGGCTTTCAGGCGCGTGACGGCGAAGAATGGCACGACGCCCGCGAGAATTCCGATCGCGACGGCGCTCGACGGGCTCACGAATCCCGCGGCGGGCGTGATCACGACCAGGCCGGCGACGATGCCCGAGCAGAAGCCGAGCACCGTCGGTTTGCCGCGATCGAGCCATTCGATGGCCGCCCACGCGAGCCCTCCGATGGCCGCGGCGAGCGTCGTCGCGGTGAACGCGCTCGCGGCAATGCCGTCCGCGGCCACGGCGCTTCCGGCGTTGAAACCGTACCAGCCGACCCACAGCATGCCCGTGCCGACCATGGTGAGCACGAGGCTGTGCGGCGCGAAGTGCGCCTCGCCGAAACCGAGTCGCTTGCCGACCACCAGCGCGAGTACCAGCGCCGACCATCCCGACGACATGTGCACGACCGTGCCGCCCGCAAAGTCGATGGCGCGCACCGACGCTTTCGGGTTCCACACGCCGTTCATGAAGCCGTCGATGCCCCACACCATGTGCGCCAGCGGAAAATACACGACGATCATCCAGCCCACGGTGAAGAGGAGGAGCGCGCTGAATTTCATACGCTCGGCGATCGCGCCCACGATGAGCGCCGGCGTGATGATCGCGAACATGAGCTGATACATCGAAAACACGTTGTGCGAGACCCACGCGCCGTAGTCCGCGTTGGGCAGCGAATCGACGCCGTGCAAGAACGCGTACTTCAATCCGCCCATGAACGGCGTGCCCGGCGAGAACGCGACGGAATAACCGAACGCCCACCAGAGGAGCGTCACCACGCCGGAGAGCGCCAGACACTGCGCCATCACCGAGAGCACGTTCTTCGTGCGCACCAGGCCGCCGTAGAACAGTGCGAGCCCCGGCAGGGTCATGAAGAGCACGAGCGCGGCGCTCATCATCATCCAGCCGTTGTGTCCCGGCCCAGGGCCGGGGATCTTCGTCGTGCCCGCGTCGACGCGCGCCGTGTTGTTGATATACGCCTCGAGATCCGAGACGCGGCGCTCGAGATCGGCGCGACGTTCTGCGTCGCTTCTTGCGGCGTCGTTCGCTACGGCCGCGCCAGACTCATCGCCGGCAAAGGCCGCGCGGGGTGCCCCCCAAAAAAAAGCGAAACCCAGAGCCGCGCACAGGCACACGAGGCCTAGTCGGAAACATCCACGACGCTTGTCGGTCATCCAAGGTTCGTATCGGAAACAATATTTCTTGTTTGTTGCGAGAAAGGTCCAAGTTCTTTTCTAAACACTTTCTCGGCGATTTCTTCATCACTTCCGCCGCAATTTTTTGATTTGGGGGCCCGCGTTACGACGCTTCGCGTCGCGGTGGGGACGAGGGCGTCGTGACCGTCGTCGGGGCGGCTCAGCGATGCCGGAACTCGAGCCACCGGAGCTCGAGCGGTACTTTTGCGGGCGGAAGCGCGAACACGTTGCGGCCGTGCGCCCAATCTTCGAACCACAGCGTCGGAGGCCATGCTTCCGCGGGAAGGTGCGCTCGTTCGTAGTCGTGTGCGCTCTCGTCGGAGACGAGGTCGAGCGGGAGCCGCTCCGTCAGCGCCGCGAGCTCTCCGCGCGTGAAGATCGCCGAGCCGGCGATGTCCGACACTTGGCGAGCGACGGGATCGGGTTTGTATCCTTCGAGCGCGACGAAGGCGTTGAACAAGATGCGACCCTCGGGCGCGACCGCTGCGGCGACGTTCGAGACCAGCGCGAGCATCTCGTCGCGATTGCGCGCGTGCGTGACGACCTCGGAGAGCACCGCGAGCTTGAACGCGCCTTCGGGCAACCGAAGCTCCGGCGAGAGTGCGCTTCCTTCGAGTACCGCGACGGAGACGCCCGCAGCGGCCGCCGCTTTCCGGAGCTCCACCACGAACGCCGGCACGGGTTCGAGCGCCGTCACCGCGTAGCCCGCGCGCGCGAGTGGGATCGCGTTGCGACCGGTACCGGCGCCGACGTCGAGCACGGAAACCGGTCCGAGCGCTTCGAGCGATTTGGCCACCGCCATCACCTTCGCGTCGGGGTACGCGCCGAACAACGGCGGCGGCCGCGCGCCGACCCAGCTCGCGTACATCTCGTCCATCGTTTGCCCCTCGAGACGAACGCGCCACACGATGCCCGGCTCCGGCGGCGCTTGCGTTCGATACGCGACCACCGCGCGCGCTTGCGGAGAGAGTCGAAACCCCTCCGTGAGCACCGTGTCCATCGCGCGCTTCAAATTCTGAAACTCGTCGTCCGAGAACGGCTTCCCTACCGATTCGAAGAGTGCGATGAGCCGCGCCATGTACGTCTCGAGGAGCGCCGGTACGCACGGAAACTCCACTTCACCGTTCGCGACGATGCGCTGCCCCAGCTTCCGCAAGAGCGCCTGCCGCAGCACCGACGGCGTCGTTTCTCGCCGCCCCTTCTTGGTCGCTCCGCCGGCCACGCTGGGCCGGACGATCGCACGAAAGACGGTCGGTCGCCAAAGGCTACCTCCATGAGCCGCAGCCGCATTTGCCAGGGTTGGAACGAGCGGCCATGATGCCGATGCGCGAGTCGTTCAAAACATGTCTGCAGCACTCAAGCCTGGATCGGTGTTTGCGGGGCGATATCGGATCGAAAAGTTCCTCGCGCGGGGCGGCTTCGGTGCCGTGTACGAGGCGGAACAGGTCGAAACCGGGGCGCGTGTCGCCCTGAAAGTCCTCGCGACGCAGCTCCTCGATAGCGAGGACGCCCTGGACGCGTTCAAGCGCGAAGCGAGGATCTCCAATCGCGTCGACAGCGACCACGTGGTGCGCGTCTTCGACGTCGGGCGCGATCCGGAGAGCGGCACGCCGTTTCTGGCTATGGAATTGCTTCGTGGTCGACACCTCGACGAGATGGTTCGGGAGCACGGCGCGCTGCCCGCCTCGGACGTCCTCGCCTACTTCGATCAGATCGGGTCCGCCCTCGATCGTGCTCACAACCACGTCGATCGCGAAGGGGTGTCTCGTCCGATCGTTCATCGCGACTTGAAGCCCGAGAACTTGTTCGTTACCCGGCGCGACGATGGCTCGCCGTTCGTGAAGGTGATCGATTTCGGTCTCGCAAAAGTGTTGAGCGAGTCGATGAAGATCAGCCACGATCTCAAGGGAACGCCCTTGTTCATGGCGTTCGAACAAGTAACGGCGGGATCGGTGACGCCGCAGACGGACATCTGGGCGCTGGGGCTCATCGCCTTTTTCCTTTTGACGGGGCGGGTCTACTGGCTGTCGGCGAGCGAAGACGAAAAGCAGTTTGCTCGCGTCTTCAGCGAAATCCTCTCGCGTCCGATCGTCCCGCCGTCGGAACGCGTGCGTTCTCTCGGTGCAGCGTTCGAGCCCTCTCCGGAGTTCGATGCCTGGTTCGCCCGGTGTGTGAATCGCGATCCGCTCGAGCGCTTCGGGTCGGCGAGCGCATGCATCGCCGAGCTTCGGCGGGTGCTGTCGACCGTCGACGGGGTCACGTCGACAGAGCCTCCCGTGCACGTGGCGGGTCCAACCCCAACCGCATCGCTCCCAGCGGACTCGATCGCGACCGCGACGGTCGTCCCCGCCGACAATCCGGCCTCGCTCGACGCGACGTCCCTCGAGCGATCGCGGCTCACCGTTCCGATGCAAGGCTCGGCGCGCCGCTCGGTGATGGGGGCGCTGTTGGCAGGAGCCGCGCTCGTCGTCGGCGCGATCTACTTCGGGCGCTCCGGAGCAAAATCGCCGTCCCCTCCTAGCCCCGTGCGTGCGCTCGCACGCAGCGCGGCGGCATCGAATCCCGTGCCGTCGCTCCCGATTCTCGACGCTTCAACCCTGCCCTCGGTCGATCGGGAGCCTTCGACGCGCGGGGGACCTACGTCGAGCTCGGCGTCGCGGCGGACCAGAGACAAGGCGCGTGCTCGCGCTGCCGGTCCCGCCGCATCGGTACCCGACGTGTACGGCGAACGGTGAGTGGCTCAGTACGTCACGTAAGGTCCCTTTCCGAGCGAGAAGTGTCCGTTCCACTGCCGTTGTGGTTGGCCACTAATGGGAAAATCGTCCTGCGATAAGGTGAGGTCGACCACGCTCACGGTGTCACTTGCCGCGCCGGAGAGCGCCGAGATGTAGTCGAAACCCGGCGGCCCGATCGCGGCGTTGAGTGTGGCGCCGCTCTCGAGCCCCTGGTTGAACACGAGTGCCGTGAGCGAAGACGCAGTGAGAATTCCTGGTCCGCCAGTGAACGCGGCGAAGAGCGTCCGCCGGACCGCGCGGAGGGGATTCGAGTTCGGAGCGACCACGACATCGAAGAACAAGAGGCCCGGGAAGATCGGCGGCGGAAATAGGGCGCCGCTGAATTGGACCTCCTTCAACGTCACAGTGAGTTGATGAACGGTGCTCGGTGTCACGACCCAGGGGACCGCGACGCCACCGGCTACACCGCTAAAGTGCCGCACGAGGAGGCTCGGTGGATGATTGTCTGCGCTAGTAACGACCACGGAATAGGTGCCGTCGAGGTTGTCATTCGTCGTCACGGGGCCGGACGGGGTCGCGTAGTCGAGCGCGACGTAGCCGTTGAGCCCGGGACCGATCGGCGTGCCCTGGGGCGTCTTGATGAGCGCGGTGGCGACCCATGCCGTCCCGCTGCCCGAGGTTCCGTATGGGTCGAACCAAGCGATAGTCTGATCGGGGTCAGGCTCGGGCGCGAGCATGACGGTCGTGCGATGTTCGCGAGCAAACGGAAAACCGTCCGGCGTGGTGCCGGTGGCGAGAATGTCGAATGAATAGACGTCCTCGTTCGGCGTGAGACTGAAGCTCGCTTGGTAGAAGCCTGCCGGCAACTCCTGGAGGACGAGCCGATCTTGCTCGTGCACGAGGGGGAGATTCCGGTCGTACTCGACAGCGTGAAGCAGCTTCGCGCGCGCATCGCAGGAGCAACCGTCGCACTCGCAGGTGCCGGTGAGTCGACAGAAGAGGTCACGATCGATCGTGCCTTGATGGAGTGCGCGCACGAAGCCGCCCCCTTGAACAAACGACGTGAGCAAGGCGCCGATCGATTCCGCCGGTCGCGAAAATCCGACGCGAACTTGCGCGCCACCTACAGGGATGCCCTGATAAGCGATCGTCGCGGCGAGCGGGATGGGAGCCCCGATGTGGTCAGGGGCCATCTCGGTTTCCATGCGGAGCGCGAGATCGACGATGCCTCGGACCGTCAGCCCCTGATTCGGCGACTGGACGGTCCACTTTCCGGCCGGCGGAAAATCTGCGCTCGCCCACGAGAGGGTGTCCGTAGTGCCGGAAGCCGTAGTCGAGACGAGGCCATTGGTCAGGACGAGCGCCCCGGTCGAGCCCTGGGTCGACACGAACACGGCGCGGTCGATGCCGCTCTCCAGCGCGATCGTGGTCGGGGTGTTCGGTGGCACCAGATCGACGGGCAAAAAATTCGTGAGAAAGTTCAAGAGCAGAGTGCGAAGGCCGTCCGCCGTGGCCGGCGCCTTGTCGGCAGCGGTGCTGTACATGAGCCCCTGGTGCGTTCCAACGAGTCCGGTCAACGTCATGTTTTCGCCGCCCTTCGGTGCGAAGGACGCGTAGTAGAGGAAAATGCCCTTCGACGCGTCGTCGGTGGGCGACGGGAAGTTGGTCGAGTTGAGTCCGGTCAAATTCGGGCTTCCGACATCGTCGAGGCCGGTGGTGAGCACCAGGATGCAGCGCCGCCGCCAAGTGCTCGGGGTGAACTTGGCGACTGTGGCGGCGAGCGCCTGGCCGATCGCTGAATGGCCTCCCGGGACAGACGAGCTAAAAACCGGTTTGGTCGACGCTGCCGCGAGCGCGGGAACGGCGAGGGTGAGCGAGGTGCCGTTCGACGAGAACGTGCCGAGCGAGATCCGATTTCGCGCCGTTTCCGTGGTGCCGGGCGACGACAATGCAGGAACGAGATCGGCGTAGAGCTCGGACAGGAGATTGACAATCTCCGTCGCGGCCTGCCAGCCCGTCTCCATGCCGACGTTGCGTTGCGCGGCCATGGCAGCGCTCCCGTCGATCAGGGTGATCAGGTCGGTCGGCACGAACACATCGATGGGGAGGATCGACGCCTTTCCGTAGCCGCTGTGATAAATACGAAGCTGGAGATTTCGACAATCCGGGTCAGTGGGCGGAATCGGCGACGTGCTGGGCTGCGGACTCTGCAAGGCCCCGTTCGGGAGCCCTCCCGTCGGAGCAAACTGCAGATCGCCGGTGCTCGTCGCGGTCACGAACTGCGTGTACACGCTCTGCACCGGCATATAGGTGTTGTCGAAGGTCTTCGCGACGGCGAACGAATAGTTCGTGAGCGGATCCGATGCCGGCAACGTCAGGTTACCCTGAGGCGGATCGACGACGCCGGCGTGATTCACGTGATTGGCGATGGTGCTTCCGCCGAAGCAAAAGCTTGCCGTGAGAAGGGCGCGGAGTTGGATCGTCAGGTTCGCGGCCCCGAGATTCGTCCCGAGATCGATGCTCAGAACGGCACTACCGCCGCCGACGAACGTCTGCAGGAGCGGCTGCACGTTCGACAGCTTCGACAGATCGAGGGTCACCTGCGCACTCTCGGAGGTGGGTCCAATGCTCACCTTCACCACTGAGAATGCCGGTGCCACGCTGGCCGACGTCACGGCGTTCCCCGATGCGTCGAAGAGTACCCCGTAGGTGACGTTCCACTGCGCCTGCGAACCCGTGGCGAACAGGGTGACGAGACCGGGGTTTGACTGCTGAACGTTCAACAGACACGACCCGTTCACTTCGTAGGCAACGATGAAGAATAGACCCGTGTCGAATGCGATGGTGGGCATGTGGTGTCCGGAAAGGCGATCGGTGTTCGGGCGTCAGGGTGTGCTGAGTGAATGGATGGGGGCTGGCACAGACTCCGCCTCGGAAAGTCCGCCGCGCCCGAGCTGGCCGTGGTTGTTCCACCCCCAGCAAGCGACCTGGCCGTTTGCATCGAGCGCGCAGGCGTGGAAGCCGCCCGCCGCGATGGCAATCTGGCCTGAGAGTGACAAGGTCGTCTTTACGGTCGACGTCGCGGGACCGGTGTCGCCGCGTTGACCTTCGGAGTTCTCACCCCAACACGTGACCTTGCCGCCTGCGAGCGCGCAGGCGAAGCGATCTCCGCAGGCGACCGCGGTCACACTCGGGAGCCCGTCGACTTTCTGCGGTGTGTTGTAGCTGTTGCCGGTCGGTAGCCCGAGCTGGTGCATGTCGTTGCTCCCCCAGCAATAGACCGAGCCCGCGGCGACCGCACACGTCGAGCCGGCACCAGCGGCGATCTGCGTCACTCCGGTCAAGCCCGGTACGGCGCGAGCCTTGTCGGAGTTCGCGTCAGTCGTCCCGTCTCCGAGCTGGCCGAGACTGTTGTCGCCCCAGCATTCGACGGTGCTTGTGGTGGTGAGCATGCAGGTGTGCGCCGCGCCGGCCGCCACAGCGCTGCCGTTCGTGACGAAGGCGTACGGGCTCTCCTGAATACTCCAGGAAGGCGTCGTCTGGTCGTCGGTCGTCGAGTCACCGCCGAGCCTGCCGTCCGCCTCACTTCCCCAGCAAGCAACGTGGTGGTTGTCGAGAACGGCACACGTGTGCGCCGCGCCGGTCGCGACGCCGCCGACGCCGGTGAGCGTCGCGCCCGCATCGGGTCCAGGTGCCGGCACGGACGCCACGGCGACCGGCGTCGCGCTACTCGTCGTAGCGTAGTCGGAGCCGAGCTGTCCGTCGGCGTCGCTTCCCCAGCAGTAGGCCGTACCGTCCGGCGTTGCGACGGCGCAAGTGTGCGCCGTGCCCGCCGAGATGTCAGTCGCGCCCGTCAGATCGATCGCTGCGACCGGTTGATGTCGCTCGGTGGTGCTGCCGTCACCGAGTTGCCCGTACGTGTTACTCCCGAAGCAGGCGACGGTGCCGCTCTTCGTGAGCACGCAGGTGTGAAACTCGCCGCCGGCGAGCGCGACGACGGGGTCGCAGCCCGACGCGCCGCACGCGAACGGACACGCCGTGCCGCAGGCGTGGCAATTGGCGAGTGTCGTGCCCGACGTTTCGCAGCCGTTCAGCTCATTCGTGTCGCAGTCGAGCATGCCGTCGGGGCAGCTTTGGATTGCCGGCTTGCCGTTCACGCAAGCGTACGTGGTTCCGGGATTGGTCGGCAGCCCGAGAAGAGATTGCCCAGGGGCGGGATTGTCGATCTGACCATCGCAGTTGTCGTCGATGCCGTTGCAGGCTTCCTCGGCGCTCGGGTTGATGGCGGAGTTGGTGTCGTCACAGTCCGTGTTCAGCCGCTCCGCCGATGGATTGGGTCGCCAGGTTCCGGGGCAACCGGTGGCGGGCGGCTCGCACGACATCTCGTGAACGGCGTCCGGCGCGAGCCATTCATCCGAGTCCGCATCGCAGTAGTACGTGGGCTCTTGCGAGGCGTCGTCGTCGACCGTTCCGTCGCAGTCGTCGTCGATGCCGTTGCAAACCTCGGGGCTCGCGCCGACCGCTCCGTTGCAGAGGGACCAGATGCCCCCGTTGCACTGCTGAGAGCCGCGCTCGCACGCACCGAGCGGGTTTCCCGCGGCATCGAGCCGCGGATAGACGATGACGTCGCCCGCGGGATCCGCGTTGCAGTATTGCTGCTGACCGAGCACGCAAGTGCAGCTCGTGCCGTCGGATGTCTTTTGATCGTCGGGCAAGCCGTCGCAATCCTGATCGACGCCGTCGCAGCGTGGGGGTTCGGTCGCGCCTCCGGGCCCGATCCCCGCGGGGCCGTCCCAGGCGCCCGGATGCACGCTCGGATCGTTGTCGTCGCAATCTTTTCCGACGGCAATGGTCGTCTTTCGATCGAGCGCATAACAAACCCAGGTCGCGGTGCCGTCGCCGTCGGCGTCGCGCGCGACGTAGCTGCACGTTCCCGCCGTGCACAGTGCCTGGGCGCAATTGGCCGGATCCGTATCGATCGCGGGACAATCGCTCGGCTTCGCGCAGCCGCCATCGCCGGGCGCGACGTCCGCCTCGAGGCCGCCATCGCTGGGCGCGACGTCCGCCTCGACGCTCGCTTCGGAGGCATCGGTCGAGCCGGCGTCTCGCATCGAGCGATGGCCTGCGTCCTCGTGGTCGCCGCCGAGCCCTTCCGACGCCGATTTTGAGCGTGTCGAGTCGCACGCCGCCGCTACCACTGCGACGACGATGAGCACCATCACTCGACTCGCCTTCATGAGATGTTCTCTCGACGCGCCGGATACTCTTCGGAGCCGCGCTCGACTGCACGCCCTCACTACCATGCGCTCGGGCATCCTCGCGGCGATCGCACTCGCCGTCGAACAAATGACTACCGCCCGAGACGCAAGCGACGCGTCACGGCGCGGCGTCTGCCGAACCCAAGCCGCAACACCGGAACCCCAGATCGAAGGCAGTCGTGTTTCGCAGGCGCGCGCTGGTCGCCTCGCACGCCGTGGCCGCGAGCGCGTCTTGATACGAGCCGCCGCGGGTCAGGCATTCGTCCGAGGCATTCGCTTCGGCGTTTTGCGCCGGTCGGTCGCAGGAGTCTTCCCACTCGGCGACGTTGCCGGCCATGTCCCGAAGCGATGAGTAACCGGGCGAAGGAGACGCGCAGCTGTCACGCGTCCCGACGTCGTAGGGCGCGTTCGCGTTCCCGGAGTACGTGCAGGCGCCGGGAACGGAGCTGCCGCTGAACCACGCGAACTGTCCGGCTGCCGAACAGCCGTTGAACCACTCGCTCTCGCCGGCGGCGTTCGATTCTGAACGCGGATTCATTCCGCCTCCGATGCGACCGCAGAGTCGACGTCCTTCTGCGGCGCAGAACGCGTAGGCGTCGCACCAGTCAATGCACACGACCGGTGAGTTGCAGCCTTCGCTGGTACAAAGCACGCGGTCCGTGCCTTCCTGGAGACAGCCTGGGTCGAGCGCAAACGAGGTGTTCCAACCACAGCCTTTCGGTTGTGCTGCGAGGTCGGGGCTCGTTCCGAGCCAAGCCGCGTAAGCACTCATCGACACTTCCGTGCGGTCGATGTCGAGCGTGATGCAATCGCCGGTGTTCGGATCGCATTGCGCCGGGTCGCAGCGCCGCCCAGTGAGGAACCCTTCGCTGCAGGAATTCGCGACGAGCGCCACGTCCTTTCCCGCGCAACTCGACGTGCATCCGGAAGTCGTCGGCGATCCGTCGCTGCAATTGGGACAACCGCCTGTCGTGCCGCCCGGCGCCGCGTCGGAGCTCGAGGGCGCGCCCCCTGACGACGTCGTGGTGGGAGCGGGGCGCGGCGGGCCGCCGTCCGACGACCGACGCGCCTCGAAGGGTTGGAATCCGAGGATCGCCTGACAGCCGGTGAGTACCGCGCCCGAGACGAGCAGCCCGAGCGCGACGCCCGATGCGTACACCGTCAAAAGCTCCCCACGATTGCGCCGCCTGGAACCATCGACGGCGCGAAGGTGAGCGTTTGCGCCGTCGCGTGTTCGCTGCCTCGATGAACGAGGTACAGGGCCACGGCGATCGCGACGCCGGTCAACCCCATGGCGACCGAGACGTTGGCGATGGTCGCGTCGCGCTCCGCGTCGCCGCGACGGCTCATCGCTTCCGGGGTGCAGTTCTTGCGCGACGGACAGAGATGGCTCGCGTCGCCGTACGCTCCGTTGGCGGCGAGCCCGAACGCGAGCCCGACGCCTGCGAACGCGACGCCGGCACTCCCGACGATGATCGGCGCGACCATCGACGACGATGACGTCGCTCGCGTCGCCCCGCTCGGGCGCGGTCGCAGTGACGAAAGAGGCGCGGCGGGCGCTGGAGCGGGTGCCAAGCCCACTTCCGTGTCGCGTGTAAGGCGAGGGACGTCGACGCGTTGCTCGTCGTGCGCAGGGCCGATCTCGACGTCCGCGGTCCAGGGTCGATACCCAGGCGCGGTCGCGCGGAGCGTGTGATGTCCCGGGTCCGCAGGAATTTTCGTACCGAGGGCAGCGATGTCGAACGGCTCGCCGTCGCGTTCCAACGAGAGACCGGGGGGCGCTTCCGCGACCGTGACGGTCAAATAGGAGAGCTCCGCCGACAGCTGTTCAGCCTGGCGGGCGGCTTCGGCCGCGACCGCGTCCCGGTGCTCGGCGTTCGCAAGCCGCTTCGCGACGAGAAACTCAGCCCACGCCGTGGCCGTCTCGTGCTGGAGTTCGTGGCAGTGTGCGAGGTTCAACATGGTACCGGCGACGGCGTCGAGCCGCTCGCTTTCGCCGAACTTCGCACACGCTTCGGCGATGTCACCCGCCGCCAACAGTCGGCGTCCATCTTCGAACAGGGCTTCGGCGGCGGCCACGTCCGCGAACGCCGGCCGGCTGAGCCAGCTCAGGGCAACGCACGCCGCGGCGGCCAACGTCTTGCGCCGATTCACCACGCTCGGGAGAGTACGCCAGCGCGAAGGAAGCGTCGAACGTACAGCGATTCGTCCTCCTCCGGGCGCGCGGAGCGCGTCTGCGCGCTCTGCTGCGCCCTTGGAGGAGGTCGCGGCGCCGCAGGCGCAACTTCCGAACTAATGACCATGGCAATGGTCACATTTCACCGGCGCCGAGGAGCCGCGGGTGGAGGCATCCCCTCGATGAGGGAGGGGCCGCGACGCGATCGCCGATTCGGAGGACAGGCCGAGAGCTGTCCGCTCGAAAGCACCCACTCGCCGGCGAACTCGAGCGTGACATGCACCGCGCTCGCACCTACGACCGAAGTCCGACGATGTGGGTAAATGGAGGGGTTTCTCGGGCAAAAAGACCGCTTTCATGCGCGGAACGCTGTGCGGTTTGCGGTATGTTGATTGGATGGAGCGTCTCTCGATCGTGGGGGCTACCGGAGCTTTGTCTTGCATCGCGCTCGTGCTCGCGTCGGCGTGCTCGAGTTCGAGCGGCGGCGGTGTATCGAGCAGCGACGGCGGCAATCCGACGACAACGGGCGGAAGCGGAAACCCAAGTAACGGAGGTTCGAGCGGCGAAGGTGGCGCGAGCTCCTTCGGCGGCACGAGCGGCACGAACACGGGTGACAGGCCGGGCACCGGCGGAACGTCGAGCTCCGGCGGTGGCACGAGCGGCACGAGCAACGGTGGAACGTCGAGCAACGGTGGAACGTCGAGCAACGGTGGAACGTCGAGCAACGGTGGAACGTCGAGCACCGGTGGAACGTCGAGCAACGGCGGAACGTCGAGCAACGGCGGAACGTCGAGCACCGGTGGAACGTCGAGCACCGGTGGAACGTCGAGCAACGGTGGAACGTCGAGTGTACCCGTCGTTGGCGGCTGTCCCATGTTCACGGCGGACGACGAGTGGAACCGCGACGTCACGAACGATGCGACGGACTCCGGATGGACCACGACGTTGTTCGCCAACGCGACGTCGAAGGCGCTGCACCCGGATTTCGGACCCGGCTTCGGCATTCCGTTCAACGTCGTGCCGGAGACGCAGCCGAAGCTCGATATGACGTGCGACTACTCGGGCGACAGCGACCCGGGCCCCTATCCGTTTCCGGGCTCGAGCGCGAAGATCGAAGGAGGGACGCCCACCGATTGCACCGGCGACTGTCACGTGCTCACGGTCGAACAGACCGCGTGCTTGCTTTATGAAGGATGGGATTGTCACTACACGGCGAGCACCAATTCGTGGCATTGCGGAAGCGGCGCGAAGTTCGATCTCACGAAAAATAGCTACGGTCAGAGGCCCCTGACCTGGACGTCCGCGGATGCGGCCGGCCTCGCGATTCTTCCCGGGCTCGTCAAGTACGCGGAGGTCGCGTCCGGCGCCGTGAACCACGCGATCCGGTTCACGATGCATTGCACGCAAGACGGCTTCGTGAAGCCGGCGTCCCATCAAGCGGTGCCGACCGGACAAGGCGGTTGCCCCATGGGGATCTCCACGTCCGATCTCGAGGCAGGCTACCCGCCCATGGGAACCCGGATCCGGCTTCAGAGCGGCTACGACACGTCCGGCCTATCGGCGCAGGCGAAGGTCATCGCCGCGGCGATGAAGAAGTACGGAATGATCCTCGCCGACAACGGCAGCGACTACTACTTTCAAGGCGACGACGATGCCGGCTGGGACAACGACCAGCTCGGCGACTTGAAGAAGATCCCCGGCGACGCCTTCGACGTGCTCACGTTCCCGAGTTCCATCAGCCGATAGTCGCCCGACTCATGGCGACGGTTGCCACCCGCCAAGCACGGTGGCCGTGTTGCGCATCGCCGAGGCGTCCGGGCTCGAGAGCTGCGTCGATCCAGAAGTGCGCCCCGACGTGTTGATCGGATTTCCGGAAGCGTCGACGCTTTGGTACTCCGAGAAACGAAGAGCTGACGAAGGGAACCCCCCGGTGATGGTCCAGCCGGCACTCGAGATGTTCGTCATCTGACAGTTGATGTAGGCGACCTGACTTCCCGGGTACGTGCTGACGTCGATGCGCGCGAGCATGTTGTTCGGCGCGTTCGCGTCGGCGGTCAGCTTCGAATCCACGAAGACGTAGCCGTACGCTCCGGGCGCATTGCGCGATTGCACGAGAACGCCGGTCCGTCCGACGGTGTGTATCTCGCACTTGTCGAAATAGGCGACGCCGGTTCCCCAGATGTAGTCGACGTTCCCGGCGATATAACAATTGCTCGCGTAGACCCGGCCGCTCCAGAGAAGCGTGTCTTGAAGACTCAGGATGTCCGCGTTCCTCACGGTGCATTTGTCGCAATTTTGCAGGCGCAATGCCTCCGCTTGCGACCCGTCTTGTGGAGTCAGGTTGTGGATGGTCAGATTCTCTACGACGAGCCCGTTCGTGAGATCGAACCCGACCAGCGAACGGGTCGACGTGCTGGGGTTCAAGTCGTTGTTGTTCGTCCCCGCGATGACCGTCTGTTCGCGATCTTGGCCGTGGAAGGTGACGTTGCTCTTCCCGCTCATGTGAACGATCTCGTGATAGAGACCTGGTTCGATCGTGATCGTCGCAGCGTTCTGGTTGTTGCTGGGCAACGCATCGGCGGCACCTTGAACGGTGCAGAAGCTCCCCGATCCGTCGAGGGCGACGGTCAACGCCGCTGGATTGCTCGGAGGAGCCGCCGTCGTCGTGAACCTCCAACTCGACGCGCCGCTGATGGAAAAACTACCCCCACCCGGAGGCACGATCGCGCCGGCGTCGACGGTGACGTAGTAGGTCTCGCCGTAGGTCAGCGCCTTGGTCTTCAGATAGACGACTGCGTCGTTTCCATCCACGTACGCTTGACGAGGGACGTTGAACGTCGTGCCTTCGCGCGTGTCGGTGATGGTGGCTTGTGCCATGTCGACACTGGCGACCGCGTTTCCCGAGCCGTCGTAGACCTGTATCTTCCCGGAGCTGCCGAGGGTAGGAGCTCCGGAAAAGCTCATCCGCAGCGGCGGATCCGGGCAGACGTCGCTCCCGTTCGGCGGCGGGAAGAGATACGTGACACCCGGCGGGAGTCCCGTTTCGCTCGGGCGACCCCCGGTGCTCGAACCGCCTCCATCACCGCCGGTGGCCGAGGTGCCGCCGCTCGCTGCACCCGAGCCGCCGCTCCCGCCCACGCCGGACGTCCCGCCCGATGTGGAGTCGCCTCCGGCGTTCGGGTTGCCGGAACTTCCGCCGCTTCCGCCCGAATCGGGTGCGCCTGCGCTTCCGCCAACCGAAACGCCGCTGCCCCCGCTCGCGCTCGACGACCCGCCGAGCCCGGATGTTCCGCCGCTCCCGTTCGACGTGCCGCCGTTGGTGCTCACGCCGACCTGTCCACCGGCGTTCGAGCTCGCGCCCGACGCCGCGCTGCCGCCGGTTCCGTCGTTGCTACTCGCATTGTCGGAGCTACACGCGAACGCGAACGACGCGACGCAGACAACACCCCGAGCGAGAACGGTCGCGGTTCGATTCATCGTCGGGCCTCCGAGTCTCTCGAGCGACGCGGATACGCGCGCGTCGCTTGCTTCGCTGCGATGGACTACCACCCCGATTCCATGCGCAAGCGACGCCTTTCGATCACGAGGGGCGAGATTTCGTCGTGGCCGCCGATTTCCCGGGAGACTGCGCGCGATCAGCGCGGGCCCGCGCCGGAACGGGTCGAGCGCTTAGCCTAAACAGCCGCGCCCGACGTCGCTCGCACCGCACTCCGCGTCGTGGGACGTCGAGCCAATGCGTTCGCCGCTCGGCGGTCAGTCCGCGTCACACGTGTCTTGCTTCGGTTTCGCGAGCTCGATCAGGGCCTTCGTGCGTGCCTCGGTGACGCGCGCCCGCTCGCGAGCGCCGCAAGAGGATTGGTCGCCTCCGGTTTCACGCCCGCTGGCAAACGCGACCTGCGCGTTACCGTACTTCGCCCAGGCGGCGTCCGCGCGTTCGAGCGCTTTCAGGAAGCCGCGTTCCTTCGCGCGAAGCCTCCTCACGTTCGCCCGGGCGGTCGCGAGGGCGGCGTTCGCGGTCTTGAGCGCGTTCTCTTCCGTTGCCGACACGGCTGCGTCCGGCGCCGTGCATGCCTTCTCCGTCTTCAGCTCTTTCGCGCGGTCGACGGTCTCGGCGTCGTCGAGACCGTCCACGCACATCGGGAACATGCTGCCGTAGTAAGACGGGTCGTCCTCGTGCGAGTAGAACTCCTTCTCATGCGCGTCGACGTACGCCACCCATGCTTCTTGCATCGCGCGGAGACGAGTCGTCGCTGCCGGGTCTTTCCCTACGCGCTTCTGCAAGGCGAGATACGCGGTTCGGGCCTTGCAACCGTCGCGGATCACGCGATTGCCCGCGTCTTCATTCATCGCCAGTTGCGTTTGCGCCTGCGCGCTGGCGGGAGCTGGAGGGTGCGCGCACTGGGCGTCCGTGGGAACGCCCAGGATGTCGGGCGTGGACGCGGGCTGCGGCGCCGCCGGTGCGACGCCGGTATCGGTGCCATTCGGATCGAGCCCGAGCTCGGCGCGTAGATTGGCGCAACCTTGCACGGCCGAAGCCATAGCGCTGCGCAGGACATGGTCCGGATTTCCGTAGACCGCCTTGGCTCCCGCCTGTGAATTGTCTCCTTGAGCGAGGTACTTGGTGGTCCACCCCGGATCGAACGCGAAGACGTAAGGTACCGAGCCTTCCGCGTTGCTCGTCTCGGCTTGGATCAAGATGAACTGTCGACCGTCGGGGAGCCGGACGCCGCAGACCGCGTCGGGGTTGAGTGAGACCGGATGAAGGGCGCGGACTGCGGCGTCGACCGTCGGATCGAGTGAATCACCGATCGGGTAGCGTTGGTTGACGGCCGCCTGAGGCAGCATCGTGATGCCGTTCAAGGCAGGGTTCTTCGCGTACTTCACCGCGCCGGCGCCCGCGACCGATTGAGTGGTCACTGTGACGGCTAGGGCGGCAACGGAAAGGGCGAGGGCGTGTCGTTTGTTGGTCATGGGTCTTCGTCGCGAATATACGTGCGCGCCGCGTCCATACCCGCTCGGCCCTCGATCGACGCGAGTCGAAATTAGCAAGAGCGTTCGGTGTGGTCGTCCGGGTCTGCTGCCCGTCGAAACGACGAGCGTGCTACGAGCGAGCTCCCCCGCACGCGTCCTCAGAGATCACGACCATGACCATCAATGAATCCTTCGCCAGAACGACGACGACCGACTTCTCTCGCAGCCAACGGCTATTTCGGAACGTCTCGCTCGTCGCGATGCTCGTCGCGTTCGGTTGTTCGAGCGACCATTCGGGGCCGGGAGTCGACGCTGGAGGGAGCGGCGCAGGCGGCCAGCCTTCGAGCAGCGGCGGAGGAGGATCGACCTCCGCGAGCGGCGGCGCAGGCGGGGGAGGCGGGACGTCTGGGAGCGGCGGTGTCGGCGGTGCACACGCGAGCGGCGGTCGCGACGCGGGCCCAATGAACCCGAATGACGCGAGCCTCGACGGTGACGCCCGGTCGACGCTTCCAGAAGCGGGCCGAGACGCGAGTGCGCCCGACGCCGACGTGGACGCGGGTCGCGAGCGGGCCGTGATCCTCTCCGCTGGCAACATCGACGCTTGCGCCGTGACGTCGACGGGCGCGGCAGTGTGCTGGGGCAACAATCAATATGGGCAGCTCGGTGATGGCACGACGACGAATCGGCTCTCTCCGGTGCAAGTCGTCGGGCTCGAGCACGGCGTGACGGCGATCGCGACGAACTCCGAGCCGAGCGCGTCGGACGTGTCGGAGTTCTCGGCGTGCGCCGTCGTGGGCGGCGCCGCGAAGTGCTGGGGGAAGAACAACACCGGAAAGCTCGGGGACGGCTCGACGAACGACAGCACCGTTCCCGTCCAGGTGAGTGGGCTCACGAGCGGCATTCAATCGGTCGCGGTGGGTGACGACGCCGCGTGTGCTCTCACCACCGGCGGCGCCGTCGAATGCTGGGGGAACAACGACCACGGCCAGCTCGGCGACGGGACGACCAATGCGAGCTCGACGCCCGTCCACGTGAGCGGACTCGCGAGCGGCGTGAAATCCATCACGCTAGGCCGCTATTTCGGTTGCGCGCTCACCACCGCGGGCGGCGTCACGTGCTGGGGGAGCAATGCCGCCGGTCTCGGAAACGCGAACGCGACGCAATCCTCGACACCCACCGGCGTCGACGGCCTTTCGAGCGGCGTCGTCGCGATCGCCAGCGGTCCGGTGAACGTCTGCGCGCTGACGAGTGCGGGGGCCGTCCAGTGCTGGGGTTACAACTCCTTCGGCGAGCTCGGCAGCGGCGCCACGGCGTCGAGTGGCCGGACGCCGGTCCCCATCGTCGGCCTGGAGACGGGGATCGCTGCCGTCGCGGTCGGCGGCCTCTCGGCGTGCGCCATCACCACGAGCCACACCGTCAAGTGCTGGGGTTACGGCGGGGACGGCCAGCTCGGCAACGGCATGTCGCCGCCGAGCTCGGGGCCCGTCGACGTCACCGGGATCACCACCGCCACCGCCGTCTGCGTGGGCGGCTTCTACGCGTGCGCGCTGACCTCCGCGTCGGGCGTCGAGTGCTGGGGTACGAACACCAGCGGCGAGTTCGGCAACGGCACCGTGAAGAGCAGCGCCGTGCCCGTCCCCGGTTTCGACTGAGCGAAGGCGGCCGTCAGACGTCGCGCCGCGCGCTTCACGGACGCGCGGGGCGCCGCCCATTTTTCTCCCGTCGTTGACGCGACGGTAATTACGGAGTAAGGACTTCGTAATGGCACGGCCGCAGAGTGTCACGGACGACGAGGTCCTGGCGGCAGCGCGCGCCGTTTTTCTCGAAAAGGGCGTCACTGCCACGGTCGACGAAGTGGCGGAGCGGTGCGGGGTGGGCGAGGCGACGGTGTTTCGTCGATTTCCGACGAAGCAGGCGCTGTTCGTCGCCGCCATGGACGCGGAGAGTGAGCCGGCGTGGGGGCGCGCGTTCGCGGAGCGGTGGCCGCCCTCCGCCCACGCGGGCGTCGAGGACGTTCGCGCGGCGCTCTTGTCGGTCGCCAACGAGATCCTCTCGAGCGGGCGAAAAATGATGCCGCTCGTGCTGATGAAGATGTCCAATCCGGGGCTCTGGATGTCGCGAGAAAAGCCCCCGATGCGGGTCGTGAGGGCCACGCAGATCTTGACGCAATTCTTCACCGAGCAAATCGAATCGGGTCATATCAGGCTCAATGATCCGCGGGTCGCCGCGCGCATCTGGCTCGGTGCGCTCCAGCACTGGATCATGTTCGAGACGTTCATGAAGCCCCTCGACAACGTGCCCGCGGAGGTCTTCGTGGAAGAGCTCGTGGATCTGTTCTGCGCGCCACCGGCGCGACGAAAAAAGGCGCGACGAACATGACCCCGCAATTACGGAGTAGGCACTTCGAAAAACGGCGGTGGGTCACGGTGTGCCTGGCAGCGACGATCATCGTCGCGTTCCGGGGAGAAGCTCGCGCGGAGCGGCTCCTGTCGCTCGACGACGCCCTCGCCCTCGCGCGGACGAACAACCGCGATCTGCGCGCGGCGCGGGCGCACCTCGAAGGAACCTCGACGAGCATCGCGCTCGCCTGGGCCGCGCTGCTCCCGCAAGTGAGCATGCAGGGTAAGTACACCCACAACTACAAGAACGTAGAGCTCGATCTCGGGGCGCTGTCTCAGTCGGTGACGGGCCTCGGCGACTCCATCAAAGCGGCGTCCACGAACCCCGCGGAAACGGCGGCCATCAATCGGTTCGAGCAGAGCCTGACCGCGGCGACGGCGGGACAGCCGCCGATCGTGATTCAAAAAGGCGAGCAGCTCGACCTGACCGCGAACGCCACCGTGCCGCTCGTGGTGCCGTACGCCTACGCGGCCCTGTCGTCCGCGAAGCTCTCGCAGCGCTCGAACGCGGCGAACCTGGAGGTCACCACGGCAACCGTGCTCCTCTCGGTGGCACAGGCCTACTACGCCGCCGCCGGCGCCGACGAGCTCACCCTGGCTCGACGTCACGCCGTTGCCGTCGCGACCGAGACCCACGACACCGCCAAGGCTCGCGTTGCGGCGGGCTTCGTCAATCGAGTGGAGGCGACTCGCGCCGAGGTGGCCGTCGTGCGGGCGGGGCAGGACGAGGCGGAGGCAGAGAACACGCGCGACGCCGTGTACCGTTCGCTGTCGACGCTTCTCGGAACCCACGAACCGTTCCGCGTGAAGCCGGTGGAGGGGGTCGCGGCCGAACCGCAATCGGAGGCGGAGCTCGTCTCCCGCGCGCACGAGCGACGTCCGGAGTTCTCGATGTACCGCACCGCGATCGATTCTTCGGAAGCGAGCAGCCGCTCGAACGCATGGCGCTGGGCGCCGTCGCTCTCGGCTTTCGGCACCGCTCGTCTCTCGAACTACGCGGGCTTCGCAGGCGACAAGTACGCCTGGGCCGTCGGAGCGTCGCTCGATTGGGTGCTCTACGACGGCGGCGTGCGCGACGCAGAGCGGCACCTCGCCGCCGCGCAGGGACGCGAAAACGCCATTCGGATCGGTCTGCTCGACGACACCGTCGCCGACGAGATCGTGAACGCGAAGGAGACGCTCGATACGAAGCGTCGCGCCCTCGACTCAGCCGTGCACGCTCGTGATCTGTCGAGCGAGACGCTCCGGCTCGTCCGGGCACAATACGAGGCGGGAACCGCGCCACAGCTCGACGTCCTGCAGGCCCAAGACTCGCTCGTGTCGGCGGAGGTCGGCGTCGTTCAAGCCCACTTCGACCTCGCGCTCGCCAACCTGCAGCTCGAGCATTCAGCGGGCATCTTCCCGCCGCACGGAGGCCGGCCGTGACCGACGGAGCGGTGAAGAAAAAGGCGGGGAGCTCGCGAAAGCGATTGCTCGCCGTGGGAGCATTGCTCGCCGTCGTCTATGGCGGCTACCGGATCTACCTCGACCGAAAGCCGTACGAGTGGAGCGGCACGGTCGAAGCGCGGACCATCTCCGTCGGCTCGCGCGCGGGCGGTCGCGTGAAGGCCGTTCTCGTCGCCGAGGGAGATCGGGTCGAGGGCGGCCAGGCGCTCGTCACGCTCGAGCCAGGGGACTATCCGGCGCAGCTCGTGCAAGCGCGCGCGCAGCTCGATGAGTGGCAAGCAAACCTCGAAAAGTTGCAGAAAGGCGCGCGTCCGGAGGAGCTCGAGCAAGCTCGCGCGCGTGCCCTCACCGCCAAGGCCGCACTCGACCAGGCCATCGCCGGCACGCGGCCGGAGCAGGTTGCCGCGGCGGAAGCGCGGCTCGCCGGGCAGGAGGTCGCGGTGGAGAAGGCGAAGCTCGACGCTCAGCGGATGCACAAGCTCGACCAATCGGGCGCCGCAGTTCCCGCCGACATGGACAACGTGGACATGTCGTTGAAGGCCGCCGTCGCGCAGCGAGACGCGTTGAAGCAGCAGCTCGACGAGCTCAAGAACGGATCGCGACGCGAAGAAGTCGTTCAGGCGCGAGCGCGGGAGATGGAGCAGGCGGCGTCGGTCCGGCTCGTCGTCGCGGGGTCGCGCGTCGAAGACCTGAAGGCGGCCAAGGCCGAGGTCGACGGCGCCGAGGGTCGCGTCGAGCAGATCCAGACCATGATCGACGAGCTCACGATCTCGTCGCCGCTCCCGGCGCGCGTGGAGGCGCTCGATTTGCGCCCCGGCGACATCGTGGCGCCGAACGCGACGGCCGCCGTGCTGCTCGAAGAAAAGCAGCTGTACGTGCGCATCTACGTTCCCGAGACGCTGCTCGGCCATTTGAAGCTCGGGCAAGACGTCCAGATTTCCGTCGACTCATTTCCGGACAAGACGTTTCAAGGCAAGGTCGAGCACATCAATCAGGTGGGGGAGTACTCGCCGCGAAACTTGCAAACCGCGGACGAGCGCGCCGATCAGGTATTCGCGACGCGCGTCGGTTTGAGGAACGGATTCGACGAGCTACGAGCCGGCATGGCGGCGTTCATACGGGTTCCCAAGTGAGCGACGACGTCGTCATTTCCGTCCGCGGCGTGACGCGGCGCTTCGGCGAGTTCGTCGCGCTTCGCGACGTGGACCTGTCCGTCAATCGCGGCATGGTCTACGGCCTCCTCGGCCCGAACGGATCCGGGAAATCGACGCTCATCCGGATCTTGTGCGGTCTCCTCGCGCCGTCGGAGGGGAAGGCGAGCGTGCTCGGGTTCGACGTGGTGGAACAAGGCGAGGAGATCCGGCGTCACATCGGCTACATGAGCCAGAAATTCTCGCTCTATCCCGATCTGACGGTGCGCGAGAATCTCGAGTTTTACGCCGAGATTTACGGCTTGCGGGGCGAGCGGCTGCGGACCCGCCGCGACGCGGCCATCGAGCTCACGCACATCGCTCCGTACATCGATCGGCTCGCGAGCGATCTGTCGGGAGGCTGGAAGCAGCGGCTCGCGCTCGGGGCGGCCCTCCTGCACGAGCCGCGCGTCGTGTTCCTGGACGAGCCGACGGCGGGGATCGATCCGGTAGCGCGACGCGAGCTCTGGGATCTCCTGTTCCAGCTCGCCGCCGAGGGGATCACGCTTCTCGTCACGACGCACTACATGGACGAGGCGGAGCGCTGCGGCCAGGTCGGGTACATCTATCTGTCGAAGCTTCTCGTCACGGGCACTCCCGACGATCTCAAGGCCCTGCCGGTCGTGAATCAGCCGCACTCGCGTAGGCTCGAGATCGAGACCGCGCAGACGGCGCGGGCGCTCGCGTGGCTTCAGCGGCAACCGTATTGCAAGGGCGCCACGATCTTCGGTCAGGCCGTCCACGCCGTGATCGACCGAGACGCGGACGACGCGGAGCTCGTGTCGTGCTTCCACGGCGCGGGGTTCGACGGGGTCGGTCTGCGCGAGATCGCGCCGTCGCTCGAGGACGTGTTCGTTGCGCTCACCGAGGAGGCCGCGGCGGCACGCCTCCGCGAGGCGAGCCCATGATGAGCTCGTTTCGTGCGATCTTCCGGAAGGAGATCCTGCACATCCGCCGGAACAGGTCGGTCCTGTTTCTCGCCGTCATGATGCCGCTCATGCAGCTCACCATGTACGGCTTCATCGACCAGACCGTGCACGACGTGCCCACCGTCGTCGTCGATCAGGACCGCTCGGTGCAATCGCGAGAGCTCATCGATCAGCTACGGGCCACGAAGACCTTTTTGATCAAGGAAGTGACGACGAACCCCCAGGTCGCGCGCACCGCGATCGTCGCGGGACGAGCCGGCGTCGGGATCGTCATTCCGCCGGACTATCACGACAAGCGCGCACGAAGCGAGTCGGCGAAGGTGCTCGTCCTCATCGACGGCTCGGACTCCATCGTGAGCTCCGGCGCTCTCGCCGCGGCCAACGGCGTCATCTCGAACCAGAACCTCGAGCTCGTCGCTCGTGATTCGCAAGGCGGCACGCCGATCTCCGCTCAGCCGATCATCCTTTTCAACCCCGAGGGGCGGACCGCGAACTTCATCATTCCGGGGCTGGTCGCCGTGATCCTCCAGATGATCGCGGTCATGCTCGCTGCCGGCTCTCTCGTCCGCGAGCGCGAGCAAGGCACGATGGAGCAGTTGCTCGTCACGCCGGTGAACCCCATCGGGTTGATGCTCGGCAAGGTGGCGCCATACCTGTTCGTCGGCCTCGGAGACACGGCGCTGATCTTGGGCCTCATGCGGTTCGCGTTCAGCGTTCCCATCCGTGGGAGCCTGATCTTCCTCTTCTCCATCATGACCGTCTATCTCGCGGCCTTGCTCGCGCTCGGGCTCTACATCTCGACCACCGCGAAGACCCAGCAGGAAGCCCAGCAAAAAGTGCAGATGCTCTTTCTGCCCTCGATCTTCCTCTCCGGATATCTGTTCCCGCTGAACGGCATGCCGCTCATCCTCCAGATCATCGGCCAGATCCTTCCGACCACCCACATGGTCGCGATCATGCGCGGCATCGTCCTCCGCGACGCGGGCCCCCTCGAGCTCGTCCCTCACATCGCCGCGCTCGCGGTCTTCGCCGTCGTCATGGTCTGGCTCAGCGTCCGCAGCGTGAGCAAGATCACGGTCTAGCTGCCCCCATCCGTCGCCGCCAAGCGGCGCCGACTTACCCCCAACGCCGTCCTCGCGGCGGGCCCAAGAGGCGAGTCGCCGTTCGGCGCTCGCCCGCCGCTGCGGGCGGCGGGGGGAAGTGACGGCGTAGAACGCCGCAGGAACGACGGATTCAGGGGTGAAGCGGGCGCGGGACGCGGAGGGACGGCGAGCGAATAGCGTCGCGGAACGACGGGAATTTGGGGCGGAGCGGCGAGGGACGTCGAGAATCACCGCGGTGTTGGCGCGCACGTGATGCTTCGTGAGCCGCGAAGTGCGCGTGACGAGCCGCGGTGGTGTTCGAGTGGCCGCGACATCCGCGACGAGATGCGACGACGTTCGAGAGGCGTCGGCGCCGGGCCCGGACCGCGGCCGGGCTGCGCTGTCGCGCACGCTCCGTGCCGCGCACGATGTGACCATATGAGTGGACAGGAGCGCGCGTCACGGATCCTGCGCAGTGGGGCCTACGCCCGGCCGCATTCCGGGCCCGGAGGCACTCTTGTCCACTCGAATCTCAGACCGTCGCTCGCTCGAGCTCGCCAATTGGGCGCGGAGTCATCGGCTTGCACCCACGGAGTCGGAAGCTCGGCTCTGGGAGGCGCTGCGCTGCCGACGCCTCGGGGTGCGGTTCCGACGTCAGGCCGTCATTGGGCGGTATATCGCCGACTTTTTCGCGCCGAGCATGAGCCTCGTCGTCGAAGTCGACGGCGGATACCACTCGTGTCGCCACACCGCCGACGCGCGCCGCGATAGGTGGATGCAACGGCAGGGGTACACGATGGTGCGGGTGTCGGCGCGGGACGTGATGATTGACGTTGGAAGCGTCGTGGACGGGATTGCCGAGACAGTGCGGGGGCTGGGACGAGTGGGTTGACTGGTGCGGGCGCGACGCGGATGATCGGTCGGGAGCGGGATGTGAAGCGCATTGCAGTTGAAGTGAGAGTTAGGCGGACCGGTACAACGAATGCTCATCCACACGGTTCAGGCGAGCGACCTGCCCGAGCTCGCTCGCCTCTATGTTGACGTCTTCAATGCGCCTCCCTGGAACGACGGCTGGTCCATCGACTCAGCTCACGAACGGATTCGCCGGATCGCTACCAGCCCGAACGCCGTGGGCGTTCTCGCTCGCGATGGCGACGTATTGGTATCGTTCGCCCTCGGCACTTTGGAGCAGTGGACTAACTGCGAGCATTTCCACCTCAGGGAGATGTGCACGGCCATTGATCGGCAGCGATGCGGAATCGGCGGCGCGATTCTCGACGCGTTGGTTCGTGAACTGGCCGCTCGCTCGGTCGGCGTGATCTTCCTCGAGACTCGCCCGGGCTCGAACGCATCCGCGTTCTATCGGAAGCACGGGTTCTCCCCGCTGAATCTCGAGATGTTGCGTCGCCGCTTGGGAGCATCCCCGGACGCTCGGGGCTTGCAGCTGAACGTGCGAACGTTATCGTGACGCCACTGATTGCATGTCAACGATCCTTCTAAGGACCCTGCTCTGGGTGCTTATTTGGCCTCTGGTCTGGCTGTACGTTGCCCAGAGAAGAAAGCCTTTCGAGGGTGATTCCATTCAAGAGGATTCAATGGTTCGCGCGCGGGTCGTGAACGGTCTCGTAACCGAACTCTGGTGCAACGGTCACGACGACGCCTGGGGCGCTTCGTCAGGAGCGGCGTCCGCTCGATGATCGCGAAAGCACTCACGAACGGGATCGTCTCCGGCAGGGCGCTGGTTCCGCGTTGCAGCCGACGCTGCCCTCGCTACGCTCGGACCTCGCTGCTGAAGTCGCGAACGTCGTGGCGACCCCTGCGCACTGCCCATGTTGAAAGGCATCCTCTTCGATCTGGATGGCACGCTCTTCGATCGAGACGCGGCCGTTCGTGAGCTCGTGGCGGATCAGCATCGGCGGTTCAGCGGAGCGTTTCCGCGCATCCGAGCGGAGACGTACGTGGCCCGCGTCCTGGAGCTGGACGCTCACGGTCACGGCGACAAGACGGTAGTGTACCAAATGGTGACGGGGGAGTTCGGCTTGCCCGCACCGCTTGCCGCGGAGCTAACGGCGGATTTTTGGGGGCACTACCATTCTTTCTGTCGTCCATTTGCCGAGGCAATCCCGGTTCTCACCGAGCTGCGTCACCGTGGATTGAAGCTCGGTGTCGTTTCCAACGGCGCGGTGTCGATTCAGGAACGCGTGATCGCGCGTCTCGGATTCGACGCTCTCGTCGACGTCGTTCTGATTTCGGAACGAGAGGGTGTCCGCAAGCCGGAGCGCGAGATCTTCGACCGCGCTCTTCGAAAACTCGATCTTCGGGCCGATGAAACCTGGTTCGTCGGCGATCATCCGGAGGTCGACGTCGAAGGCGCTTCCGCGGCTGGACTGACGGCGGTTTGGAAACGGACGGCGTATTGGTCGACGCCGGACGCGCGCCACGAACAGATCGAGAGCTTGGAGGAGCTCCTCACCTCGGTTCGGGAGCACCTGTGAAGTGCTGCGTGGGCCCGAGTTTCTCCGCGCTGCAGCTAGTGAGACGACAGCCGCGACAACGGTCGTCGGCAGCGCTGCTCGCGCGGCTGAACTCCGCGTTGCTGCTGACGAGTCCCTCGCTTACGCTCGGACGCGCAGCTGAACAAATCTCAATGCTGGTGGCGTTCCGTTGAATGCGCTTTTCGAAAAACTGGACGGTGGACTCGGCGGGATTCGTCTCTACGGGATCGCGCCGCCGAAGCTGGCGTCGGAGCCCGAGCGCCTGCGTGAGCTCGCGGCTCAACAGGTGGCGCGACTTCGTATGCTCGCGCCTGACGGCTTGGTCGTCTACGACATCCAGGACGAGCCCGGACGCAGCGACGAGGCACGGCCGTTCCCGTTCCTGCCCACCGTCGACCCTGAGGAGTACGCGTACGGGGCGCTTGCCGAGCTCGCGATCCCGAAGATCGTGTACCGATGCGTGGGGGCGCATTCGCGCGAGGTATTCTCGAGCTGGGTCGACACGGTGCGGGCAGCGGCCGGGCGGCGGTTCAGTGTTCTCGTCGGCGCACCACGTGGTCGTTCGCCGAGCCCGGGTTTGCCGCTGGCCGAGGCGTATGCGATGGCGGGCGCTGCTCCCAACCTGGTCCTCGGTGGAATCGCGATAGCGGAGCGGCACGTCGCGAAAGAGGATGAGCACCAGCGGATGCTCGCCAAGCAGGACCGCGGCTGCCGCTTCTTCATTACTCAATCGGTGTACGACGCCTCGTCGACCAAGTCATTGCTCTCCGACTACGCCCTGTCATTGCAAGAATCCGCGCGCGCGCCCGCCCCCGTAGTGCTCACGTTCTCGCCGTGCGGCTCGGTGCGCACGCTCGAGTTCATGAAGTGGCTCGGCATTTCGTTCCCGCGATGGCTGGAGAACGAGCTGCGCCATTCCGCCGACACGCTGCAGCGCTCTGTCGAGCTGTGCGAAACCGTATTCGCCGATGTGCAGGACTACGCGCGCGAAAAGCACCTGCCCATCGGCATCAACGTCGAGAGCGTCTCCATTCGAAAGGCGGAGATCGAGGCGTCGGTGGAGCTCTATCGGCGATTGAGCTCGCGTCTCGGGGGGTAAAGGGCGGCCCCCCGCGAGGCGTCCGCCGGGCGTGCGACAAGCCGAGGTTGACGGCTCGCCCCGACCCGGGCACGTCTTTAGGATGGGTGGAGAAGCATCGCTGAAGCGTTTCGGGTACGGCGTGGTCGTGGTGGTGGCGACGACCACGGGGTTCGGGTGCACGAGCGATCACGGGGGCGCGAGTGCGCCGTTGGTCGTGGGGCAGGCTCGCTCCGCGGTCGTCACGGTGGCGAGCGAGACGGTCGGGCCGCGAACGGCTTCGACGTCCACGTTGCCGAGCTATCTCGGCAACGGCGCCATCGCGATCTCCGGGAATACGGCGCTCATCGGGTCCACGACCGACTCTCAGCCGGGGCCGGTGACGGGGGCGGCACACGCCTACGTGCACTCCGGGACGGCGTGGTCGGAGCAGCAGAAGATCCTACCGCCCGCGAGCATCGGCGACTCCGCGTTCTTCGGAAACGCCGTCGCGATCGACGGCGACACGGCGGTCATTGGCGCGCACTACAGCGGAGCCACCCGGCAAGGTTCGGCCTGGGTCTCGACGCGCACCGGGACGACATGGAGCGCGCCTGTGGAGATCGTCCAACCCGACGCCAGGGACAACGAATGGTTCGGCGACGCCGTCGCGGTGTCCGGGGACTGGCTCGTCGTCACGACGAACGGGCCGCAGATCACGAACGACCCGCTCGACGACAGCAACGGACATGGCGCCGCGTATCTTTACTTTCGGCAAGGCTCGACGTGGACCTTCGAGCAGAAGCTCCTGTCGTCCGTTGCCGATGGCGTCTTGAGTCGGTCGACCTTCGGCCTGGCGCTTCAGGGCGACACGCTCGCTCTCGGAGACCTGAACCTGAACCTCGTCGACGTGTTCACGCGCACGGGCACGACGTGGACCGTGAGCCAATCGATCGCCGATGATGGAGGCGGAGAGTTCGGCAACGCCATCGCCCTCGACGGGGACGTGCTGGCGATCGGCGCGATGACGGCGAACTCGGTGTTCGTCTACCGGCGAACGGGCGGCGCGTTCACGCTCGGCCAGACCATCGTGCCGACCGCGACCGGACAGTCCTTCGGGAACACGCTCGCGCTCTCGGGCGACGTGCTCCTCGTGGGCGAGACCTTCTACGATGTGAACACCTCGTCGGTCGAAGGCAGGGCTCATTATTTTGCACGCGGGGCGTCGGGGTTCGTCGGAGACACGGTGCTCATCGGCTCGGACACCGACACGCGGACGTACTTCGGCGGCGTCGGGATAGCCGGCGATCACGCGTTGTTCGCGACGCGAGTGCTGAATCCCGTCGCGAACGTCGACCCGTACCAGGTCGTCGGGTTCTCGTTCGCGTTCTCGAACGGAGATGCCTGCACCGAGAACGCGAGCTGCGGCTCAGGCTACTGCGTGTCCGGCGTGTGCTGCGCCACCGCGTGCAACGGCGCCTGCCAGGCGTGCAGCGCGGCCACCAAGCAGTCGGGCGCGGACGGTGTGTGCGGCACGGCATCCACAGGAACAGTGTGCGCGGCGTCGAGCTGCGCGTCGAACACCAGCGAGATCGCGCCGAGCGCGTGCAACGCGGCGGGAGCCTGCATCGCGCCGGCTGCCACGGCGTGCCCGAGCGGCGTCTCGTGCGTCGACGGCGCGTGCCAGCACGGGCTCGGCTCCGCGTGTACCATCGCCGGCGATTGCCAGAGCGGGTACTGCGCCGACGGCGTGTGCTGCGATTCGGCATGCGGCGGCGATCAATCCGGCGACTGCCTCGTGTGCAGCAAAGCTCATGGTGCGACGGCCGACGGGACTTGCACGCCGCGCGCCGACGACACGGTCTGCGACGATCAATCGGCGTGCACGACCGGCGACACGTGCCGGAGCGGTGCTTGTGTCGGCACGAGCGCTCCCGCGTGCACGGCGCTCGACGAATGTCACGTCGCGGGGTGCTGCGCGCCGGCGATCGGCGTGTGCAGCGACCCCGCAAAGCCGGACGGCACGCCGTGCTCTGTCGGCGCCTGTGTCGCGGGCACTTGCGGCAGCCCGATTCAACGGCCCGATCAGTCGTTCAGCGAGGTCGCGAACGCGCTCAACGGAACGCCGATCGTCGCGATGGACGGCGACTTCGCGGCCACGAGCCGAGAATCGGCGGGCTACACGTTCCATCACGAAGCCACCGGATGGGTCCGGACCAGCGGGTTTGCCGCGAGCGCCACCGCGCACACGACACTCGGCATCTCCTCGGCCGGCCTCCTTCTCGGCAGCTACCAGTTCAGCGACGAGGAAGTGGCCAGCCTCACCCCGTACACCGCTTATCCCAACTGGGCCCCCGGGGATCAGCTCGTCCCGAGCGGCGACTCGTACCTATTCGGCAGCCAGATCGTCATGGACGGCGACCGCGCACTGCTCGAAGCCGATCAGAATTGCTGCGAACTGGGCGGTCTCAATGAGAGCGCGCGCGTGCTCCTGCACGGAACCGGCGCGACCTGGACCGAAGAAGCGACCCTGCTCGACCGCACCGACGCGGACCATGGAATCCAAGGGTTCGCGCTCTCCGGCGACACCGCCGCCGTCGGCACGACGGACGGCGTGTACGTCTTTCTGCGTGACTCGTCATCCGGCTGGGGGCCCGACGGCCTCGTGACGCAACCGGGAGGCTCCAACACCTGGGACCTGCACCACCTCGCTGTTTCGTCCGACACGCTGGTCGTCGGTTCGTACTCCGACCACGATCGTGGAACGGACTCGGGGGCGGCTTATGTGTTCGTGCGTGCCGGGGCGAGCGACTGGGAGCTCCAGCAGAAGCTCACTTCGTTTCGGGAGAAGGCCGGGGACCAGATCGGGCTAGGAGTTGGCTTGGCCGGCGACATCGTTCTCGTCGCCGGCAAGACCATCGACGGCGGTCCGCTCGACGTGGTCCAGTTCGTTCGAACGGGAACCACTTGGACCGAGACCCGCACGCTCGAGCCTGATCAGCCGAATGATCTATACGGGCTTTCGTTCGGCATCGCCGGCAATCAAGCTCTCATCGCGACGCGCCAGGGCGACTATTTCTTCACCCTGTCGACTGCTCCATTGACCACACCTGGAGCCGGTGACGGCGGTGTCGAGACGTCCCATTGTGGAGAATCAACCGATGGCGGCGCGTCGCGCGACGCCGGATCCGGAGGAGCGAGTGGCGCGGGCGGCACGACGAGCGGCTCGTCTGGCGGTGCGACGAACGGCTCGTCTGGCGGTGCGACGAACGGCTCGTCTGGCGGTGCGACAGGCACCGGCGGTTCGAGTGGTGCCGACACGGGTGGGGCGTCCAGTTCGACAGGAGACGGCGCGACCGGTGGAGTGGTCGGAACGGGTGGCGCCAGCAACGGCGGCAGCGCGGCAACGGGCGGCAGCAACGCCGCGACGGGCGGCAGCAACGCAACGAGTAGCGGCGGCCGAAATGCCGGCGACGCGAGCGTGAACGGCGACGCCTCCGTGACGACCACGCCGCGCGGTGGTTCGTCGGGGTCGGGTTGCAGCGTCGCGCTCGAGCGCGCGCCTCGGCCTGGGACATCGCCGCTATTCCTCGCCGTCGCGGCGCTCGGTTGGTTGCGCAGGAAGCGACGGCGTTAGCGATCGTTCAAAGGAGTTACATTGTGCGCCGCAGCAGACGCGGAGGCGCCTCAGGTCACTTGTGAGCTCCGTCTCCGGCGTAGCCGGCGCGGCCATCGACGAGCTTGACTGGCCAACCCTCGTCGTGGCTTCTTCGATCGCATCGGGCTGGTGCTACCCAACGCCCTCATGCGTACCTTATTGCGGGGCTCTGGGTTTGCGCGCGTCGTTTTTGCTTCGGCTTGCTTGATGGGGAGCGGGTGCTCGGCATCCAACGGATCGAATGCTCCGGGCAACGCTCAGGGCGGCAGCTCGCCGTTCGGCTCGGGCGGACTTGGAAGCGCCAACGGTGGAGCGGTGTCCGGCGGAGGCACGACGAGCGGTTCGAACGGAGGGGAGAACCCGTTCGGGGGTTCTGGCGGAACGACCGGCGTGTCGGGCGCGGGCGGCACGATCAGCGACGGCGGCGCGAGCGGCTCGTCGAACGGCGCCACGGGGGGCACGAGTCCGTCGGGCGGCACGGGCGGCGCGAGCCCAGCCGGAGGTTCGGGTGGTGCGGCGGGTGCAAACACGGATGGTGGCAACTCATCCGGCGGCGCGGCACCGACCGGCGACTGCCCTTCGACATCTCTCCCCGTGGGGGAGAGCCCGATCTACACGATCATGAGCGCGAACGGCATCACGTACACGTACAGCATTCTCGTCCCTCCGGGTTACGACCCGACGAAGCCAACGAAGACGACGATTTTCTGGCACGCGTTGACGTCGAACCCCGCCCAAACCCGTTCGCTCACCGACATCGATCAACAAGCCGCGAATTACGGCATGATCATGGTGTACCCGAAGAGCCCGGATGCTTCGTGGGATGCAGGAGGCTGCTGTACGCAGATCTCCGGCGGCAAACGCCGAGACGAGACCGTGTTCGCGAAAGAATTGATCGCGCAGGTCGAGAGCAAGGTCTGCGTCGACAAGAAGCGGCTCTACACGACCGGCTTTTCGAACGGCGGGATGTTGAGTCACATGTTCGCGTGCAAGATGGCGGACGTGTTCGCGGCGTCGGCGCCGGCGTCGGGTGCGCTCACGATCCCCGAAGCGCAGTGCACGCCGTCGCGACCCATCCCCATTTACATGATCAACGGGACGGCCGATCCGTTGGTTCCCTACAGCACCGCGTCGGGCATCATCGGCTCCATCTCGGTCACCGATACGTTTGCGAACTGGGGCAAGTTGAACGGTTGCACGGGCACGCCCGTTCAAACGCTCATGAAAGGCGCCGTCACCTGCAACACGTATCAGCAGTGCAGCGCGAGCACGACGGCCACGCTGTGCACGGTAACGGGTATGGGTCACTGCCAGCCCGGGATGAAGGCCGAGTCGGCGACCAATTGCCTGACCGTCAATGGAATCGCGCTCGGCCCGCCGAACAACGACATCGACGGCACTCAAAAGAGCCTCGAGTTTTTGTCGCAACAATCGATGCCGTGAGAAGCGGCTACGCGGGCGACTCGTCGCGGCCGCGACCTTGCGCACTCTTCGACGGCGCATATCCGAGCGCCGTCAAGAGCGCGTCGTAGCGGGGGAATCTCACGAGCTCGTCGTGCGCGTACATGGCGGCCGCGGACGGGGGCGGCGCGCTGATCGCTCGCTCGTCGCGCCGGTTCATGTTGCCGGTGATAGCGCCGACCGACGCATGCCGCTCGAGCGCCGTCTCGTCGAAGGGAACATCGAGGGCCGCACACATCGCTCGGAACGACTCGCCGGGATTCGACACGAGATCCTCGTAACGAAAGACCGGTCTACCGTTCAACGCAGCGAGAAAAGCGACGTATCCGTCGAGGAAGCGCTCGGCAGAGAGCACCGGCCCGATCGCCGCATGGGTGCGCAGGCTGGCTAGTTGAGCCGATGGTTCTCGGACGAAGGCGAAGTCGACGATGCGAAACCGTCCTTCGACGGCGCGATCCAAGCTGAAGTCGGACGGTACGGGCCAGAGGTACGGGACGCCGACGAAATCGGCGTAGTTGAAGTCGCGCACGACCAACACGGAGCCTTGCGCGGTGCACGCGAGGTCCACCCTCTCGAGCAGATCTCCGAACCGCGGTGGATAGCCGATCTCGTACTCATCGAAGCCGACCACGCTATCGACCAGGGTGGGATGCCACTTCTTGATCTGTGCGATCGGGTTCAGCGTGCCACCATAGAGGAGCGACGAGCGCGGGTTGGTTTCGCTGAGGAGCACCGCGTGAGGAATTGCCGCGAACAGGCGCGCGAGCAACGTCCCTCCGCAACCGCCCAAGGTACGGATCACGCGCAAGCGAGGCATTTCGGTCGAGGGGGTCATTCGAGTTTCACCAGGAGACCGCGCGAACGCGCGGCGTGAAAGAGTCGCGTGAACGCCGCCGTGGCCAGGGCGAGGTAGACTGCGTCGAGGCCGTATCCGGCGACGAGAGAAGGCAATCCGATGGGGCCACCGGACATGACGAGGCGCATTCCCTCGAAGGCGTGCGTGGTCGGGAGCGCGAGGGCGATCGGGCGCATCGATCGCGGAAGCGCGTCGAGGGGATAGAACACGCAAGAAAAGGGCATGAGCAGCCCGGTGATGCTCCAGCTCAGGCTCTGGATGCGCGTGGAGTATCTGAAGATGAGCCCCGTCACGAGGATGCCGACCGCGAGCGCAAACACCATCAACACGCCGAGGTGCGGCAAGAGGCGAGGGAGCAGCGGAAAAATGTCGAAGCTATAGAAGATCCAGGCGACGAGGCCGGCGACGACCATGCCGGCTGCCGCCTTGAGCAAGTTGATGACGATCAGGCCCGAGACGTATTCGGAAACCGATAGCGGTGTCGAAAAAAGTCCGATGAGGTTACGCGCCCAGACCTCGCTCAAGAACCCGACCGCGATGTCGCGCTGAAAATTCCGGAACACGCCCCACAAGATTGCGGTGCCGAGAAGAAAGCTCGCGACCCCCGGTTTCGCGCCGTCGCGATGACCGAGGTACACGCTCATGAAACCCCACAAGAGCACGTCGATGACCGGCCAGTAGAGCGCGTCGGTGACGCGGTCCAAGTTGTGGCGCGCTTCGTAGGCTTGCCGGAGGACGATCGCACCCACTCTATGCGCTTTCACGAGGTCTCCGTCCGCCGAGCGACAAGAACACCTCGCGCAACGCGGGTGCCTCGCGGTCCTCGCCGAGCATCTCCCGCGTCACGTCGATGGGGGTGCCGTGCGCGACGATCCGTCCGCGATCGAGGAAGATCACGCGGTCGCAGAGCTCCTCCACTTGAGCCATGTTGTGCGAGGTGTAGAGGATCGCCGTGCCGCGTTCTCGCTGCATCTCGACGAGCCGCGCTTTCACCTGCAACGCGGCGTGTGGGTCGAGGTTCGCGAGCGGTTCGTCGAGGACGAGAAAGTCGGGGTCGTTGAGAAACGCCTTGCACAGCCCGACCCGAGTGGCTTCGCCGGAAGACAGCCGCGAAAACGGCGTGTCGCGGAGATCGTCGATGCCCAGAACGTCGAGGAGCTCCCGGATCGTTCGTCGGCCATCGTTCAACCCGTAGAGTCGCGCATAGACGAGCAGATTCTCGAAAACGGTGAGCCGCGGCGGAAACCCGACGTACGGCGAAATCAGATTCACGCGCGCGAACACCGCTTCTCGATGCTTCAGCGGATCCATGCCGAAGAGACGGATCGTCCCCGACGTCGGCAGGATGAAACCGAGGAGCGCGTGGACGGTCGTACTCTTGCCGGCGCCGTTTGGACCGAGAAGGCCGACGATCTCGCCGGGACCGACGGAAAAAGAGATCGCGTCCAGCGCGCGAAAACCGCCGAAATCCTTCGTGAGCGCAGACACCTCGAGGAGCATGGGACGGCCGGTCGCCTCGAGTATCGAGCAAACGGCCACGCGCGGTCAGCGGAAGAACGTCGGGCTGAGCGCGGCCTCGCACCACCGCAACGCCTTGGCGAAGAGTCCGTGATCCCGAAAGAACACCGCATTTCCCCACGACTTCGGCACGGTCGTCGGGCGATTCAAATAGTACGAGATGCCACCGCCGTCGTCCGGCCGATAGATGACGATGTACCAGAAGAACCCTTTGCCCATCACCGCCGAGACCGTGCGCTCGAGGCTGCCATGCCCGGCTTTGCCGAACTCGTGCGCGGCGTCCCAGAACTCGGCGACGATCACGCTCACGTCGAGCTCGCCCGCGCCCTGGAGCACCTCGACGTCACCGCCCTCCGTGTCGATCTTCAAGACGCCGATTCGATCGGGGATCTCCCGGGCTCGCCGGAGGCTCTCGAGGCTTCGCACCTGGACCGGAACGGTCCCCGTCAGTCGGATGTGCTCGCCCGTCGGGTGAGCGACGAGCGTGTGATAGAGGCTCGAATCGACGCTCCCGTTGCCGGAAAAATCCGCGGCAACGTGCAGCTGGCGTTCTCCGTCGGACGCGCCGACCGCGAGCTGAAATGCGCGAAGCCGTTCGCGTCCGCGCAGGCGATCCGAGAGACGGCGAAACGTCGGCTCGTACGGCTCGAACGCAAACACCCGATAGCCGGCGTCGAGCAGTCGCGCCGAAACGTCACCGACGTTGGCGCCGACGTCGAGGGCGATCGCGTCTTCGAGGAACGGCTGCAAATATTGGAGGAGCGCGACCTCCGGGTCGCTCTTGGCGTAGCCGTCGCTGGACAGAACGACGGGCGGCAAGCGGCGTTCGTCGTCGAGTCGCGTCACGGCAAGCGCGAGACCGCGCACCTCGGAGGCGAGCAACGTGTGCGATTCGGAAAGCCCGGCCTGCACCTTCTCGGAGCGAGCCTGCATTTGTTGCATCGCGCCGAGCATCTGTGCGAGCGCGTCGATGATGGTGCTGTCGTTCAGCACCAGGGTCTGCAGAATGCTCTCGAGCTCGCGCTGAATGGCGACGAACTCGTCGAGCCGCGCGACGATTTGCTCGGTCATGTCGTTTCCGGCATCAAGGCGTCGTAGACGTTCGTCTTCGGGCTGCCCTGTTCGAGCGAATCCCAGATCCACTCTGCGGTGCCTTTCGCCGAAAAGGACTCCGACAGGCGCGCCGCTTCCGCGCGGATCGTTCGCTGCGTCAGGGGATCGAGGAGGGAATCGATCGCCGCGAACACCGCGTCTCTTTGGTACGGCACGACGGCTCCGAGCCGAAACCGATTCACGAACCCCGCGGCACAGGTGCGCGGGCTCCCGACGACGAGCATCGGCAAATGTGCGGTCGTCATGAGCGTCACCATTCGACTCGGCAAGCTGAGCTCGGCGATCGCACGAACGGGCGCCGGGCTCGAGCCGTCGAGCGGATCGGACGGCACGATCGCGAACGGATATTTCGACAAGACGCGCGGCAAATCCGCCTCGGCGATCGGATCGCGTAGATGGACGCCGTCTCGCGCGAGCTCGGCGCGATCGAACTCGAGACCCGACGGATCCTTCTGATTGCAATACCAGTCGACCTCGTACCCGCTGTCGCGAAATACCGTGCGGAGCAGGTCGAGCCAGCGCTGTCCCCAGATGTTCCCGAGTAGCACTCCGCGACGAGGATTCGTGTCGGCGCTCGGCCGGACGGGGGTGCGCTGGACGATCTCGTCGGACACGACGGGCGGCATGACCGAGAACTTCATCCGATACTTGCGCTCGTAGGCGTCGCGCATCTCGGGCGAGATGACGAGACGGAGCTTCGACTTCGAGAGGAGCTCCCGCATGAGCTCGTCGCTGATTCCGTCGGCGCACACGTTTTTGTCGTCCATGATGTACGTGCACAACGGCGCCCCGATGATTTCTTGGGCGACGAGGGCGACGAGTACCTCGGCCGGCGTGTACGGCAAACAGAGGATCCGGCGGATCTTCCCGGTGCCCAGGTACCACCTGAGCCACGACGAGATCTCCGGCCCCGACGACTGCGCGAGCGGCAAGCACAGCTGCGCTCCTCCGAACCGCTGCGCCCCTTCGTAGAAGTTATGCGTGCGAAGAGAAATGATCGACGACGAGTCGGCGAAGATCCGGAGCAGCAACGTTCCGGTGCCGTGCAGCTCGTTCACTTCGCAGGCCGTGATCACGAGGTCGGCCGGGTCCGGCAAGGTGATGAGCGCGGCGCCATCCTGCGCGGTGCCGTCATTGTCGCGGATGGCCGTGAGGACCCCGCGCAGGCGCGCGCGGGCCTTTTCGGCGATGACCAGCGGGCTTCCGATCATGACGCGGTCGACTCCGCGACGCTCACCGACGATTTCTCGGTTTCGGAGCGAGGCGCCGTATCGCGATGGTGCCTCACGATGTCCTCGATGATCTTTTGCACGCTATAAGCCATGCGCCACTCGGGAAAGTGAGCCTTCACTTTGGTGAGATCGGAGATGTAGCAAATGTGGTCGCCGATCCGGTGGGTCTCGTTCACTCGGTAGCGCAGCGGAAGCCCCATGTCGCCCAGGACGCTGATGGTCTCCAGGATGGAGAGGCTGTTGTCGCGCCCGCCGCCCAGGTTGTAGACCTCGCCCGGTCGCGGCGCGCGGAAGTACTCGAGAAAAAGCGACGCCACGTCGCTACAGTGGATCTGATCTCGAACTTGCTTCCCCTTGTATCCGTGGACCGTGTAGTCGGTCCGCCGGACTGCGGACATCACGATGTAAGCGAGAAAGCCGTGGAGCTCGACGGCCGCGTGCTGCGGGCCGGTGAGACAACCGCAACGGAAGATGCCGACCGGCATTCCGAAATAGCGTCCGAATTCCTGGCACAAAACGTCGGCGGCGACCTTCGACGCGCCGAACAAGGAGTGTAACGAGGCGTCGATCGAGAGCGTCTCGTCGATCCCGATGCGACCATCGGAGTAGTCGTAGCGAGAGGCATGCTCGTCGAGCGGGAGTGAATTGGGCCGATCTCCGTAAACCTTGTTCGTGCTCGTGAAACAGAACGGCGAGTCGGCACAGAAGTCCTTCGCTGCGACCAGGACGTTCAAGGTGCCCGTCGCATTCACGTCGAAGTCGTCGTATGGCACCGACGCGGCCTTGTCGTGCGACGGCTGCGCGGCCGTGTGAATGATGAAATCCGGCCGTTCCGTCCGGAAGATGTCTCGGACGTCGCGACGATCGCGGATGTCGACCCAATGGTGACGGTAATGCGGCACCGTGCGCGCGAGTCGTTCGATCGTGGGCGTCGTCGAGCCCGCCGCTCCGAAGAACTCGCGGCGCATGTCGTTGTCGATCCCGACGACTTCCCACCCTTCGCGAGCGAGATACTCCGTGCAGGCAGAGCCCACCAGGCCGCCGGATCCGGTGATGAGTGCCTTTCGACGGTGACTCAAGACGGTCCTGTTCGTTCGTAGCGTGTTGCGAACGTTCGACGGCAAATCGCCGCTCGAGCGGAACCGCCACTGCTCGGCGAACCGCTCCACCCTGCTAGCGAGAAGCCGATGGGACTGTCAAGACGTCCGCGCGCGAAAGAGAGTCGCACGCGGAGGACGCGCGCTCGTCACGTTTGCAAAAGAGCAACGTCGTCCATGCGATTGCCCAACGACGAAAAGAGGAGCGATCGGAATCGAAGAGAAACCGATTCGAAACCGGGATTCACGACTCTCTCAATCCCTTGACCTCGTAGGTCATCACCGGCTCGACTCGTCCCTTGACCGTGATCTCGCGGACGGGGACGGCGATGCAAGAGTCTTTCACAAGCGCGTACGTGTCGCCGCTGATGAGGACGTCGACGCCCAGCTCTTTGGTGTTCGATTCGAGGCGGGAAGCGAGGTTCACCGGGTCGCCGATCACGGTGTATTCCATCCGTTGCTCACTGCCGATGTTTCCCGCGACGACCTCGCCGGTGTGGATTCCGATGCCGGTGCGAAGGGCAGGGACGCCGCGAGCGACGAGGCGTTCGTTCAACGCGGCGAGAGCGCCGCGCATACGGACCGCGGCGCGGACGGCGCGGATCGCGTCATCTGGTTTCGAGACCGGCGCGCCGAAGACCGCCATGATCGCGTCTCCGATGTACTTGTCGACCACGCCGTCTTCCTGCATCACGATGCTCACCATCTCGGTGAAGTATTCGTTCAGGAGGCTCACCAGCGCCTGAGCGTCGTTCATCTTCTCCGAGATCGTCGTGAAGCTCCGGATGTCGGAGAACAGGATGGTGACGGTCAGCGTCTCGCCGCCCAGTTGCACCTTCCCGTTCATGAGGTGATCCATCACCGTCTGGGTCATGTACTTGCCGAACGTGGTGCGGAGCTTGTCTCGCTCCTTGAGCCCGTCGACCATGACGTTGAACCCCGTCGCAAGATCCTCGAGCTCGTCGCCGGTGTGAATCATATCGACGTGCGCGTACTCCTCGTGCTGCAATTTCACGAGCGCGTCGTTCACTCGCGAAAGTGCCCGGGACATGATGCTGGCGAGCCGCGCGCCGAGCACGAGGGACAGGAGCGTCGCGATCACGAGGACGCCGACGGCCCAGCTCAGATTGTGTCGAACGACTGCGCGAATGTCGGTGACGTCGAGCGCGAGGACGGCCCCGTAATTACCCTGGGGCCCCTTCATCGTTTCGGGGGCCAGTCGCGCTAGAGCCCAATCCTTGTCGCCGGCCGGCATGATCGTCGACAGGGCCGTCGCGCGCTCGAGCCCACCGACGGGGAAGAACGGGGTCTTGTCGATCAGCTCGTTCGCGCGCGGCGCGACGAACGCCAGCTCGAGGCCCAGCTTTTCCTTGGTGTCCCTCAGGTAGTCGGAGTCGAGCGGGAGGCACCCCACCACGACCCCGCCCCCCTTCAGGCGTTGCGCGGCGACGAACGCGGCCGGCGCATGCGCGTCGCTCTCGCATCCGTGCTCGAGGACGGAGAGAAACGGCGTCTCGACCGCGAGGTTCGCGAGCTCGGGAAATGACCGTGCACTTTCCGGCGGCGCGATCATGTGGGTGAACGCAATGAGCGCGTCGCTCGCGTCGTAGAACACGAGACTGAACGCGGGGTAGGCTTGGTCGAAGATCGCACTCAGGCGAAGCACTTCCGGCTTGCTGCTCGCGCGGAGCGCGGCTTGGACTTGGGGTTCGGAAGCGAGCTGCCCGACGATGGTCGTCAGATCCTTGAGATTGCCGTCGAGCTCGAGTCCGAACCCGCGCACCGCCTCGGGGACGCGGACTTGCACTTCGTCGATCAGCTGCCGATCCATGATCCACGACAGCACCGGCAGCGCCGCGAGCGTCACGATCGCCGAGAACCCGACCAATGCCGTGAGCTTGGCCCGAACGGTGGTGAAGCCGAACCTCATCAGGGTACCGACGTAATCACACTTTCGCTTGGCGTGCGGCAACTTCACGGGACGCAGGCGGCGTGCGTATCGAAACCGTGTAAAGTGCGAACCCCACGGAGGTTTTCATGCGCGCCGCGGTGATGCGAAATTCGAAGATCGTCGTCGATGACGTGGCAGAGCCGGTGCCGGGCGACGGCGAGGTCCTCGTGCGCACGCTCGCCTGCGGCATCTGCGGGTCGGACTTGCACGCGCTCGAATACACCGCGGAGTTCGTGCGGGCCGGGCGCGAGATGGGGGCGAGCGCGCCCCTCGATGCGTCTCGCGACGTGATCATGGGGCACGAATTTGCCGCCGAGATCCTCGACTACGGTCCAGGCACTTCGCGTTCGTCCCCGATCGGGACCACGGTCTGTTCGCTGCCCATCGTCCTTCGCGCGGGAGGCATCGAGACGATCGGGTATTCGAACATGCTCCCAGGCGGCTACGGGGAGCGCATGGTGCTTTCGGAAGGGTTCCTGTTGCCGGTGCCGAACGGGCTCGACGCCTGTCACGCGGCGCTCACCGAACCCATGGCCGTCGGGCTTCACGCGGTGGAGAAAGCGCGGCTCGAACCGAACGACGTGCCGCTGGTCATCGGGTGCGGCCCCGTCGGTCTCGCGGTCGTCGCGAGCTTGAAGATGAAGGGCGCTTCTCCGATCGTCGCGGCGGACTTTTCGGCGACGCGGCGCGCTCTCGCCCAGCGGCTCGGCGCCGACGTCGTGATCGACCCCGGCGCGGAGAGCCCTTACCAGCGCTGGCGGGAGCTCGCCGTCGTCGATGATCCGTCGCGCGCCGTCGATCCCCTGGCGGCGATGCTCGGCATGCCGCTACTCCGCCGCGCGGTGATCTTCGAATGCGTCGGCGTGCGCGGCATGCTGAAACAGATCATGAAAGCGGCGCCGAAGCTCGCTCGCGTCGTGGTGGTGGGCGTCTGCATGCAGAGCGACGAGATCGAGCCCTTGCACGGTATCGGGCGCGAGCTCGAGCTTCAATTCGTGCTCGCCTACACCCCGGTCGAGTTCGGCATGACGCTCTACAATATCGCCGAAGGGAAACTAGACGTCGGGCCGCTCATCACCGGGAAGATTCCGATCGACGGTGTTCCGAACGCGTTCAGCGAGCTCAAAAGCCCCGACCGCCACGCGAAGATCGTCGTGGTGCCCGCGTAGCTCAGATGCAGCCGAGCACGCCGACCGTCCACGGGATCGGCGAGCAGCCGCACTTGGAACCGTTGCAACAACCCGGGCCGAACACCGCGCCGCAACTCGGACAAGCGAGCGGGGAGCTCGGACACGAGCCCGTGTTGGAACCGGGTGGAGGGCCGACGCACGCTCCGGCGTCGCCCCTCGTGTAGCCCGAGAAGCAATCGAAGTCGCACGTGCCGTTGGTGCACTTCTGAAAGCCGTTCTCCGGTGCCGCGCCGGGACACGGCTCGCAACCCGTGAGCGTGCAACCCACTTTGGGAGCGGGCGTCACGCACGCGCCGCCGCACAGCTTCTGAGCCGTCGTGCACGTGGGCGTCGCGGTCGTGCCTCCGGTAGATTGAACCGGGGCTCCTCCGGTGTTCTTCGCGCCGCCAGACGACGGTTCGCTCGTGGTTCCACCGGTCGCCGTCGGAATGCTCGTCGTGCCGCCCCCGCCGACCGGGAAGCTACCGCCGCCGCCGCCCGTCCCCGACGGGAACTCATTGCCGAATCCGCCGCTGCTGGGGGGTGGAGGCGGAGGTGGCGGAATCGTGGGGAACCCACCCATCGCAAAGCTCCCGCCCGAGCCAATCGGACGAATACCGCCCGCGCCGAGCATTGCCGGTGGGAACGGCGGCAACGAGTGCCCCGCGTCGTCAGGGAGATCGAGCGATTCGCTCGACGCGCAGCCCGCAACGAGCGCGAAGAGAACACCCAAGTGAATCGAGCTGAGTCTCATTCGACGAGATCGTCCGCGCGCCCCGATGCGCGTCCACCGCGGTAGTCGGATCGCGACCCCGCCGACTCTAGGTGGCGAGGAGAACGGCCCCGTAGTCAGGCCCGGCCAATTTGTTGGCTCGGGCCGCCAGGTAAGTCATCGCCCACCTTGACGCGGCACACATTTGTTCGTACAACTGTACGCGCACTCGTTCGGACGGTCGTTCTCGTTCCGCAGAACGGCGTTGAAGGAAACTCCATGCTCGCAGCAAAAGTTCAGGAATCGCCCCTATTTCGTCCAGAACTCCAGGGGTTACCGAGCATGCTCCGAGCCCGCGGGCTCCGTCGCGTCCGTCCCTGGCTCGACCGGGCCAGCACCCGATTGAACGCTCGTGTTCCGGTCCTCGAAGCGGTCCTGACGAAGCTCGACCCCACGTTGTCGCTCTGCCGAATTCTCGCGCGAGTCGTCGCGGTGAAGGACGAAACGCACGACGTGAAGACGTTCGTGTTGAAGCCGAACGCGCGCTTCGGCGCGTACCGGCCTGGCTCGTACGTCACGTTGCACCTGACGATCGCGGGGCAGAGGGTTCAGCGCTCGTACAGCTTGTCGACGCCACCGGGCAACGACGGCCTCATCGCGATCACCGTGAAGCGAGTGCCGGGTGGCGTCGTGTCGAACCATCTCGCCGACGTGCTCGCGCCGGGGGACGTGCTCGAGTTGAGCGCGCCCGCCGGTCAATTCGTCCTCGCGGCAAAGGCGCCCGAGCGGCTGCTCATGATCTCCGCCGGGAGCGGCATCACGCCGGTCATGTCGATGCTTCGGGAGCTGGTTCGGACCGGTTCGAACACCGCGATCACGTTCTTGCATTTCGCCCGAACTCCCGAAGACGTCATCTTCGCGAGCGAGCTCCGCGATATCGCCGAGCGCGCGCCGAACGTGAAGCTCGTCGTGTGCGTCGAAGACGCGGACGAATCGTGGAAGGGGCTTCGCGGGCGATTCAGCGCAGATTTATTGGGGGGCGCCTTGCCCGAGTTCCGCGACGCGGACACGTACCTGTGCGGCCCGTCGGGCTTCATGAAAGCCGTCCTCGAAGCCTTCGCGAAGAGCGGCGCGGATCTTTCGAAGCTCCGCTACGAGCGCTTTTCGGCAGACTTCGATGCAGGGGCGTTTCTCGAACACGCGCACGTCGTGAAGTTCTTGCGCGCCGGCGTCGAAGCGCTCTCGAACCGTCCGCTCACGGTGCTCCAGGAAGCAGAATCGCGCGGCGTACGCGTCGAGACCGGGTGCCGCGCCGGAACGTGCGGCACGTGCCGCTGCCGAAAGCGGAGTGGCGTCGTGTTCAACCTGGCCACCGGGCAAGAGTCGGGGCCGAACGAAGAGATGATTTACCCGTGCGTGTCGATCGCGCGCGGCACCGTGGAGGTCGAGCTGTGATGACGACGAGCGAAGCGAAGAGAGCACCCATGACCGCACCCATGCCCCTCGATCTCGTGGAGTTTCAGCGCGAGCTCGACACACTCCGCGCGAGCGCCCTGGCGAAAGTCGGCGACGAGGACGCGGCCTACATCAAGAAAGTGCGGCGCGTCGCGCGCGCGCTCGAAGTCGGGGGGCGTCTCATGATTCACGTGAGCGTCGACCCGTTGAGCTTCGGCATCGGCGTGCTCGGCCTCGGGCTCTACAAGATCCTCGAGAACATGGAACTCGGCCACAACGTCATGCACGGCCAATACGACTTCATGGACGATCCGTCCCTCGACTCGAAGACCTACGAGTGGGACATCGTCGGGACCGCGAAGACGTGGAAGCACGCCCACAACGTCACGCACCACACGTACACCAACGTCATCGGCAAAGACGACGATTTCGGGTACCTGTTTTTCCGCCTATCGAGCGACGTCGGGTGGAAGCCGAGTCACCTGTTTCAATATTTCGTGAACCCGCTCAGCGGTCTCTTCTTCGACCACGCGGTTTCGTATTATCACGCGCGTCCCTCGGAGTACCTCACCGCGGAACAAGGCTCGAAGGAGTGGCACGAGCAGCGGCGCGCGATGTACGCCGATTGGCTCCTTCTGGCGAAGAAGACGGCTCGCCAATACGCGAAAGAGCTGGTGGTCTACCCGGCGCTCGCCGGTCCTTTCGCGCCGAAGGTCGCACTCGGGAACGTCCTCGCCGCAGGGGTGCGCAACCTCTGGACCTACGCCGTCATCCAATGCGGTCACTTGACGGAAGCAACCAGCACGTTCACCGAGGACGATCTCGTCGGCGAAACGCGCGGCGGCTTTTATCTTCGGCAGATCACCGGCTCCAGCAACATCGAAGCGGGCCCGCTGCTCGGCGTGCTCACCGGTCATTTGAGCCATCAGATCGAGCATCACCTGTTTCCGGACCTTCCCGCGCGCCGCTACCCGGAAATCGCGGGCGAGGTTCGCCGGATCTGTAAAAAGCACGGCGTTCCTTACAATTCGGCGAGCTTCGGCAAGCAGTTCAAGAGCGTGCTCCGTGCGCTCGTCCGCTATTCGGTCCCGAACGCCCCGAGCGACGAGAAGCGTCGGGGCAAGGCGATGCTCGCGCGGCGGACGTTGCCGTCTGTACCGGCCGTCGCGGCGGAGTAAGGTTCGGTCCCCGAGGTTCGACAGGCGTGCGCGTCAATCCGGAAAAGAAGGAAGAGAAGGAGCGCGCGACTCATGCGCTCCTCAGAGTGACGTTGAGCCTTGCGGCCGAGCACGGCTTCGTGAGCCTCGGCCTTCGCGAGGTGTCGCGGGCGGCGGACATCGCGCCGACCTCTTTTTACCGCCACTTCGCCGATATGGAAGAGCTCGGTCTCGCGCTCATCGACGGCCTCGCTGGGCGATTCATGAAAAGCTGGGTGGATGAGGCCGACGTGGAGCACGCGAAAGGTGTTGCGACGGTCGAACGCATCGCGCGGCAAGCGCTCGTCGGCGCCTCGGAAGATCCGGAGCTGATGCGATTCATCCTCGCCGAACGGCTCGGCGCGATCCCGTCGTTTCGCGCTGCGCTCCGGCGCGAGCTCTCCACGGTTTCGGCCGCCGTCGAAGCGGCGCTCGCGGTCGACGATGTCGCAGTTCACCCCGAATCGCGCGCCACGGTCGCCGAGGGTGTCGTCGTCCTCATGCTGGAAGCGTGCGGAAAAACCCTCGATCTGGACTCTGCACAGTCGTCTGCAATCGGCGACCATCTCGAGCTCCAGCTTCGCAATATGTTCGCCCTCGGCCCGAAGCGGGGGCGCGGGTGAGCGACCTCGCGGATCGGCTTCTCGACGCGCACGTCGCGCACGAGCTCTCGCGGCTCACGGGCGACGGTCTCTCCGCGCTCATCGGCGACAAAGTCGCCGCCGCTTTTCGGTGGATGGACGACGTGACCGTGAACGACATCGTGACGCGCGAGCAGATCCTCGGCGTCATCCGGCGCTACGTCATCGACTTCAAGGTGAGCGGCGGCATCACCGAGCTGGCCGGACAAATGTCGAACGTCGTCTTCTCGTCGCAGGCGAACGCGACGACGCGCGTGTCCCAGGTGTTGGAGCCCACGTCGTACGCCGAGTTCGCCGACAAGGTCGTCAGCTTGACGGACGTGCGGCGCGAGCTCATCCGCTCCGTGCTCAAGAGTCCGGCGTTCGGCACCTTGGTGTCCCGCGTCTTGTCGAGCACCGTCGTCGATCTCCTCTTTCGAACCGATGACGGACGCCCCGGCTCGCGCATGAAAGACCTGCTCCGCGTGCTCGGTGACCGCGTCCTTCCGGGGTTCGAAGGGCTCCTCGAATCCGTCCTTTCGAACTACGTCGAAGCCCACGCAAGCCGGTTTCTGAAGGACAGCGAGGAACGGTTGCTCCTCGCCCTCGATCCCGAGTGGGTGCGTCAGATGGCCGATGAAATCTGGGACGCCGTCGCCGATCAGCCGCTCGTCGATGCGGTGTCGACCTTCACGCCTCGCGATCTCGAAGACTTCGTCGTGCTCGGGTACGAGTTCTGGTTGAAGTTCAGGAAGAGCGCTTACTTTCTTGCCGTATCGACCGACGTCGTGGACGAATGGTTTCGGAAATATGGCGGCGACAGTCTTTACGCCGTCGTCCAAGACATGGGCGTCACCGAGCGCATGGTGTCGGACGAGCTCCGGATCTTCCTCGGACCGATCGTCCTGCACGCCGCGAGCACCGGCGTCCTCGCGAAACAGCTCCGCGCTCATCTCGAGCCCTTCTATCGTTCCGCGGCCATCGAACGCGTTCTCGTCGAGTGGGCGTCGTCACGAAAGAGCACGTGAACGTCACCGAACTTCCTCAACTGCGACGGAACGCGAGCGAGCAGTGAAAACTCTTCGCCGAAACGTAACGCAGGACGTCTAAAATTACATGTTAGTGCGCATCCGGTGGGGGGACACAGGAGCCCTTACATGCGTATTTCACCTAGATTTCCCAGCCTCTGCTGCTTCTTGTTGTCCGCGATCGTCGCGGGCTGCACCACGGATGACACCCTCCCGTCGCCGGCCAAGGACGGGGGCTCGACCGGCGGCACGGGTGGCACGGACGCCGGCAGCGGCGGTAGCGCGACCGGCGGAAAGCCGGGCACCGATGGCGGGGCGACCGGCGGAAAGCCGAGCACGGGCGACAGCGGCGAGCCCGATGGCGCGGCCGACTCCGGCGCCGCGACGCCGCTCGAAAAAGACATTCAGACCATCGTCGTCATTTACGCGGAGAACCGGAGCTTCGACTCGTACTTCGGTCATTACCCCGGCGCGCACGGCTTGAACGACGTCTTGGACGCGCAAGGGGCGCCTACGGCGACGTACGTCCCGCAGAAGGATCGCGACGGAACGACGGTGCTCGCCAAGCTGCCGCAAACCTGGGGCGGTCTGACGGCGGCCGGCAACCCGACGGTCGTGACGCAAGCCGCGACCGACAATCTTCCCAACGGACCGTTTCCGTTCGAAACGACGTTTGCTGCCGACGATGGCGGGTCGAAGCTCACGACGGCGGACGTGACGACGGACATCGCGCATCGGTTCTTCGAGAACCAGATGGAGATCAACGGCGGTTCGAACGACATGTACGCCGCGTGGGAAGACACCGGCGGCATCACGATGGGCTTCTGGGACACCAGCGAGACCAAGCTCTACAAGCTGGCGCAGGGTGGCGTGGTCGCCGACAACTTCTTCCAGGGTGCGTACGGCGGCTCGTTCCTGAATCACCAGTACCTGATCTGCGCGTGCGCGCCGAAGGCGCCGGATTCATTCGTGACGACCAACAAGCCGGCTATCAACGTTCTGACCACGGCGAATTCGAAGGGCGTCCCGCAACTCCAGACGACTGCCGCGTCGCCGGCGTCCGCGCTCACCGGCACGTACGCCTTCACGAAGACCGCGCCGATCGCACCGAAAGACTACTTCGGCGCGGGGGACGGCTATCGCGCGGTGAACACCATCCAGCCCGCGTACGAGCCGAGTGGCAACTTCCCCGCGGTCGGCGCGACGGATCTGCACTACGCCGACGCGACCGCGGCCTCGACGCTCCCGCCGCAGACCGAGACGACCATCGGCGATTTACTCACCGGCAAGAGCGTCGACTGGGCTTGGTACGCGGATTCCTGGGACGCGGCGACGGCCGACGGCATGCAGCCCGCCGGTTCCATGAGCAAGGTGATCTACACGCCGTCCGGGCCGCGTGGCGCTCCGGATTTCCAGACGCATCACCATCCCTTCAACTACTACGCCGCCTTCGATCCCGTGACTCACGCGGACTATCGCGCGGCTCACTTGAAGGACTACACGAAGATGGTGAGCGACGCGGCCGACGGCACGTTGCCTCCGGTTGCGTTCTTCAAGCCGACCGGTAATTTCAACCTGCACCCCGGCTACGCCAACATCGACGATGGCGACGCCCACATCGCGGACCTCGTGAGCAAGCTGAAGGCCGGCCCGCAGTGGGACCACATGGTGGTCATCATCACGGTCGACGAGTACGGCGGTCAGTGGGACCACGTCGCGCCGCCCAAGGGCGACCTCATCGGTCCCGGGACGCGTATTCCGGCGATCATCCTGTCGCCGTACGCGAAGGCGGGCACGGTCGATCACACGCAGTACGACACTGCGTCCATCCTTCGCTTGATCACGCACCGCTTCGGCGTGGCGGCGCTCCCGGGTCTCACGTCGCGCGACGCGGCGCTCGTGAAAAACGGCAGCACCGCGATGGGCGATCTGACGAACGCGCTGACGTTGCCCTGAGCGATTCACCGGGCGACGCCCGTAAGCGAGCCTCGACACCGGTCGGGGTTCGCTTTTCGGGTTTTGATATCCGCGTGCGACGGTCGCGTCAGGGTTTCGCCGGGTTCGCAGCGAGGTCCGCGTCGGTGAGCGTGCCCAGGAAGGCCAGCATGTCGCGGATCTCCGCTCGCGTCAGCGCCGGTTGCTCGCCTGGTTTGCGACCGAACGGCGGCGTTTGCTCGATGTTCGCGCGGTAATCGGGCGGCACGTCGTTGTACACGTCCACGGTGCCGTCCGGCTTTTTCGGAAACCACTTCTTCGGATTCGTATCTCGCTCGGCATAGAACTCGAGCACGTCTTCGAGACGATGAAACACGCCGTTGTGAAAGAAGACTCGCCGGAGCGTGATGTTGCGCAACGTCGGCGCACGGAACGCGCCGCAATACTTCTTTTCCGCGGATAAATCGGTACGCAGGGGACCACACAAACCCAAATCGAAAAACGCCGGATCCTTGTTCGCCGAGATGGCCGCGTTGCGAGGCGCTCCGACCGCGACGAATCCGAAGTCGCTGAATCCCGGAAACGCGCCGCGCCGGACGAGGCTCGGATGACAGCTCGCGCAGTTGCCCTTCTTGGGGTCGTTGAAGAGCGAAAGGCCGCGCTCTTCTTGCGCGGTGAGCTTCGCCTTTTGGCGCAACCACTCGTCGAAGCGGCTGTGGTACGGGTAAAAATCCTTGGGGCTCTGTTGAAACACTTCGAGCGCCATGAGCACCGCGTTTTCGGCGCGCTTCGGGTCCGCGAAGACGTCGTCACCGAAGGCTTCGCTAAATCGCGGCGCATACGCGGCGTGCGAGACCGTATCGACCACGCTCGAGACGCTGTCGTTGGCCATCTCGAACGGCGAGGTCAGCGGTAGCCGGGCTTGATCGTGCGTGCTGTTCGCGCGGCCGTCCCAACCATGGCCGCCCGTCGGCCCTTGATCGACGCTCTCGCCCTTCGATTCCTCGTAGAGATGCTCGGTGAACGCCGGGAGTTTTTCGAGATAGCGGAGCGATGGCACGGCGCGCAGGCCATCCTGGTTCATGTCCGGACCTCCGAGCTGCGTCGCTCGATCGTTCGGCGGCCCATACGCAAAGCGCGGATCGTGACACGTGGCGCACGCCAGTTTTTTCGAGCGGGAGAGGGCCGGATCGAAAAACAGGGCGCGTCCCGCTTCCGTCATGGCTGGCACGGAGGGTCGCTTGCTGAATCGCGTCGCGTAGAACGACGCCGACGCGGCGGGCGGCGGCGCGGATGACGCACTCGCGGAAGGCGCCGTTTTTGGCGGAATCATCGAGCGATCCGCGCTCTTTTCGCGACACCCGGCGCTCGTGACGACGACCGAAACGAAGAGCGAGGCGACACCAAGGATGGAGCGACGATCGCCTTCGAGCTTCGTCATGGGACGTCCTTCGAGTAATCGCGCGCGAACGATGTGTCGAGACCCTCGAGCGCGTTCTATTGGGTTGGGGGGCATCGGCGTCGCGCCGCGTCGCAGGTCCATGTACGCGTTACGTCCCCGCGGCGACGACGCCGGCGACGAAACTCTGGAACGCCACCACGCGGGCGTTGGTCCGCAGGTCCTCGTGGGTCACGAAATAAAGATCGCGCGACGGCCCGAGCAGACGCGGAAGGAGTCGGCGGAGGCCTGGCTCACGGGCCGCGACGTAGGCTGGAAATAGCGCGACGCCCTGGCCGTCCGCGCAGGCGAGCACCTGCGACGTCGTGCTGTTCGTACGAACGACGTACCGCGGCTCTTTGACGATACGGCGTACCCACCGCACCTGCGAGACGTCGTCGAGCGAGGCGTCGAAGCCGATCCAATCGTGCGTCGCGAGCGACGCGAGGCTCCGCGGGTTACCGCGGGCTTCGAGGTAACGGTCGGCCGCGTACAGGCCGTACTCGACGGTTCCGAGTTTTCGCACCACGAGCGACGCCTCCGTCGGTTTTCCGAAACGAAACGCGACGTCTGCCTCGCGCCGGGTGAGGTCGAGGACGCGGGTTTCCCCGCGCAGCTCGAGCGTGAGCGCCGGGTGGAGCCGTCGTAGCTCGGCAATGACGGGCACGAGCACGTAGTAGATGAACCCGTCGGGTGCGGTGACGGAGAGGGTTCCTTCGACGCGCGTGTCGTTGGCTTCGAGGGCCCGCTCGGCCGCGAGCATCTCTGCCTCGACGCGCTCGGCGTGGGCTTTCAAGGTGAGCCCCGCCGGGGTCGGCTCGAGCGATTCGGGAGTGCGGGCGAACAGCTTGGCGCCCAGCGTGCTTTCGAGCGACGCGAGGCGCCGGCTGATCGTCGTGGGGTCCACGCCGAGCTGCCGTGCCGCGGCCTTGTGACTCCCGCGTCGCGAGACGGCCAGGAAGTAGCGAACGTCGTCCCAGTCCATGGGGTCGAAAAATTGCAGGTCGTGGCTGCAATTGCACGGACTTTTGCATTGACCGGAACGGAGGCACAACGAGCTTCGTCAGATCACGTCCCTCGAGGAGAAATTCCCATGCATCACGTCATTTCGAAATCCGTCGCGTTGATTACTGCCGTCACTCTCGTCGCCGCTTCGCCGCAGAAAGCGACCGCCGAGCCGGGCCCGGCGCCGGCGACCACGCTTCGCACGTTGTACGGAATGAAGCCGCCCACGCGCCTCGTGCCGTCACACACCGCCCTCGTCTTGGTCGACTTCCAAGAGGAGTTCTTTCACGGCCGCCTGCCGATCCCGAAGGGTGAGCACGCCGTCGAAGAGGCGGCTCGGCTCGCCGCCTGGGCGCGACGCTCCTCGATCGGCGTGGTGTACGTGCGGAACGAGGTCACGCGACCCAATAGTCCCATCTTCGCCGCCGGGTCGCCGACCACGCGGATCATCGCGGCGCTCTCGCCTCGACCCGGCGAGCTCGTCCTGACCAAGTCGATGGCCGGAGCCTTCACGCGGACGTCCCTCGACGAAGAATTGAAGGCACGCGGCGTCGATACGCTCATCGTCGCGGGACTCATGACGCACCTCGCGGTGTTCGCGACCGCGTCGGATGCGACGGTGCTCGGATATCGCACGATCATCGCGGAAGACGCCGTCGCCACGCGGGCGTTGCCCGAAGCGGACGGCCCCGGCGCCGTCGATGCGGCGACGGTTCAACG
>CAZDNG010000038.1:0-6027 GCA_964506835.1 uncultured Polyangiaceae bacterium
TGCCATCGCGAACCTGAACAAAATGCGATGAATGCCCAGGGCGGGACGCCCCCCAAGAACAATCCCACGACGACAGAGCCCACCAGGCAATCCGGCAATCCGGCGCGGGCACGCCCCCCAAGACCAATCTCACGACGTCAAAGTCCACCAGGCTGCGCGGCGCGGCACGCCCCCCAAGACCAATCTCACGACGTCAAAGTCCACCAGGCAGCGCGGCGCGGGCACGCCCCCCAAGAACAATCTCACGACGTCAAAGTCCGCCAGGCAGCGCGGCGCGCCCCCCAGGAACAATCACTCGCGCTCGCACTCCGCGGCGCGTTCGAGGAGGCGTTCCCGCTGCCGCGCGTTGCGCGCGAGCGACGCGGCGCGGGCGAACTCGGCGCGCGCCTCCGAAAATCGTCCGAGCTTCGCCAGAAGGTCGGCGCGCGCGCTCGGGAGTAAATGGTAGTTCGCGAGGGACGGCTCGGCGGCGAGCGCGTCGATGAGCGCGAGCCCCGCGGCGGGCCCTTCGGCCATCGAAACCGCGACGGCCCGATTCAATTCGACGATGGGCGAGCGCACGAGGGCGCCGAGCTCGCCGTACAAGGAAGCGATGCGCGTCCAATCGGTGTCGGACGCGACGTGCGCCTGCGCGTGACATGCGGTGATCGCCGCCTGGAGCACGTACGGCCCAGGAGCGCCGCCGAGCGCATCGGCGCGTTCGAGCGCGGCGAAACCGCGACGGATCGCGATGTGATCCCACCGCGCGCGATTCTGCTCCAACAAGAGAATCGGCTCGCCGTCGGCGTCGGTTCGCGCCGGCGCGCGCGACGCGTTGATCTCCATCAACGCGAGGAGTCCGTGCACCTCCGGCTCGTCGGGCGCGAGCCCCGCCAAGATGCGTCCGAGACGCAGAGCGTCGTCACAGAGCCCGGGACGCATCAAATCGTCACCCGCGGTCGCCGAATACCCTTCGTTGAAGATCAGATAAATGACCTCGAGTACCGACGACAGGCGCGGCGCGAGCTCATCGCCGCGCGGCACCTCGAAGGGGATCTTCTTCTCGGCGAGCGTCCGCTTCGCACGGACGATGCGCTGCGCGATCGTCGGTTCCGAGACGAGAAACGCGCGCGCGATTTCGTCGGTGGACAGGCCGCCGAGCAACCGCAGCGTGAGCGCGACGCGGGCTTCGGTCGAGAGGACCGGATGACACGCCGTGAACACCAAGCGAAGCAGATCGTCGCCCACGTCGTCGTCGATCGCCGCCTCGAGGTCGGCGACGACACGCTCGTTACCCGAGTCGCTTTCGATGAGATGCCCGAGCTCGTCGTGTTTGCGCTCGAGCATCTTGTTTCGCCGGAGAACGTTGATCGCCCGATGCTTGGCGGCGCTCATGAGCCACGCGGCGGGGTTCTCCGGCACGCCTTGCCGCGGCCATTGTTCGAGCGCTGCGACGAGCGCATCCTGCGCCAATTCTTCGGCGACTCCGACATCGCGGACGATCCGGGCGAGACTTCCGATGAGCCTCGCCGACTCGATCGCAAATACCGCACGGATCGCGCGATGCGTCTCGGAATCGGTCACCGCGAGCCATCACACCACGCGGCGCCGCGCGCGCAACTCGCTTGTTTGCCGAGCGAAGCGAGCCCGCGAAGCGGCAGGGGGAGCGGTCGCGAAGCGAGCCGCGGGGGACAAGGTCCCCCGTTTAACGCGCGTCGGTGGGAGAAAACTCGCTCAGTTGCCGGATCTCCGCGACGCCTTCGCCCACCACGTTCAAAAATCGCTTCGTCCACTCGACGGCTTCTTCCTTCGACTTCACCTGCATCATGCAAAAACCCTGGATGAGCTCCTTCGTCTCCGGGAACGGACCGTCGGTGACGCTGAATTTCCCGGAATCGATCCGCACGCGGAGGCCACGCGAGGTCGGCATGCAGCCTTCCGTGGCCAGCAAGACGCCGGCCTTGGACATGTCGTCGATGAGCTTGCCCATCTTGGCGAACTCCTCCTGGGTCGGGGGTTCGTCGGTTTCGGGCGTACCGGGCTTGTAGAGGCACAAAAATCGCATCGTTCGTATCTCCTGTTTCGGGTTCGAAGCCGGGCTTGCAGGCGACATCGCCGATTTCCCTGGGCTCCATGCTCTCGTCAAATGAGCGCCGGCCAAATCGACAGGGCCACGATCTTTTTTTGGGGGGCGCCCGGCGCGCCGCGGAATCCGCGGACACGACGCGGCCGGCTCGCGTCCTACGAGATTTCGGCGTAAACGGCCGACCGGCTCTGGAACATTTCCCAGAACTTGTCGGCGATCGCCGCGGGCTCGAGGGTCGCGCCGCCCCGGTCGAACGTCGTGCCTTTGACGAGCGAGAGCACCGTCACTTCTCCCGCGTACACGCCGTCGGGTCCGAGCTTCTTGTTGAGGAGTCCGACGAGCTTGTGCTGCGCGGCCTTGGCGAGCGCGAGCCCCATCGCGTCCCATTGCACGGCCACCTGGTTGACCGCGTCGGCGTACGACGACAAGCCGCCGCCCGTGACGAGCAGGGCTCCCCCTTCCTTCTTCAGATCGGGCAGCGCCGCTTGCAGCGTCGCGAGCAAGCCGTGCACGGCGACGTCGAACACGTCGCGAAGGTCCGCGGGAGGCGCGGTCGTCAAATCGCCCGCCTTGCCCGAGTACGCATTCCAATGGACGACCGATATCGGACCGAGCGAAGCCCGCACCTCGGCGACGAGCGCGTTCACCGCTTCGACGTCCCCGAGGTCGCACTGAAATCCTTTCGCGGTGATCTTCGCGTCGCCGAGCGCCTGCGCGCCCTGGTCGACGCGCGACCGCGTACGGCCGACGAGCGCGACGACGAACCCTTCGCTGCCGAATTTTCGAGCCACGGCTTCCGAGATGCCCGGGCCGTAGCCGCACACGAGGACGACCTTTGCCATGCCCGTGTTCTACTCCCCTTTTTTCGAGCGCAGAACTCGCTCGAACCGGCGCATACCGAACCGTCGGACGGCGTCCCGGGCCCAACCTGTCGGGTCACGCCTGGACAATTGTCGTCCTATAGACAATAATTAACTAATGTTAATCATTGGACGCCCGCATCGCCTGGCGGGCCCGCGCTTCGAGAGCGCGAAGGAATGTCGATGACGGCACAAAGCTGGAATGCGGAGGGATATGCCAAACATGCGCGCTTCGTCGCGGAGCTCGGTGTCCCGGTGGTCGAGCTGCTCGCGCCGAAAGCGGACGAGCGCATCTTGGACCTCGGGTGCGGCGACGGCGTGCTGACGAAACGGCTCGTCGCACTCGGGTGCACGGTGATCGGGGTCGATGCGAGCCCCGATCTCGTCGCCGCGGCGCGCGACCTCGGCATCGACGCGCGCGTGGGCGACGGCGAAGCGCTGACGTTCGTCGAGGAGTTCGATGCGGTCTTCAGCAACGCCGCGCTCCATTGGATGAAACGACAGGCGAGCGTCATCGACGGGGTGTTCCGCGCGCTTCGGCCAAAAGGCCGTTTCGTCGCCGAGCTCGGCGGTGCTGGATGCGTCGATACCATCGTGCGCGCGCTCGAGGCGGCGCTCGAACGGCGCGGCATCGACGGCCGCGCGGCTTCGCCCTGGTGCTTCCCTTCGGCAGAAGCGTACGCAGGAATGCTCGAAACGCGCGGGTTCGCGGTGAAAGAGGCGCGTCTCTTCGCGCGGCCAACTCGGTTGCCAACCGGGATCCGTGGATGGGTCGAAACCTTTGGGCGTGCGTACCTCGACCAACTGGCGCGCGAAGCTCAAGACGACTTCATCGAAGAAGTCGAAAGAACCGTTAATCCGGCTCTCATCGATGCGAACGGCGCGATCATCGCCGACTACGTCCGGCTTCGCTTCGCGGCAGAGAAGCGTTGAGACGTTTCGAAAGGGCTCGCCAGCGCGCGCCGCACTACTAGAATGACGAGTGCGGTCGTGTCGGTTCGTTGTCTGATGACTCGGAAGCTATCTCAGAAGCCGTAGCGTAGCAGTTACGAGATAGTTTTGATTTGGAGGTCGCGCATGCTTCGACGTTCGATCGCGGTCGTGTTGGGGGTCGGTATTCTCGCGGGTTGCGGAGCGAGTAGCGGCAGCAGCCTCGGGGTCGGTAACGGCGGCACTGCGGGGTCGTCGGGGTCCGTCAATTTCTTCGGCGGCTCGAGCAACGGCGCCGGCAGCAACGCAGGCGGCACGGGCCAGGGCGGCTCCGGCAGCGGCGCCGGCGGCCAAAATATCGGCGGATTCGGCGCCGGCGGCGACACCAGTCCCGCCACGACCGACGCGGGCTGTAACGGGATCGCCAGCGCGGGCGAGCAGATCCCGCTCGATATCTTCGTCATGTTCGATCAATCGCTGTCGATGAACTGCGAGGTTCAGAACTCGACGCGATGGGACGCCGTGAAGAACGCACTCGACGGGTTCGTGAACGATCCGGGCGCGGCCGGTATCGGCGTCGGCATCGGCTACTTCGGCAACCAAGGGCCGAACTCGTCGTGCAACCCGATGGACTATCAAACCCCGGACGTCGAGATCGCGCCGCTCCCGGGCAACGCCAACGCCATCGTGCAGTCGTTGAACAATCACAAGCCCAGCACCAACACGACGACCGCAGCGGCGCTGTCCGGCGCGATCAACCACGCGATCGCTTACCGGATGAACAACCCGGGACACACCGTCATCGTCCTCCTCGTCACCGACGGGCAGCCGAACGCCTGCGGCACGGTACAAGACGTCGCGACCGTCGCGGCGGCGGGGCTCAGCGGCGCCAACATTCCGACGTACGTCATCGGAGTCACGAGCCCGGGCGTTCCGTGCACCGGCGATCCGAATCCGCCGAACAAGCCGGATCTCGACACGGTCGCCAAGGCGGGCGGCTCCGATCAATCGACGATCGTCGACCTCACCGGCAACACGGCGCAGGAGTTCCTCGACTCGATGAACGCCATTCGCGGCATGGCCCAAGTGCCATGTCAGTACCAGCTCCCCCGGCCGGCCGCGGGCACGCAGTTCGTCTACGATAAAGTCAACGTGCTCTACGGCGACAGCTCGGGCTCACACACCGTGTTCTACGTCGCGAATCAGCAAGCGTGCGGAGCGACCAACGGCGGCTGGTACTACGACGTCGACCCGAGCCAGGGCACTCCGACGAAAATCATCTTGTGCCCTACGACGTGCACGACGGTCACCGCCGGCACCGGCGTCAACGTGAACATTCAGCTCAACTGCGCGACGGTGATCGGCCCGCCGTCGTAGAGCGCCAGGGTCATTCGCTGCGCAACAACGTGACTACACCGGCGGGCCCAGGGTCGGGCAACCGAACACGATGTTGACCGACTTCGTCTCGGTCGCCGCGCACGCGGTCGGGCAGAGCTCGATCGACGTGCCGGCGTCGGAGTCGTCGTAGTACCAACCCCCGCCACCCACACCGGCGCACTCGGCACTTCCCGTAACCAAGTAGATCGATTCGCGTTCCCCCGACGTCGCATCTCGAAGGTAGACGTTCACGAGCGAGCGATCGAACCGATAGCCCGAAGGGAACGCGGGGATCAGGAAGGAGCAAACGGGCGCTTGCTGCGGCAGGGCGATCTGAGCGAGCGCGCGCTGGACTTCGCCGGCGGTGCCCGAGGTGGAATAGGCGTGATTCGTCCCCCCCGCGCTGGCGATCTGATCCAGGTCCGTCGCCGACGGGTCGAGCCCGATCACGAAAGTCAGCACCGGCGGGACCGCCGTCGCGGCAGCTTTCGCCACGGCGGCGATGTCGGCGATGGCAAGCGGATCGCACTCCGTCGGATAACCGTCGGTCATGAGCACGACCGCCGCGTGGCGGGCGGGGTGGGCCGTGGCCCACGCCTTCATGTGCTGGATGGCCCCAGTCAGCGCCGGACCCGTCGGCGTGAAGTCGTTGGGAGTATGCGCCGCGAACGTTCCGATGATGTCACCAGCGTTCTCCGGAATCGTCCCGATATCGATCGCCGGCGTTGCATAGTCGGCCGTGCACGACGCGGGAGCGAGTCCGTCGAGTGGAAAGTATTGAATTGCGGCGCCGAC
>CAZDNG010000038.1:6127-82340 GCA_964506835.1 uncultured Polyangiaceae bacterium
TGCACGACGCGGGAGCGAGTCCGTCGAGTGGAAAGTATTGAATTGCGGCGCCGACGTCGCGTATCGGCGGAGCATTCAAGAACGCGGCAATGCCGTTCGTCGTTCCGGTCCATCGCGTCGTGCCCGCGTCGCCGACAACCTCACCCATCGACGACGATTGATCGAGCAGAATGAACAGGTCGAGGTTCGACGTGAGGACGGTCTCTGCCGCGGCAGTGGTGAAGAAGGTCGCGCACTCGCCCGCATCCGGGAAGTCACTCTGACTTCCGGAACTGCCCCCCGTGAGGAATCCGATGCCACCGCCGCCCGTCCCATCCGCTGGAGTGCCGCCCCCGGACGTCCCGTTGCCCCCCGAGTGACCGGCGGCCGAGCCCCCGTTGCTCGAGCCGCCGGTCCCTCCATCTCGTGCCGAAACATGCGAGTCCGTCGTCAGAATCGCCCCCCGCGACGAACACCCTGCCCCCACCGCTCCCGCCAATAACCCCCATCGAACCCACCGCGCCTGCATGGTCGAAGGGGCCATAGGGGTGGTCGATCGGCTCAAGAAAAGTGCACGGGGGGAAAATCTTCGGCGTGCGTGAGCCATTTCGGTCGCCTCACGGCCCTGGCCTCGAGAGTCGGTGTATTTCGTGAGTCTCATGTCCCGGTCGCCTCTCGAAATCTCCGAGCCGGCCTCGGTCGTGACGCGCGGAGGCGCCGAGCCGCGCTCGCGAATCGAACCCACCGAGTCCAACGGAGAGCTCGTGCGCCGAGCTCGCGGTGGAGATCGCTGGGCCGAGGAAGCACTCTACCATCGCCACGTGCGCGCCGTGACGCGCGCCGCGATGCGCCTCCTCGCGCGGCGAGACGAGGCGGAAGACATCGTGCAGGAGGCGTTCGTCTCGGCGCTGAACGGCCTCGCGCAACTCCGCGACGAGGAAGCGTTCGAGTGGTGGCTGATGCGGATCACGATTCGGCTCGTGCATCGTCGCTTTCGGCGTCGCCGTCTCTTGCGCGCCCTCGGACTCGACCGCGGCGAAGACGACGCGACGCTCGCGCGCCAGATCGATCCAGGTGCGGGTCCCGAGGTGCGCGTCGCGCTCTCGGAGGTCGATCGGCTTCTCGACGCACTGCCGGCGCGATGCCGGATTGCGTGGGTGCTTCGCCACGTCGAAGGACACGAGCTCCGCGACGTCGCGGCGGCGTGCGGTTGCTCGCTCGCGACGGCCAAGCGGCTCGTGGCGCGCGCGGAGTTCGCGATCTCCGAGCACGTCGCGCTCGAGCCGAACGGAGAGCGCCGTGAGTGACACCCGCTTGAATCCGCGCTCGGAGGATCCGGTCGCGCCGCTTCCCGATCCGCTGTCCACCGTGCTCCGCGATCCCGTCGATGAACGGACCGTCGCGCGAGTGTGGCGGGGCGTCGAGGAGCGACGGCGGGTGCCTGCGATTCGACTCGGCGCGATGCTCGGCTGGGCGACGCTCGGCGCCGCGATCGCAGTCGTCTCGATGCTCGCGCTCGGGTTCGTCACGAGGACCACGCCGGGTCGTGGTGGACGAGTCGCGATTCAGGAGCCCGGTCCGCTTCTGCTCGCCGATGGCACGGCCGTCGTCCCCGTCGAAGTGGCGACGGCCGCGACGCGCGTCCTCGTGTCGCTCGCGGACCGCTCGCGCATCTCGCTCGAACCCGGTTCGCGGCTCGAACCGTTGGCGTCGTCGGGGCGCCAATTCCTCGTCCGCCTGGCGCGCGGCACGGTGACGTTCGACGTGGAACCGAAGGGACCTCGGCGGTGGATCATCGAAGCCGGCATCGCGAGCGTCGAGGTCGTCGGGACGCGATTCACCGTGACGCGCACGCCGCGGTCGGTTCGCGTCGTCGTCGCGCGCGGCGTGGTGCTCGTCCGAGGGAGCACGGTGCCCGATGGCATCGCGCGGCTCGAAGCGGGGCGCTCCCTCGACGTGCAAGCGCCCGCGGAGAACCCCGAAAAGGATGGCGGCGTGCTCGCGCGTAGCGTGGGATCGCACCCCGAGCACGCGCCGTCGTCGCTCGCGGGCAAGGGCTGGCGCGATCGGGTACGAGCGCAGGACTACGCGGATGCCTACGATTTGCTCGGTACCGAAGGGCTCGAGCTCGAGACCGCGCGCGCTGCGTCCGCCGAGGACCTGTTCGCCCTCGCCGACGTCGCCAGGCTTTCGGGGCATCCTGACGGCGCGGTGTTACCGCTCGAGCGACTGCTGTCGACGCATCCGACGAGTGAGCGGGCTGCGCTCGCCGCGGTGACACTCGGCAGGATCGAGCTCGGGCTCGGTGCACCCGAAAAGGCAAGCGTCGCGCTCGAACGCGCGCTTGCGCTCGGCGTCCCCGCCGGATTACAGGAAGACGTGATGGCGCGTCTGGTGGAGGCCGACGTGAAGGCCGGCGATCGAGCGCGAGCAAGCGCCGTCGGCGCCGACTACGCGCGGCGATTTCCCGCCGGCCGCCGTCAGGCGGACATCGACCGTTGGCTCGCGAGGTGAAGCGGCGTCGGACTGGGGCAGCCGGCGCGGCGTTGCCGACCTTCATGGTCGCGACGCTCATCGCGGTGGCGGCACCGGCTGGCGCCGAACCTCCGCTCGGCGCGTCGCCCGCGTCCACCGTCGTGGTCGACGCGCCGCCGTGCATCGGGCGACCGTACGATCGTGGCCACCTCGTCGAGCTGCTGCGGATCGAACTCGCCACGCTCGGCGTGAACGACGTGGTCGTCCCGCGCCCGGGAACGCCGGCCGAGGTCGACCCGGCACGGCTCCTCGCGACGATCGCGCTCGCGCCATCGGAGTGTCGTGATGACGCCACTGAAGTGACCATAACAGTGGTCGATCGTGCATCGGCGAAGCGAGTGGAACGCCGCATGACGCTGGCCGACGTCGGGGTCGACGAGCGTCCGCGAGCGATGGCGATCGCCGTCTCCGAGCTGCTTTCGGCGAGCCTCGCCGAGCTGGAGCTAGCGGGCTCTCCGCCGCCGGCCGTCGCGCCGCCGCCCGAGGTTCACTCCGCGCTGGCCTACCGGCTCACTCCCGCCGCGGATGCCGCGCGTCTCGAGACCGACCGACGCATCGTCGAGGACCGAGAGGAGCAATCGCGTCGCGTTCGCGCCGAGGAGACCGCACGCGCGGAACGCGAGCGCGCGCCCGAGCTCGACTTCTCGGCCTTCACGTGGGCGATGCCGTCGCGCGAGACCGCGCTCGTGGGCGGCGCGGGCGGTCTCCGCCTTCGCGGAGCGCACGCGCTCGCGTTTCGGCTCGGCGCCCACTTCGGGATGGGCGACGTCGAGCTCCAGGGCGCGAGCGCGCTCGTCGGAGCCGCGACGGCGAGCGCCGGTATCGGTGTCGCCACTCGCGGCCCGACCGAGCTCGACGTGTTCACGACCTTGCACGCCGGGTACGGCTTCGCTCACGGGGCGCCGAGCGGGAGCGCCGGCAACGTGCAGGGCCACTCGTACGGCAACGGGATTGCCGCGTTGCTCTTCGAAGCGAGCTTACGCGTTCCCATCGACGCGCTCTGGTCCGCGCTCCTCGGCATCGACCTGGGTTATGTCCTCGCCGATGTTTCATTTCTCTCCGATTCGTCACGCGTCGCTGGAATTGGCGGTGCGGTCCTCGGCGCCAGCATGGGCGTGTCGCTTGGATTGTGAGGCGTCCAGCGGCTCCACGAGGAAGGCTCGCGACGGTTCGGCGCATCGTCCGGCGTCACGGTGATAGTATCTCGAGGGAAAGCGCCATCCATCGAGGGCCACGTTCGCTCTCGACGGGTCAGAAGGGGAAGGTCAATGACGGAACCGAAGCTCATCCTGCTCGTCGAGGACAATCCCGACGACGAAGCGCTCACGATCCGCGCCCTCAAGCGGGCGAACATCGCCAACGACGTGGTGGTCGCACGAAACGGCGTCGAGGCCCTCGATTTCGTGTTCGGCACGGGTACCTATGCGGGTCGCGACGTGAATGTCCAACCGCAAGTCGTCTTGCTCGACCTGAACCTGCCGTTGCTCGACGGTCTGGGGGTGCTCAAGCGCCTCCGTTCGGACGATCGGACGCGTTACCTTCCCGTCGTCGTGCTCACGTCGTCGAAGGAAGACGAAGACGTCATCAATTGCTACGCGACGGGCGCGAACGCTTACGTGAGGAAGCCCGTCGAGTTCAAATACTTCGCGGAAGCCATCAAGACCTTGGGATTGGTTTGGTTGGTGTTGAACGAAGCGCCGCCACGAGCCACGTCCACGTAGTGGTCTAATTTGCCTCGTGGCGCGCGCGTTCGACGCGTCTCGCCTCGTCGACGCGACTGCGCCGCACGGCTGCGCCCATGATCGCGCCTGGAACGGATGATGCAGTAGCCCTCGTGACGAGCATGTTCGCGAGAGGCAACCAATTAAGATGGGACGAGTCGTCCGCAGCGTTTCGATCGCAATCGCGCTCGTCGCATACGGATGCAACGACAAGGGTTCCATGGCGCCGCCGATCACGTGTCCTCTGATCGACGGAGGGCTCCTTTTCGTCGACGCGGGCCCGGACGCGAGCGACGCGGGAAGGCTCGCCGTCGCACGCCAGGTTCAGGCGAACGAGTGCGTGACGCCGACGGGCTCCGGCATCGGCGGTCCCGTCTCGGGCTCGACGGGCCCCGGCACGGGCGCGGGCGGAGTGGTCGGCATCGGCGCAGGCGGCGCCGCAGGAGTCGGCGGCGGCACGCTCGGGAGCGGCGGTGACGGCGTGATTCTCGGAACCGGCGGCGCGATCATCGGCACGGGCGGCGTCGTGAACAGCTTCGGCGGCGCGGTCGGCGTGGGCGGCGCGGTCGGCGCCGGCGGCGTCGTGATCGGCGTCGGCGGGTTCGGTGGCGCCGGTGTCGCGGGGATCGGCGGAATCTAAATGCGTCGGTTCGCGAGCACCTGAAACTCGCGCGACGACGACAGCACGCTCTTGTCGACGCCGCTCGCGACGACGGCGTGCTCGGTGGAAAATTGCCGACCGGGAACACAACACGCGAGCGTGTAGGCCGCATCCCAGCGCAGGTGGCGGAGCACTTCGTCGACGCCGACATGAGCGTGCACGAACGTGACGAAGGTCGGCAGAGGCGGGAGCGCGTTCAGTTCCGCGGCGACGTCCTGGGCGAGCGAACGCCGCCATTCGAAGCGCTCGACGCCGAAACGGACGCGCCAAGCGTCGACGACGCCCTCGTTCACGATCGGATCGATGCTCACGTTGTGCGCGCGGCTCTTGAGCGCGAAGAGCGCGCCCGTCCGGGCGTGCGCGCCGTCGCCGACGTGGAGTACGCGACAAGCGCCCGCGCGTTGCATGAAGGGTCGGAGATGGCAGAGCGCCGAGAAGCTCTCGGTGAGCTCCTTTGCCGGCTTCGGCGCGAGGGCGAACAGCGGCCACAAGGCCTGGAACGATTCGCGGCGCATCAGCCGATCGAGATAGTCCCCATTCGGCGTCTCGACGAAATCGTCGTGTTCGGGAGCATCATGTTCGGAGGCGATGGGCCCGAGGATCGGCCCGAGCGGCTACGGAGTCCAGTTCTTGCGCTGCGGCATGACCCAGGGGTCTTTGCAGAGGATGCAATCGTCGCCGTAGAAGTACTTTTTCGCGCCTTGATCGGCGTAGACCCAAAGCCGGAGCCAGGCGAACACCGCGGCGCGCTCGTCGAGATTCGCGGCGTTCGACGTGATGAGCGACAGCGCGCCATCGACGGGGATCAAGTGCCCTTCGTTCGAGGTGTCCGCTGCCGAGCTCAGCGTGCCGTAGAACGTTTCCACCGACGACATGTCGAAGGTGGGCGTCACGAACCCCGCGGGCGTCACGAACGTGTCGGTTTGGGCCGTGAGGAGCAGCAAAGGCGCGTGAAGCGCGTTCGACGCGCCGGTCACGCCGTGCATCGAAGCGGTCGCGACGACGTTCGCGTGAGCGCCCGCGCCGACCGCGGCGCCCCCGCCGAGCGAATAGCCGACGGTGACGAGACACGTGACGTCGAGCTTGCCCTGGTAGTCTCCTGCCACGGCGTTTTGGGCGATCATCCAATCGAGGCCCGACGTCATCAAGTCGCTCGTCACCGTCGTACTGTTACTAGCAATGACGACGAACCCATGGGACGCGAGGCCACCCAAGAGCCCAGGGTAGTATGAGGGATCGGTCGTGATCCCATTTCCCCAAGTTGCAACCGGGTGCTTGAACCCATTTTGACCCAACGTCACGGGTCTATAGATCGTGTAGTTACCGTCGGACCCCGTGTTGTTGACGACCGTGCTCGGCATGGGCCCGTTCGCGCTGTAGTCCCCGGTGACCGGCGGCATCGTCTCGCCCGCGCACCCGACGCTCGGTGGAACCGTTCCGCCGCCTCCGCCGTCGGCGACCGAGCCCCCGGACCCGATCGCACCGCCCGCGTTCGACGACCCGCCGGGAGCAACGCCACCGGCGTTCCCGGAGCCGCCCAACGCGCCGCTGTTCCCCGCGCCCCCCGAATTTCCGATCCCACCGATGCCGCCGAAGGCGCCGGTGTTCCCCGCGCCGGCGGGACCCGCCCCGCCGCTGCCGACGGTGATCGGCGGAACCCCGCCGCTTCCGGAGCCGGGCAGCCCGCCCGGGGCGGACGAACCTCCGGCGGCCGTGTTACCTCCTGCGGCAAACTCGGAGCCACCCGAACCGACCCCCTGCGACCCCGGCCCGGTAGCGGTGTTGCCGCTCGAGCACGCGACGAGAGGAAGAGCCAGCAAGCCAAGGAGCCGCGTCATCCCAACGGCCGACGGACGCGATCTCACCCATTCGATTCGTGCGTTCATGCACGCGTATCATCCGATTTGCGGCAGTCCTTCACTCACTCTGGCCGAGCCAAAAAAATCGCAATTCGAGCCACTCCAGCGGGGATCGTGGCGCGCCGTGCAGGTGTTCGGCATTTATCGCGCGACAGCGGCAACCGACGCGCCGAAAGCCGCATGTTAAGTTCGCGCGATGACGACGTACGTCGCCCTCCTTCGCGCCGTGAACGTCGGAGGGACGGGCAAGCTGCCGATGGCCGAACTGAAAGCGATTTGCGTCGAAGCGGGCTTCGCGAACGTCGCGACGTACATCGCGAGCGGCAACGTGGTGTTCGACAGCAAAGCGGCGGCGGCCACGGTGAAGGCCGCGCTCGAGAAGCGCTTGTTGGCCCACGCCGGCAAGCCGGTCGGCGTGATGTTGCGCACCGCCGCCGAAATGGTTGCCGTCGTGAAGGCGAACCCCTTTCCGAAGACCATCCCGAAGCACACGTACGCGATCTTTCTCGACGAACGACCGCCGAAGGACACCGTAGAAAACGCGGTCGGCATGAAGGACGAGGAGATCCGACTCGGCAAGCGCGAGATCTACGTCCACTACGGAGACGGCATGGGCCAGTCGAAGCTGAGGATCCCCGCCGCCAAAGCCGGCACGGGAAGGAACATGAACACCGTCGTCGCGCTGGCCGAAATGGCGTCCAAGCGCTGACCGGCTTCCAAACACTCTACCTCTTTCGCGAGTCCAAGCTTCGCACGAGTCCAAACTGACGCCACAGTCCCCAACCGCTGGGTTTAGAATCTATCTCATAAACCTACTGCGCCCCCCGCTGCGTCGGTCGGCCTCCTCGAAATACCAGCGTATGCCTGCGTCGGCCTTCCTAGGCATCGTGACAGCGGGCTCGCTACGGTTTCTGAGCTAGATTCTAGTCTGTTTGGACATATGTTGATTCTCCGAATGCAATAACCCAAAGTGGGATTATCGGAACCAGAGCGGCTGCCCATTCGAACAGGCCACGCTTGCCGAACTGACGAGCAAGTTGCCAACCGAGAAACGATCCTACTAGTTCACCGACTCCGGGAACGACCATGAAAAGAACGAGCCAGGGCGATTGGCGAGCTACTCGGGCCAAAATGAGCATTTGGTACACCGGAACGAACGCAGCCCATCCCGGGTAGCCTGCCTTTTGAAAAATCTTACACAGTGGAACACAAAAGCCAATCACAACGTACCCTATTGTGAATAGGGTAGAACCCGCGCGGAGTACGAGGCCGAAGCCAATGAGCAGCGCAAGAGTGAGCCCAATCGGGGCCAGCGTCCGTGAGCGCGATTCGAGCGTGCCGTCATCGGTATTCGTTGGCGTCATCGTCGAACCAGGATTTGGTTAGGAACATTCGGCGTCGTGGGCTGCGACTGCTTGCTCAGCGTAGTTCGACCAAACGATAGCACTGCCGATCAGGCGCGCCATCGACGAAATTCCGCGGTGCTTCGCACGCGATCACCAGAATGCCGCAACGCAGCCGCGGCTCAGTTGATGATCGCCTTTTTCGTCTGGCAGCCGAGCTGGACGTCGACGTGGACGCCGGGGTCGGACTGAATCGCGGTGCACGTCGCGGAGCAGGTTTCGATGCGCGAAGGGTGCGACGGGTCGTCGTAGTACCAGCCGCCGGAAGTGGCGTCGCAGTGCGACGCGTCCGGAACCTGGAGGATCTGCGATGGTGCGCCACCGGTGGGCGTGACGACGACGTTCACTTTGCCGAAGTCGACCGTGCCGGCGTCGGCGCTGGGAATCGCGTACTGGCAGGGCACGACGGTCGCGGCGCGGATCTGGTTCATGGCATCGACGAATTGCTTCTCGGTGTCGCCCGTGGTGTCGACGATGAACGCCTTCGTCGTACCGCCGGACATCGCGATCTCGTCGAGCTTGCTGATCGATTTTCCGACGCCGATGACGTACGTCGCGATGCTCGGCGTGTCGGCCAAGCCGGCGGCAGCGGCAGCGGCGGCGTCATCGACCGTGCTCGAACAGCCGTTCGGGTCGCCGTCGGTCGCGAACACGACGACGGTTCGATTCGCAGGATGGGCGATCGCCCACGCCTTGGCGTACTCGATGGCGCCGGTGATCGCCGGCACGCTGGGCGTGTGTCCGCCGGGGGCATGACCGGCCATCGACGACGCGAGCGCCGCGGCGTTTCCTGGCAGCGTGGCGATCGCGACGTCGGGCTTCGCGTAGTCGGAGGCGTCGCACGAGTAATCGGTATCGCTGGGCGGCACCGGAAAATAACCGATACCGACGCCGATGCCGGAGGACGAAGGGTCGTTCACGAACGCGGTCACCGCCGTCGTGAGCAAATCCCACTTCACGCCGCCGGTCACGTCGTCCAGCATCGAACCCGACTGATCCATCATGATGAAGAGATCGGCCTCGATGCTTTCGCCGCGGTGACTGACGCTCTCGCAGGTCCCGGCGTCGAGCGACGACGGCGTTCCCCCCGTGCCGTTGAAGACGAGTGACGTGCCGCCGTCGAAACTTGCCCCCCCGAGCGAGCCTGACGCCCCCGCCGCGCCGGACGCGCCGCCAGAGCCGCAAGCGGCAGCCGCACAAGTTCCCGAGGGCGCAGGGGATTTCCCGGTGCTCTTGGCGCTCGAGCCGCACGCTTCCACGGCGAGCAGACAAAACAAAAAAATCGGGGAAAGGTATCGGCGCACGCCCTGTAATGCGCGAGCGACGTCAATCGATCACCCGCCGGGGCGCAGTAGGTTTATGAGATAGCTCTCGCTAGCGCTGGGCGGCGGGGTCCCAGCCCGTCACGAGGTTCTCTTCGAGGTCGTCGAGGCGCGCCATCGCTTTCGCGTCGAGCGAAAAATCGAACAGCGCCGCGTTCTCGGCGATCCGTTGCGGCGTGACCGACTTCGGCAAGACCACGACGTCGCGCTGGATGTTCCAGCGGAGGAGCACCTGGGCCGGCGTGCGCTTCACTTCGTCGGCGATCGCGCGGAGCACCGGATGATCCAGGCGCTGACCGTGCGTGAGCGGGCTGTACGCTTCGACGACGATGCCGAGCTCCTTGCACAAGGCGACCGTGTCGCGACGCTGCAGGAACGGGGATTGTTCGATCTGATTCACTGCGGGCACGACCTTCGCGACGCGCGTCAGCTCCTGCAAATGCGTGACGAGGTAGTTGCTGACGCCGATCGCCCGGACCCGCTTCTCCTTGTAGAGGAATTCGAGGGCGCGCCATGAGTCCAGGCGCTTCCCGAACACCGGCCAATGCATCAAGTAGAGATCGACGTAGTCGAGACCGAGGCGGCGCAGGCTCGCGTCGTAGGCGTGCCGGGCGCGGTCGTAACCCTGGTCGTCGTTCCAGAGCTTGGTCGTCACGAACACGTCTTCGCGACGAACCTCGGCGTGGATGATCGCCGACCCCACGTCGGCCTCGTTGCCGTAGATGCGCGCCGTGTCGATGTGCCGGTAACCAAGCCGGAGGGCCTCGCTCACCGCGCGCTGCGTGACCTTCCCCGAGGGGGCTTGCCAGACGCCGAGCCCGACCTTGGGGATCTTCGTTCCAGTGTTCAGGGTGAGCGTCGCCGTCGTAACGTTCTCTGACATTTTTTCTCCGATGACTCAGCGCCCGCCGAAAGACGTGTTCCCGGAACACATGCTCCAGCCCGCCGCCGGCGCGCGCCCATGAGGAGGCGGCGCCGCAACCTGGCCGCCGAGCTCCGCGGCGGCGCGCCGCGACCACCGCGGGTCATACAGCATGCCACGGGTCAACGCGACCAGATCCGCGTTTCCGGTCGCGACGATTTTTCGTCGGCCGGTCGAGGTTCGGTGAGCAATCGCCGTCGCGCCCGCGGCTTTTTCAGCGCTCGGTGCGGGGAAAGGCGCGTAGCGGTTCAGGGCGCCGAGAAAGGCGTCGCGAATCCGCGCCGTTCCGGCTGGCGCCTTGACACACCGGTGACACAACGACGCGATTCTCGAGCGTCACCCCCGGGACCACACCTCAAGGGCTCACTTCGATCGCGTCCACGCGGTTCGGATAGAACGCGAGATGGTGATCGATCGCGCTCACCGCCTCGTAGGGCTCTTCGTACGTCCACACGGCGTTGACCGCCCGCTCACCGCCGGCCGGAATGCTGAAGTAGCTGCAATCGCCCTTGAAAGGGCAATACGTCCCGTGGTCCGTTCGCTCGAGGAGCGACATGTCGACGTCCTTGCGCGGGATGTAGAACACGCCGGGGTACGACGCTTCCTGCAGCGTGAGCGCGTCGCGCGTGTCGGCGATGACTCGTCCCGCGACGCGAACGACGACGCGCGAACCGCTCTTGGCGATGGTGATCGGGTGGTCGGGCCCGGGTATCTTCATCGTCTTGTTCTGCATGGCGAAAAACTCCCTTCGTCGTCGGACCCCTTCATGGGACGCCGCGCGCGCTTGCGCCACCCCCGGTCCGGACCCACATGTGTCGGCGATACCCGATGATCCCGTTCTCCGTCCTCGACCTTTGCCCCATCGTTCAGGGTGGGGACGCGACGGGTGCCCTCCGAAACACGCTCGATCTCGCTCAGCACGCCGAACGCTGGGGGTATCGCCGCTATTGGCTCGCCGAGCACCACAACATGCCGGGCATTGCGAGCGCGGCAACGTCCGTCGTCGTCGGTTACGTCGCCGGCGGCACGACGACGATTCGCGTCGGTTCGGGGGGCGTCATGCTCCCGAATCATTCGCCGCTCGTGATTGCCGAGCAATTCGGTACCTTGGAAGCGCTTTACCCGGGTCGCATCGATCTCGGTCTGGGCCGCGCCCCCGGGACCGATCCGCGCACGGCCTTCGCGCTCCGGCGCGACGCGGCTCGTCGGGCGGAAGCATTTCCGGAAGACGTCGTCGAGCTGATGGCGTATTTCGACGCCCCATCGCCCGATCGACCCGTTCGCGCCGTTCCGGGCGCCGGCCTGCACGTGCCGATCTGGCTCCTCGGCTCGAGCACGTTCAGCGGCGATCTCGCCGCCGAGCTCGGTCTTCCGTTCTCGTTCGCGTCCCATTTTGCCCCCGACCACTTGATGGAAGCGATCGAACGCTATCGCGCGCGCTTTCGTCCGTCGGCGTCGCTCGCACGCCCCTACGTCATGCCCGGCGTCTCGGTGTTCGCGGCCGACACCGATCGCGACGCCGAACGCCTCTTCACGTCGCTGCAGCAAGCCTTCGTCCAGCTTCGCCGCGGCGCGCCCGGGCCGCTGCGTCCGCCCATCGATTCGATGGACGGCGTCTGGTCCGACATGGAACGCGCGGGGCTCGAGCATGCGCTCGCCTTTGCCGCCGTCGGTTCGCGCGAGACCGTGCGCCGGCGCCTGAAGGCCCTCATCGAGCACACCCACGCCGACGAGCTCATCCTGACGTCGCAAATCTACGACCACGCCGCGCGCCTCCGCTCCTTCGAAATCGTCGCCGAGATTCGCGACACGCTCTGAGCGGCGCCATGAAATGCTGCCCACCCCCCGGCGGTGCTCGCGCCAGGCGCTCCGCTCCGGCGGCCCCTCCCCGACGCGCGCGAGCGCGCGTGGGAGGGGAATCATCGCGCCCCGTTCAATAAAAGGAGAGACCATGGAATATCGATCGCTTGGCAGCAGTGGACTCAAAGTTCCCGTCCTTTGTTTGGGCGCGATGACGTTCGGCGAGGCTGACGAAAAATCGTTCATGCACCAGGTCGGCGCCGACGAGAAAACGTCGTTCTCGATCATGAACCGGGCGCTCGAACGCGGCGTGAACTTCATCGACACCGCCGACGTGTACGGCCAGGACGGCCTGTCCGAGCGCATCGTCGGCGCGTGGATGACCGACACGAGAAGCCGTGATCGCGTCGTCCTCGCGACCAAGTTCCGCTTTCGCATGGGCGACCTCGGCCCGAACTCGACGGGCGCGTCGCGCTACCGCATCGTTCGCACGGTCGAGGACAGCCTCCGTCGACTCAAGACGGACCGCATCGACCTCTATCAAATCCACATGCAAGACATCGAGACGCCGGAAGAAGAAACCCTCCGCGCCCTCGACGATCTGGTGAAGGCCGGCAAGGTGCTCTATCTCGGGGCGAGCAACTACGCGGCCTATCGGCTCACCGACAGCCAGTGGATCTCGAAGAGCGAGCACCTACATCGGTTCGTGTCGCTCCAGATGCAGTACAGCTTGCTCGTCCGCGATCTGGAGCGCGAGCACGTTCCGGTGTGTACCAAATTCGGGCTCGGCATCTTGCCCTGGTCGCCGCTCGCCTCCGGCTTTCTGTCCGGGAAGTACACGAGGAACCAACCCCCGCCTCCCGGCGTACGCCTCGAAAAGTGGAAAGAGCGCTTCGCGGACTACGACCACGACCGCGGCTGGCGGACGATCGACCGCGTTAAGGCGTTGGCTAAGGAAAAGCAGACCACCGCGTCCGCGATATCGCTCGCGTGGCTGCTCGCGAAGCCGGCGGTGACGTCGGTCATCTTCGGCGCGCGGTCCATCGAGCAGCTCGACGACAATTTGAAGGCCGCCGAGGTGAAGCTCTCGGCCGACGACGTGCAGAAGCTCGACGACGCGAGCGCCTTCGACCTCGGATACCCCTACAAGTTCATCGGGAACATCCAGAAGCGCTGGTAGGCGCCCGCAACGTTGGCTACAAATTGGGAAATCGCCGGCCCCGCGTTGCCGGCAACCCGACGAAAGGACGCACCATGGCCAAGGGACAAGTCAAGCAAACGAAGGACAACAAGCCGAAGCTCTCCACGAAAGAGAAGCAAAAGAAGAAGCAGGAGAAGGCCGCGGCGAAGGGGAAGTAGATCGCTCGTCGGCCGCGCGTGGACGTTCGCGCGAAAACGTCCCCTCTTCCGGAGGCGCGTCTTCGCGCGATCCACCGCGACGCGAGCCCCTCAAGGCGGAGGGTCGGTACGTGCTCGAGCCGGTGCGCCAGAAATGGCGCAGAGTGCCAGAAGTGGCACGCCTGGGTGCCAGAAATGGCCGATCGCGCCGAGCGCCCACCCGAAGGACGCCTCGCTTTTCGCAGTTTTGGTTCGGCACGGGTGTTGCTCATGGCGCGTGGGGGGGGATTGCTTTTCTGACCCAACGACGACCAGGACGATGACCGAAGCAGAACGCCCGCCACCGAGTAGCGTGACGCTCGCCCCGGGAACATCAATCGTTGGAGCGGCGTATGGCATCTCGACGGCCCCCTGACGGCGATCCCGAATCGGGCGAACCTCTTCGCGGGTTCGCCGTATCGGCCACGACCACCAGCGGGCGAAAGATCACGCTCACCGAGACGCACGATCTCGAAGCGCTGGAGGGCCTCGGGGAGGCCGAGCCTTCGCGCCGCTTCGCGCTCCTGGTCTTTTGCGACGGCGAGGCACAGGTGTGCTTACTCGACGAAGAGACCACCGCGGTGGTCGGACGCGAGCCCCCGTGCGAAATCGTGGTGAGCGATTCGTCCATTTCGCGCCAGCACGCACGCTTCTCGATCGGAAAATCGGAGGTCTGGGTCGAAGATCTGGACTCGCGAAACGGCACGCTGTTTCGGGGCCGCCGCATTCAGCGAGAACGGCTCGAACCGACCGATGAGATTCACGTCGGGCGCGCGCGCCTGGTCCTCGTCGCAACTCGAGAAGGAACCGTGCCGGCGACCGAGCGCCACTCGAAACAAGCGTCGAGCGACGTGGTCATCGTGAACCCATCGATGAGAACGCTCTACGAGCAAGCCGCGCGCGCGTCGCGAGGAAGCTTGCCGGTGCTCATCCTCGGCGAAACCGGAGTCGGCAAGGAGCACGTCGCCGCCACGTTCCACCGCGAGAGCGATCGCCGCGACGGCCCCTTCGTCATCGTCAATTGCGCCGCCATTCCGTCGTCGCTCCTCGAACCGACGTTCTTCGGCCATGAACGTGGCGCATTCACGGGAGCCGTGGCGCGCGCGATCGGGGTCTTCGAGCGCGCGAACGGGGGCGTGCTGTTCCTCGACGAGATCGGCGAGCTCACGCTGGGTGCGCAAGCGGCGTTGCTCCGCGCCATCGAGACGAAGCGCATCACGCGAGTCGGAGCGTCGACGGAGATCGCGGTCGACGTTCGCATCGTGGCCGCGACGCACTGCGATCTCGACGCGATGGTCGAAGACGGAACCTTTCGACATGACCTATTTTTCCGGCTCAACGGCGTGAAGCTCGACGTCCTCCCGCTTCGGGAGCGGACCGACGAGATCGAGGCCCTGGTGCGGCTCTTCGTCGATCGCGCGCGGAAGGAGTGGGGCGCAGGCGTGCGCGACGTGACGCGCGAAGCGATGGACGTGATCAAGCGGTACGGATGGCCGGGCAACGTGCGCCAGCTCAAGAACGCGGTGGAACGCGCGGTGCTCCTCTGCACGAACGATTCGATCGGCGTCTCCGATCTTCCGGACTACGTGTTCGAAACCGCCGTCCAAAAGTCGGAGACGCGCCCGCCGGTTTCCGCGTTGCCCGATCTCGGCTTGCGCGAGCAAATGCTGAGATACGAACGTGCCCTCATCGAGGAGGCGCTTCGACGCGCTGCAGGGAACCGGCGAGCGGCGGCAAAGCTACTCCGAATTCCAGTTCGTACGTTTTTCAGGAAAATGCGCGTGCCGGGCGGAACCGAAGAGCCCGAGACATAGTGGCCTGGTCCGGGTATGGTTGGGTGGGAAGCACGGATGCCGATATTGACGATGGAGGAGCGTCTCGGCGGTCGTTTGGCCGCGAGATACCGACTCGATGCCGTACTGGGCACGGGCGGTATGGGCGTTCTCTTCCGCGGCACCGACGAAGTCACGGGCGATTGCGTCGCGGTCAAGATGCTCAAGCCGACCGACTCGATCGACGAAGATCGCGTCGCGCGGTTCCTGCGAGAGACGCGCATCGCGGCGATGCTCGACCATCCGCACGTCGCGCGGGTTCTCGACTCCGGGTCTGACGAAACGGGTACGCCCTTTCTCGTCATGGAGCTCCTCGAGGGTCGGTCCCTCGAGCAAGAGTTGACCGAACGCAACGTGCTCGGGTTCCAGGAGGCACTCGCCGTGGCGCTCCCCATCGCTCGCGCCCTCGCGGCGGCCCACGCGCTCGGCGTGGTTCATCGCGACGTGAAGCCGAGTAACATCTTTCTCTGCCGGCAAGGCGCGAGCATCTCGGCGAAGCTCGTCGACTTCGGCATCGCGCGGAGCCCGCGCGACGCGTTCGAGACCCGCGCCGGGCTGTTCGTCGGTACGCCCGGTTACGTCGCGCCCGAACAAGCGCGGGACGGCGAGTGCGGTCCGTTCACCGACGTTTGGGGAGTGGGCGCAGTGCTCTACCGCTGCCTCACGGGTCGCCCGCCCCACGCGGGCGGCTCCATTCCGGAAATGTTGGCTCGGCTGGTCCGGGAATCCGTCCCGCCCCTGGTGGTGAACGGCGTAAAACGGTCCACCTGCGCGGCGATCGACCGCGCCCTCGAGCGAGATCCGCAGCGGCGCTACCAGACGATGCAGGCGTTCATTCGGGCGCTCGAGACATCGTCGACCGGTGACGCGGGCGACTTCGCGCTCACCGACGAGCTGCCCGGCGTGTCGACGGCGGCATACGAAACACCCGACATCGTGAGCTACCCGGCCGCCGAGGTCTCCTCGTCCGGCCCGAGCAAGCCACCGACGTGGCGCTCGTCGCGAAAGCTCGTCGGTTTGGCGGCCGTCGGCGCTCTAGGCATCGCCGAGCTCCTCGTTCCGCGCCCGGCGCGCGAGCGGTCGGAGCAGGCAACGGCGCTCGTCCGAGACGACGCGAACCCGCACGCCAGGCCGACCGAACCGTCGTCGTCCTTCGAACGATACGTGGTCGCCGTGGGTCCGGACGCGCACGCAGTGCAGACCGCGACGGAATCCAAGCCCGCTGCGGATCGTCGCGCGACGTCGAACGTCGTCACGCGTCGAGCCGCGCCGCGAACCGCCGCCCTTCATCCCGCGCCCAGCGGAGCGAATGCGGGCGCCGTCGACGAGCCGGAGCGCGAACGGAACACCGGTCTGCCCGTGGCCAACGAATGGTAGCGAGGCTCGCGCGGTTCGCTATTTGTTCGGCATGGATGCTCGCTCAAACGGCGGCGTTCGCGAGCGATCCGCCCCCCGCCCTCGACACGACGCCGGAGGCGGAGGCCAAGCTCGCCTTCGAACGGGGGCTCGAGGAGCTCCGTGGCGAGCGCTGGCCCGAGGCCGAGACCGATTTCCGCCGCTCACTCGGCCTCGTGAAGCGGATGAGCACGATGTACGATCTCGCGTTCGTTCTCTACATGCGCGGGCAGCCCCGCGAGTGCCTCGCGCTCCTCGAAGAGCTCGGCCGGGGTGAGGACGGCGTTCACGATGCGCGCTACGAGGGCTACGCGGCCCTCCTCATGCCTCGCGTGCTCGCGGAGCTCGGGTCGTTCCAGTTCGTCGTCAATCCGCTCTTCGCCGAGGTGCGCATCGACGGCGAGCTCGCGCACGCGAGCGGCGCCACGCGATCGCTCCGCGTGTTGCCGGGAAATCACGACATAGCGGTGACGGCGCCGGGGTTCGAAGCGAAGCACTTCGCGCTGGTGGCGCGGGGCGGCGTCGAGTTGCAGCGCGACATCTCGCTCGTCTCCGCGGAGCCCGAGCGCTCCCCGTTGCAGAGAACCGAAATCGCCGAAGCGCCGCCACCCCGCTCGCACGCATTCCTCGACGTGGCCCCTTGGGTCGCGGTCGGCGTCGGCGGAGCACTGCTCGCATCGGGAGCCGTCTCCGGAATAGTGGCGTTGAACGCGGACAGCGAGTTCCATTCTCGCTGCCCGAGCAACCGCGACTGCGATCCCCAGTACGAACCGATTCGAAATCGAGCCGTCTCGTTCGGTCACGCCGCCGACGTCTTGCTGGTCTCGGGTGCCGTGGTCGTCGCGGGCGGCATCACCTGGCGACTGCTCACCCCGGGGCCGCGAAAAGGCTCGCAATCGAGCGCGCTGTTCTTGTCGGCGAGCGGGACCTTCTGAGCCGAGAAACCAACTCGATAGCTTCGACGGCGAATAGCCGAAGGCGCGGTGCTCAGATCCCGACGAGCTCGTCCGAGAGCCGTCTCAGCTTCGCGCGGGCGCTCGCGTCGTAGGCTTGCGGGTCGGCGCGTGATTCGCCGAGACCGTCGGGCCGATGGAGCTCACGTTGACGATCCGCGCCGGCGCCGAGCGCTTCAAGAGTGGCAGCAAGGTTCGGGTGAGCAAGTAGTGCGACAGGTAGTTCACCGCGAACCGGAGCTCGATCCCGTCAGAGCTCTCCGTTCGCCCGCTGGTCGGGACGGTCGTGCCGATGCCCGCGTTGTTGATGAGCACGTCGAGTCGCGGCTCCTGTCGGAGCACCGCCGCGCCGAAGTCGCGAACTTCGGCGAGCGACGCGAGGTCGGCGAGATACGTCCGCACTGTAGTTCCGCTCGCGCGGAGTTCGGACGCGACCGCGTCGATGCGCGCCGCGTCGCGTCCGTGGACGAGAAGCGTGGCGCCGGAACCGGCCAGGGCGCGGACCACGCCTCGGCCGAGGCCGTCGGTCGCGCCGGTGACGAGAATCGTTCGAGTCATTTCCGAGCAATACCCTGAACCGAGCAAATTTCGAGCGGCGAGAAATCCAAGACGCCCGGCGCGGGTTACCGGGAGCATGAAAGACACCACTCAGTCCCCGTTTCGTCGGTTCATCTCGTTCTTCTTCGACGCCAATGTCGGCGCCCCTTTTCGGGCGACGCTGGCGCTCCGCGTCGCGGTCGGGTTCGTCTTCTGGACCTCGGGCGCCGTGAAGTTCCTCTTCCCGAACCAAGGCCCCCTCCGCTTCGCGAAGATCGGGTTCCTCGCGCCCACGGAGCTCGCCTACATGGTCGGCGGCGTGGAAATCATTTGCGGGTCGCTGTTGCTCGTCGGCCTCTTCACGCGCTTGGCGGCGGTGCCGCTCGTCATCGACATGCTCGTCGCGCTCGCGACGACCAAGGTTCCGCTGCTCTTCGGCGCGGGACCCGAACCCGTCGCGGCGATGCCGAAGATCGGGTTCTGGGCGTTCGCGTACCAGGCTCGCCTCGACCTGACGATGCTCCTCTCCTGCGCGTATCTCGTCGCGATCGGCGCGGGGTTGTGGTCCGTCGACGCGCTCCTGTCGCGCCGCTCCTGGGAAGGTGCTCTCATGAGCCAAGTGCAGCGTGGAGACGGCGATCCCCACCCCGCCGAGTAGAACGGCGCCTCGACCCTGGAGTCACGAAATGAGTGCGGAGCACGACGCGTATCCGAGTCTCGGAGACCCCGCGCTCGTCGCGCGGCTCGCGGCGGGCGACGAACTCGCGCTCCGCACTCTTCATCGGCGCTACGCGCCTCTCGTGTTCACCATCGCTCGGCACCTGGTCGACACCGCCGCCGCCGAGGAGATCGTTCAAGACGTGTTCATGATGCTCTGGAAGAACCATTCTGCTTTCGACCCCTCGCGTGGTTCGCTCAAGAGCTGGATCGGTCAATTCGCGAGGCTCCGCGCCCTCAACGTCCTCCGCGGTCGCCGGCGTGAACCGAGCGCGAACGACGACGGCGTCGAGAACGTCGGCGACGACGCCTTGCAACCGGACGAAGCGCTGTGGACGGCCCATCGAACCGCCGCGCTCCGAGCAGCGGTCGACGCGCTGCCCGACGCGCAGCGCCGCGCGCTGTCGCTGGCCTTCTTCGACGAGCTCACCCAGGAACAGGTTGCCGCGCAGCTCGCGGTTCCCCTGGGCACGACGAAGACCCGTATCCGGCTCGCCCTGCGGCGGCTCGGCCCCCTCGTCGCCGCGCTCGCAGGGGCGAGCGTTCTTTCGTTCGCGTGGAACCTCGAGCATCGACGGGCCTTGCGCGAAGAGCGGGCGCTTTCGGTGGTGATGTCGAGCGACGTCGTTCCGCTTCGCCTCGAGGCCACGGCGAACGTGCCGCACGAAGCGCATGCCAACTACCGGGTCCGCCCCGGAGGCGCGACCGCGGTGCTCACCGCCAGTCACCTTCCGGCGCTCGGCGCGGGAGAGCACTACGTCGCCTGGGCGCACCACGATGGCGTGTGGCTGTCCCTCGGCGTTCTCGAACGGCGAGTCGACGGCGGCGCGATGGCGATCGCCGAGAACGACGCGCTCCGAGGCCACGTCGACGCGTTGGAAGTCACTCGGGAATCCGAGATCGGAAGCTCACCGCGCGGCTCGACCCTCCTCGAGTGGCCAACGCGACCCTAGGCGATTACCCTGCCCGCTATGTACTACCAGACCATTTCTCAGATGAAGAAGCAGCTTGGCCAGCTCGCGCTGTGGCTCGACGCGGCCAAGTCCTACGCGGAGTCGAAGTCGTTCGACCCCAATTCGTACCTGGGGTTCCGGCTCGCGCCGGATCAGTTCGCGTTCGCGCGACAGGTTCAGACCGCCTGTGACACGGCGAAGCTCGCCGCCGCGCGCCTCGCCGGCATGGAGGCACCGAAGCACGCCGACACCGAGCAGACGCTGGCCGAGCTGAAGACCCGCGCCGAGGCGGTCGTCGCCTACCTCGAGACGTTTTCGCCGAAGGACTTCAACGAAGCGGCAACCCGAGTGGTCACTCAACCGCGCTGGGAAGGTCGGGTCATGAGCGGCGGCGACTACTTCCTCGAGCACGCCCTGCCGAACTTCTACTTCCACCTCACGCACGCCTACGCGATCCTCCGTCACAACGGCGTTCCGCTGGGCAAGCGCGACTTCCTCGGGACGCTGAGCTTGAAGAATCCGTGAGCACGATCGTTTCCCAAGGGGGGGCATTCCGATGGATCCCGATGTACGACAAGCGCGCCTGTCGTCGCTTCGACGTGCGTGCAGTTAGCCGCTTCGACGAGCGCACGTAGATCGAGCGCACGACAAGAGCGGAATCGCGCACGAAAAATCCAAGTCTCAGAAACGTAACCGAGCAGAGACTCGAAGAAGCGCTAGAGTTCGAGGTCATTCCTTGAGCGCCGTAGCCGTTCCAGAGTCGGACAGTGTCGAGCCCACGCCGTCGGGAGTCACGCCGCGAGCGCCCCGGGCGCTCGCCGGCAGCTCGGACGCACCGAATGAAGCGCCGATTCGCGCCGTCTTTCAGCCGATCGTCGACTTGCTGACGGGATTGCCGATCGGATACGAGGCGCTGTCGCGGAGCGATCGAGAACCGGAGCAGCTGTTTGCCGAGGCGCGGCGCGACGGCACGGTGTGGGAGCTCGAGCAACGCTGCCGGCGAGCGACCTTGGAGCGCGTCGCGGAAATGCGGCATCTCCACGAAAACCGGCTCTTCTTCTTGAACGTGAGCCCCGACGTTCTCGAAGATCCGAGGTTTGCCGAAGACTTCAACGCCGACCATCTCCGCAGGTACGGGATCGCGCCGAGCTCGGTGGTGCTGGAAATCACCGAGAAACAGTCGATCAGCGACCACGCGCGCGTCGAAGAGCTGGTTCGCGCGTACATGAGCCAGGGCTTTCAATTCGCCGTCGACGACTTCGGCTCCGGGCACTCGAGCCTCCTCGCGCTCGTCGCGTGCGCGCCGCGCTTCATCAAACTCGACGGCGCGGTGGTTCGCGACGTTCATCTGCATTCCTACCGGCGTCACCTGGTGCGCGCGCTGAACGCATTCGCGGCGAGCGTCGATTCGCGGCTCGTCGCAGAAGGCGTCGAACAGTGGGAAGAGATCGAAACCCTGATGCGGCTCGGCGTCCGATACGCACAAGGGTTCTTGTTCGCTCGACCTGCGGCGGATCCGCCCGAAGTCTCGAGTCAACTCGCGGGCCACCTCCGCGAGGCGCTCTCCAAGGCCGAAGGCGCCTTCGGCGACACGGACGAGCACATCGAGTCGCTCGTCGAGCCCGTCCTTGCACTCACCGTCGGTCAAGCCACCGTCGAAGAGATTCACGTGATGTTCCGGAATCGCCCGGCGCTCGATCACCTCGTGCTCGTGGACGGCCGCCGCCCTTACGGGCTCGTCACTCGCGAAGATCTGTCGGCGAGGCTCGCCGGCCGATACGCCTACGCGCTTCGTTACAACAAGCCCGCGGAGCGCGCCGCGAAGTGCCACGCGCTCGTCGTCTCGAGCGACGCTAAGATCACGACGCTCGCATCGCACGCGATGGAGCGCGCGCCGGCCGACCTCTACGATCCGGTGCTCGTCGTGGATTCACAGGGAGCGCTGGTCGGCACCGTCACGATCAAGAGCCTCATCAAGCGCTCCATCGAGCTCCAGGTGCGCACGGCGCAGGGCGCCAATCCGCTCACCGGATTGCCCGGAAATCGCGCGATTCAGCGCTGGATCGAGGCGGAGATCGCGTCGCCCACGTTGACCGTCGTGTACGCCGATCTCGATCGATTCAAGGAGTACAACGACTGCTACGGCTTCTTGATGGGCGACGAGATGATCCGTCTCGCCGCGCGCGTCTTGAGCCGGCTCGCTTCCGGGGCGCTCGAAGGGCGACTCGGTCACGTCGGGGGAGACGATTTCGTGGCGGTGTTTTCCAACGGCGTCGGCGCGGACGCTCTCGCGCGAGCGTGCGCCGAGTTCGACGACGAGAAGCGGTCGCTCTTCGACGCGGCCGACCTCGAGCGCCGCTATCTGGTGGCGCGAAATCGGCGCGGCGACGTGGAGCAAGTTCCGCTCGTGACGATCAGCATCGCCGTCATCGAAGCGAGCAAGTTGTCCGGCCCCGCCCACCCTGCTGCGCTCAGCCACGTCGCGGCTTCACTCAAAACGCTCGCCAAGAAGAAGACGGCGGAAAAAGGGCAGAGCGCCTTCGTCGTCGAACGACGCTCGTACCCCGCAGACGACCCCGCGGAGCAAGCGTCGGGCTCCGCTCGTGATGGGGTATCGAGCGACGGCAAGTGATGCTTCGATGCATTGAACTATTCGATGCATTGAACCATTGAATGCTCGCAAGCACCTGCTCGACGCCGAGACTATCCTCAGCGCTGGCAGGCGATCTGCTCCGGGAAGCTCTCGAGGACGAGGCATTTCGCGGACGGGCAGCCGGCGCACGCACACGCGGCATCGGTAGTCGCGAAGCACGCGCCGCCGAAGACGACCTGGCACGCTGATCCGGCGTCGGCTGGCGAGAACGCGCCGGCGCACGAACCGGCGCCCGCGCTCGGCGGCGATGATCCGGGCGAACCGGGGCTCGCCGAGCTGGCGGGCGGTGACGTCGAGCTCCCGACGGGGTCGCTGCTCGTGCTTCCGCTCGGTCCGGATGGCGCCGAGCCGTTTTCACACACGGCCTGCGACGGATAGCTGTCGAGAACGAGACAATGATCGCCGCATCCGGCGCACGCGCACGCGGCCTCGTCGCTCTCGAAGCATTTGCCGCCGTACGTCGAATTGCACACGTGCGCGGGATCGCCTTGAGCGAAACCTGCGGCGCAGGCTTGGGCGATCGCCTGGGCCGTGTCGCCGCCGTCGTGTTCGAGCGACGCCGCGGAGCCTCGCGACGTGGCTTCGGTGCCTCCGCAGGCGACGAGCACGAGAGCGGCGGCAGCGACGAGCGAACGGGCACCACGACGGTTTTTGAATGGCGAAGCAAGGGCGCGAGTGTTCATCAGGGGTCTCCTCGGAAGCGAAAGCGGAAAGTGGCTCAGAACGTGGCGATCGAAAAGGGCGTTCCAGAAGCGGTGTCGCCTTGGACCTGAGTGCCGATGCCGGCGAGAGAACCGGAAGGAACTCCCGCGTCGATGGAGAGCTGCAAGGTGACGTCGATCTTGGTGTACTGAGACGGATCGACCTCGGTCACGTGATAGGTGCCGGTGAGCTTCGCGACGTCGACGGGCAGGACGATTTGGCCGCGGCTCGCCGTGGTCGCCGACAGCGTCGCGTCCCATTGCTCGTCGAAGGCGCCGTCGGCGGTCTTGAATCCGAGCGTCACCGGAATGTCGATCGAGTCGCTGCATGCCCCGGCGTCGACCGACGCGATCTCGATCTCCACGCTGCCCGAGCCGCCGCCCCAGGCCCGATGAACGAACGCCGCATCTCCGCCCCTCGGCGTGATCGACACCGTGAGCGCCGTGTCGCCACCCTTGGCCCAATTCACGGTGCCGTCGTGGCTACCACCCATCGTCGTGAGCGCGTCCGCGGCGCTGAAGCCGAGCGGCGAGCTTGCCGTCGTCGCCAGCGGCGTGCTCGACACGGGTCGGCAACCGTACGATTCCTCTCCAGTTTGACCACCAGCGTGGTCGCATCCCTGTCCGGCGAACAGAACAGCGGCGGCGAGTAATAGCGAACGGGCGGGCATGACGGGCTCCTCGGTTGCGTGCGTGACGATCACAGTCTGCCGATCGCATTGGTTCGGTGCCAGATCGATTCCGCACATTTCGTGTGTCTGTGACGCCAATCAATGTGCGAATCTGATATATCCCGAAGATGCGCGAACGACGTGCACGGCGAGCGCCCGGCCCTGAAATCCTGGACTACGACGCACTGTCTCGCGATCTGTTGCGTGCGCTCCGGGGGCGGCGCTCGCAGGTCGCCTGGAGCCGGCGGCTCGGTGCCAAGAGCAACATCGCGTACATGTGGGAGTCGGGGCGCCGCGCGCCGACGGCCGCCAAGGCTCTGAACGCCGCCGCGCGCGCCGGCATCGACGTAGAGGACGCGGTGCGACGATTTTATCGCACGCCGCCGGAGTGGCTCGAACGCGGGGACGTCACGACGCGCGACGGCGTGGCGACGTTGCTCGACGACCTTCGCGGTCGCACGCCGATCGGCGCGCTCGCGGAACGCACGGGGCGGAGTCGATTCGCCGTCTCGCGGTGGCTTGCCGGCGATGCAGAGCCCAGGCTTCCCGATTTTCTCCGGCTGCTCGAAGCCGCGTCCCTGCGCGTGCTCGACTTCATCGCCGTGCTGGTCGAGCCGTCGCGGCTTCCGTCGATTCGCAATGCGTGGTCGGAGCTGCAACGCGCGCGTCGCGCCGCTTACGAAATGCCGTGGTCGCACGCGGTCCTTCGCGCGCTCGAGCTCACCGACTACCGAAGGCTCGCCGAACACGAGCCGGGATTCATCGCTCGCCGGATCGGCGTCTCGGTCGAAGAAGAATCGCGCTGCCTCGAGATGCTCGAACGCACCGGACAGATCACCCGCCGCGGGCGACTCCTCGAGGCGGCTCGCCCCCTGGCCGTCGACACCCGACAAAATGCGGCGGCCGGAAGAAAACTCAAAGCATTCTGGTCACGCGTCGCGCTCGACCGGATCGAAAACGGCGACGAGCAAGGGCTCTTTTCCTACAACCTGTTCTCGATCTCGGAAAAAGATTACCAGCGGCTCCGCGAGCTTCATCTCGCGTACTTCCGCGAGCTCCGCACCATCGTCGCCAGCTCGACGCCCGCCGAACGCGTCATCGTCGCGAACGTGCAGTTGTTCGGCCTCGACGACCCGAAGTGAGGATGCTGCGGCTCACGGCGTGTCGCATACTCCGGTCGAGCGCGTCGTGCGCGTGTCGCACTCGCCCAGATACGGTTTGAAGTCGCCGCTGTAGATCGGACAGCAATTCGGCGCAGCGCCCGGGCATTGGGTGTGGTCGTGGCAGATCTGGTAGGTCCCCGCGCTCGGCTTGCATTGCGTCTGAACTCCGCCCCCGTTGGCCTCGCCCGAGCAAACCCCGGACGCGCAATCTTCCGGGCCGTCGCAGGACAAACCGAGCTGGCTAATACAAACGCCCGTAGAAGACCCACACGTGCCGCCGGCGTCGGAAAAGTTCGCACAGCATTGGATCACCGGGGATTGACACGCCGGCGTGGTCCCACAACCGACTTCGTTCGGGGTGATGTTTGTTTTGTAGGGGGCACCTTTCGGTCCGGTCGGCGGAGTGGGTTCGGTGTCGCCCGGCACGTCGCATGCCCCTAACGAGACGAGCGCGCGGCTGTCGCATTCGCCCAAGAACGGCGCGAACTCGTCGGTGAAGATCGGGCAGCAATTCGGCGCCGCGCTCGAGCATTGGGTGTGGTCGTGACACATCACGTACGTGCCCGGAGTCGACGCACACACGGTCTCTACGCCGCCACCGAACGGCTCGCCGGAACACAAACCCGTGGTGCAATCTTCGGGGCCGTCACATTGCAGACTGATGTTGGACGAGCAAACGCCGTTCGTCGGCCCGCAGCCGCCGCCACTCGCCGAGGCGGTGCTGCTGCAACACTTGCCCACCGGCGATTGACACGCCGGGATCGAACCGCAACCCACCGTGTCCGGCGTGATGAAGGTGCTGTAGTGGCCCGAGAACCCGGCATCGTTCGGCAACACGAAACCACCGTCGGTGTTTCCCGGCGGTTTGTCTCCGGCATCTCGTGTTCCGCCTTCCCCCGCACCGGTGCCGCCGCCGCCGTTGGTTGCGCCGGTGCCGCCGCTCGCAATGATCCCGCCGGTGCCGCTGCCGCCGGTGCCGTTGATTCCGCCGGTGTTCGGCGCTCCCGCGGCGCCACCGGTTCCCGTCCGAGTGCCGCCCGTCCCAGCCGTGCCGCCGGTCGCGGGGTCGTGCGTCGCGCCACCCGCTCCTGCGTCCGTCGGCGCGCGACACACGCCGACGTCACATCGGAACCGAGCCCCCAGATTGGCGCAATCGCCGTCGACGGCGCACGTCTGAAAGTGCGTCTCGTCGCCCATGCGGCCGTTGGTTTTGCCGCACCCCGCGCTCGAAAGCGCCGCGCAGGACAACACAAAAAAAGCAAAGACGGTCGAGCTACGAGTCACGGACATCCTCCTCGGTCACTGCACACTGCCCCATGTAAACCGTCACGCGCTCGAAGCGCGCGGGAACCCCTTTGTTCTCGTTGTGCGCGTCCACCTCTCGCCGAAGCGCCGAGGTGATTTCGCGAAACCGAGCGAGCTGGCCGTGGACGCGTTCCTCGAACGGGTGCCCTTGCCAGATCTCGAACGAATACGTACTGCCGCCGATCCGATCGTTCGAGGACGCGCCGTCTTTGTCCATCCGGAGCTTGCAGACGATCGTCTTCACCAGGGCGTGAAAATGATCGTAGACGGCCGCCTCCCAGCCCGACGTGGCGCCGAGCGGAATGACGATCGACGTCGCGCGGTACGTCGGCAGGCCGTCGGTCGTTCCTTCGGCGACCCGGCCGTCGTTCTTGAGTCGCGCGAGAGACGCCTCGACGTCGACGACCGGCAAGAGGGTGCGCTCGCACAGCTTCGCTCGGGACAGCGGCCCTTCGCGGCGGACGATCGCCCAGAGGACGTGGTCGAGCGCGTCGCTGTCGGCTTGCTTTCCGAGCGGCCCGAGCTCGCCGGGAACCGCGGCTCGATAGACGGTGGCGCTCCGCAAACCGGAGCGAAAGATGACGCCGCTGTCGGTCAGATCTTGGAGGACGCTTCGCACGAGCCCTTCGTCGTCTTTGGCGAAATGCGTGAGCACCTCGCCGCGTCCGACGACCGAGCGTCGCTGGATGAAGTCGAGCACGCTCTCCCACAGCGATTGGCCCTGCTCGGTCACGGACTCGTCGTGCCGGCGGATCCGCCGCATGTACGTCCGCAAGGCGAGGCCGAACATGTCGGCACTGACGGTTCGGCTCACGCCGTGCGCGTCGAGCTCCCGCGCGAGCTCCATGAACACCCGATCGGCCACGTTGGCCAGCGGCGCACGGATCCCCCCCGACGTCGCGAGCTCCGCCAGGAGAACCGTCATCTCGCGGACGATCGCCTCGATCAACAGACGCACGGTCATTGGATTTTCTTGCCGTCGCGCGTGTTCGACGGCGCCACAACGTAGAGCGCACGCGGGCCCCGCTCATAGTGTCAAAAGCGACAGGACGCCGATCGCCGAGGATGCACGCTTCGACCCGAGCGCGACCATGACGCGGCGCGGTTCACAGTGATGTCAAACTTGGCGCTGTCCCTCACCCCGGTTCGAGCGGTTATGGTTCGAAGTGGAGGTCGGCGATGCGCCACGGGATAGCTTGGGCAGTGTTGTGGGTCGCGACGACCGCTTGTTCCGGGAACGCGGCGACGGCGGGTGGACAGGGCGGGAACGATTCCGGCGGAGCCGCGAATCCCGCGTCGGGCGGAGGCTCGGGTCAATCCGGCGCGACGAGCTCCGGCGGCGCGAGCGGCTCGTCTGGATCCGGCGGACGGTCGAGCACCGGAGGCGGAGCACATTCAGGGGGGACCGGAGCGACGTCTCCGCTCGATTCCGGTGCCGGCGGGGAACCTCGCGACGCCTCCGACGCGGCTGCGCCCGGCGACGGGGGTGACGGCAGCGCCGACGGCGGCGTCTGCGCCGGCTGGGATTCGATCCTCACGCGCATCGACAAGGCCTGCGAGACGGACTCGAACTGTGCGCTCGTCTCGCACGAAATCGGCTGTTGCGGCGAGCAGGAGCTCGTCGGGATGAACGCCGAAGAGGCGCCGGCGTTCCGCGCGCTGGAAGCGAAGTGCGCCCCGTTCCCCGGCTGCCCCTGTATCCCGCTCGCGACGGCCGCCGAGGATGGGCTCGGCGCTCGCATCGGAAGCGAGAATCTCATCGCCGTCAAATGCGACAACGGTACTTGCCGGAGCCACTACACCGGCAGCACGTTCACGTGCGGCGCGCGCCAGTGCACCGACCAGCAATATTGCGACACCTTCGTGGCGAACGTCAGCGGCGCCGGAACGTCGTATGGCTGCGAATATCTAGCGACCGGGTGCACGTCGTGCTCGTGCGTCTCGTCGACGGGCACGTGCCATTGCAGCCAGAGCACGGGCGAGATCGTCCGCACCTGCAGCGAGCAATGAAGCCGTCTGACTCCGGGTGTTTGCTGACCTGGTCGAGGATCGACGACGCGAGCCGCGCCGCGCCGCGATGGTGCACGCCCTGAGCCGTAGCGATTGATCCGCAGCTCGACGAAGAGCTAGCATTGTGGGATGAGGAAAATGGGGGTCGTCGCGCTCGTCGCGACCATGGCCGTCGGGCCATCGCTCGCGTGCTCCGACGGTACCGATTCGCAGAACGGCAATTCCAGTCCGTCTTCGGGAAAGGACGGCGGAGGGACGTCGAACGGCGGCGCGTCGGAGAGCGGCGGCGCGTCGGAGAGCGGCGGCGCGTCGGAGAGCGGTGGAACCGCGGCCGCGTCGGGCGGCACCACGTCGACGTCGAGCGGTGGAGCGACGTCGAGCGGTGGAACGACGTCGAGCGGTGGAACGACGTCGAGCGGTGGAATGACGTCGAGCGGTGGAATGACGTCGAGCGGCGGAGCTGCGGCAGCGTCGGGCGGAGACGCAGCGACGGCGTCCAACGGAGGCGCGACGGCGGCGGCCGGCGGCGACGCAGGGCTGCCGGACAAGTCGGATGCGTCGTCGCCCGACAGCGGCACCACCGGCGGTCCGCTCGACGGCGGCACCATCGACTCGGGAATGACTGCGTCGGGTTGCTTCACCGGGAGTCGCGCGACGATCACGGGTGACGTCGCGCTCGGCGACGGCAGCACGAGCTCCGGCACGGTGCGGGGGGTAACCACGATCACCGGGACGCTCACCTTGAGTGAACTGACCCCGGCCATCCTTTCGGATCTTTCGTGCCTCGCCCGCGTCGGTGCCTTGACCATCGACGAGTCCGATGGGGGCGCGCCGACCACGCGATTGCACGGACTCGAGCACCTGCAACGCGTCGACGGCGACGTCGACATCAGCGGAGGAAACGCCACCGTTCTGGAGGGTCTCGACGGGCTCTCTGGACTTTCAACCGTGGGAGGGTCGTTCAAAGTCGTCCAGACCGGGCTCACGAATCTTCACGGGCTCGAGCACTTGTCCGCGGTCGCCGGCGGCCTCGAGCTCGACGACATAGGTTCGCTGACGACCTTGACTGGGATCGGCCCGAGCGCAATCGCCAATGGGCTCACGATTTTCGGCTCACCCGTCGCCTCGATCGCCGCCGTCGCCGGCATCGCTCACGTCGCCGGCGATCTATCGCTCTCGTTCACGAGCCTCACCGAGCTTTCACCCCTGACGAGTCTCACCGGCGTCGACGGCTCGCTCGTGTTCAACGGCAATCAGCTGACCTCGCTCGCCGGACTTTCCGCGCTGAAATCAGCAGGCGCGTTCTCGCTGACGGAAGCGGGCGTCACGTCGCTTCACGGTCTCGAGAAGCTGACGTCCGTCGCCGGGGTCTTGGACATTCACACGACCCCGGTCACGACCCTGGCGGCGCTCGGCGCGCTCACGACGATCGGTACACTCGAGCTCTCGCAAACCGCGCTCGTCTCGCTCGACGGACTCGGTCAAGTGTCGAGCCTCGGCGAAGCGGTGATCGACTCCAACTCGCAGCTGACTCGTCTCACGTCGTTCCCGAACTTGACGAGCATACCGGGGAGCTTGGCCGTGGACTCCGACCCTGCGTTCGCGAGTTTTGCTGGACTCGAGACGCTGACCCAGATCGGCGGCCTGGTGAACCTCGATAGCCTGCTCCCTTTGAAGAACTTCGAGGGTCTGAATGGTCTGAAGAGCGTCGGTCAGGGATTCTGGGGCACGAACCTTCGCGGCCTGACTTCCCTTGCCGGTCTCGACGCGCTCGCGACGGTGGGCGGACAATTCATTTTGAAAAGCGACGACGTGTTGACAAGCCTGGCGGGCGCGAGCGCCCTGAAAAGCGTAAGTTCCCTGGTGATCTGCAACGATCGCCTGCTCTCGCCGTGCGACGCGGACACGTTCGCACGAGGGGTCGGGCAAAACTGTGTTGGCATCCCCGGCGACTTCGGCGAGCCCGCCGAGTGCACCTGCACGGGCACGTGCGATTGCACCGGCGACAACGACCAGGTGCCCGCGTGCACGCCCTAGCCGCACGCCTTCAAGGACAGGTCGCCGGGGCGCCGCATTTCTTTTCGGCCACGATGCGGCACTCGTCGGTCCACTCCATATCGCAGCAAGTCGATTGCTGCCACGTCTTGCACACACAGTCGCGCACGCCCGTCGCGCAATGTTCTTCGGCGACGAGTTGCACGCAGACGTCGTCCCAGCCGTTCGTACAACAGTCGCCGAGGAGCCCGCACACGCAGCTCTTGATGGCGGGGTCGGAGCAACCCGACGTCGCGTGCGTCGCGCAGCAACTGCCCTGGGGCCCTCCGGCGTCGGCGTCGCCGGTCGGCGGCGGTACGTTGCAATGCGGCGCTTGGCACTTTTCTTCGGCGGTCGCCTGGCAAAAGGTGTCCCAGGTGCCGCTGCAGCATTGGCCTTGATTCCACGTCGTGCACACACAGGTTTGCACGGCTGTGGGCTGACAACTCTTGTCGGCGCAGCACGGAGCGCCGCCGTCGGTGACGCCCTGGCCACCGCCGGAGCTCGCCGCGCCAGAGCCTCCGCTCGACGAGCCCGCGTCGAGCCCGCCGGACCCGCCACCACTCGCCCCACCTGCAGCCGCGCCGCCGGTGCTCGGAGCGCCTCCCGGCGCGACCCCGGTGCCGCCGGAGCCGAGCGGAGCGGTGCCGCCGGAGCCGGCGCCGCTCTGTCCGGTTTGTCCACTCGAGTTGCCGGAATTGTCGCCACCGGTGGCGCTCCCGCCCGTCGCAGGAGCGCCCGATCCGGTTCGTGCGCCGCCGCTCGAGCAACCCGCCCCCAGCGTAACGCCCAGGACGCCCGCGAAGATCCCCACGGCGAGTCCCACGGCGTGCGCGCGCGAACGGGTTTTTAGCTTCATTTACGACGACATCCGTTCGAGACGACGACGGGGCCTACTGGGTTCCCGCGTTGCACTTCCTGGCGGTGTCCGCGCATTGGAAGAGGTTGAACGGGTTCGCCGCGAAGCACTGCGTGAACGCGACGTCGCAGCTCACCGGCACCGGAGCAGCCTGGACGGCGCACGTGGTCAGGGCGTTCGTGCACTTCGTGAGATCATCGACGCTGCGCGCCGCGGCGACGCAGGTCGCGGCCGTTTGCGCACAGGTGATGGCGGCGGCCGGGTTCGGGATGGTCACGCCGAGCGTACTCCCGATGCAGGTCACGTCGGCGCCGTTACACGCGGTGACGGCCGCCGGTGTGGACGCTTCTTGCACACAGCTCGTCAAGGTAGCCGTGCAGGAGTTGACGCCGTCGAGAGCGTCGGTCACCGCGGGCGGAAGAACGGCGCTCGCCGCTTCGGTCGCGCAGTTGGCGAACGTTTCTCCACACGTGGTGATCGCGGCGGCGGTCGTGGCCTTGCCGACGCAGGTCGCCGCCCCTGTCACGCAATCTGCCGCGGCCGCGACCGTCTCGACGACCGGAGTCGCGAACGCGGTTGCCGTGCAGTTCACCGCCGCCACCTGGCATTGCGCCAGCGCGCCAGGTGTCTTGGCGGCATCGGCACAAGACGCTTCCGTAGTTCGACACGCGTCGATCGCGTTGACGGTCGTCGTCACCACCGGCGGAACCGCGCTGGCTACGAGACAGTTGGCGTAGGGTTGGCTGCAGCCGAGCAGATCGAAGAAGTTCTTCGAATTTTGAATGCACGTGGTGAGATCGGTGTTGCACTGTGCAGGACTCTCGACGGCCTGTGTAACGCTGCCGACCGCTTCCGGAGCCGGTGCTCCAGTGGTGTCCGCAGTTTCCGCGCCGCCCGTATCGGCGCTTCCGCACCCAAAGACGAAAGCGAGGCAAAACAAGCCAGTTCCGGCGCCCGCGATTCCCCAACCCTTGCTGATTTTTCCGTCGTTCATTTCGAAATTCTCCTGATAGCCGTCAGACAAAAGACGCGTCTCTTTCGCGAGACCGCCTCACCACACACTCACTGCGTTATCGAGTTTCATCTCACTGCGCAAACAGCGAACTCGTTGGACGCTAGTTGCACACTTTCATCGTCGCGCCGCACCTCGGCGATCGACTCGGTAACTCTATTTCTCCTCGAATCTCTCGCTTCGTGGCCGCGAAAGGTACGTTCGATCTCGGACGATCGGCGTTTGCTCGTTCGGTCTGCAAGACGGAGGCCGCACCGCGCGACGCGAAGTGACGATGATGCATAGCGGATCGATCCATCGATCGCGCGCGTAGAAGTGGCCACGCGAGAAGACATTCGCGGCCACGACGAACACGCACACGCTCTCGCGCAATGCGCACGAGCGTGTGCGCTTCACGACGTCGAAGACGAGTCGTAGCTAGAACGCGCCTTGATACGCGAGGCCGCCACCCGACGGGCTCACCCACGGCGTAGGCAAGCCGCCGACCGTCTCGTGGGTCGAATGGTGACCCGTGGCGAGGATCACCGCGCCCGTGAGCGCCGCGGCTCCTCCGACGCAAACACCGGCGAGCCCGACGGCCCACGGCGTCTTCGTCGAGTCGTACTCCGACCCATTTCGGTCTCGTCGTGCGTCGTTCGCGCGCGACGATTCGATCAGCATCAACACCAGGCCGCCGGCTGCGACGGCCACGCCTCCACCGGCGAGCGCCCAGCCGACCGGCGCGAGAGTCGACGAATCCGACGGCGGCGCCTCGCTCGTGGCGAGAAGCGACGTTGGGTGAGGCGGCGGCGCTGCCGCGGGGGCCTCCTTCTGCGAAGGAAGCGCTTGAAGCTCGGGGACGTCGACCTCGACGGTCTCTCCGGGCGTCGAGACGGTCACCGTCGTCGTCCACGGCGCGTACCCCTCGGCGGTCACCGTGATCTCGTGCTTGCCGGCATCGACGGGGATCGGGCTCCCGAGCGCGGCCTGTGCCATCTCCGCACCGTCGCGATGAACGGTGACCCCGGCTGGACCCTGCCCGATGTGGATCGACAGCCGCAACAAGGTCGGCTCGATCTGCGTTTGGCGCTTTTCCGCCTCGCGAGCCTCGGCGTCGCGGTGCGAGCGCTCGGCGACCGCGGCCGCTTCACCGAACTCGGTCCAGGCGCTCGCCGAGCGTCCGAGCTTCTCCAGGCAGTCGCCGAGGTTCAACAGAATCCCCGCGCTCGCGTAGAGCCGGCGCGCGGCCTCCAGCTTCGGGCACGCCTCGGAATAGTGGCCCGCTCGCATCAGCGCGCGCCCTTGGTTGAAGAGCGTTCGCGCCGCGGCCTGATCCTGTTCTTGCGAAAAACAAGGAAATGCGACCAACGAAGTGGCCACAATGGTCGCCGCGAACGTCGCGCGCGGCCCGACAGAGGGGGCGCTACATGTCGTCATAGACGGATCTCTTCTCTTTCGGCGGCGCTGAAGGGCGCTCGCTCGGCGGGTTCTGGGGGAATGGGGGCGCCGTTTGCGCCGTTTTCCGTCGCGGAGGACGTCCGTTTCCGGCGCCGCCGGCCTTCGCCGTCGACGGACTCGCCGCGTACGAACCCGGCGCGGGTTCGACGTTCGGAAGAGGGTCCCTCGGTGTCGTCGCGCTCGGCGCGGGGTCTGCCGGCGTGGACGTGACGATGTTCGGCGTGGGCCCTCGGGGCGCGGCACCCGTTGCCTGGCCGGGTACGACTTCCGGGGAGGTCGCGTGTGGCGCCGGCGGCTGCTCCGCGGAAGCACTCGTGCCCCCGTTCGTCTTCTGCGACGGCTGGAGCGCCACTCTTCCGGCGATGACGCCCCCGACCACGAGCGCGAGCGCAACGCCGAGCAGCGGCCATTTGCGCCGCGCCGCTCCGCGCTTCGTCTGCCCGAAGTTGAGCCAGGTGCCGCCCGCGAACTCGCTCGCGCCGAGGGTCGGCTCGTCGGCGCCCGTCGTCGCAGCGTCGAGAGCGCGTCGCGCCGAATCGCTGAGCCCGCGACTCCGGATGATCCGCTGGACGCGCACGAGCGAGGCCGCGGAGCGCTCCGCCGCGAACGGCCGCAGCGCCGTCGCGAGCTCGGCGACGTCCGTGTAGCGTTCGTCTCGATTTTTCTCGAGGCAATGCTGCACGACCGCGTCGAGTCCGGCGGACACGTCGCCACGGATCGAACGAAGCGACGGCGGTTGGGCGGTGGCGATGAGCGCGCAGACCCGCGGCAATGTCTCCGCGACGAAGGGCGTTCGGCCCGTCAAAAACTCGAACAAGATGACGCCGAGCGCCCAGACGTCGGTCCTGCCGTCGATGTCGCGCGACGACATCATTTGCTCGGGCGACATGTAGAACGGCGACCCGAGCAACGCCGACGTCTTGGTGAGGTCGAGTGACGCGCCGTCCTTCGACGACACCTTCGAGATACCGAAGTCGAGCAGCTTCACGCATTCGGAACCGTCGCTCCGCGTGATCACCATGAGATTGGCGGGCTTCAAATCCCGGTGGACGACGCCGAGGACGTGCGCCTCGGCGACCGCTTCGCACGCTTGCGCCAAGTAGTCGATCGCGTCGTCGATCGGCAGTGGACCGCGCTCGCGGAGGATCTGCGCCAGATCCTGCCCGTCGAGGTACTCCATCACGAGGTAAGGAGCGCCGGATTCGAGTTGTCCCACGTCGATGACGCGCGCGACGTGCTCGCTCTTCACGCGCACGGCCGCCCGCGCCTCTCTCAAGAATCGACCGACCGCTTCCTCGTTCGACGCAACCTCGGGGAGCATGAGCTTCAAGGCGACGGGCTCGTCGAGCTCGACGTGGCGCGCCTTCACGACGACCCCCATGCCCCCCTGGCCGAGGATGCGCTCGACGCGGTACTTCCCAGCCAGAAGCTCGCCTTCGAGAACTGGCGTGGACATTAGCTGGCTTCCACCAAAGCAAATCGAATGCCGGACCGACCCGCGCAATCGCCGTCGGCACGCCCTCGCAGAAAGAACGCGCTTTCGGTTGAAATCCGCCGGTCCATCCCCATGTGACCATGCAAAATAACGCACACTCGAGCCACCGTGTGTGCAGTTTAGTTTACGGGGTCTCGGGCAGGGCATGGCGTCCAGAGTGGAAACGGCCTGGGACCGGGGGTTCGATGGCTCACACCCCCGTGGTAGCTTCCGCACGCCGTGGCCCTCCAAGTCTTCGATCGCCTCGTCGCGAAGTGCGCCGGACTCCCGCGCGCCACGTTTGCCGTCGTGGCACCGACCACCGACGTCGCTCTTGCCGGCGCCATGGCCGCGGCGGCCGCCGGTTTGATCGAGCCCATTCTCGTGGGCCCCGAACACACCCTCCGCGCGCTCGGCTCGAAGCTCGACTTCGACCTGTCCAAGGTGCGGCTCATCGACGCGAGCGACGACACCGACGCGGCAAAAAAAGCGGTGGAGCTTTGTCGGCAGGGCGGCGCGCAGGGGCTCATGAAGGGGAGCTTGCACACCGACACGTTGATGCACGCCGTCCTCGCTCACGAAATCGGGCTGCGCACGTCGCGGCGCGTGAGCCACGTCTTCGTGATCGACGCGCCCGGATATCCGCGTCCGCTCCTCGTCACCGACGCCGCCATCAACATTTACCCGACACTCGACGACAAGGTCGACATCGCGAAGAACGCGATCGAGCTCGCCCACGCGCTCGGCATTCCAAAGCCCAACGTCGCCATCTTGTCTGCGGTGGAGACCGTGAGCCCGAAGCTCACGTCGACCATCGACGCCGCCGCGCTCTGCAAGATGGCGGACCGAAAACAGATCACCGGGGCCATCCTCGACGGCCCGCTCGCGTTCGACACCGCGGTCAGCGCGGAAGCCGCGTCCATCAAGCAACTCGATTCACCGGTCGCCGGCGTCGCCGACGTGCTCCTCGTGCCGGATCTCGAATCGGGCAACATGCTCGCCAAGCAGCTCGAATATCTCGGTGGCGCGGAGCTCGCCGGCGTCGTGCTCGGCGCGCGCGTCCCGATCGTCTTGACCAGCCGCTCCGACTCGGCCCGCGCTCGCCTCGCCTCGTGCGCCGTCGCCGTGCTGCGCGCAGCGGCGGAAGCCGCCCCCGCGGCGCGAAGTACGGCATAGTGACAGCTCAACCCAGTCGAGCTGATCGAGAGAGACCATCGCGGTGACCAGAGTTCGGCCGCACGAGAGCGGGTTTTGAGCCTCACCGCGAGTCGTGCACTGTGCGCCTTCGCGCTCGTCGTCGCGGGATGCGAGCGTTCCGACTCCTCGAAACCTGTCGCCGCCAACCCGAACACCCTCGCCGTCGTCGCGAGCTCGCCGGGTTCCGTCGCCGCGACGGAACCGGGCGGACCCATCGATCCTGCGGCCCCGGCTCTCTCGGCCGCGACAACACCGACCGCGACGCCGGCGAGCACGCCGCTCGAGCCGTGCACGGCGCAGGCCGACCGTGCCGTCACCATCGTCACGCGTCCGCGTGCGAGCACCGAGTTCGGTCAGCTCGCTGCAGGCGATGCGGTCACGATCGAGGCGCGTTCCAAGGAGGGCTGGCTCGGGTTCGATCCCGGCGTGGCTCAGGCGGCGAACGTCGGACCGTTTCGCTTGCGGTGGCTCGACCCGACTCGGGTCGTCACGCGTGGCGGTTGCGCGACCGTCCCCGAAGTGTGGACCCCACCGCCGGACGTTTGCTTCGAGATGACGATGGAAGAGGTGGTCGTACGCGACGCCCCGCGCGGCGACGGCCACGTGCTCGCCACGTTGCATCGCGGGGACTTCGCAGCGCTCGTGGGCCGACACGGCGAATGGGCGAAGGTCGATCTCGCGAGCGGCAATACGGCCCTCGTCGGGCAAGGCTTCATCGCTGCAGATGCGCTCAACGTGAGCGGCGATTGTGACGCTCTGCTGAAACGGTAGACGACCGCGACGCCCGATTCGATCCGTCGGCGGCCGAACTCGAACTGGGTTTGCCGTCGATCCAGATCAGCGCGGCCATGGCAGAGAGCGCTGCCATCGCGGCGCACACGAGCATGAGCGCACGAAATCCGTCGACGAACGCGGCGTCGAGGGCCGCGCGAAGCGCGCCTCGGAGCGGCGGAGCGAGACTCGCCGGCAATTCCACGCCGCCGAGCGCGAGGCGTTCTCGGGCGAGGATCGGAACGAGGTCGTCATTTTGGGAAAATCCGGAGACTTCGCGATCGAGCGCAGCGTTGAACCGTGAGACGAGGACGACGCCGAGGGCGGCGACGGCGAGAAGCCCGGCCGCGCGCGACACGGCGTTGTTGATCCCCGACGCGACGCCCGTGTGATGATCGTCCACGGACCCCATCACCGCCGCGGTGAGCGGCGCCACGGTGAACCCCATGCCGACGCCGAGGACGACGATGCCGGCGAAAAAGGTGCGAAAATAGGAGCCGCCGACCGACGGGATCGCCGTCAGCGCGAACCCGAGAGCGGCGACCGCGGGGCCGACGACGAGCGGTAGGCGTTCGCCGTATCGCGCGACGACACCGCCCGCCGACCGACTCAGGACGGAAATGAGGATGACGAACGGCGCCAGCGCCGCGCCAGCTTGGGTCGGCGAATAGCGCTGAACCTGGATGAGATTGAACGGCAAGAAGAAGAAAAACGCGCCCAGGGCCGCGTAGAGCAGAAGCGTCAAGAGATTCGTCCCGGTGAACGTCCGCGAGCGAAAGAGCGACAGGGGCACCATCGGAAACGGCGTGCGAGCCTCGACGGCGAAAAATGCGATGAGCGCGAGCACGCCCGCGCAGAAGGGAACGAGCTCACGCGTCGCCCCGAGACCGCCGTGAGTCGGGGCGTCGATCAACGCCCACACGATCGCGCCGAGGCCCAACGTGGCGAGCACCGCGCCCGACCAGTCGAGGCCCGGATGCGCGTCGGGGTCTCGTGTTTCGGGGACGCGCAACGTCGAGATCGCGACCACGGCGAGGCCGACGGGGAGATTCAAGAAGAACACGACGCGATACGAAAAATGCGCGACCGCCCATCCGCCGATGGTTGGACCGATCGCGGAAGCGATCGACGTCGCGGCGGACCACGTGCCGATCGCGCCGGGTCGCGTGGCCTCGGGATACGCCGCGCCGATCAGGGCGAGGCTCCCGGGCACGAGCAGCGCCGCGCCGATCCCTTGCACCGTACGCGCGGCGATCAGCGAGTTCACGTCGGGCGCGAATCCGGCACCGGCCGATGCAAGCGAGAACACCGTGATGCCGGCGACGAACACGCGTCGTCTCCCGAGCTGGTCACCGAGGCAGCCGCCGACGAGCACCAGCGAGGCGAGTACCAGCGCATAGGACTCGACGACCCACTGGGTCTGATCGACGCGCGCCGATAGCTCGCGCTGGATCACCGGCAAGGCGACGTTCACGACGGTGCCGTCGACGAACGCCATCGTCGAGCCCAAGATCGCGACGATCAGCGACCAGCGTGGGTCCGGGTGAACGCCGGGACAAGGCTTGGTCGGAGGCGCCGGCAGGACCGCTTCGAGCATCGCGTACCGCTACTCACGCCTTCAGCTCCGGAACGTGTCCTGCATTTTGCGGCAATTCGGACGGACGGAGCGTGATCCGGATGCACTTGTGGGCGGGTTGGTTGCTGTGGGCCGCCACCGAACGCACCGGCACGAGCACGTTCGCCTCGGGGAAATAGCTCGCCGCGCTCTTCCGCGCGATCGGATAAGCGACGGCGCGAAAGCGATGCGCGACCCGGGTTTCGCCTTCGAAGTGACTCGTGATGTCCACCCACTGACCGTCTGCCAGTCCGAGTTCGCGCAGATCGTCGGGGTTCAGGAGAATGACCCGGCGTCCGCCGTAGATGCCGCGATAGCGATCGTCCAAGCCGTACACCACGGTGTTGAACTGATCGTGCGCGCGAACGGTGGTCATCAAGAGTTCGTTTTGCGCGAGCCCGTGCTGGGGGATGCCACACACCGAAAAGTTCGCTTTGCCGGTGGGAGTTCGAAAATCGCGCTCGCGCGCGGCGTTCGGCAAATAGAAAAACCCGCGATGGATGCGTTCGTTGAAGTTCTCGAACCCCGGAACGACGCGCGTGATGTGATCGCGCACCCGGTCGTGATCGAGCATCGATTCCCAGTCTACCGGGCCGCCCTTGCCGAAGATCGATTGCGCGGTGCGGACGAGGATCTCGGTGTCGCTGAGGAGGTACGGCGACGCGGGCGTTTCCGAGCCGTGCGACGGGTTCACGATGCCCATCGAATCTTCCGCCGTCGAGAGCTGGAGCTTGCCGTCGTGAAACGCCCGCTCCGCGCGACCGAGCACCGGCAAGATGAGCCCGTGTTTTCCGCCGATCAGGTGGCCGCGGTGAAGTTTCGTCGAGACGTGCACGACCAGCGGGCAACGCGCGAACGCCTCGGCGGCGAAGTGCGTATCGGGGGCGGCGCTCATCAGGTTCCCGCTGATCGCGAAGAACACCTTGAGACGGCCCTCGTGGAGCGCGTGCAGCGTGTCGACCGAGTCGACCCCGGGCTCGCGCGGCGAGCGAAAGTCGAATTCGCGATCGAGCGACGCGAGGAACGTCTCCGTCGGATGCTCCCATACGCCCATCGTGCGATCGCCCTGGACGTTACTGTGTCCCCGGACGCAGCACGGGCCCGCTCCGGGACGGCCAATGTGACCCCCCATCAGAAGCAGGTTCACGACCTGCTGGACGTTCTCGACGCCGTTCGGATGCTGGGTGAGCCCGAGGCACCACAGGACGATCATCCGCTTCGCGCGCGCGACGATGTCTCCCGCCTGCTCGATCAAGGAGCGATCGACGCCGCTGCTCTCGAGGATCTCTTCCCACGACGTGCGGTCGAGCCCGGCGGCGAATTCGTCGAAGCCGCTGGTGTGCTCGGCGATGAAGTCGCGATCGAGCACGGTGCCGGGCGCCCGGCGATCGCGCTCGAGGAGCACCTTCATGATCCCCTGAAGGAGTGCCGCGTCGCCGTTCACGCGAACCGGCACGTAGAGATCGGTGAGGGCGACGCCCGAACCGACCAGCGCCGGCACGAACGCGAGCGGGTTCGCGTAGTCCTGCGGGTTCGGGTTGATGACGCGCATCAAGCCGACCTCGGGCATCGGATTGATGGAGACGATGGTCGCGCCGTGTTTCTTGGCATGCTCGAGCGACGTGAGCATCCGGGGATGGTTCGTGCCGGGGTTGTTGCCGATGATCAGGATGGTGTCGGCGTGGTCGAAGTCCTCGAGCTTGACCGTGCCCTTCCCGATTCCGATCGCGCCGGTCAACGCAGTGCCGCTCGACTCGTGACACATGTTCGAACAATCCGGCAGGTTGTTCGTCCCGAACTGGCGCGCGAGGAGCTGGAACAAGAACGCCGGCTCGTTGCAGGTCTTGCCCGAGGTGTAGAAGGCGGCTTCGTTCGGGTTCTCGAGTTTCTCGAACTCGGCGCCGATGAGCGCGAACGCGTCGGTCCACGCGATCGGTTCGAAATGCGTGCCGCCCGGTCGACGGATCATCGGATGCGTGATTCGACCTTGCCCGTTGAGCCAATGATCGGACTCGGCGAGCAACTCGGCGACGCTGTGCTTCGCGAAGAACTCCGGCGTCGCGCGCCGATGGGTGAGCTCGTCGGCGAGAGCCTTGGCTCCGTTCTCGCAAAACTCCGCGACCTTCCGGTGCTGGTCCGGGCTCGGCCACGCGCAGCTCTGACAATCGAAGCCGTTTTCCTTGTTGATCGCCAGAAAGGTCCGCGCCGTCTTCAAGACGCCCATTTCGCGGAAGCCGAACTTCATCGTATTGACGATGGCCGGAATGCCCGCCGCGGCGCCGTGCGGTTTTCGAACCGTGACCGGCGCTCGCTCTTCGGGCGGCTCACCGAGCGCGAGCGCGCGCTGCTCGTCGAATCGAACGAGCGCCGTGTCCGTCGGCGTCGGCCCCTGGTCTTCGGCTTTCGCTGCCACGACGAGGATGTAACACCCGGCCGACGAATTGGCACGATTCGGCGCGACTCGCGCCGCGCGGCCCTGGCGTCAGGGACTGACCGATTGCTCCCAGAACACGACCTCGCCGTCGCGATTGGCAACGAACGAGACGCCGCCGTCGTGCGAAATGACGATCGCCAGGCCCTGGGGATGATCATTGACGAAACGGTAGGCCGCGCGATGCCGAGTCCCGACGTTTTCGATGTCGTCGGGCTCGCGCCGGGTGCCTTCGGTGTCGAGCGCGCGCCACACGCGTGACGGCGCCGGCAGCTCGGCGGAAACTTCGGCGCCGAAACCGATGAGGTCGAACCGCTTGTCGAGGACGGCCGCGCCGTCGATCGCCGTGAGGTTGGCGATGAGACGACTCAGCTCGAACACGGCTTGCTCGAGTTTTTCGAGCCCCGGACTCTGATCCGAGACGAAATCGGACCAGTCCACCGACGTCTTCGTGACGTGGGCTGCCACCCCTTCGAGGATCTGGAAGAGCAAGCTTCGATAGCGTTGCGACGGTTCGTCCTGTCCAAAGCGATATTTGAGGCGGATCCCATCCACGCCGGTCGACAGCGCCGCGGTCGCCGTGTCCACGACGAGGATCATGCCGCCTTGACGCGCGCCGCGGATGAGCTGAATCGCGCGGCGGAGCATGTGCTGGCCGACCCGGCCCACGAGCGAATGCTCGACCTGGGTCGGCGACGGCGCGTTCGCTTGAAGCGCGGCGTGCGCGGCCCTGACTTCTTCGCGCTCACGCGTGAACATGGCCGGGAGCCAGCTCGACTCGAACACGTCGAGCTGCGCGTCGATCAAGGCGCCGCCTTCGAGCCCACCGATCAACTTCCCGGCACAGCGCACCGCGAGCTGGCCCGGACCGGTCACGTGAACAATCGGGTCATACGTCCAATTCGGGAGCAAGCTCCGGCCCCCCCACGTCGGCGCGAGCCACGCGGGTCCCGAGTGTGCGATGCCCCAAATGCGCAGTCGATCCGCTTCTACTTGCGCGCCGATCAGCGCCGTCTCGAACGGCGTCGACGGACTCAAGCGACGGAGCTCGTCGGCATGAAAAGGACGCGTCCGATCGAATCGCAACCGGAGGACACCTTGGTTCGGCACGCCGCTTTCGGGCAGCTGATCGAGCGGGGTCAGGAGCAGTCGAAAACGCGTCGGCCGCGCCTCCTCGGACGTGAGCGACGCCTGGAACGCGACGGACAACGCGTCGAGAAAGAGCTCGTGCGAAACGGCGAGCACCCTGTCCGCGGGCCAATGGGCCTCGACGTATCGGGCGAGGTCCGAGGGGTACGCGTGGCCGCGAAGCATCGCCGTAGCATGGGGCTTCGGCGGCGAAATTCGAAGCCCCTCTCCTACGCCAAAATCAGGACTTCCATCGGAGCAAGGGTGACCGAGACGACCCGGACCGGACCCGGCGAAACCGAGCCGTCCGCCTCGTGAACCTCGACGGCGGCGCGAGTGCCGACCGGGCACGACGCTCGAGGGGCTAGGTTGCCGAAGAGCACAGTCATCGCCGGCGTCGCCGGGTGCAGCGAGGCGTCGATGACGACGTCTCCCGAGAACCCTTGCTGCGTGCTCGTGTTGGCGACCACGAGCACTTCACGCCGGTTCAAGATCCGCGAGAACGCGAGCACGCCGCCGGCGAACTCGGAAACGCCGAAATGGAATCCGTCTCCCGACAGCGGGCGAAAGTAGAAGCGCCCATACCGAAGCGCGGGCTCGCTCGCTCGGAGTGTCGCGAGGCGTCGCACGGCCACATAGAACGCATTTCCCGGATCGAACGCGGACGGCGCTCCCCACAGCGCTTCGCGAACGGCGAGGTCGGCGTCACCGTTCCCCGAGAAGCCTTGCTCGGTGCCGTAATAGACGCACGGAATCCCGGGCAGCGCGAAGAGGCAGGCGAGTCCGAGCACGGCCTGCGCGTCGAAGTTCGGATCTCCGTAACGAAACCGCGCGTGCTGGTCGTGGTTGTCGAGGAACGTGACGAAATAGCGCGACGCTTCGCCGTGGGAGCTGATGACGCCCATCTCCACCGTCTTTCGCGTCTGAAACATGTCCACCAACGCCCGCGGCGGCATGAGTCCCTTCGCGACCTGGGGCAAGACGAAGAAGAGCGGGAAATCGAGGGCGGCGTCGACGCCCACGACGTCTCCGTCCGTTTGAGTGTGGCGGCCGATGAATTCCGCGATGCGCTCTTCGTCGTCGTACACCTCGCCGAACGTGAAGAAGTTCCGCTTCCCGATGGTGAGCGCGAATTCGCGCATGGCATTTCCGAACGTCAGCGCGAAATTCGGGTCGAGATATTTCAAGGTATCGATGCGATAACCGTCGATGTCGAACTTGGCGATCAGGTACTGGTAACAACTGATGAGGATCTGACCGAGCACCGGGTTCGCCGTGAGCATTTGCTTCAGCGACGCGAAGTCGCCTTCGGTCTCCACCGGACCGGCCTCGCCCCGCCGTCGAAAGAAGGAGTTCGAGCGGAGCTCGTCAGGGAACAAGCTGGCGCTCGCGGACGGCATCGCCGCCGCGTCGGCGAAAGCACTCGCATTTCCCCCGCGGTCGCGCCAGCGCACGTCGCGTTCGGTCGTGCTGAACGGCGCTTCGGAACCGAAGCCGACGTAGTCGAACACGTCGCCGGTGTGGTTCAAGACGATGTCGAAAATGACGAAGATGCCGAGCGCGTGCGCCGCGGTCACGAACTCGGTCAACTCGCGATCCGGCGCGGTCGCACCGGACGCAAACCGAGGATCGACGCTCAAGAAGTCTTCGATCCCGTACCCGTGGTACGTGCCGTCGTTCGGCACCCCGTCGAGCATCTGACCGTTGAAGAGGATCGGCGTGAACCAGACCGCGCCGACGCCGAGATCCTTCAAATAAGGGAGCCGCGCGGTCATGCCGGCGATGGTGCCGCCCTGAAACCCGCCGAACGGCGCGTCGAACGGCAAGTGACGCGGCGGCGCGGAGGGATTGTCGAACCGATCCACCATGAGAAAGTAGATCCAGACGTCGCGCCAATCCTCGGGAGAAGGGGTAGTTCGCCGCGGCGGCACCGTGAGAGCGGTCTGAACCGAGTCGCTCGCGATCGACGTCATCGCCCGAGTTCGTGCTCGGGTGCCCCGAGCGTCAATAGTCACCGGAACGTGCGCGGCGGCGCCGCCGAAAGCGAGCGGCTCGGGCTCGCCGATTTCTCGGTCAAAGCCGGAACGAAACGCCGGCGAGGGCCGTGAGCCCGAGCATCTCGTGGGGATGGAACGTCCAGGGGACTTCGAGTGCCGCGCTGAAGTTCATTCGTTCCGTTACCGGGAGCGCGACTCCGGCGGCCGCTTGCAGCGCGAAGGTCGGTTCGGCGCGACCGTTGGCGCGCGGCGCGTACGCGAACACGAACGCCGCGAAGAACGGGTCGTAGAACTTCCAACCGATCTGCGGAAGCAACGCGAATCGTTGAAAGCGGCTCTGCCACGGCGGCAGCGCCGGCGCGATCCGCTCCGCGAATTGGAGGGCCATTCCCGCACGCACGCGATCGACGAAAAAATAGTGAAGCCCGAAGTACTCGGACAGATTGAACGCGTCGCCCACGGTTCGCGTTACCCGGGCCGTCAGATCGCGATTGACGAGACTCGTCCCGAGCGTATCGGTCTGCAGGAAATCGCCCTTTTCGGCCGACGCCGTCGGGGAAAGGAGGACCGCGAAGGGCACCGCGGCCACGAGGAGCCGCTTCCGCAGTCGACGCATTTCATTCCGTTACGGTCGCTCCGGCGGCACGGATAAGGTCGACGCCTTCGAAGCCATTCAGGCCAGTTTCTGACCCGCCGAAGCGCCCCGGCCGGGTCGGCCCCGCTTTCGAGCGTGTCCGCGGTTCGACGATCACGTGGCACGTCAATTGCCCTATGGTCGGTCGCGGTCGCGATGGAGCTTCACGCTGAACCCGAGGTCCTTCGACATGACGCCGACTTCACGCTGTACCGCGGCGTCTGGGATCTCGACGGCTCCCGAGTGTTGGCGCTCCGGGCGACGACGAAGGACCTCTCGCCGAGCAAGGTCGATCAGCTCCATCACGAGTACGCTCTTCGAGACGAGCTGACCGCGGCGGGTGCGTTGCGCCCGCGCGCGTTCCTTCGCGATCGCGAACGGCCGACGTTGATCCTCGAAGATCGCGGCGGGCAGCTCCTCGCTCGCGGAACCGGCCGCCCCTGGGATCTTCGGGCGCTCTTGCACGTCGCGATCGGCGTAGGGACGGCACTCGGGCAGCTCCACGAGCGCGGGCTCATTCACAAGGACGTGAAGCCCGGCAACATTTTCACGGATTTCACCTCCGGCACTGCGTGGCTCACCGGCTTCGGCATCGCGTCTCGATTGCCGCGCGAACGGCGAGTGCCCGACCCTCCCGAGATCATCGCCGGCACGCTCGCCTACATGGCGCCCGAACAGACCGGACGAATGAATCGCTCCCTCGATTCGCGGGGCGATCTCTACGCGCTCGGCGTGACCTTGTACGAGCTCCTCACCGGAAGATTGCCGTTCAACGCGCGCGACGCCTCGGAGTGGGTGCACTGCCACATCGCGAGGCAGCCGGAGCACCCGCGCGAACGCGCCCCTGGGCTCGACGACGGCGTGTGTAGCGTCGTGCTCAAACTGCTCGCGAAATCTGCCGACGAGCGGTACCAGACTGCGGCCGGCTTGGTCGCCGATCTGCGCCGATGCCTCGAGGCGCTCGAGTCCACGGGACACATCGCGCCATTCTCGCTCGGCCGAATGGATCCGTCCGATCGACTGCACATGCCTGGAAAACTCTACGGGCGCGATCGCGAGAGCGAGATGATGCTCGAGGCGTTCGCACGGGTCGCACGGACCGGCGCGCCCGAGGTCGTGCTCGTGTCGGGCTACTCGGGTGCCGGCAAGTCCTCCGTCATCCTGGAGTTGCAAAAGACGATCGTGCCCCCACAGGGCTTCTTCGCATCGGGCAAGGTAGACCAATACAAGCGAGACCTGCCGTACGCGGCGCTCGCAGAGGCGCTGTCGAAGCTCGTCCGTCAGATCCTCGCGCGGGGAGAGAGCGAACTCGCGCGGTATCGAAGCGCCATGACCGTCGCGATCGAACGGGGCGGTCAGCTCGTCGTGGATCTCGTGCCCGAGCTCGAGCTCGTCATCGGGCCCCAACCGGCGGCTCTCAGCGTTCCGCCGCACGAAGAACGGGCGCGCCTGTGGTCGGCGTTGCGACGCTTCGTCGGTGTGTTCGCGAGCGCGGGCCTTCCGCTCGTGCTCTTCATCGACGATCTGCAGTGGCTCGACGCGGCCACCCTCGAGTGGCTCGCGCATCTCGTCACGCACCCCGACGTGCACCACTTGCTCCTCATCGGCGCCTATCGCGACAACGAAGTGGGAGCGTCGCACCCGGTGGCGCGCATGGTGGAAAGCGTGCGCGCGAGCCCGGTGCCCTTCACCGAAATCACCTTGCCGTCGCTGTCGCAGACAGAACTCGGGCATTTTCTCGCCGATGCGCTTCGCAGCGACACCGGCGCGGTCGAGCCGCTCGCTCGTGTCCTTCACGAAAAAACGGGCGGCAATCCCTTCTTCGCAACCGAGTTTCTGACGGCGCTCGCCGACGAGCGGCTCCTTTACTTCGACGGCCGAGCCGCACGATGGCGCTGGGAGCTCGAGCTCATCCGCGAAAAAGCGTCGAGCGAAAACGTGGTCGAGTTGATGATCGAAAAGCTCCATCGATTGCCGGAGGAGACGCAAGAAGTGCTGAAAGACCTCGCTTGTCTCGGGCACGGCACCGAAACGCGGACCCTCGCCGGCGTTCGCGATCTCTCCGAAGGCGCGGTGCTCGACGATCTGTGGCCGGCGGTCCAGGCCGGCCTCGTCTTTCGACAGGAGGGCGCGGTCACGTTTCTCCACGACCGCGCACAAGAGGCCGCTTACGAGCTCATCGCGCAACCGGCTCGTGCGAGCCAGCACCTCCGCATCGGTCGGCGTCTCCTCGCCGAAACGACACCCGAGAACCTCGCGGACAACGCGTTCGACGTTGTCGGACAGTTGAACCGCGCCGCGGCGCTGCTCACGACGTTCGCCGAGCGCCAACAGCTCGCAGAGCTGAACCTCCTCGCGGCGAGAAAAGCGAAGGCCGTGACGGCCCATGCGTCCACGTTGGCGTACGTCGAAGCGGGAGTGCGGCTCCTCGGAGACGACGGGTGGGTCCACGACAAGGCGCTCGCCTTCGAGCTCGCGCTCGAGCACGCCGAGAGCGACTACGTGAACGGCACGCCGGAACACGGTCTCTCGATCGCTCGAGAGCTTCTCGAACGCAGGCTCGACCCTCTCGAAAAAGCGTCGGTTTACCGCCTGAAAATGCTCTTTCACGTGATGCGCGCGGAATATCGCGAAGCGGTTCAGACCGGACTCGAGTGCCTTGCGGTGTTCGGGGTCACCGTCCCCACCCATCCGACGCGCGAACAGGCGCGAGCTGATTACGAAGTGTTGCGGAGAAGCCTCGGCGAACGAAGCGTCGAGAGCCTCGTCGAGCTTCCCCTGGCGACCGATCCGGAAGTGCGCGCCGTCGCGCTCGCCCTCAGCACGTTGATTGCGCCGGCGCTCTTCGTCGACAGCCATTTGTTTTACGTCGTGGTGTGTCGGCTGGTGAGCCAGGGCCTGTCTCGCGGCATGTCGGAAGCGACGTTGCACGGTTTCTCCGGCCTCGCGCAGATCTCGGGTCCGGTCTTTCATCGATACGACGACGGGCTGCGCTTCGCGGAAATCGCTCGTCGGCTCGGCGAGGCCTACCGGATGCCGGGAACGAAGGGGTTCTTTGCGATGGAGGTTGCGTCGATCTGGACGCAGCCGATCGCGGTCGCCATCGACTTCATTCGTCGGGCGCAGCAAAGCGCGACGGACACGGGCGACGTTTCCTATGCCTGTTACAGCTCGGTGCGGCTGGTGACGGATCTCCTCGTGCAAGCGCGCGATCTGAACGAGGCAGCGATCGAGGCCGAGCGCGGCATCGCACTCGCTCGCAAGGTGAAATTCCGCGACTCGGCCGACATGCTCGTTTGCCAGCATCGGTTCATCCAGAGCATGCGCGGGGAAACCCTGGCGTTCGGCCTATTCGGAGACGCCACGTTCGACGAGGACGCCTACGAGCAGGATCTCGCGGGGACGCGGATGTCGACGCTGGTCGCATGGTACTGGATCCTCAAGCTACAAGCGCGCTTCATGTGCGGCGACCACGCGGCGGCCGAGGTCGCGAGAACCCACGCCGCTCTGCTCCTGCCGTCGACCGAGAGCTTTCTTCAATCGTCCGGTTACTGGTACTACGCCGCCTTGAACACCGCCGCGACCAGCGGTTCGAACTCGCAGAGTCGCGCGATCGCCGTCCTCGCCATCGAAGAATCCCTCGCGCACCTTCGGCTCTGGGCGGCGAGCTGTCCGGAAACCTTCTCCGAGAAAGTCGCTCTCGTGTCGGCGGAGCTCGCTCGCGTGGAGGCCCGCGATCTCGACGCGATGCGACTCTACGACGACGCGATCCGCGGGGCGCACGGGCACGGCTCGACGGGCAACGAGGCGCTCGCGAACGAGCTGGCCGGTCGATTTCACGCGCGGCGCGGCTTCGAAACGATCGCCCTCGGCTATCTCCGGAACGCGCGGGCCTGCTACGAGCGGTGGGGCGCCCGCGGAAAGGTCCGCCAGCTCGAACGACTCTATCCGGCGCTACGAGACGAGCGGCACCCCCTCCTTCACGAGTCGATGATCGGCGCGCGGGTCGAGGAGCTGGACCTTGCGACGGTCGTACGGATGTCTCAAGTCGTCTCCGGTGAAATCGTCCTCGAACGCCTGGTCGAAAAGCTCATGACGATGGCGATCGAGCACGCGGGAGCGACCCGGGGCGTGCTCGTTCTCGTGCAGGGCGACGAGTACCGCGTCGAGGCCGACGCCTTGATTTCGGGAACGGAGGTCCGGGTAAGACATCGAAACGACGTCGTGACACCAGAAGAGCTACCCGACACGATCATCAGACTCGCGGTCCGGCTTCGCGACGTCGCGCTCCTCGAGGACGCGACCGGCTCGCCGGATTTCTCGTCGGATCCGTACATTCGCCGCACGAGACCGCGTTCGGTCCTTTGTTTGCCTCTCCTGAAACAGAACGCCTTGATGGGCGTGCTCTACTTGGAGAACCAACTGACGCCGCACGCATTCACGCCGAGCCGGGTCGGAGTCCTCCGCCTCCTCGCGTCGCAGGCAGCGATATCTCTCGAAAATGCACGGCTCTACGGAGATCTGCAAGGCGCAGTGACCCGCGCCCGCGCGTCCCTCGACGATAAGGAGGCGCTCCTCAAGGAGGTCCACCATCGCGTCAAAAACAACTTGCAGCTCGTCAGTAGCCTCCTGAATCTCCAGGCGTCCCGGATCACCGACCAGGCTGCGAAAGAGATGTTCGAAGACAGCCGAAACCGAGTGCGCTCCATCGCTTCGGTCCACGAAAATCTCTACCGCACCGGGAACTTCGCCAAAGTTCCCATGGCCGCTCACGTGGAGAGCCTGTGCTCGCAGCTCGCCCGCACGTATCGCCCGCACGAACGCGGGATCAGGTTCGTGCGACGCGTCCACGACGTTCACCTCGAAGTGGGGCGCGCCGTCGCGTGCGGGCTCATCGTCAACGAGCTCGTCTCGAACGCGCTCCGACACGCTTTTCCCCCTGGTCGGTCCGGGAACGTTCGCGTCGAGCTCGACCCCGTCGGCGACGGGCGCCACGCGCTCCGCCTGAGCGACGACGGCATCGGCCTTCCGACGGGGTTCGATTTCGGCAGTGCCGACTCGCTCGGACTGCAACTCGTGCACGATCTCGCCCGCCAGCTCGGCGCCACCGTCGAGGTTGGCCGAGAAGCGGGAACGACCTTCACGGTCACCTTCGACGAAGTCGAGCGAGGCAGGGTCCCCGGATGAACCCGGCGCGCATCCTCGTCGTCGAGGACGACCTGATCGTCGCCCGTGACATCGCGCAGCAACTGACGCGGATGGGACACCAGGTCGTCGGCTCGGCGTCGCGCGGCGATGACGCACTCGTCCTCGCACTGGAGAGCGAGCCGAACCTCGTGCTCATGGACATCCAGCTCGAAGGCGAGACCGACGGCATCGCCGCCGCCGAACGCATCCGCGCACGCCTCGGCGTTCCGATCGTCTATCTGACGGCGTTCGCCGACAGCCGCACGGTTCAGCGCGCGGCGGCGACCGAGCCATTCGGTTACCTCATCAAGCCGTTCGAGGATTCACAACTGAGGACGGCGATCGAATTCGCCCTCTACAAGCACGCCGCCGAAAAGAAGCTTCGCGACAGCGAGCGGCGCTACGCCGTCACGCTCTCGAGCATCGGCGACGCGGTGATCGCGACGGACGCCGAAGCGCGCGTGACGTTCATGAATGCCATCGCGAGCTCGCTCACTGGATGGTCCGAGGCTGACGCCGTCGGACGACCGCTCCCCGACGTCTTTCGTATCGTGGACGAGGACACCCGAGCGACGCTCGAAGACCCGGCCGCAAAAGTGCTTCGACTGGGCACCATCGTGGGGCTTTCGAGCCGAACCGCGCTGGTCGCGAAGGACGGCCGCGAGATCGCGATCGACGACAGCGGCGCCCCCATCGTGGACGACCAGGGCAAGCTCATCGGCGTCGTCCTCGTCTTTCGCGACGTGACGGGCCGCCGTCTGCTCGAACGCGCCGAGCAACTGCGTCAGGCGAAGGAGGCCGCCGAGGCCGCCAACCGAGCCAAGGACGAATTTTTGGCGAACGTGAGCCACGAAATCCGAACGCCGATGAACGCCATCGTCGGGATGACGGACCTCGTGCTCGAGACGCCGCTCCGCGACGACCAGCGGCGCTCGCTGAAGAGCGTTCAATCGGCGGCCGGCAGCCTCCTGGCCATCATCGACGATTTGCTCGACTTTTCGAAGATCGAAGCTGGAAAATTCGAGCTCGATCCGTCGGCGTTTTCATTGCGAGAATTACTCGGCGACATGACGCGGGCGCTCTCTCCACGTGCGCTCCAGAAGGGGCTCACCCTCGCGTGTACGGTGGACTCCGAAGTTCCTACGCTCATCGTCGGCGACGCCGGCCGATTGCGGCAGGTCCTCGTCAATCTCACCGGCAACGCGATCAAGTTCACGCCGAAAGGGGACGTGTCCGTCCGCGCCGAACTCGACGAGACCGCGCGGCCCGACGCCGTCGCGGTGCGCTTCGTGGTCAAGGACACCGGAATCGGCATTCCGCAGAGCAAACTCGCGTCGATCTTTCGCGCATTCGAACAGGAAGACATGACGACGACGCGCAACTACGGCGGGACGGGGTTGGGCTTGACCATCGCCGCGCGCATCGTCTCGATGATGGGCGGCGACATCGCCGTCGAGAGCACGGTGAACCGAGGCAGCACGTTCACGTTCACCGCGCACTTCGGGACGCACGCGGGGGACCCCGTCATCGACCGCGACGTCCCTGCGCCGTCTTTCGGGGGCGCGCTGCCGGCGGCGATCGACGGGCTCAGGGTTCTCGTAGCGGAGGATCATCCGCTCAATCTCGAGCTCTTGCATCGGCTCTTGTTGACCCGGGGCCACGTCGTTCGAACGGCGCGGAACGGCCGCGAAGCGCTGGATCTGATTCACCGCGAGACCTTCGATCTGCTGCTCCTCGACATTCACATGCCGGAAATCGACGGATTCAGCGTCGTCGAATCGGTGCGCGATCGCGAGCGAACGGAGGGAGGGCACCTTCCGGTCATCGCACTCACCGCGCGCTCGCGCGCCGAAGATCGCGCGCGCGGGCTCGCCGCCGGTATGGACGACCTTCTCGTCAAGCCCATCGATGCGCACTCGCTCTGGGCCGCGATCGATCGCGTATGCGACCGCTCGCCGTCGCGCGTTCGCGACGGCGCCGCCAACGCCGCGCCCGAGCGCGCCCCGACGGGACTGCTTTCGCCCCGCGTGCTTCTGAACGCGTGCGGAGAAGACGCGGGGATCCTTCAGGTGTTGTGCGAAACCCTGCGACTCACGTTGCCGAAGAGCATCGACGGCCTGAAGCGCGCGCTCGACGACGCCGACGCTCCGCGGCTCTGCGAAGCCGCTCACGCTCTCCGGGGAACCCTCAGTGTCTTTTCGACACACGCCGGCTCGCTCTTGTCGGACATCGAAGATCACGCTGCGAGCGGCGAGCTCGCCGCGGCACACGCGCTGTTCGGGAAGCTTCCGGCGCTGGCGTCCGACCTGGTTCGCGAGACCGGCGGCGTCTCGATCGAGAGCTTGCTGAACGATTCGCGCCGCTGAGCGGCGAGAGCGCCGCGGGTAACGGCGGAAAAGTGGTATCTTCGTCGGGAACGCCGCCATCCCCGTTCACGAGGACGCCTCAATGTCACAACCGGTCACCGAGCTCGACGAGCTCATCGCGATGATGTTTCAAGCCCATCCCTGGCACGGCGTGCCGGCGCGGCGCTTGAACGGAGAGCTCCAAGCCTTCATCGAGATCGTCCCCACCGACGCGGTGAAGTACGAGCTCGACAAACCGAGTGGTCACTTGCGCCTCGATCGGCCGCAGCGCTATTCCAGCCTTTGCCCGACGCTCTACGGCTTCGTCCCGCGAACGTACTGCGGCCGGCGCGTCGGCGCGCGCTCGGCAGAGCGCACCGGCGAGGGGCCCCTGCAAGGCGACGGCGACCCGATGGACATCTGCGTGCTCACCGAGAAGACCGTCGTGCACGGCAATTTCCTCGCGAGCGTGCGGCCCATCGGCGGGTTACGCATGATCGACGGCAACGAAGCCGACGACAAGATCATCGCCGTGCTCCACGAGGACATCGCGTACGGAAAGATCGAAGACATCGCCGATTGCCCGGCCGCGCTGCTCGAACGCGTGAAGCACTACTTCCTCACGTACAAGCAAGGTCCCGGCACGTCGCAGCCCATCGTGCGCATCCCCGAAGTGTACGATCGCGCCGAGGCCGAATACGTGATCCGCCTCAGCATGGACGACTATCGCGAAGACTTCGGCGCGCCCGAAAAGCGGATCCGCAGACTGGCGTACGCGATCAACGCGAGCGAACCGCCGGCATCCAGCATCAATCCGGGCACCATTCCCGATCGCTGAACGCGCGGTTTTCGACTTTACGGCGCGCGCCCGTTGCGCGCCGATGGTGTAGGCTTGGAACGATGAGGATTCTCGTTTCTGCCATCGCGTTGCCCGCCCTCGTGCTCGTAGTTGGATGTAGTTCGAGCGAACGTGGATCGACCGAAAAGGGCGGCGCGGACGGCGGCGGGGTTTCGGGAAACGGCAACGGCGCGACATCCGGAATCGGGGGCGAAAGCGGAGGCAGCGGCGGAGGTTCGGGCGGTGCTCAGGGCGGAAGCGGTGCGACGAGCAACGGCGGAAGCGGCGCGACGAGCAACGGCGGGAACGCCGGAATGAGCGGGAACGCCGGAAACGGTGGAGACGGCAATGGCGGAAGCTCCGGAAGCGCGGGGACCGGTGGCACCGCGTCGGCGACCGACGGCGGCACGGCTTCGGGACCTACCGTGGGCGACTACGTCGGCGTGAACGGGCTCATCACCGATTCGCTCGCGATGCTCGCGCCCATCGGAGTCGTCCGCGAGTATCACAATTGGGGTTGGCTCGGGAACAACTACAACGACCAGGCCTACCCACAAACCCTTTACACACCGAACATCCCCGACTTCGATTGGGATTGGGACGGATTTTTTGCCGGCCTGAAGGCGATGGGAGCGAGCGGGTTTCCAGCCGTTCAAGGCGCGGCTCCGTGGGTGAATGGCGGCAATCTTCCGCCGGCCGACGGCAGCCCGACGGCCGCCGCGTCGTACATCGCGCACGGCGACACGATGTTTCAGATCGCGGCGCGATGGGGGAAGACGAAGGTCGACGACGCGAAGCTGAAGCTCGAGTCGGGGCAGACGCGCTCGAGCGGGCTCGGCACGGTCGACTACTTCGAGGACTTCAACGAGCAGGACAACGTGAGCGGCTTCACCGGTGACGTCTTCGCCGCGATGGCGAGCGCGGACTACGACGGCGATCAAAACCGGCTCGGCACGACCATCGGCGTGAAGAACGCCGATCCCAGCGCGAAGCTCGTCATGGGGGGCCTCTCGGGCGCGTACGGCGGCGGCGAGAGCTGGGTCGACTCGATCACCAAGTTTCTCGACGCGGCGCGCGCGTGGTCGGCGTCGAACCGCGGAGGGAGCTTCCCCGCGGACGTCGTCAACGTGCACTACTACAGCTTCGGAAAAGGCGCGCCGGCCCCCGCGCTCTCACCGGAGGACGATGGTGTCGAGACGAAACTCGCCGCGGTGGTGGCGTACCGCGACGCGCATCTTCCGGGCAAGCCCGTGTGGTGGACCGAGTTCGGGTACGACACGACCCAGAATTCTCCCCTTCACGCGCCGGCGCTCGGGCAGAACTCGGCGTTCGTCGTGCAAGGGCAATGGCTCGTGCGCGAGCTCCTGGCGGGCATCGCCGCGGGCGTCGACCGAGCGACCTTGTTCGAGCTCGACGACACGTGCACGCCGCCCGAGAGCGCTTGCGACGGACAGTTCGCGACCAGCGGCCTCCTGACGCACCCCGATTCGAAGCCCAAAGCGGCGTGGTTCTTCGTGGCGACCTTTCGCTCGCGCTTGCTGACGATGACCTTCACGGGCGAGCAGAGCTCGGGCGCCCCGGACGTGAAAGTGTACGCCTTCCAGGACACTAAAAAGAGCGGCGGCGCCCTCGTCGTGTGGGCGCCGACGAGCAACGCCACCGTGCACGCGAAATACTCGCTTGCCTTGCCGAGCGGCGCCGCATCGGTGACCGCGGTGGCCCTCGCCGATCAGCAGCAGAACGGCGTGGAAACGAAGCTCACTCCCGCAAGCGGTGCGGTCACCCTCGACGTCAGCGAAACGCCGACGATCGTGCTGTACGCCCCCTGAAAATGACCGCGACGGAAAATGCGACGTCGCGCGCATCCTTTGGGTTTCCTCGGTCGTCGTGTTCCCATGAGCAACGATTCCGGGCTCGCTACGCCCGACGAATCCGACCTGATAGGGTCGTCATGTGACTGAAACCCGGGCCACCTTTTCCGACGCGCGCGAGCAGTTCCTGGCCATGGTCGCGGGCGTTCGCCCCGAGCTACATCGCTATTGCGCGCGCCTCGCCGGTTCGGTGATCGAAGGCGAAGACCTCGTTCAGGAGACGTTCGCGAAGGCGTTCTATGCGCTCAGCCAGTCGCCCGACGTTCCTCCGCTCCGCCCCTGGCTCTTCCGGATCGCGCACAACACGGCCCTCGATTTCTTGAAGAGCCACGGGAGAAAATTCACGGACATGCGCGACGACATCGAGGAGATCGCCGGCATCGACGACAACCCGGACCCGGCCGTCGTTCGCGCGGCCCTCGCGCGCTTCCTATCGCTTCCCGTGACGCAACGAAGCGCCGTCATTCTCAAAGACGTGCTCGGACACTCGCTCGACGAGACGGCCGAGACCATGGGAACGACGGTGATGGCCGTGAAGGCGCTCCTCGTGCGCGGCCGCAAGAAATTGCTCGAAGACGATCCCGACGAGACGACTGCCCAAGCGACGGCACGCGCCGATCTCGAGCGGTACGCGAGCCTCTTCAACGCGCGCGATTGGGACGGCCTCCGCGAGCTCGTGAGCGACGATTGCCGGCTCGACCTCGTCTCGAAATCGCAGCGACGCGGGAAACAGGTCGGCGCCTATTTCGCGCGCTACGAAAAGAACGTCGTGGTGCTCCGCGTCGTCCGCCTCGAAGGTCGGCTCGGCTGCGCCGTGTACCTCGACGGCGCCGCCGCGCCATCGTATTTCATGCTGCTCGAGTTCGGGGACGGACGGGTCACGTCGATTCGCGACTTCCGTTACGTCCCCTACATCATGGCCGAGGCGGAGTTCGAGGTGCTCTAGAAGCGCGGCCGCTCGTAGCTCGTGCGTCTTTGCTGCGGTCGTGCCGCGAGCCTGCCAAAGGCGAGTACACTGTGCCCCGATGCCCTCTCCGAGCGCCCCGTTCGAGTCGTGGCCGGTGCAGCACTACGACCCGCGTTACGGGTTCGCCTGGTACTGCGGCAAGGGCATCATCGTTTCGCACATCACGATAACGCACGGAACGAGCGACGTCGCGCACGCCTATCACGACTACGAGGGACGCATGCTGGCGGAGCACGCCGAGGAAATCGGAGCCGCGGGCGGCATCTTCGTGATTCACGACTGGCGCGCCCTGGTCGACTACGACGCGGAGGCGCGGCGCGTCTGGCAAGATCGCATGAAGGGCCGCAGAAAGTCATATTTACGCGGCTCGGTCGTGTGCGTGCAAAAAGCGTCGCCGCTCTTGAAAATGGCCGTGCAGGCGGCGAACGTGGTCGCGAGCGTCCTGCACGGCGCGAAGGTAGAGCTCACGACGGATCTGCGCACGACGCTGGCGACGCACGTCCCGACGCCGCCGCGTCGCTCTTCGCTCACGCCGTCGCGCTAGCGAAGTGCCCAACCGAGGGTGCTGGAAGCTATCCGAACGCTCTACGCGCCGATCGCCGGGTCGCTGATGCTGTTGCGACCGGTCTCGACGTGACCCGCGAGCCGCTGCCGGAACGTGTCGTCGGAATCGACGGTGATCGTCAGATCGTACCAGCCGAACGACAGCACCGCGGCGAAGTGCCAGACCAGGACCCGTCCCGGCGCGATCGCTTCGGTGATCGTCCGCCGCGTGTAGGCGTCGAAGATGTGTACTTGAGCGAGCGCCGAGCCCTGGTTACGGATCTCCAAGGTGATCCCCGGCTCGGGATCGTACGCGCTCTGCACGACCAGGTTGGCAATGTCGCTCCCGGACACCGATCCTTTGAAACCGCGATAGAACCCGTTGGGCCCATACACGGACAGGTCGTAGGCGGTTGCTTCGTTGGCTCTGACGGCCCAGCTATCGGCGAGGTGCGATTGGGGACCCACGGTGTAGGTCCACGGTCCGCCTTGGCCGTTGCCCGAACGAACCTGAAACACCGCGGCTTTTCTTCCGGAATTGACGAATCGAAGCGTCGCCGAACCGTCCGAGAAGTCGGTTTCGCCGACCGCGTCGAGCTCGTAGGGCACCGCCCGCGCGAGCCGCACGCCGCGCTCTTGTTTGGGCAGCGACTGAACGGCGGGGAGCGCCGGCACGTAGTCGTCGTGCCGGTCGTTGTCGGGCGGGACGTACCCGGCGGTATTCGGCAACGGAACGATCGCGGCGTTGGGCGTCCGGAAGTCGAACGCCGACGTCAGATCGCCGGCCACGGCGCGGCGCCACGGCGTGATGTTCGACTCGATGATCCCTGGATATTCGCGACCGAATCGCGCCTCGATGAAGCGAATGAGCGACGTATGATCGAACACCTCGGAGTTCACCCATCCGCCCTTGCTCCAGGGCGAAATCACGATCATCGGCACGCGCACGCCGAGCCCGTACGGCCCCGGCTCGAAGTCCGCATTTCCGGCGAAGATCTCGTTGGTCAGATCGACCGTCGAGAGCCCCTCTGCGCGCGACTGTGGAGGAGTTGGGGGAACCATGTGATCGAAGAAGCCGTCGTTCTCGTCGTACATCAAGAAGAACGCCGTCTTGCTCCATACCTCGGGGTTGTCCGTCAGCGCGTCGAGGATCTGCGAGACGTACCAAGCGCCGTAGTTCGCCGGCCAGTTGGGGTGCTCGGTATAAGCCTCGGGCGCGACGATCCAGGAAACCTGGGGAAGCTTGTTGGTCGCGACGTCCTGACGGAAGACGTCGAACAAGGTGCCACCCTGAGAAATATTGGTCCCGGTGAGGGCGCCTTCGAAGAGCGGGCTACCCGGTTGTGAGTTTTGGTATTGATGAAAGTACAGGAGCGAATTGTCCCCGTAGTTTCCGATATACGCGTCGTCTCCCCAGCCCCAAAAATGGGCGGCGTCGAGCCCTGCGCCCGCGTCTTGATAAATCTTCCAGCTGACGCCGGCCTTTTGCAGGAGCTCCGGGTAGGTCGACCAGTCGTAACCGGCTTCGGCGTTGTTCAAGACCGGTCCGCCGTTCTTGCCGTCGTTGCCCACCCAACCTGTCCACATATGGTACCGGTTGGGGTCGGTGGGGCCCATGAGCGAGCAATGGTAGGCGTCGCAGATCGTGAACGCGTCGGCGAGCGCGTAGTGGAACGGGACGTCCTTTCGCGTGAGATACGCCATCGTCGTGGTGCCCTTGGCCGGCACCCATTGGTCGTACTTGCCGCCGTTCCACGCCTGGTGCGTGTCCGACCAGTTGTGGGCGAGGTCCTCGACGAACGCGAGGCCGAGATTCGGCGCATCGGGATGAAAGGGCATGAGCGTGCCGGCGCCGTTCGGCTGCTTCCAGACGGGGTCTCCCGAAGGAAGAGAGACCGCTCGCGGATCGCCGTAACCGCGCACCCCACGCAAGGTACCGAAGTAGTGGTCGAACGAACGGTTCTCCTGCATCAGGATGACGATGTGCTCGACGTCGGCGATCGTTCCGGTGCGGAAATGCGCCGGAATCGCCAGGGCTTTCTTGATGCTCTGCGGGAAGGCGGAAACAACCGCGGACGCACTGAGGAGCTTGATGAATTTGCGGCGATCGGTGGACATGAAAACCTCCGGCGAAAATCTCGTCGATGCTCGATCGACGGGGCGCGACGCTACTCCGCGCGGAGGTTCCGGCTCCTGACGATATCGTCGCAATTCTGCAACGTTTGATGCAGCGGTTCCTACTCCGCAGGCTTTCGCCCAACCGTAGGCGGTGGCCGGCCAATGGGACGAAGACCGCGTCATGCAAACCGTCACGCTCGTGTCGAACTCACGACGCGTTCGGCTGAAGCGCGCTTCGTGAAGTCCGCGAAAACTTGGCCAGCCTCCGCCGCTGGCGCACGCTTCGCGGCATGCGAGAACGCTGCGAAGTCTGCGCAAACTTCCGTCCGGACCTCGAGCTCGACGGCGATCGAAAAACCACGCTGATCCCGTTCGGCGACCGGAGCGTCCGTCTCTGTCGCGCGCACGAGCGCATCGCGGCAAACTCCGGCGTCACTTCGTTCGACGGACTCCGCGAGCTCTACGGTTCGGGCCGCCGCTCGTTCGTCCCGCGGCGCAGCGCCTCGCGCACCGAGATGTATCCGCAGCACGCCGGTCGCCGCGCCACCGATCGCCCCGCGCTCGACGCCGAATGACGTAGCGACGCACGCGCGTTGCTCGGCCGCTACCGCTTCCGTCTCCTTCGCCCCCTCAAGCGGCAACGCGTGGCCGAGCGCCGAACAGAACTGGTGCACGCGAAGCCACCGCGAGGCAGCCCGCTCCCACATGCTCTCGCCCTGTCTCTGGCTTTTTGGCTCTACCTCGGCGTTATGCCAGGAATTCCGAGTCGCGCTTGACATATTAGCATTCACGCATATATTCGTCGGATGTCGCGAACGACGAGTGACGACAGCGTGTTTCAGGCCATCGCGAGTCCCACGCGGCGCGCGTTGCTCGACGCGCTCGTACTCGGCGAGACCACTGTGTCCGACCTCGTCGATTCGCTCGACGTCACGCAATCGGCGGTGAGTCAGCAGCTCGCCGTCTTGAAGAGCGCGGGCCTCGTGGAAGAACGCGCGGAGGGACGGTTTCGTCACTACCGGCTGCGCGTCGAGCCGCTGAACGAAGTCGACGCCTGGCTCGAGCGCTATCGCCAGTACATGGAGCGCCAACTCGACGCGCTCGGTCGCGTCCTCGACGCGATGCCCGACCACCCCGACGATTTCGACGGCAAGCCTCCCGCAAAGAAGAGACCTCGATGACCGACATTCGTATCGTCCGTGACTACCCGCACCCGCCGAAAAAGGTGTGGCGTGCGCTCACCGATCCCGCGTTGATGGCGCTCTGGGGCATGCGCCCCGTCGGGTATGCGCCGGTGGTCGGCACTCGCTTCAAGCTCGTCGCGAAACCGAACCCTGGTTGGCGCGGGTTCGTGGAGTGTGAGGTGCTCGAGGCGCTCGAGCCATCGCTGCTCCGTTATTCGTGGTTCGGTGACGAAAAGCCGGTCGCGACCTTCGTCACGTATCGCCTCGAGCCGTACGGCGCGGCCGGAACGCGACTCACGTTCGAACACGCGGGCTTCCGGGGCGTCGGCGGGTTCGTGCTCGCAAAGCTCATGATGACGCCCGGGTGGAAAAAAGTGTTCGACGCGGAGCTCCCCGCCGTACTCGCCGACATCGACGACGAAGGCCAGCTCCGTCCACAAAGCACCCTCAAACCAAAATTCTGAACGAGGTCGCTCCCCATGCCGAAATTAGTCGTTTTCAATCATGTGTCCCTGGACGGTTACTTCGTCGACGGGAGCGGCGACATGCGCTGGGCGCACCGAGAAGACACCGAATGGAGCGCGTTCGCCGCGGAGAACGCTGGCGGCGGGGGCCGTCTCTTGATGGGTCGCGTCACGTACGAAATGATGGCGAGCTACTGGCCGACGCCTCACGCGCGAGAGAACGCGCCGATCGTCGCCGACCGAATGAACGGTCTGCCGAAGGTCGTGTTCTCGCGGACGCTCGCTTCCGCGACGTGGACCAACACGAAGCTCGTGAAGACGGACCTCGCCGGCGAAGTGCGGAGGATGAAGGACGAGCCGGGACCGAACCTGGTGATCCTCGGAAGCGGCAGCATCGTTTCGCAGCTTGCCGCCGCCGGGCTGGTCGACGAGTACCAGATCGTCGTGAATCCGATCGCGCTCGGCAGCGGACGAACCCTCTTCGAAACCCTCGAAAAGAGGCTGCCGCTCGAGTTGAGGAGCACGCGTTCGTTCAAGAACGGGAACGTCGTGTTGTCTTACGCCGCGTGCACGTGACGCGCTTTTCGCCGGGTCGCTATCCGCTGGCCGGCGGAGCGTCGAGGGAATCGACGCGCCTCAAACCCGTGAAGAGCACGGTGTAGAGCGCGACCACGACGCACGCGGCGACGCCGCCGGCGATGACCGACGGGACCGCGCCGATCCACGCGGCCGTCATTCCCGATTCGAGCGCGCCGAGCTCGCTCGACGCGCCGATGAAGACCATGTTCACCGCGTTGACTCGACCGCGCATCGCCGCGGGCGTCGCGAGTTGCACGAGGGTTCCGCGAACGACGACGCTCACCATGTCCGAGGCGCCGACGACCGCGAGTGCAGCGAGCGACAGCGGGAAACTCCGCGACGCGCCGAACACGACGGTGGCGACGCCGTAAATCGCGACGCAACCGAGCAAGAGGGCACCGGCTCGCCGACGGAGCGGACGAAACGCGATGAACAATGCGGCCGCGGCGGCGCCTGCCGCCGGTGCGCTGCGAAGGAGACCGAGCCCGACGGGCCCGACGTGAAGAACGTCGCGCGCGAAGACCGGGAGCAGCGCGACGGCTCCGCCGAACAGCACGGCGAACAGATCGAGCGAGATGGACCCGAGGAGGATCTTGTTTCGACAGACGTACACGACGCCGGCGAGCAGCGTCTCGAGCGACGCCGCCTCCGACTCCATCCGCCCGGTGCGAACGGTCATCGCCGCGGTCATGGCGCCGGCGGCGACGTACGCGCCGAACGCCGTGGCGTACACCGCGCTCGCCCCGCGGGCCGCGCCGTAGATCCATCCGCCGAGCGCCGGCCCGACGATCGAGCCGATCTCCCACGCGATCGAGCCCCAGGCGACGGCGCCCGCGACGTCGTGGGTCTCGACGATGTCCGGCAAGAGCGCCTGCTGCGCGGGCGCGAGAAAGGTACGCGCAGCCGCGAACAGAACCAACGTCGCGTAGAGGTGCCCGACGACGGAGCCGCCGTGCGACGCCGCATAGAACAGCAACGACGTGAGCGCGAGCACGGCCGAACACGCGAGCACGACGCGGCGGCGATCGTAGCGGTCCACCGCGTGCCCGGCGAACAGCGACAGAGCGATGGTGGGCACGAATTGAACCAGACCGACGACGCCCAGATCGAACGCGCGCCCGGTGAGATCGTAAATTTGCCACCCGACGGCGACCGCGATCATCTGTTCGGCGATCGTCTCGAGGAGCCGCGCGGCCTGGTAGAGACGAAAATCACCGCGAGCCGCGCGTTGCACGAAGTCGTTATGACTGACTCCCAGTCAGTCGTCAAGGCGGCCACCGCCCGACGGCCCGCGCGGACGAATTGACCAATGACCGGTGGTCAGTCATTCTGACCACGTTGCGAGCGAGCACCCGGTCAGGCGTCGTCCCCGCGCCGCGAACGAAACCCGCCGAGGTTCGGCGCGAAGAGCTGCTCGAGGCGGCCGAGAAAATATTTCTCGCGAAGGGCATCGCGAAGACCAGCATCGACGAGATCGTCGTCGCGGCCGGTGTCGCGAAGGGGACCTTTTATCTGCACTTCGAGTCGAAAGAGAAACTCCTCGTCGCGCTGCGAGACCGGTTCGTCGCTACGTACTTCGACGACTTTCGTCTCGCGATGGAGCGCCGACGCTCCAGTGACTACAAGGGCCGCCTGCGCGCTTGGATCGACGCCGGAGTGAACGGCTACCTCGATCGCGCGGCCTTGCACGATCTCGTGTTCCACGAGTTTCGCCCCGAGACCCCGCAGGGCAAACACGAAAACCCCATCGTCACCTTGCTCGCCTCACTCCTCGCCGACGGCGGACGCGCCGGAGCATGGACGTCCGACGCGCCCGAGCTCACCGCCGTCATGTTGTTCAGCGCCCTCCACGGCGTGCTCGACGAGTGCACGCGAGGCGGCGCCGAAGTGCCCCGCAAGCGACTCATTCGCTCGCTCGAGACATTTTTCCACCGCGCGCTCGTTGTCGTCGAGGGTCGTTGAACGCCGGCGCGTCACGGACACCGGATCTGTGTAACTCTGTCGCGCCCGTGAATCTTCCGTAAGACATCGCCCGAACGTGCCTTGACATTACTTTGGGCTCCCACGATCCTTTCCGTTTGGATCTAGTCATCGAACAGATTCCGCGGCGGCGTCTCACTGCCGGGACGCGAGGCGAAGGAGCACCCATGAAATCGCGAGTATTTTCGCCCACTACGGCGTTGTTCGTCGCGACGTTCGCCGTGGCGTGTGGAACGGACGCGGGCACGGGCAACGGCGCGTCGAACGGTGCGGGCGGCGCATCGTCCATCCCGGAAAGCGGCGGCACCGGCGCATCACCGGGCGGCGGCGGCGGCGCGTCGGGCGGCGGCGAGGGCGGCGATGCATCGGGCGTGGGCGGAAATGCGTCGTCGTTGGGTGGCGTTTCTTCGAGTGGCGGTGTTTCGGGTGGCACGTCGTCGGCCGGCGGAACGTCGGGATCGAGCGGAGCGACGGGCGCGACCGGCGGGCAAACGGGAACCGGCGGAAGCGCGACGAACGCCGACGGCGGAACGACGCGCGCGATGGGCGCGGGCGACGCGCCGGTCGGAACACCGTGCGTGAGCGCGAGCGCCACGGTCGATGCGACGAAGAGCGCCGCCGAGATCCAGCAAGTCCTCGACGCACAGCCGACGGGCGCGTTGATCTGTTTTCAGCAAGGGACGTATCGACTCTCGACGGCGCTCAAGCCGCGCCAGGGGCAAACCTTGCACGGCGAGAGCGGCGCGGTGCTCGACGGGGCCGTCGTGATCGCGAATTTTTCGACGACAGGGAACGCCTGGGAAGCAACGAACGTCACGTTCGCGAGCGGAGGCTCGGAAGCGAACGCCGAGCCGTGGTGTGAAGACACGACGGCTCATCCGTGCTCGTTCGACGAATGGGTATTCCTGGACGGCGCGCCGCTCGCGCGCGCGACGTCTGCGGCGACGGTGACTGCCGGAACGTTCTTCGACGACTACGGCGCTCACGCGCTCTACGTCGGTTCGAATCCGGCGGGCCACACCGTCGAGCTCGGCACGACGCGCGCGGCGATCCAGATCACCGCGGACGATACCGTGATCGAGGGACTCACCGTCGAGTACTTCGCGAGCCAGTTCAACCATGGCGCAATCGAGGCCACCGCCGGGACGCACGCGGTGATCCGAAACTGCGAGGCATTTCACAACCACTACGCGGGCGTCGCGACCTGGGCGAACGGGACGGAAATCCGTCTCTCGCGGTTTCACGACAACGGCGGCCTCGGGATCGCCACTTCGTCGAACTCGGGCGCGATCGTCGATCACGACGACTTGCTCGCCAACAACACCGACGGCTTCTGGCGCATCGACGGTGCCGCCGGAGGCGTCAAGGTCGACCTCTCGACGGGCGCGCAGATCACGAACGACGTCGTGCGCGGAAACCTGAACAACGGGATCTGGTTCGACGAAGGCGCCGACGACGGCAAGGTCGACGGCAACGTCATCGACGACAATTTCCACAACGGCGTCATGTTCGAGGTGTCGCGCGGGATCCAGATATCGAACAACCTCGTCACGAAGAACGGGCTGCTCGACATGACGGCCCGCGGTCACACGACATGCACCGGCCTCACCTGCGCCGCGGGAATTTTCGTGAACGACGGCGCGTCCGCGGAGATCTTCGGCAACACCGTGTCCGGCAACCTGAACGGCATCGTCATTGGGCAGTCGAACCGCACGGCGCGAACGGCCTCGTACACGATCCCCAACGTCACCGGCACGCACGTGCACGACAACGTGCTCACTTTGACGAGCGGCGACGTCGGGCTCGTCTACGGCAGCGGCCCCGCCGGCTTCGACCTGTACGCGGCGTCGAGCGACAACTACTTCCACCACGACACGTATCACCTGCCGTCCCTCGACGCCTCGGTGTTTTACTGGGAAAAATCCCTCGGAAATAGCACCCGCTGGAAAGGCTTCGGCCTCGATACCGACGGTACGTTCTCGCTCTAGCGAGCATTTCCTGACCCGCGACGACCGCGCCGCGCCGCGCGCCAAATCTCAGAACTCGAACTTGCCGAACGAGCCGAGATCCTTGAACGCCTCGACGAGACGCGCGGTCATGCCCTTCTCGGCGAGGTGCAGCCAGCCGCGGGGGTCGATGTACTTCTTGTTCGGCTTGTCGGGGCCTTCGGGGTTTCCGAGCTGCGCCTGCAGATAGGCGCTCTTTTCGTCCATGAACTTCTTCACGGGCTGGGTGAAGGCCCACTGCGTGTCCGTGTCGATGTTCATCTTCACGACGCCGTACGAGACGGCCTCGCGGATCTCTTCGGGCGTCGAGCCCGAACCGCCGTGGAAGACGAAGTTCAGCGGCTTCGGCTTGGTCTTGCGCTCGCGCTCGACGAACAGTTGAGAATCGCGGAGGATCGGGGGCTTGAGCTTCACGTTGCCCGGCGCGTAGACACCATGCGTATTGCCGAACGACGCCGCGACGGTGAAGTTTCCGACGGGGCCGAGCACGTCGTACGCGCGAAGCACGTCTTCGGGGCTCGTGTAGAGCTTCGAGTGGTCGGTGCTCGAATTGTCGACGCCGTCTTCTTCGCCGCCGGTGACGCCGAGCTCGATCTCGAGCGTCATCTTGATCTTCGCCATGCGCGTGAGGTACTTGCGGCTGATCTCGAGGTTGTGTTCGAGCGGCTCTTCGGAAAGATCGAGCATGTGCGAGCTGAAGAGCGGTTCGCCGTTCTTCTCGAAGTACGCCTCGCCGGCGGCGAGCACGCCGTCGACCCAGGGCAGGAGCTTGGCGGCGCAGTGATCGGTGTGGAGCACGACGGGGACGCCGTAGACCGGCGCCATCGTGCGCACGTGATGCGCGCCGGCGATCGCGCCGTTGATCGACGCGAGGTGTGCGCCGTTGTCGAGGAACTTGCCGCCGTAAAATTGCGAACCGCTGTGCGACAGTTGAACGATGACCGGCGCCTTCGCTTCGCGAGCCGCCTCGAGCGCGGCGTTCGCGCCATCCGACCCGATGACGTTGACGGCGGGCAGCGCGCACTCCGCTTGCTTGCAGTAAGCAAACAGCTCTTGTAGCGCGTCTCCAGTGACGACTCCGGGCTTCAGCTTCAGGTTTGCCATGGCGTTCTCCAACCTCGATACGACCGCTATTTAGCGCGTCGACGAGCGTTCCGCGATGGGGAGCTGCGGTGCGCTCGCCGAAACGTGACGGCCACGGTGCCGACGCAAGCGCTGCGCCGATACGACCGCCGGCCCGAACGCAAAATCGGTGGTCAGACGCGCTCGCGTGACGAGCGTGAGACGACCGCGAGCGTCGCAGAAGCCGTCGGGAAATTCGAACCGCGCGTCGCGAGGTCGCGCTGACCTATGAGGAGGCGCGATTCGTCGTCCGTCGATCGGTCTCGGTCAAGCCGAATTGCGGGTCAGAACACCTTGCTCGAGCAACGCCGTGCCATTGACGTTCGCCTCGACGACCCGCATATGCAACGCCACGTTGCCCCAATGGCAACCCGTTCGCCACCCCGCCGTCAGGCATCTGCGTCGTGTCAAGGGGTGGCGAGGCTCCCCAGCACCGAGTTGACCATGTCAAGCCATCGACTTTTTTCACGTCTCTCCTCTCTCATCGTCATCTCGTCCCTCGCGCTCTCTGCGCTGACCGGATGCGAGCAAAGCGCCGCCTCGGCGCCGGCGATGCCCCCTCCACCCGAGGTGGCGGTGGCGCGAGTCATCGAGAAGCCGGCGAGCGATTTCGACGACTTCAGCGGGCGCATCGAAGCGACGAACAACGTCGAGCTCCATCCGCGGGTGAGCGGCTATATCGACTCCGTCCACTTCAAGGAGGGGTCGCGCGTGAAGAAGGGCGATCTGCTGTTCCAGATCGACCAGCGACCGTTCGCTTATACGGCGAACCGGCTCGACGCGGAGGTCCGCCGATCGCAGGCCGAGCTCACGCTCGCCAAGGCCGATCTCGACCGCGGCGAACGCCTCCTCAAGTCGGGGTCGACGCCGCAGGCGGAGTACGACCGGTTGAACGCGACCGCGGCCGAATCGGCGGCGGGGGTCGACTCCAATCGCGCGTCACTCGCCCTGGCCCGGCTGGACATCGACTACTCGACGATCCGCGCGCCGATCGACGGCCGCGTGTCGCGAGCCCTGATCACCCCCGGCAACCTCGTCACCCCGGCGAGCGTCCTGACAACGCTGGTGTCCGACGGCTCGGTGTACGTCTATTTCGACGTCGACGAAACGACCTTGCTCCGGATCACGCGCGTCGGAAAAGACGGGAAGAACGACAAGGACGCCAAGGTCGTTCGGATGGGTCTCGTCGACGAGGACGGATACCCGCACGAAGGCACGCTCGACTTCGTGGACAACGAGCTCGATCAGCGGACCGGAACGGTGCGCGCTCGCGCCGTCATCGACAACCCCGATGGTCGATTGGTCCCCGGCCTGTTCGCCCGCGTCCGCTTGACGGGCGGCGGCACCCGGAACGTGTTCCTGGTCGACGACAAGGCCGTCTTGACCGATCAAGACCGGAAATACGTGTACGTGCTCGACGCGCAGAACCGCGCGCAGCGAAAGAACATCGTCACCGGCCGCCTCGTGGACGGTTTCCGCGTCGTCGAGTCCGGTCTCGACACGACGGACCGCATGATCGTTCACGGCGTTCAGAAGATTTTCTTCCCCGGTGCGCCGGTGAAGCCGGTCGAGATCGCGATGGGCGATCCGCCGCCCGCGCCGCCCGCGGGGCAGGCGCCCGGACAGTGACCGGCGCGCAAAGAACCCAGGGTCTCCCATGAAATTCGCGACATTTTTCGTCGATCGACCCATCTTCGCGGCGGTGCTGTCGATCATCGTCCTGATCGCCGGCGCCATCTCGATCCCGATCCTTCCGATCAGCGAGTACCCGGACGTCGTTCCGCCCGCGGTGCAGGTCCGCGCGGTCTATCCCGGCGCGAACCCGAACGTCATCGCCGAGACGGTCGCGACGCCGCTCGAAGAGGCGATCACCGGCGTCGAGCACATGATCTACATGAAGTCCGTCGCGGGCAGCGACGGCGTGCTCCAGATGACCGTCACCTTCGACCCGGGGACGGATCCGGATTCCGCGCAGGTTCAAGTGCAGAACCGCGTGAGCCAGGCTTTGGCGCGATTGCCGGAGGACGTACGCCGGCAAGGCGTGACGACGCAAAAGCAGTCGTCGAGCCTCACGATGGTCGTCCACGTCATTTCTCCCGGCGGCCAATACGACCCCATCTACCTTCGCAACTACGTCACCTTGAAGGTCAAGGACGAGCTCGCGCGTCTCCCGGGGGTCGGCGACTCGATCGCGTGGGGCGCCGGCGACTATGCGATGCGCATCTGGCTGAACCCGGAGAAGGTCGCCGCGCGCGGCCTCACCGCGAGCGACGTGGTCAACGCGATACGCGAGCAGAACGTGCAGGTCTCGGCCGGAACGCTGGGCGGGCCGCCGATGGATCACTCCCCGGATTTCCTCTTGTCGATCAACGTGAAGGGACGCCTCACGACCGAGCAAGAGTTCGGCAATATCGTCGTGAAATCCGGCGCCAACGGCGAGATTACACGTCTGTCCGACGTGGCCCGCGTCAGCCTCGGCGCCTCCGAATATTCGCTCCGCGCGCTCCTCGACAACGAGCAGGCCGTCGCGATCGCGGTGTTTCAAGCGCCGGGGTCGAACGCAATCGACGTGTCGAACCGCGTTCGCGAGAAGATGACCGAGCTCGCCCAGCGGTTCCCGAAGGGCGTCGAATACCGGATCGTCTACGACCCCACGGTGTTCGTCCGCGACTCCATCAAGGAAGTGGTGCGGACGCTCATCGAGGCGATCCTCCTCGTCGTCCTCGTCGTCATCTTGTTTCTGCAGACGTGGCGGGCGTCGATCATTCCGCTCTTGGCCGTTCCGGTATCCATCATCGGGACCTTCGCGCTCCTCAATGTGTTCGGGTTCTCGATCAACACCCTGACGCTCTTCGGCCTCGTTCTCGCGATCGGCATCGTCGTCGACGACGCCATCGTCGTCGTGGAGAACGTCGAGCGGCACATCGAGGACGGCGCGAGCCCCCAAGAAGCCGCTCATCTCGCCATGAAGGAGGTGAGCGGACCCATCGTCGCCATCGCGTCCGTGCTCTGCGCGGTGTTCGTGCCGATGGCGTTCCTCAGCGGCGTCAGCGGGCAGTTCTTCAAGCAATTCGCCGTCACGATCGCGATTTCGACGGTCATCTCGGCGCTCAACTCGCTGACGTTGTCGCCTGCTCTCGCCGCGGTGCTGCTCCGCCCGCACGGCTCGGCTCCGGATCTTCCGACTCGCGTCCTCGACAAGGCGCTCGGATGGCTCTTCCGGCCCTTCAACCGCCTCTTTCAGCGAGGCTCGGGCGGCTACGAGCGGAACGTCAAGCGAACCCTCCGTCATCGCGGCGCGGCGTTCGTCGTCTACGCGGCGCTCCTCGGCGCGGCGGTCTTCATGTTTCGCGCCGTCCCTGGCGGCTTCATTCCGACCCAGGACAAGCTCTACTTGATCGGCGGCGTGAAGCTCCCCGAGGGTTCGTCACTCGATCGCACGGACAAGGTCGTCCGGAAGCTGACGAAGATGGCGCTCGAGACGAAGGGCGTGAGCCACGCCGTCGAGTTTCCGGGATTGAACCCGTTACAGTTCACCAACACGTCGAACCTCGCGACCATTTTCTACGCGCTCGACGGCTTCGACGCGCGAAAGCGTCCGGCGACCGAGATCGTCGCCGAGCTGAACCGGAAATTCAGCTCGGTCCCGGAGGCGTTCGCGTTCGCGATCATGCCGCCCGCCGTTCTCGGCATCGGGACGGGTTCTGGGTTTTCCTTGTTCATCGAGGACCGCGCGGGCAACGGCTATGGCGAGCTGCAAAACGCCGTTCAAGGGTTCTCGGGCGCGCTCAGCTCCGTTCACGGCCTCGGCTACCCGATCACGAGCTACCAAGCGAACGTGCCGCAGCTCGTCGCAGAAGTCGACCGCGACAAGGCGAAGGCGCAATCGGTCAGCTTGACCGAGCTCTACGACACGCTCGGCGTCTACCTCGGTTCGAGCTACGTGAACGACTTCAACCGGTTCGGCCGCACCTACCAGGTGATCGCGCAAGCCGACGGCCCGTTCCGCGACGAGCTCGAAGACGTCGGTCAACTCCGCACGCGAAACCAGTTCGGCGAAATGGTGCCCATCGGCAGCATGGCGTCGGTCAAGCCGACGTACGGTCCCGACCCGGTCATCCGCTTCAACGGTTACCCGGCTGCCGATCTCATCGGTGAAGCCGACAAATCGGTCATGTCGTCGAACCAGGCGATGGCGGTCGTCGCCGGAATGGCGCGCCAAGCGTTGCCGAACGGGTTTCAGTTCGAGTGGAGCGATCTCAGCTACCAGCAGGTGCACGAAGGCAGTCGCAACGTCGTCGCCTTCCCCCTGGCCATTCTTCTCGCGTTCCTCGTGCTCGCGGCGCTGTACGAGAGCTGGACGTTGCCGCTCGCCGTCATCCTCATCGTGCCGATGTGCGTGCTCTGCGCGCTGGTCGGCGTGCATCTGACGGGCGGTGACAACAACATCTTCGTTCAAGTCGGTCTGGTGGTTCTGATGGGCCTCGCCTGCAAGAACGCGATCCTCATCGTGGAGTTCGCGCGCGAGCTCGAGCTCGCGGGTCGCGGCATCGTCGAAGCCGCGCTCGAAAGCTGCCGTCTCCGGCTCCGGCCCATCATCATGACGTCGGTCGCGTTCATCGCCGGCGTAGTCCCACTGATGACCGCCGCGGGAGCAGGCAGCGAGGTGCGCCGGGCAATGGGCGTCACCGTCTTCGCCGGCATGTTGGGCGTCACCTTGTTCGGCCTGGTCCTCACGCCGATTTTCTACGTCACCTTGCGGAAGCTCGTGAGCCGGAAACCCGTGACGACGACCGCAACGACCTCCGATTCCGACAAGGCGGTCCCCTCGCCCGCGGAGTGATAAATGGCTCGAGTGGACCTCGAGCAAGAGTTGGATCGGCTCTATCAGGCGGCGCCCACCGCGTTCGTCAGCGCACGGAACGAACTGGTCTCGGCCCTCCGTAAGTCGGGGCAGACCGGCGACGCCGACGTCGTCGCGAAATTGAAGCGGCCCACACCGGTCGCCTGGGCGGTCAACCAGCTCCATTTTCGAGCGAAACACGAGCTCAACGCGCTCGAGAGAGCCGGCGCGGCGTTGAAAGAGGTGCAAGAGAGCCTCGGCGGCAGCGACGACTTCGCGGAGAGGAAGCGCGCGCACCAAAAGGCGCTCCGGGCCGCGGCAGATCGCGCGCTCGAGTTCGCTGAAGAGCACGGCGCGGCGACGAACGCGAGCACGCGACGCGGCATCGAAATGACGTTGAACCTGCTCAGCGCAGCCGGCGAATCGGGGCCCGAGGCCGGGCGTTTGACGACCGAGCTCGCGCCGGTCGGGTTCGACTCGCTCACCATCGCCGACGCGCCGGCCGCGCACGAACCGAAACCGGCGGCTCGGACCGCTTCTGCAGAGGAGAAGAAGCGCGTCGCGGCGCTGCGAAAAGCGCACGCGGAGAGCGAGCGAAAAGTCACGGCGCTCGAGTCGCGAGTAAGCGAGGCGCGAGCCCATCACGCGAAAACGGTGAAGGAGGCCGAAGCGGCGATCGCGGCCGCCGACGGCGCGCGCCGAACTCGCGACGATGCACGACGCGACGCCGAAGCCGCCCAGAAGGAACTCGACGACGCGCGAGCGGAGCTCGAACACAGCCGGCGCGATCTCGACGCCACGGACCATGGTCAATGAACCGGGGCAAGTTGCGACAGCGCTCGAGCCTTGTCGCGGCGCGGGGCGAGCGGTATTTCCGGCGCACCGTCATGAACGAATCCAAGGTTCGCAAAACGGCGAGCGACTTTCACCCGACCGTGCTGAAGCTGTTCGACTCGTACGTCCACGGGGTCATCGATCGACGAGCATTTCTCGAGCGGGCCGCGGCGTTTGCTACCGGCACGACGGCGCTCGCGCTCCTCGAGGCGCTCAATCCGCGGTTCGCCGCGGCCGCACAAGTTTCCGGAACCGATTCGCGGATCAAGGCGGAGTACGTCGAGCTCGACTCGCCGAGCGGCTACGGCAAAGTGCGCGGCTATCTCGTGCGGCCGGCGAAGGCGGCCGGGAAGCTCCCCGCCGTCCTGGTCGTGCACGAAAACCGCGGGCTCAATCCGCACATCGAGGACATCGCCCGAAGGCTCGCGCTCGACGGCTTTCTTGCGTTCGCGCCGGACGCGCTCTTCCCGCTCGGCGGTTACCCCGGCGACGAGGACAAGGCGCGCGAGCTGTTCGGCAAGCTCGACCAGGCGAAGACGCGCGAAGACTTCGTCGCGAGCGCGAATTTTCTGAAGCAACGCCCGGAGAGCAACGGCAAGCTCGGCGTGGTTGGCTTTTGCTACGGCGGCGGGATCGTGCACTTTCTGGCAACGCGGTTGCCAGATCTCGCCGCCGCGGTGCCGTTTTATGGGATGGCACCCGCGCCGGCCGATGCCGTCAAAGTCAAAGCGCCGCTGCTCGTTCACCTGGCGGAGCACGACGACCGCATCAACTCCGCGTGGCCCCCATACGAAGCGGCGCTCACGGCCGCGCACGTGAAGTTCGAGGTGTTCACCTACGCGGGCACGCAACATGGCTTCAACAACGACACGACACCGCGCTACGACGACGCCGCCGCGAAGCTCGCGTGGAAGCGCACCCTCGACTTCTTCGACAAACATCTGAGATTGCCGAGCGCATCGGGCGCCACCAAGCACTGACGCCGCGCTACCGTTGGTGTGACCATCATACCGTGCGCACGCAGTTCGACTGTTGACGCGCACCGCGTCGATCACTTGCCGCGTCGAGTCGCAAGGTGTGTGGCAGAACCGGGCAATCGCTAGGCGCCTGCGGTTGCTGGCGAACCCCGATTGTTCCGTGTATGAGTTCGCTGCGCGTCGAGCTCTGGACGGCACGACGCGCTCGACGCGCAGGGCTATTTTCACGGCGCCCGCGCCGCGAAACGACGACGAGAACGCGCTTCCCCGTTCTCAGCCGGAGGACCCTTACCATGCGCCCGATTTCTTGCTCGAGCTCGTTCCTGGTCGTGTGTTTGCTGTGCACGCACTGTGCGAGCGACGGGACCCCAGCCCAGACGACTCAGAACCAAACCAGCGGCTCAGGGGCGTTCGCAGGCAACACTCAAACCGGCAGCGGCGGGATCCCGATCGGCGGCGGAGGCACGAGCCCGTTCCCAACGGGTGGATTCGGTGGCGTCGGGGGTAACATCACGCCGGGTTCCGGCGGCGAAGCGTCGGGCGGTTTTCCGAGTGGCGGCTCGGGCGGCACGGTCCCCCAGAACTCCGGGGGTTCGAGCGCCGGTGGGAACGCTACGGGCGGCGGTGGCTCGGGCGGCGGAGGTCTACCGGACGCCGGTAACGGCGGCGGCGATTGCGGCACGCGCACCAGCATGCGTGGCAAGACCTCGCGAACCGTCACCGTCGGCGGCACGGCACGCACGTACATCGCGTATCTGCCGCAATCGCTCAGCCCGACCAAAGCGGTTCCCTTCGTGTACGTGTTTCACGGCGCGACGCAGACCGGCGAAGACATGTACGAGATGACCGAGTACTCGAAGCTCGCCGATAGTGAAAACATCGCGGTCGTGTTCCCGGACGGTCAGGCCACGTCCTCGGCGACCAACGCGGGGTCACTCGATCCGTGGAGCGTGTCGGACAACGGCGCGGCCGTGTGTGGCGCGGGCACGCTCGTGAGCAACCCCAACCCGGTGGACTTCGCGTTCGTGGACGCCATCAAGACCGACATGACGCAGGACCAGTGCCTGGACAGCAAGCACATCTTCGCGACCGGGTTTTCGATGGGCGGTTACTTCAGTCACCACATCGCCTGCGATCGTCCGGACTTCCGCGCCGCGGGGCCGCACTCCGGCGGCACGCTGGCAAGCCTCAGCACGTGCAAGACCGGGCACATGCCGATCATCATCTTCCACGGCACCTCCGATCCACTCATCGCACCTGGGTGCGACGATCCGAACAGCGCCGCGCAATCCGGCTTTCCCCCGTCGGCAACGCTCTGGGCCCAGAAAAACGGCTGCCAGACGACGTACCAGACGATTCAAGAAATGGGCACGACGGCCGGCGATACCGGGCAGTGTTACCTCTACGACGGGTGCCCCGCCGACGGTCAGGTCGAACTCTGCACATTCACCGGCCTCGCGCACGCTTGGGCCGGCGCACCGACGTGCCCCGGCTGCATCGGCGCCGGCGCCGGATGGGCGAGCGCGACCCAGCTCGAGTGGGACTTTTTCAAGAAGTACGCCTGGTAGCCGCCGACGCGGCGGGGCGCGTAGTAGGTTGATGAGGTAGCCCTCTAAGGCACGAGCACGGCGCGGAAGCGAACGCGGTTGGCCATCATCTTGCCGAAGGCTTCCTCGGCTTGCTCGAGCTTGAACTTCTCGATGCGCGGACGGATGTTCGAGAGCGCGCTGAAGTTCATCGTCTCCTCGGAGTCGAAGGCGGTGCCGCTCGGCCAACCGGCAATGCTCCTGCCCGCGAGCACCAGATCGAGCCCCGAAACGGCCATCGGTTCCGTCGCCGCCGCGACGAGCAGCACCTTGCCGCGCGGCTTCAGACCATTGACGGTGCTGACGATGGCCGCGCTGTTCGGAGCCGTCGCGAGCACGACGTCCGCGCCGCCGAGCTTCTGAAGACCCTGAGCCACGTCGACCTTGTCGGTGTCGATGTAGTCGTGTGCGCCGAGCTCGCGCGCAAGCGCTTCCTTGTCTGCGCCGCGCGAGACGGCGATGGTGCGGAACCCCATGCGCGACGCGAATTGAATGCCGAGGTGCCCGAGCCCGCCGATCCCCTGGACGGCGACCGTGTCGCCCGCGCGAGCGCCGACGTTACGAAGCGCGTTGAACGTCGTGACGCCGGCGCAGAGGAGCGGCCCGGCATCAGCCGCGTCGAGCGTTTCCGGGATCCGCGCGAGCGCTTCGAAGGGAACCACGGCGTACTCGGCGTAGCCGCCGTCGAAGCTGACCCCCGTGACCTTGCCGTTCACGCAGGTCATGAAATCACCCTTGCGACACGGATCGCACACGAAACAATGTCCGCCGTGCCAGCCCACGCCGACGCGGTCGCCGACCTTCCACGAGGTGACGCGCGAGCCGACCGCGTCCACGCGGCCAGCGATCTCGTGGCCGGGGATCCGAGGCAGTGTGAGCCCCGGAAATTGCCCGCCCCGCGTCACGACGTCGCTATGACAGACGCCGCACGCTTCGACTTTCACACGCACCTCGTTCGGGCCCGGATCGCGGACGTCGCGCTCGACGACCTCGAACGGGCCGCCCGGCTTCGAAACTTGGACTGCTCTCATTTTCGCCATGCCGGGGAACCTAGGGACCGACGTATCTACTGGCAACGCTGCCCGTTCGCTTGACGCTCGCGGCCCGCGATCGCTACGTCGAGGTCATGGAGCCATCGGCGAGCGAGCTCGCGCGTCGGATCGCCCGGCGAGAGGTGTCGGCCGTCCAGGCCCTCGCGGCGCAGGTCGCCATCATCGAACGTCGAAATCCGTCCCTGGTCGCCGTGGTGTCGATGGATCTCGATGCCGCGCGCCGCGAAGCGGAAGCGGCGGACGTCGAGCTCGCACGAGGGCTCAGCCGTGGACCGCTCCACGGCGTGCCCCTCACCTTGAAGGACGGCATCGACGTCCGGGGCCTGCGCACGACGATCGGTTCGCCGGTCTTCGATCGCGTCGCGGACCAAGACGCCACCGTCGCGGCGCGACTCCGCGCCGCGGGCGCCATCCTCATCGGGCACACCAACGTGGCGCCGTTTCTCGCCGATTTTCAGAGTAACAACCCGATTTTCGGTCGCACGTCGAACCCCTGGAACCTGGAACGCACCGCGGGCGGCTCGAGCGGCGGCGCGGCGGCTGGGGTCGCGACCGGAATGACCGCGTTCGAAATCGGCTCGGACCTCGCCGGGTCGATCCGGTTGCCGGCGCATTTTTGCGGCGTGTACGGGCTGAAGACGACTGAACACCGCGTGCCG